>JAWWAY010000009.1:0-136924 GCA_033721235.1 Pseudohongiellaceae bacterium | reverse complement strand
GTCCGATTAGATCCATTCCTTCAGCTCGCATCTGCTCTAATACCGGTTCGATGGTATCGATTTCTTCGTGCCCCAGATGCCCGCCTTCGCCTGCGTGGGGGTTGAGGCCACACACATAGATGCGAGGCTGGGCAATGCCAAACTGCTGGCGCAGGTCTCGATGCAGTATGTGCAGGATGTCTCTCAGTAACTCTTTGGTGATAGCGCCGCTCACTTGAGATAACGGTAGATGGGTAGTTGCCAGTGCCACTCGTAATCCTTCGGTAGCCAACATCATAACGGTAAGTTTGGTGTCGCACAGATCGGCCAGAAACTCGGTATGACCGCTAAAAGAGTAGCCGGCCTCATTGATAATGCCTTTGTGTACTGGCCCGGTGACCATGGCATCGACGGCGCCAGACTGACACAAAGCCACTGCACTGCGCAGCGTGTCCAAGACATAGTCGGCGTTACTCACGTTCAGCACTCCGGGGGTGACATCTGCGCGAAGGGCTATAGGTAGAACGCTAATAGTGCCAGGTGGTATCTCTTTACGTGGAGCGTCTGGGTCGAAGATATTGATCGTAAGCGTAAGGCCAAGAAGCTTGGCACGATCAAGCAGTAGGTCTGGGTCGGCGATGGCAATGTATTCGCAGTCGCCATCGTTATGCTGGGCGAGCATCGCGCATAAATCCGGGCCAATGCCTGAGGGTTCACCCGGTGTTATGGCGATGCGATTGATCATAGTTGCCATTAAAGCAGAATATTAACGTAGGCTTGTTCACGAATCTCGAGTAGCCAGTTTTGCAGCTCTACATCGAACTTGCGGTTGCGCAGTGCGTTCTCGGCTTGGCGGCGACTGAACTCGCGGCTCATATCGGTTTCTCTGCGATCCAATACTTCGGCAATATGCCATCCGAAGGTGGTGCGAAAGGGCTCGCTCACTTCGCCAATGTCTAGCTTTGCAATCTGCTCTTCAAACTCTGGAGGCATGCCGCCTTCATTGGCCCAACCGAGGTCGCCGCCAGCTACAACGGACGCAGTATCGTCAGAATTTTGTCTGGCCACCTCGGCGAAATCCTCACCGTTTTGAATGCGCTCATAGAGCGATTGCACAAGCGCTTCTGCTTGCTCCTCGGTGCGAATTTCATTGGGTGTAATGAGTATGTGGCGAGCTTTAGTCTGGTTTACAAGCCCTTGAACGCCGCCACGCTTATTCACTAATTTGATTAAATGAAACCCACTTGGGCTACGCACTGGTCCGATGATCTCGCCTACTTGCATGGGTGGCACAAGGTCGACAAATAAAGACGGCAAGTCTTCTGTCTTACGCCAGCCAAGAGCGCCGCCGGAGGTAGGGAAAGCCGTTGGCGGATTCTCGCTCGCTCCGCGTTGTGCAATTGTTCTCGCTTGAGCGAAGTCGGTTCCGGCATTGATAGCGGCGAGCATTTCTTCAGCAAAGGCTTTCTTGGCGGCAACCAGATCGCTCGGGTCTTCCTCACCAACGGAAATAAGCGTTTGTTCGACGAAGAACTCGGGCGCTAATGCTTCGCGGCCCATTTCTGAGTTTAAAAAGTTATCGATTTCCTGATTAGTAATATTGATGCGGCGGTTTACAACACCTCTTTGCAAATCGCGCAGGGATAGCTCTTTGCGAATCTGTTCTCTCGTGGCTAAGTATTCGCCCGCGTCGCTTAAGATCGACACATACTGGTCGAAGCTCATATTATTTTGCTGAGCGACATTGCGCATCACTGAATTGATGGTGTCATCGTCATATTGAATGCCCATGCGATTTGCCATCTGTAATTGCAGGCTTTCGACGACCAGTGTTTCGACTATCTGATCCTGCAAGACATCGTCTGCAGGCAGGGCTTGCCCCGTTTGTGCGGCCTGTGCCTTAATTTCCTCAATTCGTCTATCGAGCTCGCTTTGTAAGACAACGCCTTCGTCCACAATGGCGACTACTTTGTCGAGAGTTTGGCGTTGAGCTAGCGCTGGATTGCTCGCTATGACACCAATAAAGACTAGGGCGAGTGCGCAGAGCACCATGAAAGGCCTGTGCGTAACTCTGAGATTATTCATTTGCTTCGTACTCCTTAAAACCCAGAATGCCGTCGCTGAGCAATCTGCTGACTCCGCCGCCGCTAAGATTGCCAAAGCCATTTAGCGTCAACTGGAAGAAAATGCCGGTATTTGTTTCGTCTTGTAGAAGAAAGTATTCGTCTTCGTCAATCCACTCACGTGCGACTAAGCGGATTGTTGTACAGCAATTACTATATTCGACACCTGCAAAGGTATCTAGGTTCCGACTATTGCTGTGGTCATAGTTCCAGCGTGCCAATAGACGCCAGTTATCGCTAAGCGGCCAGATGGCGGAGACATCGGTTTGTTTAATGCGCGGGTCTAACGCAGCTGGGATTGGCCCGGCCAGATCCACTAGACGACGATAGCGGTAAGCTAGGTTGAAAATATGGTTGGCATCGGCCTGATAGCGAAATGCAAAGCTGCCTTCATCAAGTTCCTGTCGGTCATCGTTCCACTGCACATCAGTGGTGAGTCGCCAGGAGTCATTGAACTGATACATAAATTCAGACACCAGCGCGGAAGTATCCGTATTGCGCGCCTGCAGTGTTATCCAGTTCTGTAGCATGCTGTCCAAGGAGACTATGCGGTCTTCAAAATAGAAGATTTGTCCGATATTTAGGCTGGCGCGCTCCTGACCATTGAGATCGAAGATACGGCTACCAATGGCAACGCTAAGTTGATTAGCATCGCCAATACGGTCGTGCCCACTAAAGCGATCTTCGCGGAACAATTGACCGAAACTGAAATTCAATTGGGCGGTATCGAAGGTAGGCAGCGAGGACTGGTCTTCTTGCTCGCTGAACAAATAGAACAGGCGCGGCTCTAATGTTTGAGTGTAGCCAGTGCCACCCCAGTTAATACCGCGCTCAAACACGAGGCCAGTGTCTAAGCTAAACACGCCAAGGCCACGATCAGGGGTCTGCTCGGTTCCAAGGGCTTGTTCGTCTAAGTCCCAACTCGTGTACTTATATTTGGCCGTGGGCACGAAGAAACCGGCAGCTCCGCGAATCGGGTAGCTAATCTGTGGTTCCACATGAGTTCTTGTCCCAGTGACCAAGGCGCCGTTGTCGATATCAGTGGTGGTGAGAATGCTCTCGTCCAGCTGACGGTCGAAGCTGACATAGTTGGCGTCGATGCCCAATTGCAGGCCGCCTATCGAGTAGCGGTTGCCAATGCTGACTTCGGGCAAGCGGTCATAGGGGGTATTAAAGTCGATGGCGGAAACAAAGGGATCGATAATATCGATGCGTTGCACCTTGGTGCTGCCATACCAATGGGTATTGCGGTAGCTGACCTGTCCCATGCGCTGCAGATGAGTTCGGCTGGCCACATTAAGGCCAGTGCTGCCTAGGTCGTGGAAGTAGTCATCATCGCTGACCGCTTCGTAATTAATATTCGTGCTCCAATGATCACCATATTGGCCCTCGTGTTGAAGGCCGACAAACCAACGTTTGTCTACCGGTGGGGAGTCCGAGCCGGGGATGGTAGCGGTAGCCTCATCATAGAGCTTATCGTCCGGGAGCAATGCCAAGGAGAGCGTGTTCATGGACGACTCTGCTAAGTAGCGGAATTCCGCTGCAGCCATGACGCCGCGATCAGAAATGAGCCGCGGCGTAAGCGTGGCATCGTAGTGGGGCGCTAGGTTGAAGTAATAAGGCACTTCAATGTCTAAGCCGCCATCGCTAGTAGAGCCAATGCTGGGAGCCAAGAAGCCCGAGCTACGCTGGTCGCTCAATGGGAAGCGAATGGAATACGGGTAGTAGAATACCGGCACATCTTTTATGCGCAGGGATACCGCTGTGGCGGTGCCGATTCCATTAATGGTATCTAAGACCATCGACTGGGCTTTGAGTTTCCAGAACTCCTCGCCTGGCTCGCAGCGGCTGAACTCGCCGTTTTCGATCGCCAAGACTTCGCCCTCACTGTCATAGACGAGAGTAGTCGCTGAGCCGTGAATGCCGTAATCATGGAGCACATAGTTGGCTTGTTCTATCTGGTTGCTGCTAGTGCTTTGGTCCAGCACTGCACTAGTGCCGGTAAGCAGAACGCCGGGCTCTCTGAATTCGATATCACCGCTGAGAGTGATTCTTTCGGCGTTTTGATCAATTTCTGTATTACTGCTATTGGAAACCGTCCGGCTACCTTGCTGGATGTTCACCTGTCCTTGAATTTGAATGATATTGTCGCTGCTCTGATCAACATCGCCTGGGGCCTCGAATAAGGTGGGCGCATTGGCCGTGTCCGCTTGCGGGTCTATTAGCTCACCATCGATACCGCGTCTTTCTGGTTCGATAAAGGCGCCGCAGCAGTTAGGCTCTAGGCTCGCTCTTTGCTCAGGGGTCATTTGCTGCGCGTCTAGCCAGTCGTTGCGAGACATGGGGACGCCGCCAGTTGAGCGGCCACCCTGTTGCCTGCGCGAGGCATTGGCCGCGGTGACTGTTGGCACGGTGCTATTGCCCAGTGCTTGTTCGGGGTTCTCTTGACACAGCCAGCCGCCGTCGGGCCCCGCTATACAGGACCACTGTCCCGCATCGCGGATGGCTTCTTGGGCCAGCGCCGAGCTAGTGGAGTGAGCAATAAGCAGCCCTGTCGTTAAGGCTACCGAGATATTCGTACACAAAAGGCGTTTTCTAAACTGCATTGTTGCAGGCAATCCAATAGAATAGGGCGGGTTTGTCGACTGCCGGGCTTGGTTTAAACCGAGTACTCTTTAGGGTACTAATAAGCCTGTAGCGGTCGTTTGGTCAGCGGGCATAATAATTCATTAAGTAATAGATAGAAACACTCCTCAGGTAAGCGATGGATATAAGAAGAGACGAACTGTCCAAGTGGGCTCGGCAGTGGCTGGCTCAGCGCATGAATAATGATGATATTAAGGGCAAAGTCTCGGTAGTTTCTGGCGATGCTAGCTTTAGGCGTTATTTTCGTTTGCGCTTGGAGACTCCCTGCCGCCTAGGTGGGCAGAATGAGGGCGATGTCATCGAGGTTTCCAGTCTAATTCTGGTCGATGCGCCACCGCAACACGAGAACTCTAGGCAGTTTGTGAGTGTGGCAAAACGCCTGCGTGAGGCGGGCCTGCATACCCCTGCAGTTTTGGCGACGGACTTTGACAATGGCTATATGGTGCTAGAGGACCTAGGCGATCAGCTCTACTTACCCTTGCTTAAGAATGTCGACGTCGCCACCAAGATGTACCGGGCGGCCATTCAGCCACTGTTGCAATTACAGGCCAATGCCAGTGTCGAAGGGCTTCCTCCTTTCGATGAGGGGCATATTCGTAAAGAGCTGGAATTGTTTAGTGAATGGTTCTGCGGGCGTTTTTTGGGGCTGGAGCTAGGGAGCGCCGAACGGGCACTACTGGATAGTACCTGGCAGTTCTTGCAAGACAGCGCATTGGCTCAGACGCAAGTGTGCGTCCATAGGGACTATCACTCGCGCAACTTGATGGTGCTGAATAATGAGCTGTCAGGGGCACCTGGAGTAATCGATTTTCAAGACGCTGTGAGCGGCCCTTACACTTACGATCTGGTGTCTTTGTTGCGTGATTGCTATGTGGTTTGGCCCAAGGCTAAGGTGCAGCAGTGGGCATTGGAGTATTTGGCAGGGGCGAAAGACAAGGGTATTGTGCGTGAGTCTATAAGTGCGCAACAGTTTCTACGCGACTTCGATCTCGTCGGTTTGCAAAGACACCTAAAGGTCATTGGAATTTTCGCTCGCTTGTATCTGCGCGACGGTAAGATTCGCTATATGCATGATATTCCGCTGGTGATTGACTATGTGCGTTCGGTCGCGCATGAGCATCAGGCTATGTTGCCTTTCCTGACGTGGTTCGAGGAAAAGTTACTCCCCATGGCGAATGAGAAGTTGGCGGGCTTGGAGGAATATAGGCCATGAAGGCAATGATACTCGCTGCCGGGCTTGGCACGCGAATGCGCCCCTTAACGGACACGCTTCCCAAGCCGTTGCTGAAAGCCGGTCGCTACAGCCTAATCGAATATCACATCATGGCCTTGGCCCGCAGTGGTATTACGGAAATAGTGATTAATCTATTTTATTTGGGCGATGCGATTCGTCGTGCCCTGGGTGATGGTCAGCGCTATGGAGTGACTATTCATTATTCGGACGAAGAACTTCGTCTGGAAACCGCCGGTGGCATTATCAAGGCGCTTCCTTTATTGGGCGACAACCCCTTTATAGTGGTCAATGGCGATATTTGGAGCGACTACTGCTTCGACTCTCTGCAGGCTTTGGAACTCGGAGAGAGCCTTGCGCACCTGGTGATGGTCGATAACCCTCCCCATAACGAAAGGGGGGATTTTCAACTGCTATCCGATGGCCGCTTATCGGCAAGTGAAGAGGTCCAGGACGGGCGCTACACCTTCAGTGGTATTAGTTTGCTGAGCCCTAAACTGTTTGCGAGTTTGCCCGCAGGCCCTAGGCCTTTAGCGCCTTTGCTGCGTGAGGCTATGCAGGCCAGTGCCGTAACGGGTGAACTCTTTGCGGGCCAGTGGTGGGATATAGGCACGCCCGAGAGGCTGGCGCAGTTAGATGCAATGCTGGGCGCCGATACCAGGCCAAACTAACAAAACTCATGCACTTCGTGATAATCCCTGTAAAATATCGCCAACTTCGCACTAGTAAAGGTTTAAATGATTATGAAATACCTCATCGCCCCATCCATTTTATCTGCAGATTTCGCCCGTCTTGGAGAAGAAGTAGACGCTGTATTAGAGGCGGGGGCTGATGTGGTGCATTTCGATGTAATGGATAATCATTATGTGCCAAACCTGACTATCGGGCCGATGGTCTGTAAGGCATTGCGCGACTACGGCATTAAAGCACCAATCGATGTACATTTGATGGTGTCTCCGGTCGATCAGCTGATAGTGGATTTTGCTAAGGCTGGTGCCAGTATTATTACCTTTCATCCAGAGGCGTCTAATCACGTGGATCGCTCATTGCAGTTGATTCGCGATCAAGGCTGCAAAGCTGGTCTGGTGTTTAATCCGGCGACTAGCTTAGATTGTCTTCAGTACTTGATGGACAAGGTCGACGTGATTCTATTGATGTCGGTCAACCCTGGTTTTGGTGGGCAGAAATTTATTCCTGCGACGCTGAAGAAGCTGGCACAAGTGCGCAAATTGATTGATGAGAGTGGCTACCCAATACGCTTGGAGGTCGATGGCGGTGTTGGTGTGCAGAATATCGCGGAAATAGCAGAAGCGGGGGCGGATATGTTTGTGGCCGGCTCTGCCATATTTAATAGCGACAGCTACTCCGACACCATTGCCAAAATGCGCACTGAGCTAGGCCATGCCCCTACAAATCATTAATAGATTTTAACGAATAGATATTACACATGAATTCACAACAGTTCGCACAGGCAGCTTCGCAATACAATCGCATTCCCATGGTGCGACAGGTATTGGCCGATCTCGAAACGCCATTAAGCACATACTTGAAACTCGGCAGAGGTCTGCACACCTATTTCTTCGAGTCGGTACAAGGCGGTGAAAAATGGGGGCGTTACTCCATCATAGGTTTGCCTTGTCGCACGGTGTTGAGAGTATGTGGCAGCACCATTACGGTTGAAACCGACGGTAAAATTGTCGAGCAAGTTGAGAGCGACGACCCGTTTGTGTTTGTCGATGAGTTTAAGCAGCGCTATCGCGTTGCACCGCTAGAAACCGAACAGCGTTTTTGTGGTGGCTTAGTGGGCTATTTTGGCTACGACACGGTTCGTTACGTAGAGCCTAGTTTGGGTGCCGCCCCTGGTGAGGATGATATTGGAACTCCCGATATTTTGCTGATGGTCTCCGAGGAGGTTGTAGTATTTGACAATTTGCGCGGCACATTGTCTATCGTCGTCAATGCAGATCCGTCCTTGGAAAATAGCTATGAAAAAGCGCAGCTTCGCTTGGATGAAATTGAACAGTCATTATCGAAACCCATAAGCCTTCCTGCCGCGGGAGAGCCAAAGCAAATTAGCGAGGCCGACTTCGTTTCGCGGTTTAAGCAAAAAGAATTTGAAGCCGCTGTCGATAAGATAAAAGACTATATTCTTGCGGGCGATACCATGCAGGTGGTCTTGGCGCAGCGCATGTCGGTGCCATTTGCTGGCGACCCCATGACAGTATACCGCGCATTGCGTTACTTAAACCCGTCGCCCTATATGGTGTTCTTTAATATGGGCGATCATCATATTGTTAGCGCATCGCCGGAAATATTGGCGCGAGTAGAAGATAGAAAGATCACGGTTAGGCCCTTGGCAGGTACGCGAAAGCGCGGAGCGACTGAAGAGGAAGACCTGGCGCTTGAGAGAGAGTTGTTGGCAGATAGCAAAGAGATCGCCGAGCATCTGATGCTTATTGACCTTAGTAGGAACGACTCCGGTAGGGTCTCAGAAACCGGCTCCGTGACGGTTCCTAAAAAGATGTTCGTGGAGCGTTACTCGCATGTCATGCATATTGCCTCCATAGTCGAAAGTACGATGAGTGGCGATAGAAGCGCTTTAGATGTGCTGAAGGCGACCTTGCCCGTTGGAACCTTGAGCGGCGCGCCGAAGGTTCGGGCTATGGAAATTATTGACGAGCTAGAACCGGTTAAACGCGGTGTCTATGGCGGTGCCATGGGCTACCTAGCTTGGAATGGAAATATGGACATGGCTATTGCCATTCGTACAGCGCTGATCAAGGACGAGCGACTCTATGTGCAAGCCGGTGCCGGAGTTGTCGCAGACTCCGTTCCACAGTTGGAATGGGAAGAGACAATTAACAAGGCCAGAGCAATCTTTCGCGCTGTGGAGCTAGCAGAGCGCGGACTCGACAAGCTCTAACCCTGCAACAGGGAGTCTGCACTGAGAGATTTAAACGCGGCTAGGGCTCGCTCGCGGCTAGGCTTTAAATCGACGATGGGCATAGGGTAATCCTTGCCCAAAACTATTCCCGCTTCTTGCAGAATATGCGCAGGTGCCTCGCTGGGCGCATGCAGATATTTTGCGGGCAGCTGCTTAAGTTCAGGCACAAAGCGTTTAATATACTCGCCGTCGGCGTCAAACTTTTTGCTTTGGGTGACGGGGTTAAATACTCGAAAGTAGGGCGCCGCATCGGCGCCACAGCCAGCAATCCACTGCCAGCTCGCGCTATTGCTCGCCAGGTCTGCGTCTATCAGACAGTCCCAAAACCATTGTTCTCCTTCTCTCCAGTGAATCAGTAGGTTTTTTACTAGAAACGAGCCAACCACCATACGAACACGGTTATGCATATAGCCGGTGCGCCACAGCTCTCTCATGCCTGCGTCGACTAAGGGATACCCGGTTTTCCCTTGTTGCCATGCCTTTAGTAAAGCCGGTGACTGTTCCCACGGAAAGTACTGAAACTTTGCTTGGATAGGCTCGTGGGGAAGCTGTGGTTTGTGGTAGAGCAAATAGTAGGAGAACTCACGCCAAGCGATCTCCGATAGGAAGCAGTCCAAGTCGCTTTCAACCGATGCCTCGGAGAGCATGGTTTTTGCTCGGTGCCACACTGTATTGGGGGATATCTCACCAAAGTGTAAGTGCGGAGAAAGCCTTGAGACATTCTGTCGTGCGGGAAAATTGCGGCCCTCTTTATAGTCTTCCAGCCCTTGCTGGAGGAATTCATCGAGACGCTCACTGGCAGCCGCTTCCCCCATCTTCCACGTAGATCGAATTTCACTGTGCCAGTTGATACTGGGTAATAGCTCAAGCGCGTCTATCGCATCTGCGCCTTGGAACTGTTTGTGGCTGCTTGTTGAGGCGAGTATTAAGTCGGGCTTGGCTAGCGGCAGTCTCGGGGGCTCTGCCTGAAGGCAGCCCTTGCGGTAGTAAGGGGTAAACACTTGATAGGGACTGCCGTCTTGTTTGCATACGCTCCAAGGCTCCCAAAGCAGGGAGCCATTGAAGGTCTCTACTTCTATGCCTGCTTCCTTGAGCTCGCTCTTTATTTTTTTATCTCGGGCAATACGCCAAGGCTCGTAGCAGCGGTTCCAATAGATTCTGGCGGCTTGGGTCTCGCGAATCAGTTTGGGGAGTAGTTTGCTGGCGTCGCCTTTAAGTACTAGCAGCTTTTGCTCTAAGCTCTCGTTGAGTCTATGCAGTGATTCGTGCAAGAAAACGCGACTGGCTCCGCCCATTGCCCATTGTTCGGCGTTTTCATCATCGAGAATATAGACCGGAAGAATGCAGCCTGTTTGCAACGCTGCCACTAATGCGGGGTTGTCATGTAGGCGTAAATCCTGCCGGAACCATATGATGTTGACTGTGCTGATGATAAAGGCTCCTTCACATTGGACGATTATATAGAAAGTTATACGCCTTATTGACGGTCTTGGATTTATCGGATTAGTGCCGTGAGCATTCATTTCTGCCGTGTGTTTTCGAATGTAACTATTTGTATCTACTAAAGATATTGCTTGTGGAATAAGGTATATTCCGCTCCTCGCTAGACTGCCCTAAGTCTTGGGCTGGCATTGTCGGTGTGTATCTAGCTTTAAATTAATTGAAACCAGAGAGAATTTTCAATGATTAAGATGACTTCTCATCCGCTGCTAAGCAGAACCTGCAGCGCTCTATTTCTTGCGGCAAGTTTGCTGGGAGTATCATCAGTTGCGAGCGGACAGGAAGTCGTGCCTCAGTTAAGCAAAGTGGATGAAAGCGATGCGCGAATTCGCCTGGACGGCCGCTTGGATGAGGCGATCTGGGATTCTATACCAGTAGTAGATGGCATGAGAGTCATCACACCGGATACTCTCGTTGAAGCTCCTTTAGAGACCCATGTCCGAATATTTTATACAGAGCGTGGCATGTATGTAGGGGTTAAGAATTTTCAGGATCCTGAAACCATCGTGGCGCGAATGACCTCTCGCGATACACGCTTAGAGCGAGACGGTTTTGTCTTCTCGATAGACCCATCAGGTGAAGGTCTCTATGGTTATATGATGCGCATCAACTTGGGTGGCTCTATGACCGATGGCACCATTTTGCCAGAGCGCCAGTTTAATATGCAGTGGGACGGATCTTGGAACGCTCATACCAGTGAGGTTGAAGATGGCTGGATTGCAGAAATGTATATTCCTTGGTCAATGGTTGCGCTGCCCCAGGCGGCCAGCGATAATCGCACTATTGGTATCTATACTGAGAGACAACTAGGGGGTATAGGCGAGACATGGTCTTTTCCAGCCCTGCCAAGTACCGTGAATGAGTTTCTTTCGGCATTCCAGAAGTACGAGCTACAAGATATTGAGCCCCGTACACAGATTACTTACTACCCTTATGTGTCTGCTTCCTATGATGGCGTGCGTGAAGAAACTGAAATGCGTGCCGGCGCCGAAGTGTTCTGGCGCCCTTCGTCCAATACTCAATTATCGGCCAGCTTGAACCCAGACTTCGGTAATGTTGAATCCGATGATGTGGTGATAAATCTGAGTGCCTTTGAGACATTCTTTTCTGAGAAACGTTCGTTCTTCTTAGAGGGGCAAGACATTTTTAATACGACTCCTCGAACTCAAGGGGCTCGCGGACCGGGTGGCCCGACAACGATCTTGAATACTCGCCGTATCGGTGGTGCCGCATTATACGATGTGCCAACTGGGGCCACTGTAGTGCCGACGGATTTGAGCCAGCCCTCTGACTTGATTGGCGCCGTTAAGTTTACCGGTCAGAACGGAAACTGGCGTTATGGCACCCTGCTCGCTTCGGAGGACGACTCTGAAATACGCGCCACTCTCGGCAATGGTTCGAGAGTAAAACTAGAGGCAGAGGGTAGAGACTTTACCGTTGGTCGCTTACTGTATGAGGACACCACTGGTGGCGGTCGTCGTGCCTTCGGCTGGATGGGAACTAATATTTCGCACCCTGATGTCGATGCCACGGTAAATGGCTTTGATTTCCACTACTTCTCAGCCGATGCCAAGTGGGTTGCCGATGCTCAGTTATTACATAGCGATACGGGAAATGCCTCAGGTTCAGGCGGCTTTGCTGATGTTGTGTATCAGCCTGAGCGCGGTGTTCAGCATCGCGTTGCTGCCACTTATCTGGATGATGAGCTCGATATCAATGATATGGGCTTTCTCACTAGAAACGACCTTGTTCAATTTGACTATAACTACTCAGTTAACCAGTCGGATGTAGAAGGCTTGCGTTCCCTAAGTACCAGCTACCAGATTATTAATCAGTGGAATACCTCGGGGCAGCCGGTGCGACTTGGTTTGTTTATGAACCGCAACTATACCTTCTTGGATAATTCTCAGCTGCGCACCAGCATTCGTTACTTTAATCCGCGTATCGATGATCGCTTGGGACGTGGAAGCGGTGAGTTCCGTATTCCAGAGCGCTGGGCTGGATCGTTCAGTTGGAGCAGCGACCCTGGCCGCGTGCTGAGCTACGACATCGGGATAAACCCCGGTCAGGAAGATCAAGGCGAGAAGCAAATGGGCTACTCTGCAGGGGTAAGCTATCGACCTATTGATTCTTTCTCTTTGAAGGTTGACTTGGACTATACCGACAGAGAAGGGCTGCTGGTCTACCGCGGTAATGGACGCTATACCAGTTATGAGGCGACTCAGTGGTCTCCAAAAGTCACAATGGATTACTTTATCTCGGCTAAGCAGCAGTTGCGTTTTAGCATGCAGTGGACTGGCTTGAAGGCCTATGAGGATCGATTCTGGGAAGTTAACCCAAATGAGCTCGACTACCTGAATGAAATTGCCAAGCCTACAGCGACCTCCGATAGCTTTGTGATTAGTCGTTTAAGCTTCCAGGCTCGTTACCGTTGGGAGATTGCTCCGCTATCAGACCTCTTCGTGGTTTATACTCGAGGCGGTAATGTGCCGGGCACGATGTTCGATGATTACGGCGGCCTGTTGCAGGAAGCGTGGTCTGAGCCGGTAGTGGATACACTGGTGATCAAATTGCGCTATCGCCTAGGCTCTTAAGTAAGTGCCAGACAAAAACGCCGCCCAACAGGCATTGTTAGGCGGCGTTTTTTTATGTGCGCTAAGACAGTTTATTTTTTGGCCTGTTCTAAGACCTTCTGCGTAATATCGGCGGCTTCGGCATCGCTGATCTGTTGGCTGCTTTGCAAAGCCTTGGTATAGGCTAAGGTTGAGCGGAAATGGCGCAGAAATTGACGACAGTGGCCGCATAGCAATAAATGCAAGCCGTAGCCTAGTCGCTGTTTGAACGTCAACTGCTTCTCGACGTAGTCACCCGCGTGATGACTAAGATCACGACAACTTAACATGTTCCCGTCTCCTGATAATGGTCAATCACTTGCATGAGTTTAAGACGCGCTCTATGTAATAGCACTCTTACATTAGAGTTGCTTATTTCCAAAATGTTACAAATTTGTTCCAAAGACAATTGCTGAATGTCTCTCAAGGTAAAAACGGCTCTTTGTTCTGGGCTTAGCTGCTCGACGGTATGGTGAATGCAGCGTTGAAGCTGCTCCTCTTCAAGTAACGCCGCTGGTGATTCCGTATGCCAATGGGGAGGCGCTTCTTTCCAATGACCATCGCCACGGAATTTGTCGTTGATATCTTTGGCGAAGCTGTCGCTACTATCTCCTAAGGGTGCGGCGTCCAAGGACACTAGGCGAGACTCTTTGCTGCGCCTAGTTTTAGCTTGGTTTTTTACGATGGTAAATAGCCAGGTTTTTAGCGTGGAGCGCCCTTCAAATTTTGGCAATGCCCTGTGTATAGATACCCAAGCCTCTTGTGTCACCTCTTCGGCCCAGGTGTCACCTGCGATAGCGCGTGCCACTACCACCATCTGCGAGTGGTATTGCTTCACTAGCCTTGCGAAGGCTTGCTGGTCCCCGTTTCGAAGAGCAGTTAATTCAGCGTCTTGCTCATCTGCTTGTAACATGAGTGCCCGATCATCGGTCCTATTAATAGAGTTAAAGTTTGCTAGGCGAAGGAGAAAACATGATTCGCAACGGGAAAAACACAATTGGATTCATGCGCGCAGCTCTGACTTGCTCCATAGCTTTGTGCTCCTTAAGCGTCGCCGCCATTGAGCCTGATTGGTACTCTTACGATGAGCTCTTGCAACAATCCGTTGCGCCAGCGCGGGCAAGAGACATCGACTTCAATGGCGTAGATTATGCCGCTTTAAGGCAGTCCGGTAAGCTGCAAGCTATCATTCGTCAGCTGGAATCCTATCCGCTGGACAAACTTGCCAACTCCTCTGAGCGACTCGCATTCTATATCAATGCTTATAATATTTTTACCATTAATTTAATTGTGCAAAATTATCCTGTAGAGAGTATTCGAGATTTAGGTTCGTGGTGGAGTCCTGTGTGGGAAACCACGGTGGGGAGCCTGGGGGGCGAGCCTGTCACTTTGGATCAGATCGAACATGATATTTTACGTAATATGGGTGAACCAAGAATTCATTTTGCGATAGTGTGTGCATCCCTGAGTTGCCCCGATATCAGAGCAGAGGCTTATCGAGCCAATGAGCTCGATGTGCAGCTTAATGATCAGGCCCGTGCCTTCCTAGCCAATGAGCAAAAAGGCCTGCGGCTGGAAGGGGAGACCGCTCGAGTCTCTAAGATATTCTCGTGGTTCGAGGAAGACTTTGAATCGCTAGGAGGGGTTGCCAAGTTCATCGCCCAGTACCAAGACTTGCCCGACACCGTGAAGGTGCGGGCGAATCTGAATTATGACTGGCAGCTAAACGACAAACCTTAGTTTTATAGCTGTTCAGCAGCTTCAAGTACTAAGGCAAATTCGGGTCTTTCCCGATAATCTTCTTCAGCAAACTTGGCTTTGATCACGCCGTTAGCGTCAAGCAAAAAGATTCCGGGGTAGGCAATGCCATAGGGTCTTTCGCCAGGGGAGTACTGCGCATTGAGAATGCCCAGAGCTTTGACATTATCGTAGTTGGGGGCGTCCGATAGCATGGGGAAGCTCGCTTCATGATCGAGAGCCGATTCCGTCAGAATGCTAACAGGGTCGTAGGTCAGCGTAGCGACGTTGATGCCCATACTCTTGAGCTGCGGTGCCACATCGATTAATTGACCTAGCTGGCGAATACAATAAGGACACCACTCGTAGGAGCGGCTGATGAGCAGCACCATACCCTTGTCGCCCTGTAGCTCCTCAAGAGTTTGCATATTGCCGTGTTGATCAGGGGCGGTAACTGCTGGCAACTCGGCGCCTACGGGGAAGTCGGGGGCCCAGACAAACTCTTGGGCAAAGGAGTTGCTGTACAGAGCCAAGAAGGCCACTAAAGTGAATGTTTTGCTTAATAGGTGAAAGGTCTTCATAGTGTCAGGCTCCATGTCTATATGGGTTTAGAATGAACAAGCGATAGCAAGGAGACCAAGAAAACGGTCGATAGTTACAAGTAAGTGCAAAACAAATAGGAGGCTCAGTATGATTCTATCTAAAATAATGAGCAAACCCGTTGCTACAGTCTCTATGGATACCGACTTGGCCACGATAAAAGAGATTTTTGATAATGCCGCATTTCATCATCTACTTGTAGAGTCACGGGGTGTCTTATACGGCGTTATTTCCGATCGTGACCTATTGCAAGCACTTAGCCCCTTTATTGACAGTGATTTTGAGACTCGGCGTGATCATGCCACTCTCAATAAGCGCGCTCATCAAATTATGACGAGGCAGCCGATTACGCTTGAGGAGCATCATGATGTATTTGATGCTATTGCAGTCTTTGAAGAACATTCGGTGTCGTGCATCCCAATTGTCGACCATGAAAGGCGTATTCTGGGCATAGTCAGCTGGCGCGATATTATTTCCTTGTTGCACAAAAACCGGGATAAATTGCGTAAACGCTAAGTCTTGGAAAGCTTGGTGGGTAGCACTCGGCCTAGATATTGTTTTTCCCAATCGGCAAGCTCGTTGAGCATTCGCTCCCTAAAGTCCTTGCGGCCTAAGTCCAATTTGCGCTGAATATTGGGGTCAACGCAAACCTCCTGTGGTAGATGAGCACTGGTCCAGCGGCCCAGATCGATAATGACATCGATGAGGTCTTTGCCAGCGCTGGTTAAGTAGTAGAGCTTACGTTTATTACTATCGGGGTGGGGAATGACATCCAGTAGTTGGCAGGCTTGAAGCTTCTTGAGCCTATCCGACAGTATATTGCTTGAGATTCCCTCATCGGACTCAAGCAGTTCCTTGTATTCGTGTTTTCCTTGAAATAACAGGTCGCGAATAATCAGCAGCGACCAATGGTCTCCGATAATATCTAGAGCGAAGGCTATAGGGCATTGGGACCTTTCTTGGTGTGAGTTCTTGCTAACCATGGTGCGGAATGCTTCTATCAATGAGTTTGCTTGCATTATGCAATTAATGCTCTTAGTATTGCAATAAATTGCATAATGCAAGTGGTTTAATTGGGGCTTTATCCTCAAGTTGAAAAGGGTGGGGGATGCGAGCTCGTTTGGATAAAGGCGCTCGTAAGCAGGCGAATAGGAGAGAACGATGTATACCATTTATGGAACAGCCAGTTTTAATGCGATGAAAATCGTCGCTGTCGCTCAGGAGTTGGGGCTTGACTACAATTTCAAATACCTGAATTTGGCGAAGGGCGAAAATCAAACGCCGGAGCACTTAAAGCGTCATCCTTGGGGGAAAATACCGGTTCTCGAGCACGATGGAATGACCCTGTTCGAGAGCGAAGCAATCTGCCGCTATTTGGCAAGAGTTAACGATAATGCGTTGTACAGTGCCGACCCCAAACAGGCGGCTCGCATCGATCAGATGATGGACACGTTTAACACGCATATTGGCAAGTGGATGGCCACGTTCTTCTGGGAGGAGCTCGTCTGCCCTATTCATTTGGGACGACCCGCGAATGAGGAGACTATCGCCGAGGCTAGGGAGTGGCTAGATAAGCAGCTGCCCTATATCGATCAAACTCTCGCCGACAATACATACCTGGGTGGCTCGGACTTCAGTATTGCCGACCCTTTTGCTTATGCTTATTTTCAAATACATGAGAGCACTAGCATTGATCTGAGCGCCTTCCCCAATATTCAGCGTTGGTACGAGCAAGTGAGTTCGAGGCCCGCCATGAAGGCTGCGGATAAAATAGTGTATATCAGCAAGAAAGCGGCTTGAGTCAATTTAACTGAGATCGCGAGATCTTGAAGGATGTGCCTGCAGGCGTGTGAGCTTCCTACCGAGCGTGCCCGGCTGCACTTGTGCTTCTTGCCCCTAAAAGAAGCATTGCCTTCCCACTTTTTGGGAAGGCTTTTTTTTGGCTGCCTATTAGGGAGTGGCCGTTCCATCGCGAGCTGGCAGCAATTGAGCAGGGCCAAGTTGACGGACTTCGACTCAATGTGCTGATATAGGCATCGTGTGTGGCGCCTGCTAGTCGCGGAGCCCTCAAGTATTAATCAATTTTATGGAGAGAATAATATGAGCAAGACTCTAATTGCAGCAGCTATGGCGGGCGTCTTTACGATGGGGGCGGCCGGGGTGATGGCTGGTCAAACTGACGCGTATTTTAATCCAGAAACTCAACAATTGGTGTTGCCTCATTTGCAAATTGGCGACTCCATTTTCTATGCCACTCTAAATCTCGCAGATGCGGCGACCTTAACCTTTGTCGCTGATGCCAGTTCGTTTGAGGACTTCACAGCGCCCGCAGCTGTCGGAGATACGGTCAATACGAGCGCCGATGCGATCGTTGGGACTTGGGGTTTTCCAGGATCAGACACCACCATTACCTTCAATTCGGATGGCAGTTACTCTCAGTTTCAAGCAGAGGCTGAAGATGAAGGTTCTTGCCCAGCGGGAGGCACTGAGTCGGGCACGTATACATGGGCACCGGAGACAGGCGTTTTGCTAAGCAATGCAACGGTTGATAATAATGGTGAGTGCGGCTTGTCTAATCCGCGAGATGGGGTTCCATTGCGTATATTCATTGACGGTGACGCCATGCAGATTTTGGAGCGTGGTGATGGTACTCCCTTAGAAGAGTTTGCCGCTACCCGTCAGTAAGAGCTGATTCAAGGCAGTGTAATTTGAGAAAAGAGCTTGCGATTGCAGGCTCTTTTCTTTTTATCACCAAAGAGAGTGAAAAATGATTAGAGTTAATATTATGTACCCCTATAGCGAGTCGGCCCACTTCGACTTTGACTACTACCTAGACAAACACATGCCGTTGGCCGTCAAACTATTGAGTGCTCACGAGGGGTATAAAGGGGTAGCTGTAGAGAAAGGGCTGGCAGGCGTTGAGCCTGGTTCGACACCTCAATTTTTCGCCCTTTGCCACTTTAGCTTTACCTCTGCAGAAGCGTTTCTAGAGGCATTTATGCCCAATGCGGAAACCTTACAAGGCGATATTCCTAACTACACCAACTCGCAGGCTGTAATTCAGTTTAGTGAAGTATTGATGTAAGTATAAGGGGGGCTGTCGCTTTAAACTTCTTTGGATTTGCAAATAAAATACGCAGCAGCACCCAGAAAGAGTATCCCCAAAGCAACGACTGCTTCCTGTGGCCTGTTGATGCTTATGAAGCAGAGCGTCCAAATCATCACTCCAGCATAAATCAAGGGTGGGAAAGGGTAGGCAAGCACACGATACCCTTTGCCAAGGCCTTTTGTTTTTCGTCTGAGCATGAAGATACTGAGCACTGTGGCTAAAGAACTTAAGCCTAGAATAAAGCCCGAGAACACTAAAATAGAGTCGAAGGTGGAGCTAAGGATAAGCGCTATCGCCAGGGCGCCTTGTAAATAGATGGCGCGCTGGGGAACGCCACCATCATTTAGCTTAGAGAAAACAGTAAAGACCGGGTAGTCCTCTCCCATCATTTGCAGTACCCGCGGGCCAGCCATCAGCATGGCGCTTATTGTTGAGATCAGGAGTATGGACAGTACTGCACCCATTGTCCCAGCCGCCCACTGTCCGAACTGATGTTCTACGGCAATTATCCCAATTTCAATTTTTCCTGCTAGTGTCTCGACGGGAGCGGCATAGAGAAAGCTTAAATTAAGCGCCAGGTATAATAGTAAAACGATCGAGGTGCCGGTGATGAGCACTCGGGGTATATTGGTTTCGGGCGAGTCAATTTCGCCGGTAATATAGGTCGCGGCATTCCAACCCGTGTAAGCGTAATTGACATAGATGAGCGCGACGGCAAAGCTGCCGCTAAGAATGGTGGCACTATCACCTCGAAGAGGATATAGGCTGATGGCTTGTGGCTGCTTTGCTAGAAAAAATATTATCGCTAGGTAGCCGATAATCAAAACTACTTTAATGCCAGTGAACCAGTTCTGGAGGTCCGCACTCTTGTGTCGGTTGCGGCCATGGACGAAGGTGATGAAGGCCACTAGGGTGATGGCAAGTATATTGCGGTTTATGGGCAGCGAGTCACCTACTGCCGAATCGAAGTAGGCAGCGAAGGTCATGGCAGCTAGTGCGGTTGGGGCTGCAAAACCCACCGTGAGCGAAACCCAACCCGACACAAAGCCGACACAGGGATGGTAGAGCTCGCTAAGGAAATGATACTCACCTCCGGAGCGCGGCGATCTACTAGCAAGCTCGGCATAGGTCAGTGCTCCGCATAGGGCGAGTACACCGCCGATAAGCCATAACATAAAAATGACGAAGGTGGACTGAATTTCAAGGAGTTGAAACCCTAGGCTGGTAAATACCCCTGTACCGACCATATTGGCAATTACCAGTGCGATGCCCGTACGAGCTGAGTATTTACTTTGTGTCGACATGCTTGTGATATCCTTGCCTGAACACGCATTAGAGCTTATCGTGGGCAGGTATGGAAGTCTTGCAGTAATGAGGGCTTGGCAGCGACTTTTGCCAATGAACCCTGTAAAGTCTACAGCCGCGTAATAGGACGCGAAAACCAGCGGAATGAAATAATGAGTGGCAAGAAATACGAAAGCAAAGTGTTTAAGGAAGAGGTAGATGGTGGCAGTGCGTGGACAGCACAGATATTGCGTCGGGTTAGCGCGCGCAAGCAGCACGTCTCTAAGTCGAAGAGCAGCTTCGTCGACGAGGCCTCAGCACAAGCCTGGGCGAATAGTGCGCTAGAAGATTTTCTGCAGCACGAAAAGAGTAAGCAAAAAAAGCCTAGTTAGCCTTTGAAGCCTTTGCCAACCACATAGACTTCTCTTGAACGAGCTCTGGATGCGCTAGGCTTGCGAATGACGACCTTGTCGAAGCAGGCCCGCATCTCCTTCACGTAATCATCGTACCCCTCTCCGTGAAACACCTTCGCTACAAAACCACCTGTTGGTTTTAGAGCGTGGCGTGCCATGTCGAGAGCGAGTTCGACTAGATACATGGAAGAGGCTTGATCGGTCGCATCAACGCCGGAAATATTGGGCGCCATATCCGACATGATGAAGTCTGCTTTCTCATCACTCAGCGCGGCCATAATCTGATCAAAGACTTCCTGTTCGGTGAAGTCTCCTTGAATAAACTCGACATCATTGATTGGGTCCATGGGCAGAATGTCTGAGGCGATTAGTTTGCCCTTTTTGCCAAGCATTGGGGCCACGACTTGGGACCAGCCACCAGGAGCAGAACCCAGATCGATTACCCTCATATTGGGTTTAACAAGCTTATCCTTTTCTATGAGCTCTAGCAGCTTATAGCTAGCCCGAGAGCGGTAGCCATCTACCTGTGCTTTCTTCACATAGGGGTCGTTGACATGTTCTTCCAACCAACGATTGCTGCTTTTAGATCGAGCCATTACATTGCCTTAGGGGGGAGTCCGTTTAACGCGGGCAAGGATAACAGGACACAGGAGGCTGAACCAGTATTGCGCTAGCGCGGGACATGAGCATGGGCGCGCAGTACAATATCCGAACTAAACCTCTGCCGGGGCCACCGGCCAGGAAACACTATGATACGCATCACCGAGCTAGCACTACCTTTGGACCACAGCGAACAAGCCCTTGAGGCTGAGGTATGCACTAAGCTAGGCATTTCCAGCGCTGATTTGCTCGAGCTTCGGGTATTTAAACGCAGCTACGACGCCAGAAAGAAAAACGCTCAGATTAAGTTTGTCTACATCCTCGATGTTGCCGTTCGATCCGAAGCAGCCTTGCTGGAGCGTTTGCGCGGCGATAAGCATATTCGCCCTTCACCCGATATTAATTATTATCCGGTGGCAAAGGCTCCCGAGAATTTGGAGCAAAGACCCATCATTGTTGGTTTCGGCCCTTGTGGGTTGTTCGCCGCCTTAATACTCGCCCAAATGGGCTTTAAGCCTATCGTGCTGGAGCGCGGAAAAGACGTGCGCAGGCGCACTAAAGATACTTGGGCCCTGTGGCGCAATAGAGAGCTAAACACAGAGTCTAATGTGCAGTTTGGTGAGGGAGGCGCAGGCTTATTCTCAGACGGTAAGCTCTACAGCCAAATAAAGGATCCAAAGTTTTATGGTCGCAAACTGATGGAGGAGTTTGTGAAGGCTGGAGCGCCAGAGGAAATACTCTATGTTAATAAGCCTCATATTGGCACATTCCGACTAACGGGCGTCGTAGCGAAGATGCGCGAAGAGATTAAGCGCCTAGGCGGAGAAGTGCGCTTTGAAAGCCACGTCAGCGATTTTGAGGTAAACAATGGCCAGATTGAAGCCGTGCTGTTGGCCAATGGCGAGCGCATAGCTAGCCGCCATGTGGTGCTGGCATTGGGGCATAGTGCAAGGGATAGTTTCAGAGCCTTGCACGCCAGCGGCGTCTATATCGAAGCTAAGCCTTTTGCGATTGGCTTTCGAATTGAGCATCCGCAATCACTTATCGATAAAGCGCGACTGGGAAAGTACGCCGGACATCCTGCCCTAGGTGCGGCTGATTATAAGCTGGTCTATCACGCTAAGAATGGCCGTGCGGTCTACAGCTTTTGCATGTGTCCTGGTGGCACCGTTGTGGCTGCGACTTCCGAGAGTGAGCGAGTGGTCACTAATGGGATGAGCCAGTATTCGCGCAATGAGCGTAATGCCAACGCCGGTATCGTGGTGGGTATTCACCCTGAGGAGGACTTTCCTGGTTCTCCATTAGCGGGAATAGACCTACAGGAGGCGCTAGAGGCTAATGCCTATGTATTGGGAGGCAAGGACTATAGCGCTCCAGCTCAATTGGTGGGTGACTTCATACGCGCCGAGGCTTCCACTAGTCTGGGAGAGGTGGAGCCATCCTATAAGCCCGGCATTCGTCTCGGTGATCTTGCCTCGGCTTTGCCCGATTATGCTATTGAGGCCATGCGCGAGGCCCTACCTGCTTTCGGCAAGCAGATAAAAGGCTTTGATAGGGACGATGCAATTCTCACGGGAGTGGAGACGAGAACCTCCTCTCCCATTCGAATTCGACGCGATAGGGACAGCTTGCAAAGTATTAATACCAGAGGCCTATACCCTGCTGGGGAAGGCGCGGGTTATGCGGGCGGTATTCTCTCCGCAGGCGTAGATGGCATAAAAGTGGCTGAAGCGGTGGCATTGGCGATGGTGGGGCAACAATGAACTTGAGCATTGATGAACTAAAGAAGCTGAAGCAGAAGAAATACCGTAACCAGCTAGGCTATTTTATAGCTGAAGGGGAGCATCTGGTTCTGGAGCTAATAGCAGCGAGCAAGAAGAACCCCTTATTGCAGCAAAGTCAGCTCTATGTGACTGAAAAGTTCGCGGACTTTCGCTCGGGCTTTAACACTCATAGTCTGTCCCAGCGGCAAATGGAGCAAATTTGCGATACCAAGACCCCACAGGGCATCTTTGCCCTCGTGCCCATTAGCGCGATTACCCAATTGAACTCAGTAGAAGCAAAAGCGCGAAGCCTTAAGGCCATGTATTTCTATCAGATTCAGGACCCAGGAAACCTGGGAACAATTCTAAGAAGTATCGCCTGGTTTGCTCGCAGTAGCTGCTTGCTTAGCCCTGAGAGTGTAGACCCTTTCAACCCGAAGGTGGTGAGGGCTAGCATGGGAGCGATTTTTCATGTGCCCTTGGAGTTAGACGTGCCGCTGCCAAGCTTACCCGATCGCTATAAGCGCATCGCCTATTTAGATATGGCGGGTCAAGCCGTTACCTCGCCTGCTTTTCATCAAGCTGATTGCTATGTCTTTGGTAATGAAGCGCGTGGTGTGCCGGTCTCTGAACTTGAGGCGCTCGATGCAACCCCGTTCTGTATCCCAGGGAGTGGTCAAATCGAGTCTTTAAATCTGTCTTCGGTGCTCAATATCTGTGAATACGAACTGAGCCGTAGCAGTTGACATTAACTGGGCAAGGGGGCATGTTTTCTCGCGCTAAGGCAGAACAAAAATACTGCAAGAACAAAAGTCATTCGTAACATGAGGTGAATAATGAAAACAACTAGTAAATACCAGGCAGTCACATTGCGAGCGAAGCTCTTAAGCTCCATGGCTGCTCTTGGCTTGGCTGCGTTACCGAGCCTTACACTGGCTCAACCTGGGGCAACCGGGCCAGCAGAGCACGCGGATGTTCCCCCTGTTAACTATCTTCCTAACCCTTATGAAACAGTTAGAGACTGGAGTAATCCGCCAGAAGGTCGTCAATGGGGATCGATCAGTGCCATCAATATTGATATCGACGGCAAGAGTGTGTGGATAGGTGATCGTTGTGGCGCTAATTCTTGTGCTAGTTCTGATCTCGACCCAGTGGTGAAATTGGATTCCGACGGCAATGTGCTTACTAGCTTTGGTGCTGGTCTCATTCTATGGCCTCATGGGATGGATGTGGATGCCGAGGGTAATGTATGGATTGTCGATGCTCGAGTGGCAAACGCTCGTGAAATCGAAGCCGATCCAGCGAATGCCAATATCGGTAATGCTGTGTTGAAATTCAGTCCAAGTGGCGAGCTGCTTATGACTCTTGGTACTCCGGGTAAAACCGGTAACCCTCCAGAGGCATTTACTGACCCGAATGATGTGGTAATAGCCCCGGATGGCAGCATTTTTGTAGCAGAGTCGCATGGTGCACAGTTCCGTGACGAGCCAGGCCCAACGGCGATAAGTCGTATTTCTAAATTTGCGCCAGATGGCACATTTATTATGAGTTTTGGTGAGTGGGGCTATGAGGATGGTCAAATGCGCTCTCCTCACTCCTTGGCCTTCGACTCTCAAGGCCGTCTATTTGTTGCCGACCGGGGTAATCGTCGCATACAGATCTTTGACCAAGATGGAAACCACTTAGATACTTGGTACCAGTTTAGCCGCATTAGTGGTCTGTTCATTGACGATGACGATACCTTGTTGGCGATCGACTCTGAGTCCGATAGCAACTACAACCCAGGCTGGCGTAAGGGGCTTCGTATTGGTGATGCCCGCACGGGTGAAGTGAAATACTTCATTCCAGAGCACGTCTCTGAGCGTCCTTCGGGCATGGGTGGCTTCGGCTCTATGGGTGAAGGTGTGACCATTGATGTGGATGGCAATATCTACGCTGGTGAAGTTGGCCCCATACAGGGCGTCACAAAATTCATCCCACGACTGATCGATTGATGAACGGTGTCCCAGCGCCTAGCTGTATTTCGGCTAGGCGCTGGGGCTTTGTTATATGACAATCGAAATAAAACGAGTCAATTACGACTGCCCCGATCAAGGGGCAGATCTCATCTTTCTTCTAAACGCCTATGCCTTGGACCCTATGGGTGGGGGAGTAGCACTCAGCTCTTACACCAAGAGCAATTTAATTCGCTGCTTAAGCGAAAGGGCTGATGCTCTCAGTTTTATCGCCTATGTGGATGCCAAGCCCGTAGGTTTGGCTAACTGTTTTCAGAACTTTTCCAGCTTCGCCTGTAAACCCGTATTGAATATTCACGATTTCGCCGTATTGCCTGAATATCGCGGACGAGGAGTTGCCCGGTGCTTGCTAGAGTCCATAGAGCAGGAGGCGCGCGAGCAATCCTGTTGTAAGCTGACCCTCGAAGTGCTGTCAGGGAACAAAACGGCGCAAAAAGTCTATAGAGGGTTCGGTTTTGGTGCTTATGAGTTAGATTCCAAAACGGGGCAGGCACTTTTTTGGGAAAAGCCGATTTAATACCCGCTAGATTATTCTCTCGGCACCATGCATAGGGCTGAAGCCCTCTCAATATCCCTTCTTAACACTCGCATTCCCTTTTCGTTGTTTCCGTCGGGCAGAACCCATTTGGTGTCCAAAATGGTGCTTGTGCACTTTTTTTGCGTAATAAAGACGCGTAAAAACCGCTAAAAATTAAATGAGGTATTAATAATACATTGTTTTTGCGGGTTTTCCGTACTTGGCTCGAATTATGCAAATTCAGTTTAGGCGTTGCTCTGTTTTGGCATCGTCTATCACAGTCAAACTTGAAAAACAGGCAAGGGCGCCTACTGCATGCTAGCAGTGGGTGCCCTTTTTTTTGGAAAAATAATGTCAGTAGCTGTACAACCTACTCATCGCTTCGATCAGCACAACGAAGTGAGAAAAGACTCTTCCCTTAAGCGAATTATCGTTGTTGGCAACGGGCCCGTGGGTGTTCATTTTGTGAATCAACTGTTCCATTTAGGATGGGATGGTGAGCTTATTATCTTCGGAGAAGAGGAGAGTCCACCCTATAACAGGGTTCAGTTATCAGCGTTTCTTAATAGAGAGATAAGCTTTGCTCAGCTACAAAACCCTTTGACCACTGAAGCGTCAGTAGTGCAAAAGCGTCGATGTCGTGTTGTTGAAATTCAAACCGACACTAAGACGGTAGTTGATCAGTATGGCGAAACTTATGAATACACACATCTGGTACTTGCCACCGGTTCTAGACCCCATATTCCTAATATTCCTGGCAATGAGCTCGACAGGATCTATCGATTCCGAGATATAAAGGATTCCGAGAGTCTATTCGCTCGCCTTACTCGGAGCAGACACACAGTCGTAGTGGGCGGCGGTCTGCTGGGTTTGGAAACAGCGAAGGCGATGTGTCGCTACTCCACTGATGTGACCGTGATTCAGCATACTCCGGGGCTGATGAATCGTCAGTTGGATGAGGAAGCATCAAGAAGAATTCAGTCCTTTGCCGAAGCCGAAGGAATAAAATTTAAACTGAATGTTCGAGTAAAGAAGATTCGTGGCGCTACTGCCGTGCAAAGCTTGTTGCTTAGCGACGGCAGCCTGATTGATTGCGACACGCTGATTTTCGCCACGGGCATAAGCCCTAATACTGAAATAGCCTTAGATGCCAAGATCAAGATCCGCCAAGGCATTCAGATTGATGACAATTTGCGAACCAGCGCTGATAGCGTCTATGCCATAGGTGAGTGCGCAGACTACCAAGGCCAGGTTTTTGGTCTTGTCGCTCCAGGCTTGGAGCAAGCGTCAATACTGGCGGCCAGCCTAATGGGCGATACGCGTCAGTACAAGGGCTCTACACTGGTAACGGAGCTGAAAGTACTGGGCTTAAAAGTATTCTCCATGGGCAAGGTGGCGCAGGAGTATGCAGGACAAAGAGATGAGCATTGGGAGTACAAGAGCGATGAGTGCTATCGCCGAATTTTTCTCAATAACAACCGTATCGTTGGCGCTGTTGCAGTAGGCCCATGGAACGAAGTGAAGGCTGTGCAGGATGCGCTTGCCCGCAATGCTCGTCTATGGCCATGGCAAAAACTTAGATTTATCTCTAAAGGGCAACTCTTTGCTGATGCGAAACAGTCTCTGGCGGGTATGCCTGATGCGACCATCATTTGTAATTGTCGACAGGTTAGTTTGGGAGATATTCGCGCTTGTTGCGCTCTGGCTCCAGCCACTGTTGAAACGCTTAGCAGTGAGCTAGGAGTAGGTACGGTTTGCGGCAGCTGTAAGCCCTTAGCAGCACAGGCGCTTGATCAGCCTGTCGAACTTCAGCCGGTAAAGAAAGGTCTGATGAGCCTGGCCATTATGTGCGCGATGCTATTATCAATTTTGCTCCTCGCACCTGCCTTACCTCTTAGCGAATCGGTGCAGAACCCTGGCTTGGACTGGCTTTGGACAGAAACCTTCGCGCGCCAAGTCAGCGGATTCACTATGTTAGGCCTTACCACCATTAGCTTGCTGGTTTCTGTTCGTAAACGCTTCTCGTGGGTAAAGCTTCTCTCTTTCGACGTCTGGCGAAACGCCCATGTGTTACTGACGGGTTTAGCGTTGTCTGTGCTTATTGTGCATACAGGCATATCACTAGGTAGTGGTCTTAATCGTTGGTTGATAGTCGACTTTCTGTTGATCGCACTTGTTGGCTTTGGTTCGGCATTGATGGCGGCGATGGAAGGAAAGTGGAGCAGTGTTCAGGTAAAGAGTGCTAAGCGAGCACTGGTGCTAGGACATATTGTCACCTTCTGGCCGTTTCCAATTCTACTGGGTTTCCATATTGCATCGGTCTACTACTTTTAGTCTTGAGGTTGTGAGTGTTAACAAATAAGAGAATTCTATGGCTTGTCTGGTTGCTACTAGCGGTTTTGCTCAGCGGCTATCTGTCTAAGCAGTTATTAGTAGACGAGCAGAAGCCTGACTTCTTAATCGGTGAGACCACTCATGGCCATTATCAAATAGAAATGCAGTGTTCTGTATGTCATCTCGAACCGTTTGGTGGTGCCCAGGTGCTGCAAGATGCTTGCGTCAGTTGCCACAAAGAGGAACTCGATATCGCTCAAGATTCACATCCGCGCTCCAAGTTTACTGACCCGCGTAATGCCGACACTTTGGCTAAGCTGGATGCCAGACTTTGTATTACCTGCCACACAGAGCACAACAAAGAGTTGACTCATGCGATGGGAGTAACGGTGCCCAATGACTATTGCTTCCATTGTCACGAGGATATAGCGCAAGAGAGACCCTCTCATGAAGGGATGGCCTTTGAAACTTGCTCCTCTGCTGGCTGCCATAACTACCACGACAATCGTGCTATTTACGAAGACTTTCTGGTTGATAATGCCTTGGGTCGCTGGGTTGATATGGACGCGCGTTTGCCCGATAGCGATATCGTTGCGTATATGGCCAGTATTGGTTTGGAAGTGCCTGAGGCTGGTGAAGGATCGACCAGCGTCGAGCATTTGAGTGTCGATACTCAAACAATCGAACATGATTGGAGTGGGTCAGCTCACAGCACTAGCAATATTACTTGCTCAAATTGTCACGGTGATGCCCAAAACTGGGTTGATAAGCCTGCCCTAGAAACATGTGAAGACTGTCATGCCGATGAGGCCAAGACCTTCTTAGGGGGTAAACACGGTATGCGTCTAGCACAGCAGCTTTCGCCCATGACGCCTCGGCAATCCGTGGAAGCACACGGCAACTTAGCCTTTAAAACAGATAGTTTAGACTCGCCTTTAGGATGTAGTACCTGCCACGACCCCCATTCAGTTGATGTGACCAAGGCGGCTGTGAGCGCGTGCTTAACTTGTCACGACGATACTCACAGTAGCTCGTTCCGCTCGTCTCCCCATGGGATGCTCTGGGAGGAAGTGGAGCGTGGAATGAGAGATCAGTTGAATGCGGTTAGTTGTGCAACGTGCCATATGCCCCGTATAGAGGTGAGCACGTTTGGCGTGTCACGAATCCTTGTGCAACACAATCAAAATGACACGCTGAGGCCGAATGAAAAAATGCTCAGGCCAGTGTGCATGACTTGCCACAACCTACCCTTTTCGATTGATGCCTTAGCTGACCCTAAGCTAATAGAAAACAATTTTAGCGGGCAACCTAGCCTGCACATAGACAGCGTCGATATGTCGTTGGAGCGAGCGAAGTAGTTTTTAATAAACCCTAAGAGGAGAAGTGCATGAAGTATTCAAAAAGTATGATGATGGCAACTCTAGTGACCGCGGGTGCTGCCTTAAGCGCCTGTAGTGAAGCACCGGATATGGAGGCGGCGGCACCAACGGGAATCGAACCTAAGGTATTTACCGATTCCTTGTTTGCGGTAATGAACTCGGATAGAGCGAATTACACACAGCTTATTGTGCAGCGCTTAGGCCCAAATGTCGCAGATGCGATTAAGCCAGACGAGCACTGGGAAGATATGGATATTGGTGCACCACTGCCAGCTCAGATGTTCCGTTACGGTTCCGAGAAAGTAGCCGAGCAAACCTCGGACTTTACCTACTCGCTACAGTCTTTATGGCCTATCAACAAGCAGAATGCCCCAAAGACAGCTGTTGAAACCGCCGGTCTTGAGTATATTCGCGACAATCCCGGTCAGAACTTCTATGGAGAAGAAGAGTTAGGCGGCGTGACTTACTATACGGCTGTTTACCCAGACGTTGCGGTGTCACCTGCATGCACCAGCTGTCACAACGACCACGTCGATACGCCGCGAACCGATTTTGAAATCGGTGATGTGATGGGCGGCGTTGTTATTCGAGTGCCATTAGGAATGTAGCTTACTATCAGGGAGGTCGACATGGATGAGAAACAGATAAAACAGGTGCAAGTAAGCTTTTCGAGACTACTGCCTTACTCAGCTAAGGCAGCAGCGCTGTTTTATAGTCGACTGTTTGCGCTGAGCCCTCGATTAGAATCGCTATTCACCTCGAGTATGGAAACCCAAGGTGAGTCGTTCATGAAAATGATCTCAATGGTGGTTAGAGGGCTTGATGACATAGATGCTTTGCATCTGCTGTTAGGGTCCGTCGGTGTGCGTCATGTTGCTTATGGCGTCACCGATGAGGACTACGATGTGTGTACTGAAAGCTTTGTCTGGGCGATAGAGCAAGCGCAGAGCGAGGATTTTTCTCCAGAGTTGCGAGCGGCCTGGTTTACGGTATTTGGCCTCTTCTCAAAGGCTATGAAGGACGCTGCTAGGGCCTCCGAGCGGCCACAGTCTTCCCTGTCCAACTTAAGCGCGAGAGCTGCCGGATAGCTTTCGGTCTTTAGAAAATTGTCATGTCCTGATGATGACATTCACAGCACTGCTTTAGTAGCACAATTCCATGCTAGAATCTGTCGCGCGGATGAGGCAGGGCTTGAGTTTGCCCTCGCTAAGACTGTGTCATTGATGAGGAAGGTGCCCAATGCTACTAATGATCGACAACTACGACTCGTTTACGTACAACATTGTCCAGTATTTGGGCGAGTTGGGCGCTGATGTGCGAGTTTATCGCAATGATGCTATCACTATCGATGAGATTAAGGCTTTAGCACCTAAGCAAATCGTTATCTCTCCGGGGCCTTGTACACCCAACGAGGCCGGCATATCAGTTGCGGCTATCGAGGCGTTTGCTGGCAAGATTCCTTTGCTAGGCATCTGTCTAGGGCACCAGTCCATTGGTCAAGCATTCGGCGGCAAGATTGTGCGCGCCAATACGGTCATGCATGGCAAGCTCTCCGATATGTACCACAATGGCGAAGGGGTTTTCACCGGGCTTGCATCGCCCTTTAGCGCCACTCGCTACCACTCTCTCGTCATCGAGAAAGAGACACTGCCGGAGTGCCTAGAGATCACCGCATGGACTCAAACCGAAGATGGGCAGTTGGACGAAATAATGGGCGTACGGCATAAGACGCTCCCAGTGGAAGGCGTGCAATTTCACCCAGAATCAATTCTTAGTGAGCACGGCCACCAATTATTAAAAAATTTCTTAGAATCTAATTCCTAGTAGAGGGGCAGGGCAGGGAAGATTTATGGATATTAAAGCCGCCATACAGCATTTAGTAAATGGGCAGAATTTAACTGCAGATCAGATGATAAGCCTCATGCGCGATACTCTATCTGGGCAGGCGAGCGATGCTCAAATAGGCGCCTTCTTAGTGGCCTTGCAAATCAAAGGGATTGTGGAGTCAGAGCTGCTAGGTGCTGTCACCGTGATGCGTGAACTGTCCACCAAGGTTGAGATTAGTGATAAGACTCATCTGGTGGATACTTGCGGTACAGGCGGCTCAGGCACTAATACCTTCAATATTTCGACTGCGGCTGCCATGGTAGTGGCCTGCGCGGGGGGTAAGGTTGCCAAGCATGGCAATAGGGGGGCTACTAGCAAGAGTGGCAGCGCTGACCTATTAGAGGCCGCTGGAGTGAACCTAGCTGTGACTCCTGAGGCCGTTGCCGCTTGCGTGAATGATTTGGGTGTCGGCTTTATGTTTGCTCAAAGCCACCACAGTGCCATGAAGCATGTCATTGGAGCTCGCAAGGAAATCGGCGTGAGAACCATATTCAATCTCCTAGGTCCTCTCACCAATCCTGCATCGGCCCCTAATCAGCTGCTGGGGGTATTTGATCCTCAGTGGATAGAACCCATGTTGCAGGTGTTAAAAGAGCTAGGCAGTGAGCATGTGCTTATTGTGTCCTCGGATGATGGCTTAGACGAGATTAGCTTGTCTGCGACTACCCGAGTTGGCGAGCTAAAGGACGGCATCATTAAGCACTTCGTGATCGCACCAGAGGATTTCGGTCTACAACGCCTATCGGGATATGAGGCATTGCAAGTCAATGGCGCAAACCAGAGTTTGGAAATGGTGCGCGGAGCACTCAGCTATGAAAACAAAGCGGCGGGGGATATCGTTGCTTTGAATGCTGGGGCCGCCATCTATGCGGCAAACTTAGCCCCCGATATAGCCGCGGGTATTGCGAAGGCGCAGGAGATTCTTCATTCGGGCAAAGCATTGCAAAAACTGCAAGAATTGGCAGATTACACGGCAGCACAGGCATAAGGCACTATCGATGACTAAAGCAACAATCCTCGACGAAATTATTGCGCAGAAACACAAGGAAATTGCGCTAGGCAAGCAGGCTGTTAGCCTAAGCGAAATGGAATCGCAAGCTAGTCAGGTCACTGATAAACGAGAGTTCGTAGCATCCTTACGCACTCGCATCGAATCTAAGCAAAGCGCCGTTATCGCCGAAATCAAGAAGGCCTCTCCGAGCAAGGGCTTAATTCGAGCCGATTTCGACCCCGTGTCGATTGCTAAACAGTACGAGGCCGCAGGCGCTACCTGCTTGTCTGTATTGACGGATGAGCAGTATTTTCAAGGCTCAAATGCTTATTTGCAGCAAGCGCGAGCGGCATGCTCTTTGCCGGTAATTCGCAAAGACTTTATGGTGGATGTATATCAGATAGCCCAAGCTAAGGCTTTGGGTGCCGATTGCGTTTTGTTAATCGTGGCCGCGCTTAGCCCCACGCAGTTGGCAGAGCTTGCTGCCTATGCCGATGAGATTGGTATCGATACTCTAGTCGAAGTGCATGATGAGTCAGAGCTGGAAATTGCCCTCAGTAATGGTTTTGACTTAATTGGCGTGAATAATCGTAATTTACATACTTTTGAAACGTCGCTGGAAACTACCTATCGCTTAGCCAAGGAATTGCCTGCGGGCAAGCTCCTAGTGACCGAAAGTGGTATTCATAGTCGCGACGACGTAGAGCAAATGTTAAGCCGTGAAATCTATGGCTTTCTGATAGGCGAGACCTTCATGCGAGCGCCGCAGCCGAAAGAGAAATTCTTGGAGTTATTTCCCCTGTAATGTCTACTAAAGCCAAAGCCAGTGAAAGCGCCTCTGTTCCCGTCAAAAAGAAGGGGGTAGCTAGGCTAATAGCAGCCACCGGCTATTCAATTGCTGGCTTGCGTAGTGCGTTCTCTTCGGAGGAAGCCTTTCGTTTAGAGGTGTTTGCACTGATAATCGCATTACCATTAGCGTTTTACTTTGGACAGACTCCCGTTGAGCAGATTCTGCTGATTGGCTCGATCATCCTAGTGATGATTGTAGAGCTGCTTAATACCTCTGTAGAGGCGGTTGTGGATAGAGTGGGAGTTGAGTTTCACCCTCTTGCTCGCGAGGCTAAGGATATTGGCTCTGCCGCGGTGTTCGTGGCCATGGCATTCGCGGGGTTTACTTGGCTGATGCTCCTGCTCTAAGTCTTTGATTTATATTGTCCTCATTTTATTTTCTCTCTCAGCAGTAAACCAAATCCCCTTCGCGCCGATAACTAAGTAAATAAAAACGCTTTTTCGGTGTGCGTAGCGGTGCTGCATGGTCCTATCTGATCCCATAGTCATATTTTTTCTCGCCATAATCGTGGTGGTTTCGCTCTATGTGGCTCGATTTGCACAGCAGCAGCAAGAGAAGAATATGGTTCGGTTATACCGTTTAGCGGCGCTAGATAGGCGGCGCGTACAGACCAAGGACCTCATTCGAGCGCTTAGGGCGATGGATGAGCAACCGGAGCTGATGCGAGTATTGAATAACAGTTTAAAAACCGATCTTGAGCATATGCAGAGCCTAGACCCCGCTAGACGGGACCTGGAGGCTGAACTAAGCCAGGCTCAAAAAGCGGCGGGACAGGGCGAGCCGGGTAAGGTTGGTGAAATGAGCGAAGAGCGTAAGCGCAAGCTGATCCAAGGCACCAGTTTTGATAGTGACCGAGAGGTGGCGATCAATCGACAATATATTAACGAGACCGTGAAGCTGCTAAGGCGTTTACATGATGCGAGTAAACTTAGGAGTGATTTGTTTGAATCGCTGTCCAGTTATCTGGCCATGCTGAGTGTGTCGGTAGCCGTTAACTCGCAATTGAATATGGGCGCGAAGGCGCTCCAGTATGGCGATAGGATCAAGGCATTGGGTTGTTTCCGCAAAGCCGAAGTCAGCTTGCAACAGGGGCGTCTAAGCACTTGGGAGAGAGCCCAGAAGCAAAAAGAAATCGCTAAGCGCACTCAAGAGCTCCTAGATGGCAGCAATGATCAGCAGGGCTTGCTTCTAATGGCGGCCGGTGGCTAAGTATTAGCGAGTCCCGAAGACCACGATGGTCTTGCCTTTTACGTGGATAAGCTCTTGCTCTTCCAGCGTTTTCAATACCCTTCCAGCCATCTCTCGCGAGCAATTAACCAGCCTTCCAATCTCTTGTCGCGTGATTTTGATTTGCATGCCATCTGGGTGAGTCATGGCATCAGGCTCTTTACTTAATTCAATGAGGGTGCGTGCTACGCGCCCTGTGACATCGTAGAAAGCAAGATCGCCCACCTTACGAGTGGTATTGCGTAAGCGATGAGCCATCTGGCGGCCAATAGTAAACACTATTTCTGGATGAGAGCGAATATAGTGATTGAAGTTGGCATAGCTGATTTCTGCTATTTCGCAGTTTGTTCTCGTGCGACACCATGCGCTACGCATCTCTTTTTGCTCAAATAAGCCCATTTCGCCGAAGAAATCGCCGGGATTGAGATAGGCAATAATCACTTCCTTGCCATCGTCATCTTCAAGTACGACAGAGACTGAACCTTCCACAATATAGTAAAGCGTATTCCCAGCGTCACCCTCGTAAATGATGGTGCTGTTTTTGGGATACTGCTTGCGGTGGCAATTGCTAAGGAAGTTCTCCAAATCCTTGATATGTGGCGTAATGGCCGTAGGCGCCATGTTATTGTTCTCCTCGACGACAAAATAAATCAGTACTCATAAGCGCTCCCATTAGGCCTTATTATTGGCCATTTTCTAATTAATGCGCCTTAGAGGTGACTGACACAGTGTGCATGCCGCAATTGTATAACACACTATGGAGGTACTGTGAATGTTTGCTGCATCGTGCTGACAAGCAGTTTGTGGTAATCTGCGCAGCAATCTGAAGCACCAAGATTATACGTTGACGCAAAATATTCGGTGCGTGATCAACTAAAGCAGGACAATAGAGACAATGAAAGCGAAAGTAACGTGGGTTAATAAAGTTAAATTTCTAGGGCAATCTGGCACTGGTCACTCCGTCTTAATGGAAGGCCCGGAAGAGAGCGGCGGCGAGAATATCGGCGTTAGGCCAATGGAGATGTTGCTCATCGGGGTAGGTGGATGTTCCTCCTACGATGTAGTGAGTATTTTGCAGAAATCGCGCCAGCAGGTGACGGGTTGCGAGACAGAACTCAGTGCCGAGCGAGCCGATGCAATTCCTGCAGTTTTTGAAAAAATTCACCTGCATTTTCGCATTACTGGAAAGGACTTAAGCGTTAAGCAAGTGGAACGTGCGGTTTCATTGTCTGCCGAGAAATACTGCTCGGCGACCATCATGCTGCAAAAAGGTGGCGTGGAAATTACTCACGACTACGAAATAGTCGAGGCCTGATGAGCTGCACTAAATCCGGTATGCTGCTTTTTTCATCACTTTTGACATAAGCTGCATGCCCGCTTTAATCGGTAAAGGCAGGTCGGCACCACCGGCCTGCTTGGCCGTCTCACCGTGGTTTTGTTCGTCGATAATCATCTGCTCTAGCACCGCTTGGCTCTTCTCATCGGACTCGGGGAGCAGGTCCAAGTGTTCACGCAGGTGTTCACATACTTGTTTTTCAGTCTCCGCCACAAAGCCTAGACTCCATTTATCCCCGGCTATTCCGGCAGCTGCCCCAATACCAAACGACATGGCATACCATGCTGGGTTGAGATAGCTGGTATGGCTGTCGAGCTGCTTGATTCGATCTTCACACCAGGCGAGGTGGTCAGTTTCCTCTTGCGCTGCATGCTCCATTGCTAGGCGAACATCTGGTAGTTTTGCCGTTAAGGCTTGGCCTTGGTAAAGCGCCTGTGCACACACCTCTCCGGTGTGGTTAATGCGCATGAGTGCTGCGGCGTGCTTGCGCTGCTCTGCACTCATTTCAGACTCGTCAAACTCCTTTGCCGGTGAGGGACGTTGAGCCGAACAACTACCAGGCACTAGTGTGCGCAGCGCCTGATCGAACTGAACGATTAGATTCTCGACTGGGTTAAAAGGAGTTTGAGAGTTGGCCATAGTCTTATCCTTGCTCCCGGGCGATTGCCCTATAGGCGATATCGGTACGGTAATAGACATTGTTCCAATGAATCTGTTTTACCAGCTCATAGGCGCTCGCTTGCGCGTTGGTAACATTGTCGCCAAGGGCAACGGCACAAAGAACGCGTCCGCCATTGCTGACAATTTTACCATCCTTTATTGCGGTGCCGGCGTGGAAAGTCTTGCGATCGGCGTCCGTGTTGGTATCTAGCCCTTCTATAATATCGCCCTTAGCATACGCGTCTGGATAGCCGCCGGAGGCGAGCACAACTCCAACCGCTGGTCGCGGATCCCACTGGGCTTGAGCTTGGTCTAGTTGGCCGTCTAGCGCACTATTACATAGGGCGATTAAGTCCGACTGTAGACGCATCATGACTGGCTGCGCTTCTGGGTCACCAAAACGGCAATTGTATTCAATCACATTAATATCGCCGTTCGGAGAAATCATGAGGCCAGCGTAAAGAAAGCCCACATAAGGGTTGCCGTCTTTTTTCATGCCCTCCACTGTAGGCATAATGACCTGACGCATGATCTCATCGTGCACTTCGGCTGTCACGACTGGCGCGGGCGAGTAAGCGCCCATTCCACCGGTGTTTGGCCCTTGGTCGCCATTGTCTCGCGCCTTGTGATCCTGAGAGCTGGCAAATGGCAGGACATTCTCGCCATCAACCATGACAATAAAGCTCGCTTCCTCTCCGCTAAGGAATTGCTCAATAACCACTCGGTGTCCGGCATCGCCGAATTTATTGCCCGACAGCATATCCTCGATAGCGGTAATAGCCTCTGCTTCCGTTTTGGCAATAATCACTCCCTTGCCCGCTGCAAGCCCATCAGCTTTGATGACGATTGGGGTGCCTTGCGCTTTGACATACTCAACGGCCGGTGCGATTTCAGTAAAATTGCAGTAAGCCGCAGTAGGGATGTTGTGTTTGTGCAGAAAGTCTTTAGTGAATGCCTTTGAGCCTTCGAGCTGCGCCGCGCCCTGTGAGGGGCCAAAGCAGCGCAGGCCATTATCGGCGAAGTAATTCACCACTCCAGCGACCAAAGGCGCTTCAGGTCCCACGACGGTGAGTCCTACTGAGTTTTCTTTAGCGAATGCCACCAAAGCAGGAAAGTCCATGGTGTCGATGGCAATGTTTTCGATGCCCGGTTCTTTGTCGGTTCCCGCATTGCCCGGAGCGACGAAGATCTTGTCGGCTTGAGGAGACTGGCGAAGCCGCCATGCCAGAGCATGTTCGCGGCCACCGTTACCTATAATCAATACATTCATTTGATGTAAATATCTCTTTTTTGTACTTTGTCGTTTTAGTGTCTGAAGTGTCTGACACCAGTGAAGACCATTGCCATATTGGCTTCGTCGGCCGCCGCGATGACTTCATCGTCACGCATCGAACCGCCGGGCTGTATGACCGCACTAATTCCAGCTTTCGCAGCAGCATCGATACCGTCGCGGAAAGGAAAGAACGCATCGGAAGCCATAACCGAACCGCTAACTTCCAGGTTCTCATCTGCCGCTTTAATGCCGGCGATGCGCGCACTGTAGACGCGGCTCATTTGGCCGGCACCAATTCCAATTGTCTGATTGTTCTTACAGTAGACGATGGCATTGGATTTGACGAATGTGGCCACTTTCCAAGCAAAAAGCATATCTGCAATTTCCTGCGGACTAGGTTGGCGCTTGCTGACGATCTTTAGGTCGCTGCTTTGAATCTGGTGGATGTCTCTATCCTGCACTAGCAAGCCGCCGTTAACGCGCTTGTAGTCGTAGGCTGGCTGGGGTTCTTCTGCCCATTGGCCACAACTGAGTACGCGAACGTTTTGTTTGGCAGCCACAACCTGTAATGCCTCTGCAGAGACAGATGGGGCGATAATGACCTCGGTAAACTGACGATCGATGATAGCCTGGGCCGTTGCAGCATCTAATTCACGGTTGAATGCAATAATGCCGCCGAAAGCCGATGTTGGATCGGTCTGGAAGGCAAGGTCATAGGCACGGGTAATAGAATCGCTGATGGCAACGCCGCATGGATTGGCGTGCTTAACGATCACGCAGGCCGGCTCGCTAAATGATTTCACACACTCAAGCGCCGCGTCTGTATCTGCAATATTATTATAGGAAAGCGCCTTACCTTGGTGCTGCATGGCAGTGCTGATGCTCGCCTCTTTTGGGTTCTTCTCGACGTAGAAGGCCGCAGCTTGGTGCGGGTTCTCGCCGTAGCGCATGTCCTGACTCTTGATAAACTGAGTGCTATAGGTGCGCGGGAATTCATTGGTGACTTCGGCAGAAGGCTCTGGGGATACGCGTTGGCCCAAGTAGTTGGCGATAGCGCCATCATAGGCAGCTGTGTGCTCATAAGTCTTCACAGCCAAGTCGAAGCGCGTAGCATCGCTTAGGGCGCCATCATTTTGCTTCAGCTCGGCAATAATGCCGTCGTAATCGGCTGGGTTAACGACTACGCCAACCCAGGCATTGTTCTTAGCTGCCGCTCGTAACATGGTAGGGCCACCAATATCGATGTTTTCGATAGCTGTGGGTAAATCACAGTCAGGCTTAGCCACCGTTGCCTCGAAGGGGTATAAATTCACGACCACCAGATCGATGGGTGGAATGCCATGTTCTTCCATGACCGCTTGGTCGATCTCGCGACGGGCCAAAATGCCCCCATGGACCTTCGGGTGTAGTGTTTTGACACGCCCGTCCATCATCTCGGGGAAGCCTGTGTAATCGGCTATCTCGATGGCGGGAATATTCTCCTGGCGAAGCAGTTTGTATGTGCCTCCAGTGGAGAGGATTTCGATACCGGCATCGTGCAGTGACTGAGCAAATGACACAACACCGGATTTGTCTGACACGCTAATGAGGGCGCGACGGACTACGGCAGTTTTTGTATTGGGCATGAGGGAAGGTCTTAAATTCAATTAACAGGCTTGGGTTCCTTGCACATGCACCTGTCAGAGATTATCTGGATTCCTCGTCTTCAAGAAGGCCTTTTAGACTCAGGTCACAACATTCCGTGTTGTTTCAATTTCTTGCGTAGAGTACCACGATTGAGGCCTAGCATGATAGAGGCCTTGCTCTGGTTGCTGCCCGTATGGTTAAGAACGGCGCGCAATAAAGGGACTTCCACTTCGTTGAGGACGAGCTCATAGAGGTTGGTGACTGATTCGTCGCCAAGGTGGGAGAAATACTGCTGCAAAGAGCGTTCGACGTCCTTTCTTAAGCTTGATGTATGGGTAGGAGTGTCATTTGCCAACTTGGTTTCACCGCTTGGGGTGTAGCTTAAATCATTATCCGAAATCATGCTCTAGCTTCCTTCTTGTCAGTGAGTGCAGCGAAGTACTCTTGTACGCGCTTTAGTTGGGATTCAGGTGTGTCGAGCTGGTTGAAGTTCTTCTTAAATTCGCGGGATTCGGGCAAGTCTGCGCTATACCAGCCCACGTGTTTTCTTGCGAATAGGGTGCCCTTGAATTCACCATAGAGTTCGTAAAGGGACTTCATATGGGCAAGCAAAATATCTTGGATTTGCGCAGGGGTTTTCTGCGGGAGTGGTTTGGAGTGCTCTAGGTAATGGTTGATCTGTTGAAAGATCCACGGATTGCCTTGGGCGGCGCGACCAATCATGACGCCGTCTGCTCCAGTATAGTCCAGAACCTGCTTGGCCTTGTGGGCGTCTTGAATATCTCCATTGGCGATAACTGGAATATCCACGGTTTGCTTGATGCGGGCAATAGTGTCGTACTCTACCTCGCCTTTAAAGCGGCACTCTCGGGTGCGACCATGCACCGATAGCAATTGGATACCGCTATCTTGTGCGATTTTGGCAACTTCAATGCCGTTGCGCGACTCTGGACACCAGCCGGTTCTAATCTTCAGGGTTACTGGTACGTCCACTGCGTTGACGACAGAGTCTAAAATTTTTGTGACTAGGGGGATGTCTTTGAGCAAGGCTGAACCAGCGGCTCGTTTGAGGACTTTCTTGGCGGGACAGCCCATATTGATATCTACGATATCAGCGCCCATGTCCACCTGCATGCGCGCAGCCTCGGCCATCATTTTGGGGTCTGACCCCGCAATTTGAACAGACTCTGGGCCTGGGCTGCTTTTGCGCACTAGCCGAGCACGGCTCTTATCGCTTTGCCAAAGGGAGGTATTGCAAGTGAGCATTTCAGCAACAGCTAGGCCGGCACCCTGTTCGATACAGATATCCCGGAACGCCGAGTCGGTGATACCTGCCATGGGGGCAAGAATGACGCGGTTGGGTAATTGGTGTTTGCCGATCTGAATCACGAGAGGCCTTAAGCTAAATGGATTATGGTTGTTGCTTTTATAATCAAATCATAGCTGCACAAGGGAAGCCGTAAAAGGTAAAAATAGGGACAAATACTGGCTGTTTACGGTCAATATGGGGCTTTGGATCACGCTTGTAGGCGCTTTCCTAGTCAAAAGTGACCTCATAGTTCACCGCGTCTAAGCCCGGGTCTAGAATGGCGAAGCTGATCTGAACGGGGGTCGAGGGTGGCATGTTGCCCATTTGCGCCAGTTGCTCTGGTAAGTACTCCACTGGAGCGAATGAGCGCTCGGCAACGATTTGCTGATTCTCATCGGTAAAGCGCAGGCGTAGTAGCGGAAACGCTTGGGCAAATGTGGCGGTATTGCGCATGTGCAGATTAACGCTCAAGGCATTGCTGTAGTCTTCGTGACTACGCACTAGTAGTGAGTCGCTATGAATAAGCTCTATATTGCGCAGGGGTGGCAAGTCACATTTTAACCACGAACATAGGGGCTCAAGCATGGGCCTGGCTTTAGGGTTTTGAGCGAGCGAGGGGAAATTAAACCAAGTGTATTGCCCCGCTAGAGTGGCGCTTAAGAGGATTATTATCAGTGCTTGGATAAGCGTGCGGCCTGCCGTACTGGAGCGTTCTTGCCAGTCTAACTCCAAGGGCGCGTTGACCTTGTTTACCGATGCAATATCGTCCTCGCTAAACGACTCCTTCTCATCATCATCGAAAAGCTGGTCATTATCCAGGGCGGTAAAGGCGAATGCTGTATCGAGTTTTTCTGCTATGTCGTCGCCTTGCGGTATACCGATATCTGAGGCATCGCTCGTGTCCGAGGAATCCTCGTCAGCTTCTGTATCGTCCCTAGTGTCAATGCTCTCGGGAAGGGGCTCAAGAGTCTCATAGTCCGAACTGGCGCTAGCATATTCAGCATAGACGCTAGCGGTGTCCTCGGTTTCTTCTTCGTATTGGTAATCGTGCGCAATTTCCCCAGCAGAAAATTGCTCGCTAGCGACTATCTCATCAGATGCGCTAATAGCCTGTTCTGGTTCTGGTTCTGGTTCTGGTTCTGGTTCTTGCCATTCCTCTGCGCCGCTATTCTCGCTGGGCTCTGAGAGGGCGCCCGATGCATCTTCATCTAGGTCAAAGTCTTCGTTGATGCTTGGGTGTAGCCTTTGGTCGAACGAGTCCTCCATGTCTAAAGTAAAAATGAAATCTGATTCGTTCGGCTCGGTTTCGCCGGCGCTGGCGCTCGGGGCTTCTTGCTGCTCAGGGGAGGAGTTCGCGGCGTTGGCGGGGGCGCTCTTTAATTCGGCGCTCGGCACTAGGTTATCGTCGGCGACAAAGATTTTTAAGCATGAGCCACAACGCACTAAACCCTCGGCTGATTCCAGTTGCGTAATACTGGCCCGAAAGGCAGTTTTGCAGTGAGGACATTGGGTGATAAATGCAGTCATAAACGATCAAGTCGAAAGCTGGTCAGTATTGGTATGAGGGCTAGTGTCGCGCTTATTGCTCGTCGAGTCGAGTGCCCTCTATGCGCACCCAGCCATCGATGACAACGGGGGGAAGCATAGTAAAGAGGCTCTCATAGCTCTTGCTTAATTCTAGCGCCTGATCGCTCAGAACACCTGAAAGGACAATCTTACCGCCGGGTTTAACCAGTGCCATTAGAACAGGAGCTAGCTCTTGCAGCGGTCCTGATAGAATATTGGCGACAAGAATGTCGGCCGGGGCCTTGGGGCAATCTTGAGGCAGGTAAACTTGTAAGGCTTCGGCGCTTACCCTGTTCGCGTCTCGATTGCTCTGAGTCGCTGTGATCGCTTGCGGGTCATTGTCTACGGCGATAACACTCTTCGCCCCCAATAGAGCGGCAGCGATGGCAAGTATGCCAGAGCCGCAGCCATAGTCGATGACATCCAAGCCTTGTAAATTCTGTTGATCCAGCCACTCTAGGCATAAGGCTGTAGTGGGGTGAGTGCCCGTGCCGAATGCTAGGCCGGGGTCAAGCATGATGTTAACGGCATCGTCTTGAGGCGGAGTTTCCCAGCTTGGGCAAATCCAGACGCGCTCGCCAAAGCGCATGGGCTTGAAGTCTTGCATGCAGACTCGTTCCCAGTCCGTATCCTCAACGGTCTCTATATGGATGTCTTTCGCTTCTGCCAGTCCAGCCTTTTGGATCAAGAAAGCAATCTTGTCCACTGGAGTATCGTCTTCGAACAGGCCTACGACTAGGGTGTTTTGCCAGATGGGAGTGCTGCCTAGGTCCACTTGAAAGACGGGTTGATCTTCCCCGTCTTGCAAGGTGACTGATACGGCTCCCAGTTCTAGGAGTGCATCTTCGAGATCGCTCGCCGCGGCCTCTTGAACGCGAACCTTAATTTGCTGCCAGGGCATTAGGCCTTAGCTCCTAGAATTGAGGCGCTGCGCATAACTGAATGAAGGGCTACCCAGTTCACTTACTGCTCAAATTAAGCTTGTGCTCTAAGTAATGGATATTAACGCCGCCTTTCTTGAACTCAGTGTCGCGCACAATATCCTTATGGAGAGGGATGTTGGTGCGAATGCCGTCGATCAGCAGTTCGTCTAGGGCATTGCTCATGCGCGCCAATGCCGTTGCACGATCACAACCATGACTGATCAATTTACAAATCATAGAGTCGTAATGCGGTGGAACCGTATAGCCACTATAAATGTGCGAGTCGACTCTTATTCCGTTGCCGCCTGGGGCGTGGAAGAGATTGATCTTGCCCGGACAGGGAAGGAATGTTACAGGGTCCTCGGCATTGATACGGCATTCGAATGAATGGCCGTTGATCTTGATGTCTTCTTGTTTCAAGGAGAGTTTTTCACCGCTGGCAATTCTTAACTGCTCTTTCACGATGTCAACGCCCGTGACCATCTCTGTAACAGGGTGCTCTACTTGCACGCGAGTGTTCATTTCAATGAAGTAGAAGCTTTCGTCCTGATACAAAAATTCTAGAGTACCCGCGCCGCGGTAATTCATTTTCTTACACGCATTGACACAAGTTGCGGCAACTTCGTCTCTAACGTGTTGTGGGATATCGGGTGCAGGTGCCTCTTCTAACACTTTTTGGTGTCGGCGTTGGAGAGAGCAATCTCGATCTCCAAGGTGAACGGCGTTTCCTTGGCCGTCGCCAAGTACTTGAATCTCTACGTGTCTTGGGTTCTCTAGGAACTTCTCTAAATAGACTACGCCGCTACCGAAGAAAGCCTTTGCTTCGGACTGTGTCACGTAGATGGCCTTTAGCAAGGCTGCTTCGCTGTGAACAACGCGCATGCCTCGACCGCCGCCGCCGGCTGCTGCCTTAACGATAACTGGGTAGCCAATCTTGCGAGCGATCTCAAGGGTGCGATCTTTGTCATCATCGATTGGGCCATCAGAGCCAGGAACGGTTGGGACTCCTGCATCGCGCATAACTTGGATGGCCGACACCTTGTCGCCCATCATGCGAATGGTCTCTGCCCGCGGACCAATAAATGTGAAGCCGCTTTTCTCTACCTGTTCAGCAAAGTCAGCGTTCTCTGACAGGAAGCCATAACCTGGGTGAATTGCTACGGCATCGGTGACTTCTGTCGCACTAATAATAGCGGGGACATTGAGGTAGCTGTCTGTCGCGTTAGCCGGTCCAATGCAGACTGATTCGTCTGCTAAGCGAACATGCATCAAGTCTCGGTCAGCGCTGGAATGAACGGCGACAGTCTTAATGCCGAGTTCTTTACAGGCTCGCAGAATGCGAAGAGCGATCTCGCCACGATTCGCTATCAATACTTTATCAAGCATGGAATAAAACCTTTATGAGTAAGCGTGAAACTATTGTTTAAGGAAAGCCTTAGACGATTGTGACCAGTGGTTGGTCATACTCTACTGGCTCGCCGTCCTCTACTAAAATAGCTTCTACTACCCCGGCATGATCCGCTTCAATTTGGTTCATCATTTTCATCGCCTCTACGATGCAGATGACATCGCCGACTTTTACGTGTTGTCCCACTTCCACAAACGCTGGAGAAGAAGGCGATGGCGAGCGATAGAACGTTCCCACCATAGGCGATTTTATGACATTGCCGCTTAGAGCTTTAGAGGCTGGTGCCTCGGCCGCGGCAGGCGCTGCTGCAGCGGGAGCTGGCGCAGGGGCCGCTGCAACAGGAGCTGGTGCTGCGTAAGTGACAGGGGCGGCATGGGATGTACGGCTAATGCGCACAGCCTCTTCGCCTTCTTTTATTTCGATTTCGGCAACGTCTGATGACTCCAGCAATTCGATAAGTTTTTTTACTTTTCTAATATCCATAACGATGTCTCTTTATTAATTGGTTTGTTATTTTGGGTTGCGCTATTTTTCGCTAATCTGCGCTAGAGCAGATTGCAGCGCTAAGTCGTATCCGTAACTGCCTAGGCCTGTGATAGTACCTACGGCGATATCCGAAAAATAGGAATGGTGACGGAATGACTCTCGTTGATGCACATTGGAAATATGCACCTCGATGAATGGGATGGCGGTTGCCAAAATAGCATCGCGTAAAGCAACGCTAGTGTGGGTGAAGGCGGCAGGGTTGATAATGATGTAATTAACACCCTCTTGTTTAGCATCGTGCAGGCGCTCTATTAACTCGTATTCAGCATTGCTTTGCATATGCAGCAAGTGGTGGCCTGCTTCAATACAGCTGTAGGAGAGTCTGGCGTTGATATCAGCAAGAGTCTCTGAGCCATATACCTCAGGCTCTCTGGTTCCGAGCATATTAAGATTTGGACCGTGAATGACCAGTATTGTCGCCATTAGATGCTGTTTTCCCGCTTTTTTAATTGAATTGTCTTTCTGCAGTTGTGTTGCTTTAGGCAATTTTGGCTGCATTTTCTCAGAAATTTAATAGATTTTCATCATATTTTGGTGGTGAGTTTGCGAACTCGTTGCGATTCTGTGAATCCACAAGTGCTAGGTGTGCCTTAAGTGGCTTACTGGTTATAAGTCGAGAGTCAAAACTTGGGTTTGAGGGGGGTAGCAAAGCCCGGCTTCGGCGCAGCCTTGGAACTGTAGCTCTAGCTCAATCTGTTGTTGCTCTACGGGTTCGGGTAGCGCTAAAACCGCTTCAACGCGTTGATAGAACACCTCTACATCGCCGAAATAGGCATCGTGGTGTTGCTGGGCCTGCGGAAGGGTGGCAGAGACAGTGTGTCCGTTGATAGCAAAGGAGAATTTGTCTTTATAAAGATAGTACTCGGGCGCTATCTCCCAAGTTACTGTGAGCTGTTTGGCATTGGGCAGAGCAGTGTAGAACGGGAAGGCCTCGGTGACAGGTAAAAACTTAGCCTGGCCAATACCGTTATTCGATTTGAGTGTTAGGCCTTGGGGCCAAGCGTTGACGCTTAGCACCAAGACCAATAACGCGACTCCCCATTGCAGTAACTTCACAAGGCTGGGGGCAATGAGACGGCTAGTCTGTGTAGCGTTCAAAGACCAGGCTCGCATTAGTGCCGCCAAATCCGAAGCTATTGGACATGATTGTGTTGAGCTTGATGTCGTCGATTCGTGTGCGTGCAATATTGAGTCCTTCCGCTTCAGGGTCTAGGTTCTCTATATTGACCGATTCGCAGACGAAATCATTCTCCATCATCAACAAGCTATAGATAGCTTCTTGAGCGCCAGCGGCGCCAAGCGAGTGACCAGTGAGCGACTTGGTGGAGTTGATGATGGGCGATTCGCCTTCAAACACTTTCTTAATAGCCCTTAACTCCGATACGTCACCGGCGGGTGTGCTGGTGCCGTGAGTATTGATGTACTCAACTTTGCCTTTGGCTGTACTCATTGCCATTTGCATGCAGCGCATACCACCCTCACCTGAAGGGGCGACCATATCGTAGCCATCGGAGGTTGCCCCATAGCCGGTAAGCTCGGCGTAAATTTTAGCGCCTCGAGCTAGGGCGTGATCCAGTGCTTCGATGACCAGTACAGCACCACCGCCCGCGATAACAAAGCCGTCGCGATCTGCATCAAAAGCACGAGAAGCTTTCGTTGGCGTGTCGTTGTACTTTGTTGATAGGGCACCCATGGCGTCGAACATATTAGACAGAGTCCAGTGCTCTGACTCGCCGCCGCCAGCAAATACAACGTCTTGCTTGCCTAGCTGGATTAGCTCCATGGCATTGCCGATACAGTGCGCGCTAGTCGCGCAGGCAGAAGATATAGAGTAGTTAACACCCTTAATTTTAAACGGAGTGGCTAAGCAGGCCGATACTGTGCTTCCCATGGTGCGAGTGACTCGGTAAGGGCCAATCTTGCGTACGCCGGATTTTCTTAGAATATCGGCGGCCTCTACTTGGTCAGCCGAAGAGGAGCCACCAGCGCCCATGATGATGCCGGTACGTATATTGGAAACTTGGTCTTCTGTTAGTCCAGCGTCCTCAATCGCCTGCTCCATAGATAGATAGCCGAAGGCTGCGGCGTCTCCCATAAAGCGCAGAACCTTGCGGTCAATGAGCGAGGATAGATCTAGATCGATAGAGCCCGCGACATGGCTGCGAAGCCCCATTTCGATATATTCTGGTTGAACTGTAATGCCACTGCGGCCTTGCTGTAGTGACTCTAGTACGCTCTTTTTGTCTGATCCCAGACAAGAAACGATACCAATACCAGTAACAACTACGCGTCTCATATAAACCCCTTCATTAAATCTTTAATCTGTCGTGAAACTCTTATCTGGCGTAAACAGGCCAACTTTAAGACCTTTAGTGGTGTATATCACCTTGCCATCGACGGAAACAGTGCCATCGGCTATGCCCATGACCAGTTTGCGTTCGATAACACGCGAGAGAGATAGTTTATATACTACCTTACTTGCTGTTGGCAGTATCTCTCCGCTGAACTTAACTTCGCCTGCGCCCAACGCTCGACCTTTGCCTAGGTTGCCGCGCCAGCCGAGGAAGAAGCCCACCAGTTGCCACATTGCATCAAGGCCAAGACAGCCCGGCATTACTGGGTCTTCTGGGAAGTGGCAATCAAAGAACCAAAGGTCAGGACGAATATCTAGCTCGGCAATGATCTCACCTTTGCCGTGCTCACCACCGGTGTCGTTGATTTCGATGATGCGGTCCATCATCAGCATATTACCCACGGGTAATCTCGCATTGCCTACTCCAAACATGCGACCGTAGCCACAGTCTAGGAGTTCATCGCGCTCGTAAGAGCTCTTACGGATATGACCATTCATAAGCAAAAATTCGTGTCTTTTGTAGGTTAAAGATAGCCGTCAGGCTCGCAAAGGCTGCGATATTATCGCGGTGCCGCAAAATAATCGATATTATTTTGCGCCGATATCCATTACGGGCAGATAGTATGCTTAGGTTTGTGGCACACTTAGCGGCTTTGAAAATGATGAAAATGACAGGCTATGTGGGTCGTTTTAACCCGACATAGGCAATTAAAAGGACGATTAATGATTATTCCCGTTGTGCTCGCAGGTGGCGTAGGTTCTAGGTTGTGGCCCGTTTCACGCCAGCTTTATCCAAAACAGTTTACGGCGCTAAGCGCAGCTGATGGCGGTGCGCCGCACCAAGGCGAGACTTTGTTCCAGAGCACTCTAACACGATTGCGGGGAGTTGCCGACTTGGCGGCCCCGATAGTTGTCTGTAACGAAGAGCATCGTTTCCTGACGGCACAGCAGCTTAAAGAGGCGCAAATAGATTCAGCGAATATTCTCTTGGAGCCAGTAGGGCGCAATACCGCCCCAGCGGTTGCGGTGGCCGCAATAAGAGCCTTGGAGTTAGGGGAAAACCCCACCCTCTTGGTGTTGCCTGCCGATCACGCCATTAAAGATTCTGCTCAATTGCGTGCCGTTGTTAGCGCCGGCGCACAACTAGCGCAGCAGGGTAAGTTAGTGACCTTTGGCATTGTGCCAACTGCACCAGAGACGGGGTACGGCTATATCCGTCGTGGTCAAGAACTGGAGACTGGCTTGGGCGAACTCTCCTATAAAGTGGACTCATTTGTAGAAAAGCCGAACCTGTCGGTGGCCGAGTCATATCTCAGCAGCGGCCAGTATTATTGGAATAGTGGCATGTTTATGTTTACCGCGGCACGATTCCTGCAGGAGCTAGAGGAGTGTGCCCCAGACATCTTAAATAGTTGTCGAGAGTCGATGAGCGCCGCCCAGAGCGATGTGGATTTTATTCGTATATGTCCTGAAGAGTTCGCGCAGTGCAGAAGTGACTCAATTGACTATGCCGTCATGGAAAAGACACAAGATGGTGTTGTAATGCCATTGGATGCGCAGTGGAGCGACCTTGGGGCTTGGAACTCGCTCTGGGAAGCATCCACTAAGGACGAGCAAGAGAATGTCTTGACGGGTGATGTGATTTGCGAGGAGGTCGAGGGTAGCTATATCCATTCGCATTCCCGCTTGGTCGCCGCCGTAGGAGTTAAAGACTTGGTGCTGGTGGAGACTGCGGACGCCGTACTGGTGGCTGCCAAGGACAAGGTGCAGGAGGTAAAGCGCATTGTTCAGCGCTTAGAGCAGGCGGGACGGGCAGAGAGTGTTCATCACGTGCTCGTTTATCGACCATGGGGTTCCTATGAGTCTCTGGCGGTGGGGGCAGGTTTTCAGGTGAAGCATATAGTGGTGAAGCCTGGAGGCTCACTATCATTGCAAATGCACCATCATAGGGCGGAGCACTGGGTGGTGGTAAAAGGTAGTGCTACGGTGACTTGTGAGGAAAAAGTTTTTGTTCTCAAGGAGAACGAATCAACGTTTATTCCTCTAGGAAGTAAACATCGTTTACAGAATAGAACGAGCGAGCCCGTTGAGATTATTGAGGTACAAACAGGAAGTTATCTCGGTGAAGACGACATTGTGCGCTTTGACGATGTCTATGGAAGAGCACCGGATACAACACAATAAAGTCGTGACAAAACCCTTTGGCGCGACAGTCTTAACCCATTGTCGCACCAATGTAGTACAAGCGACTTAGCGAACCAGGAGTGTGTTTTGAGCAAAACTGACAAGATTACTAAATGTCTTTTCCCCGCCGCCGGTTACGGTACTCGATTTCTTCCAGTGACCAAGTCAATGCCGAAAGAAATGCTACCTATTGTCAACAAGCCTCTTATTCAATACGGAGTCGAGGAAGCCTTGGAGGCTGGAATCAACGGTATGGCCATCGTAACGGGTCGCGGTAAGAGAGCGCTCGAGGATCACTTCGATATCAGCTACGAATTGGAGCATCAAATTGCAGGCACTTCTAAAGAGGGAGCGTTGACCGATATTCGTCGCCTCATCGATGAGTGTACTTTCTCTTACACGCGTCAGGTGGAGATGAAAGGTTTAGGGCACGCAATTCTGACCGGCGAGTCGCTTATAGGGAATAATCCGTTCGCAGTGCTTTTGGCGGATGACTATTGTGTCACCGAAACTGGTAGCGTCCTCGATCAAATGGTGAAGCTCTATGAGAAGTACAAGTGCAGCATTGTGGCGATTGAAGAAGTGCCGATGGATGAGACCCATAAGTATGGTGTTATAGATGGCGAGCAGATTGAGGAAGGCTTGTATCGAGTCAATAAAATGGTGGAGAAACCTGACCCGGAAGTAGCGCCAAGTAATCTGGCAATTATTGGTCGCTATATTTTAACACCTGATATTTTCGACATCATTCGAGAGACCCCTCCTGGTAGAAATGACGAAGTGCAGATTACGGATGCCCTAATGACACAGGCCAAGTCTGGCGGAGTGCTGGCGTATAAATTCAAGGGGCGTCGTTTTGACTGCGGTAGCATCGAAGGGTTTATGGAAGCAACCAATTATAATTATGAAAATGTTTACAGCAAAGGCTAAGGGCAAATCACTTATTTAAGGATGCGTAGATACTAATGAAAATTCAAATTGATTGTTTTAAGCCCTACGATATTCGCGGTCGAATACCTGACCAACTTAATGAAGAAATAGCCTACCGCGTTGGACGGGCCTATGCCGCTTGGCTTAAACCAAAAAATGTTGTGGTGGGCTACGATATTCGTTTAAGTAGCCAGTCCATGTGTGAGGCTTTAACTAATGGCTTGTTGGATTCGGGCGTTGACGTCATCAATATCGGTCAATGTGGTACCGAAGAGATTTACTTTGCTACGTCGCACTTAAAAACCAGTGGCGGCATAGTAGTTACTGCTAGCCACAACCCTAAAGACTACAACGGCATGAAGTTGGTGCGAGAGGACTCGAAGCCTATTAGTGGCGACACCGGGCTCAATGATATTAAGGCGTTGGCTGAAGCGGGAGAATTCTCGGAGCCTGCTCAGAAAGGCAGCTTGACGCAGGAGGATACAAAACCGGCCTATATAGAGCACCTGTTAAGTTATATTGATGTGTCACAGCTCAAGCCTCTCAAACTGGTTGTCAATGCTGGCAATGGTGGTGCTGGCGCGATTGTAGATTTATTAGAGCCCCATTTGCCCTTCGAGTTCATTAAAGTGCATCACGAGGCTGATGGCCATTTTCCTAATGGGGTGCCTAACCCTCTGCTGGTAGAGAATCGTCAGTCGAGTATTGATGCGATCGTGGCCAGTAAAGCGGACATGGGGATCGCGTGGGATGGAGATTTCGATCGCTGTTTCTTTTTCGATGAAAAGGCGGGCTTTGTCGAAGGATATTATATTGTAGGTTTGTTGGCCGAGAGCTTCTTAAGCCAGAGTCCTGGAGCAAAAATTATTCACGACCCGCGCTTAACCTGGAACACGATTGAAGTAGCCAAAGCCTTTGGTGGTGAAGCGATTCAGTGCAAAACAGGCCACGCCTTTATAAAAGAGCGTATGCGCAAAGAAGATGCGGTGTACGGCGGAGAAATGAGCGCTCACCATTACTTCAAAGATTTCGCTTACTGTGACAGCGGAATGATTCCTTGGCTTCTTGTGGCGCAGATGATTAGCAAGACGGGTAAGACGCTTTCTCAACTGGTAGAGGAGCGTATGGCAGCCTTCCCAGCAAGTGGCGAGATCAATAGTACCATTGCAGAGCCAGCGGCTTTGATAAAGAAAATACAGGCTCACTACGAGCCTTTAGCGAAGTCCGTTGATTTTACCGATGGCCTGAGCATGGATATGGGGCAGTGGCGTTTCAATCTGCGTATGTCTAACACTGAGCCTGTGGTGCGCCTAAATGTTGAATCTAGAGCCGACACTAAATTAATGAAGGAGAAAACCGACGAGCTGTTAGCCTTTATGAATTAGCTTGTGAGCCAAACTATTAGATTTGGCTCCATCGCATTTTAAAGCTCCATTGGTCTTGATCGTAAACTTCAAAACCCAGCCTTTTGTAGAATCGAACGGCTGGGTTTATTTTTAATACGCTTAGAAGGATTGGCTTATGTATGGCGCGAGCGCGTTGTTGTATTTCCAATAATAGCTGACGTCCTATTCCTTGGCCTTGTTTTTCCTCGATAATAAGGGCAATTTCAAGATGCAGGGAATCGCGTTTCTCAATGAGGCTGCATGCACCAAGGTCTTCATCATTAATGCTGGCAATTAAAAAGCTGGCGGGCGGCAGGTTTTGCTCGAAGCTGTGCCGCTGTAGCAGTTCATCCCACCCCCAAGTCTTTTCAATATATTCCCCCATAGTGGTCTTGAAGGTATCGTATAGCCAGTCAATATCCTCACTGGTCGCCGAACGAAGCTGAAGTACCGACTGAGCTAGGCCGATTGGAGGGGCTGCTGTTTGCATTGCATTTCTCCATTGCTTTGGTGGCTTCAAGGGTTCTTTGCATATCGTGCTTTGAGTTGTGATGGGCTGAGCTTGCCACCAAGAAAGCTTTCTTCTGGGTCTACCATCATGCGGCCGATCATCGCTTCTCTACCTAGAAGCATGCGATAGCCCATTGAGTCGCGGTTGCTTAGTGTGAGTTCAATTTCCCACTGTATTTGATTGTGCTCTAAGGTTGTGCTGATAACGTAGCGCTTCTGGGCGACACCGCTGGAGCTTTTGACGGAGCGCTTATCCAAAATGGGAGCCTCACAGTGGATAGTGGTTTTGCGATTCTTTTGTAGGGGGTGTACCTCAAAACTCACCCATTTTTCGCCGTCACGCTCGAAGGGTTTGATATTGAAGGCATGAAGCGAAGAGGTCTTGGCACCAGAGTCCACTCTCGCCTTGACCGCAGGTATTGCTAGTTCCGGAAAGGAACACCATTCCTTTCTTCCTACGATTGTCTTTGTTGTTGATGTTGTCATTATACCCTTCACGGCCTATTTGCTTGCCGCATGATGATTATTTGCAGTGATTGATTAGGCCGTTAGTTGAAGCGTCATATTCTGTGGTTGCAGATTCGTTGTCGAGAGCATCGAAAAGTTTTACGCCTAACTGTTTGCCTAGCTCCACTCCCCACTGGTCGAATGCATTGATGCCCCACAGGACACTTTCCACAAAGACTTTATGCTCATATATGGCGATCAAGCTGCCCAAGTTTTTGGCTGAGAGCTGTTGCATGATCAGAGTGGTGCTAGGCTTATTGCCTGGTATTTTTTTATGCTGAGCGAGTTTACTAGCTTGTGCTGAAGAGACGCCCTGAGCTTCAAGTTCTGCTGCGGCTTCGGCCGCTGACTTTCCGGTCATCAGTGCTTGGCTTTGGCTGAAACAGTTGGCTAGGAGGTGCTTGTGCTGCTCGGCATCATGTGCGTCTTGGGGTTCCACAATGGCGATAAAGTCTGCGGGCACCAGGTGTGTTCCTTGATGCAGTAGTTGGTGAAAGGAGTGCTGTCCGTTAGTGCCAGAGCTGCCCCATACGATTGGGCCCGTTGCCATCGTCACCGGTGAGCCATCCGCCTTAACGGACTTGCCGAGGCTTTCCATCTCTAGCTGTTGCAAAAAGGCCGGAAATAAATGTAGGGCCTGACTATAAGGCAGTATGGCTTGACTGCTAGCCCCTAGGAAATTGCAATTCCATATAGCAAGGAGCCCCATAATCACGGGAATATTTTCCTCCAATGGGGTGTTGGCAAAGTGCTCATCGATCGTCCTTGCGCCGGACAGTAATTGTTCAAACTCGGCCATGCCAACTGCGAGCGCAATAGGAAGGCCAATGGCCGACCACAGGGAATAACGGCCGCCTACCCAGTCCCATAAGGGGAAAATATTACTTGGGTCTATGCCAAATTCTTCGGCTTTTGCGACATTGGCGGAAACAGCGACGAAATGCTTTGCCACCTGGGACTCATCGCTACAATGGGAGAGGAACCAGCGTCTGGCATACGCAGCATTCTGGTGAGTCTCTAGCGTGGAGAAGGATTTCGAGGCCACAATGAACAGGGTTGTTTCTGGGTCTAGGCTCGCTAAGGTCTGCTTCATGTGGACCGGGTCCACATTGGAGACAAAATAACACTGGAGTTGGTCGACATGCTTGTGGCGTAAAGCCTCTGTCACCATGGCTGGCCCTAGATCGGAGCCGCCGATGCCTATATTGACCACAGATTTGATGCTCTTCCCAGTGCATCCTGTCCATTGGCCGCTATGAACGCGCGCCACAAAGCCTTTGATTTTCTCGAGGGTGGCGTTAACTTGTGCGTTAAACTGCGGGTCAGCGTCTGGGAGATGGGTTCTGAGAGCGATGTGAAGAGCTTCGCGCCCTTCCGTATTGTTAATGTTATCACCGCGGAACATGGCCTTAATTGCGGCCTCGAGCTTGGCCTCTCGGGCCAATTTAAATAGAAGGTTCAGGGTGTCCTCGGTAACGAGGTTTTTGGAGTAATCCAACAAGATTTCGCAGATTTGCAGGCTAAAGTGTTGAAAACGCTCTGGGTCGGCTGCAAATAGGGCGTCTATACGCTGATCGCGGCTCTTGAGTTGCTCATAATGCTGGAAGAGTTTATGCCATGACTCGCTACTGCTTGGACTACTCATAATTTCTTCGCACCTTTAAAAAGATTGAGATAATCAGTAGCTTACTAAGCTATCTTATAAAGCTGGCGTGATCAATTAAACAAGTTGTAAAAAATCGTTGATCAAACTGAAAAGGGTTGGTAGTATGCGCGCCTTCTGAAATTGTTCTGCAATTCAGATCAAGCCGGCATAGCTCAGCCGTGGTAGAGCAACTGACTTGTAATCAGTAGGTCCCGAGTTCGACTCTTGGTGCCGGCACCATACATAAAGCCCCTCGGGCTTGCAGATAAGGCCAAAAAGCGTATTAGTTCGCTTCTTGGCCTTTTTTGTTTCTGCCTGCAAAAAACTCTCGTCTGTCATGTAAGTGTCATATAGCTGTCACTTGCGTGTCGCATAAGAACGCCAGAATGCTGGCCATGACTAATGTAATATTGAGGGTATGCCATTGACTAAGCCAACGAGTAGCGCTTTGCAGCGTTTGGCGGATGTGGACGCTAAATTGTTCTTGCAGGTCAATCGTATCCACAATTACTTGCGCTTGGAGCGCTTAGTAAGAGCGGTCTCTTTTACAGGAGATGGACATTGCTATGTTCTGCTAGCCTTATTGCTTCCGCTGTTTGACCGGGAACTAAGCGCTCCGAAATACCCCTATCCAAATAGCTATCCTTGCCTATTCCGCCCACGGCAAAACGGACAGGACGCTCACCCGGAGAGTCTGGCCCCAAACCACCAAAGCCCACTGGAGCCCCTGGCACTCTGGCAGGCATGCGGCCATTTGGCGGAATGCTGAATATTCTGCGCGGGCAGCGTGTAGAGGAAGGCACGTGGATGGAAGGCACTGACTAGCTTTACCCAGGAAGGTGAGGCCCAAAGCCTCACCTTCTACTATTCTTAGTTACCCTGCCTATACAAGGCAGGGCTGACGTCTCTCGATGCGGCAGACCTGCCGAGCGAAGCACTATAGTGGTTTGATGAATTTTAGCGTCATGCGATCGCTCTCGCCGATGGCGATGTATTTTTCTCTGTCTGTGTCACCAAGGCGCAGGGTTGGAGGCAATGTCCAAACACCTCTGGGATGATTCTTAGGGTCTAGCGCATTAGCGTTTATTTCTGCCGACTCCACGAACTCGAAGCCGGCGTTGCGCGCCAACTCTATGACATAGTCTTGGGTGACATAACCCGTGGTTTCCATCACTTCTATGGCACTGCCCGCAGCAGCACGATGCTCTACTACTCCCAGAATTCCTCCCGGCTTCAATGCTTCGTAGAAGGCTGCAAAGTATTGCTCTTCATTGGAGGCCATAATCCAGTTATGAACATTGCGGAAAGTCAGGGCCATGTCGGCGCTGCCTGGCGGAGCGATGCTCGTCTCACTGGGTGGGTTTAGGTGGGTAATAATTGTTTTGTCGTAAATTTCGGGTTCGGCTTTAAGTTTGGCTATAAAAGCCTCTAGTGCCGGGGCTTGATAGGCCAAGGGAGCATCGGGAGAGAAATGGGCTGCGTAATACGTACCGTCATCGCGTAAATAGGGGGCCAGAATTTCGGTATACCAGCCGCCGCCGGGTAGTATTTCAATTACGGTCATATCCGGTTTCAGCCCGAAGAATTGCAGCGTTTCCACCGGGTTTCTTGCCTCGTTGCGAGCAATATTAGTCTCGCTTCGATGCTCTGCAGTAATGAGTTGTTGGAGCGATATGGGTTCAGCGCTTGCGGATAAAGGGCTCAGTAGGAGTGTGGCTGCCGCCAACAGGGAGGGTCTCATTATCATTAAATTCTCCTTGGAATACATGTTCTGGAAAAGTGTTCTTGCCTGCTATAGACCCGCGCAGCTGTTCAGATATTGCATTGGAGTCTAAAGTCGCCTGAACAGGGGTCGAAAACAAGATTAGGGCTAGTGTAAGTAACGGGCTTATATTTGCTGTGAACAAGACATTCCCATACACTTGCTGAAAAGTTAATTTTGAAGTCGAAACAATGAAAACACCTGTACTTATTTGCGATGACTCTCGTTTGGCTCGCAAACAGATGGCTCGCTCTCTTCCAAAAGACTGGAATATAGAGCTCAGCTTTGCCGAGAACGGAAAAGAAGCCATTGAGGCGATTCGAGCGGGAAAAGGCGATATCCTGTTTCTTGACCTGAATATGCCAGTTATGAACGGCTATGAGGTATTGGACGAAATTCGCTCCAATGACTTGCCCACTATGGCTTTGGTCGTCTCTGGCGATATTCAAGCCGATGCCTACGATCGAGTCATTAAGAAAGGCGCATTAGATTTTATAAAGAAGCCGGTCAATACCGAGAGTATTCGTGAAGTATTAGCGCGCTTTGGTGTGGTCAGTGAAATTGAGGATGAGAATTCCACAGCTGAGACCAAGGCCATCGAAGTTCCAGGCGAGGATATTGGTTTTGCCGAGTCCCTCCAAGAGGTGGTCAATGTGGCGATGGGACGAGCGGGCGGGCGTTTGGCAGAGTTGCTAGAAACGTTTATTCAGCTCCCCGTTCCGCAGGTTCATTTATGTCGATATAATGAAATTCCGTCACGCCTAGAGTACGGTGAAAAAAGTCATTTCTCCGGGGTTACTCATGGCTTCTGTGGTACGGGTGTGGCCGGCGAAGCTGTCTTGCTACTAGACTCCGCGACCTTCCCGCCTTTGATTGAATTGCTGGATAACGACTCTGGTACGCCGCGCCAGCAGGAGCTCGCGGTATTGGTTGATTTGTCTGGCCTGCTTATTGGTGCGTGTTTGCAGGGAATTAGCGATCAACTGGATTTGGACCTTAATCATAGCTTTCCCGTTGTACTGGGGCGCGATGCGAGTGTGAGTGAGCTACTAGGACAGCGTAACGCTATGAGTGAAGTGATTACCGTAGAGGTAAACTACCAGCTTTTTGAGGAGCAGCTGCAATGTCACTTACTGCTTCTAATGACCTCTGATTCCATAGATTGCCTACGAGATCGAATGGAGTTGATTCAATGATTGAGGAACTTGTAGAGAGTACAGTATTGGACGATGACTCTGAAGTCGCTAGGCTGCACTTGATAATGCAGTTGCTGCAGACGGTTGATGCCGGCCTTATTTTGCTTAATGAGGCGCTAGAGGTGCAATTGTGGAATAGCTTTATGGAAAACCATAGCGGCATTAGAACCAGCGAGGCGCGTGGGAAAAAACTGTTTTCCTTATTCCCAGCATTGCCGCAGAAATGGTTGAACAAGAAAATCGAATCCGTGTTTAAACTGCAATCTCGCAGTTATTCTACGTGGGAGCAACAACCCCATTTGTTCGATTTTAAAAGTATTAGGCCTCTCACAGGTAAGGCCGAAAAAATGTATCAGAACGTCACGCTGATTCCATTACTAGGCATTAACCGTAAAGTGTCCCAAGTTTGTATTTTGATTTATGACGTTACGGACATCGCCGTTAATAAACTAGAACTACAGCATGCCAATGATGCCCTAGAGAAATTGAGCCGAACCGATAGATTGACCGGTCTATTCAATCGAGGCCACTGGGAGGAGAGGCTAGGTCAAGAGTTTCGGCGCTCGTCTCGCAGTGGGCATATTTCTTCGCTGCTGATGTTCGACATAGACCACTTTAAGAAGGTCAATGATACCTATGGACACCAAGCTGGAGATGCGGTTATCTGTGAAGTCTGCGATATTCTGCGCAGCACTCAGCGCGATACGGATATAGCGGGTCGCTACGGTGGCGAAGAGTTTGCGGTGGTCTTACCCGACACGACGGCAAAACAGGCCTTTGCATTTGCCGAGCGCTTGCGCAAGAAAGTGGATGCCTCGGTCGTCAAGTTTGAAGGCCTTGAGATTAAGTTCAAAATTAGTATCGGTATTAGTCAGATAGACGAGACAATGAAAGGGCCTGAAGCGTGGTTGTCGCTAAGTGACCAAGCGCTTTATAAATCGAAGAACAATGGGCGAAACCAAACCACTGTCTTCGAGCCCGAAACGATAGAGGATTAATTAGGCGCCTTCAACGGCGTGATTGAATTGGAGTGATGATGTTTCTTAGCGCAAAATAATTATGCCGCTGTAAGGCTTGCCAAAAACGCCATTTTTTCTTGCAGTGTTGCAATAATACAGGGAGGTGGATAAGAAAATAGTCAGTGATTAATAATAGTTATAGGTAGCAAGGTAAGACTACATGTTGAGACAGAGAGTACTTAGTCAGCTGTTGGGTGGAGCCTTGTTTGCGGTTTTAATCTTCGCTGGCTTCTATATTCTCATTACTCAAAACTACCAACGCTTAGAGCAAGAGAACCTTGAGCTGGAGCGTAATCGAATTCTTAATTCTCTCGATATGACCATAGAGCGGCTCGATGAAGTCATTCAAGGCTGGGCAGCTAGCGGTTATATTGAGTATACCATTGCCACACCCGGCGCTGAATCATACAGAAACCTGGGGGCAAATATTATCTCTGGTAGTTTCGACATCAATGAAGTTGCCTATTTTGATCAGTCAGGGACTTTTATCGTTGGTCGTGAGACCGATAGAGAACGAGAAATTTCTGATACCCCTCTAGACGAACATTCCCCATTTATAGCCTCGGCGCAGAGTCAAAGATTGTATGATCATACTGCTTTCCCTAAAGGTAGGAGGGGCTTAGCTATGATGCACGGCGATCTGCACATGGTGAGTACGCACCCGAATGCAAATTATGATGGCACAGCGGGGAAGAGCTCTATTGTTGCTGCGACACACTTTAGCGATGAGGTTATGTCAAAGCTCGAAGACTTGGTCGAAATGGACTTGGAAATAATTCCTCTAAGCGAATTTTCTAAATCCTTAGAAAATGCTGAATTGGTCCAAGAGTTAAAAAGCTCCCCTAGTGCAGCGGCATTCGTGCAAATTAGTGATGAGCAAATTTATACCTATAGCTTAGTTGATGATTATACGGGGCAGCCGGGCTTTGTCCTGCGCGCAACTAGCAATCGCAACTTCTTCGTAGAGGCTTCTCGCACGCTACTGTGGTTTGGAATGTGCGCTAGTTTGGCTTTTATATGCCTAGTGGTTTGGTTCCTGATTATTTTAGATAAGTCAGTATTGCGGCGTTTGCATAGCTTGAACAAGGCTATTGTGACCATGGAGCATACCGGTAGATTGGATACTATGGTGCCTAGCGGTCACGATGAAATTGGTGCAGTGGGTACGGCGTTCAATCGCTTGCTGTTGAAGTTTCTCAAGAGCCAAGATGCTTTAAATTTTCAAGCGAACCACGATAGTCTTACAGGGGTAATGAATCGTCGGCAATTTGAAGAAGAGCTGGATAAAGCTCTAGATGCCGTGCAGAACAAGGGTGTTAACAGGCATTTAGTATTCTTGGATCTTGATCGATTTAAGATAGTAAACGACAACTGCGGTCATATGGCTGGTGATGCTGTGCTGCAAGAACTGTCTATTTTGATTCAAGAGCAGCTCGATAAAAAAGACGTATTTGCCAGAATCGGTGGAGATGAATTTGGCATTATACTACCAGATTGCGACTCAGCATCCGCTAGACTCATTATAGAAAACATACGGGAAGTGGTTTCAAGGTTTCGCTATGTTTATGAGGGGCGGCAATTCGTTTTTGGAATAAGCTCTGGGCTATTGGATCTTAGCTCTCCGGTAGTAGACTGCCGAGAAATTGCGCTTACTCTTGCCGATTCTGCCTGTCGTATCGCTAAAAATTCTGGGCGTAATAGAACTCACGAACACCACGTTGCAGATGAACAGTTGAGTGAACAATTGCGTCAAACTCGATGGGTTAATCGAATTACTGATGCCTTAGAGAAAAATCGCTTTGTTCTGTATTACCAGAAAATATTTAGTTCCTCCGCCTCTCAAAAGCGTTTAGGCGCGGAGCTTCTCATTCGTATGCTCGACGAGGACGATAGCATCATTCCTCCAGGCGCATTTATTCCCTCTGCCGAGCGCTACCAGCTAATGGGGCAACTGGATCGCTGGGTCATCGATACATTCTTGCACTGGTATAGTAAGAACTCAGCTAGTGTTAGCGAGATTGATTTCTTCACAATTAATCTCTCAGGGCAGTCTCTAGTGGATTCGGACTTTCTTGATTTTCTTCAAAGTTTGATCAAGGATTCTGGCGTTCCTCCTGAGAAAATTTGTTTTGAAATTACCGAAACCTCGATAATCGAGAACTTAAATTCTGGTAAAGAGTTTATTAAAGTAATGAAGGCATTGGGCTGCCGGTTTGCGTTGGATGATTTTGGTGCGGGCATGTCCTCTTTCGTGTACTTGCGCGACCTACCGGTAGACATGGTAAAAATAGAAGGAACCTTCTGCCAGAATATGGCTGGTTCTGAAATCGATAAGGCTATGGTGAAATCGATTATTGAAATTAGCAAGCTCATGCAGTTGGAGGTGGTGGCAGAGTGCGTCGAAAACGATGAGGTATCGGGTCTTTGTGTTGATATGGGGGTGGATTACGAGCAGGGGTTCTTGCTACACAAGCCGGAGTTATTGTTAAAACCCTAGCGCTTAGCTTATAGCGGTGGTGCTTGTCGATTATCGCTGATTTGTTCATACGCGTATGCGAGGCCAATTAGCACCGGTTCTGAGAGTGGGCCGCCAATGAATGAAAGGCCAATTGGTGCTTGCTCGATATAGCCGGCTGGAACGGTAATGCTAGGAAAGCCCGCCGCCGCAGCCAAACTGCCACTGGAGACATAGTGAGTAGTGTTGTCGCCCGTAGGGTTTATCTTCCAGCCTGGGCTATTACTGGGCGCAACGAGTGCGTCTAACTGGTGTTCTTCCAATACGCTGCTTAGCGCATTACGGCTATACGCTTGACTGTGCTCAAGAGCCTCTAAATAGCTCGACTGGCCTAAATCTTCTTTGCTCTGCGCGTACTCGAACAACTCTTGCCCGAAGAACTCCTGCTCTGTTTCAAAGTGATTGTTATTGAATTCAATAAGGCGTTCCAGCGAATTGACCGGGCCTCCGCGAGTGCTCAAGTATCGATTTATGTCGTGCTTGAACTCGAAAGCGAGCACGTTCAATTGGGCTTGATTAAACGTCGGTGATTGTCTGATGCTGATGTCTATAAGCTCAGCACCGGCATTCTGCAAAATCGCGAGTTGCTCCTCCATTAGCACATCAAGCTCAGGGACTAGACCGAAGAACTGTCTCATAACGCCAATGCGTTTCCCGTCTAATGCGTTCAAGCTGAGGTATTGCGTATAGTTCGGGTGAGCAATAGCGCCCGGCTCCGATACGAACTGGCTGTGATTATCGTTTATTGCCAAAATGCTGAGGAGAGTGGCCGCATCTGCAACTGTCCCCGTCATGGGGCCGGCGGTGTCTTGGCTATGGGCAATGGGGATTATACCGTCCTGCGATACCAGACCCAGTGTGGGCTTGAGCCCTACAATGCTATTGTGGGCCGCAGGACAGATGATAGAGCCATTGGTTTCGGTGCCGATGGCTAGCGTGGCCAGCGAAGCAGCTATGGCGACGGCAGAGCCAGAGCTGGAGCCACAGGGGGTAAGCTCCGGTGAGTAAGGGTTGTGCGTTTGCCCACCGCGAGCAGACCAGCCGCTAGAGGAGTTACTAGACCTGAAGTTAGCCCACTCGCTCAAATTGGTCTTGCCTAGAATGATAGCCCCTGCGCTTCGCAGCTGACTCACAATCTGTGCATCACGCTTGGGCTTTGGGCTGGCTAACAAAGCCAAGCTTCCCGCGCTAGTCTGCATTTGATCTGCGGTATCGATATTATCTTTGATCAGCACGGGAATGCCGTGCAGTGGCGAGTGCAGCGTTCCCGCGTTACGCTCTGCGTCTAGAGTTCGGGCTATCTCTAAGGCTTGAGGATTAGTCTCAAGGACGGCGTTGAGTGAGGAATTATAGCGATCGATTCTATCTAGATAAGCCTGGGTCAGTTGTTGAGCATTGAACTCTCCATTGCGCATAGAAAGCTGTAAGGTCGTAACACTTGCCCCGTTCTCAACGGCCTGTTGAGCACGGAAATACCCAGCACTGTGACAGGCGCCCAGTGCCAGTGATATGCCGAAGTGGAGAGTAAATTTGAGAGTTCGAAGAATCATGATGAGCATATTGTCTCATGTGTGCATCTGGAGTCTACAAGGAGCGCTACACCGTGTGAACTGCTATGATTCGCGCTTGCCGATATGCGAAGGGAGAGGGTGAATGAACGATTTTTCAGTGTCAATGGCAGTGCGAGATTATGAATGCGATATGCAAGGCATCGTCAATAACGCTGTGTATCAAAACTATTTGGAGCATGCGCGCCACGAGTTTTTAAAATCCAAGGGTTTAGATTTCGCTGAGCTAACAGCTGCCGGAATCAATGTGGTTGTACTCAAGGCGGAACTGGACTATCTGAGCTCGCTAGCTAGTGGGGATGTTTTTACTATCAATGTGCGCTTAGTTAAAGAATCGCGTTTAAAGGTGGTATTCCAACAGGAGATACTGCGCCAGAGCGATCAAAAACAAATAATGAAGGCGCGTATTACTGCAACCGCTGTCAACGAGCGCGGCAGACCTTATTTTCCAGACGAATTGCAGCGACTGCTTGAGTAATTAGCTACAGAGTAATTGATCAACGAATTTAGGTACCAGTGATGACGCTAATCCATAGTGATGCTCGTCAAAGCTGGAACCCGTCTCTTCCAAGTTTATTTCCACCGTATGGGCCGAGTGTGCCTTTGCAATTTGATAGAACCCCGATGCAGGGTAGACACTCCCCGAGGTGCCAATGGAGATAAAGAGATCGCAGCCTTCCAGTGCGCGGGTAATTTGATTCATGTGGAGGGGCATCTCGCCGAACCAAACGATATGTGGGCGAAGATTCCCTTGGCTCTGACAGCATCTGCAAAGGCTATCAAAGCTGAGTTCTAAGTCAGCATCAAATACCAGTGAGGTTTCTTGGCAGCGCATTTTCTGCAGCTCTCCATGCATATGTAAGAGCTTCCTTGAACCCGCTCGCTCATGCAGATTGTCGACATTTTGAGTGACAAGTAGAACTTCGCCTGGAAATTCTCGTTCCAGTTTTGCCAGTGCAAAGTGAGCAGGGTTGGGCGCTATAGTCTCTTGGAGTAATTGGGCTCTGCGTTGATTGTAAAAATGATGCACTAGCTCTGGGTTGCGGGCAAATCCCTGAGGGGTCGCCACATCTTCAATGGCATGGTTCTCCCATAGCCCATCGGCTGCCCTAAAGGTGTTGATGCCAGACTCGGCAGATATTCCGGCGCCAGTAAGAATGATGATGGATCGAGGGCGTGGTGTCATATGACTGGATTCTAGCATGACTTTGCTGCTTGCCAAGACAGTGTGTGACCTTGTCACGTGGCGCCGTTATAATCACCCGTCTAAACTCAAAATTCGACAGAAGGTAAGCATATGTCCCACCCTAAAATTGGCAATTTGGCCCCCGTCTTTACTCTGCTAGATCAAAATGGTGAAAAGGTAAGCCTTAAGCAATTTCGGGGCGAAAAGAACGTCTTGGTTTATTTCTATCCTAAGGCCATGACACCGGGTTGCACGGTGCAGGCCTGTGGTTTGCGTGATGTGAAGAAAGAACTAGCCGATCTGGACACGGTCGTTCTAGCGATTAGCCCAGACCCAGTTAAGCGCTTGGCGAAGTTTGCTGAAAGGGATGAGCTGAACTTTACCTTGCTCTCGGATGAGGACCACGCTATTGCGGATAAATATGGCGCATGGGGTCTGAAAAAGTTCATGGGAAGAGAGTTTATGGGCATTCTTCGCTCTAGCTTCTTAATCAATAAAGAAGGGCGTTTGGCCTACGTGATGGATAAGGTAAAGACTAAGACTCACCATGACGACGTTCTAGCTCTCTTGCGTGAGATGAAGTGAGCTATTCATGAAATTGAATGCTAAGCGATACTCCGAGCAAGGCGAGCCGCTCATTCTTATGCACGGGCTGTTTGGCAGCTATGGCAACTTGGGCTGGCAGGCGCGAGAGTTGGCTAAGCAGTTCGCAGTTGTGAGCTTGGATTTGCGCAACCATGGTGGGTCCCCTCATAGTGATCAAATGGATTATCCGAGCATGGCCGCCGACGTAATCGAATACATGGATGATAAGGGTTTGGACGCCTGTCATCTTTTGGGGCACTCCATGGGCGGTAAGGTAGCAATGCAGATTGCTCTGCTTGCCCCGCAGCGAGTGCTCAGCCTGATTGTTGCCGATATCGCCCCGGTTACCTATCAAAAGAGTGAGCACGAGGAAATTTTTAGGGGTTTAAATGCGCTTGATCTTGCATCATTGAGTAGCCGCAAGGACGCTGATTTAGCCTTAGAGGCCTACGAGCCGAACGAAATGGTGCGGCAGTTTTTGCTTACAAACTTAGTGAAGGATAAAACTACGGGTTTTGCCTGGCGGATCAATTTACACGCACTTGAAGCGAACTATGATGCCTTGCGCGCCAAACCTGTCGGTGATACTCCCTTTGTCGGACGCGTGCTGTTCATAAAAGGCGCTGACTCCGCCTATATCAAAGAGGAGTATAGGGATGAAATACTCGCGCTTTTCCCTAATGCTAGTGTGAAGGTTATTATGCAAACGGGGCATTGGCTGCATGCAGAAAAACCCCAAACGTTCTTTCGCATTGCAAACGATTTTCTGCAAAATACATAGTAATAAAACTGGAGAGCTAGCCTGTGACTGTACTAAGTGTCAATGTAAACAAGATTGCCCTGCTGCGTAATTCGCGCGGTAGTAATTACCCAGACTTGCTCTACTTCGTTAAGAAAATAATCGCACTGGGTGTGAAGAGTATTACCGTACACCCGCGTCAAGACGAGCGTCACATTACGCGTCGGGACGTTTATGAAATAACCGAATTGCTTGAGCGCTCCTTCCCTACTGTCGAATTCAATATTGAAGGCTATCCGTCCGACGACTTTATGCGTCTAGTAGAGGCGGTCAGGCCCGCGCAGTGCACATTAGTGCCAGACGCCCCAGATCAGCTTACTTCCGATCATGGATGGGATGCTCAGGTGCACCGCTCTTTGCTCGTTGATGCTTTGGCGCAGTTGAAAGAGCAGGGTATACGCAGCGCATTGTTTGTAGATCCAAATGTGAGCGCAGTGGAAAACGTGGCGAGAGTTGCGCCCGATAGGGTAGAGCTATACACGGAGGCTTTTGCGCGTGCTCACGGTGGTCCAGCCGCAGAGGCAATATTTGCAGCTTATGAAAGTGCTGCTAGAAGAGCGACTGAGTTAGGCTTAGGTCTAAACGGCGGTCATGATCTCAACTTGCAGAATTTAAAACGCTTCTTGGAGATCCCCCACATCCTAGAGGTTTCCATCGGACACGCGCTCATCGTCGAGTCTCTAGAGCAAGGCATGGAAAACGTTATTCAACGTTATTTGGCGATCACAGGAGAATAAACGCCTATTAAGCTCGAGTTCATTTGCCCCGCTTACACTTAACTTAACAATTAGTGAAAGTCAGTTTTGTATTTTATGCAATTGAGCATAAGGGGGTACAAATGAAAACCGGACAAATACTTGTGTTTTGCGCTGCGCTGCTTATAGGAAGTGGTGTTCACGCCCATGATAGTCGTCTAGGAGAGCAGCTCTCAACGCTGGAGTACCTAAGCAGCAGTATTGCTCGCGATGCTAGGCGTTCCGGCCTGTATGGGAACTTGTATTATGAAGCGGAGCGCCTAGCGCGCGACGCGCGTCGTTTAAGCCTCATGCTAAGGCAGAGTGGTCATCAAGCCAATATTCGTATTCGATACCGGGAGCTGGACCGTCAGTTTCAGCGCTTCGAGCGTAAGTATCGCTCCATCAATTCGCGTCATCGCCGCGGGCATATTCACCAAGACTATCTGTCTATTGTTGGGCTCTTTGGGGATATTCGGGTGCTTTATCGCCGCGGTGAACCTAATGACTACAGGTACTCGCGCAATTTTCTCGATCATCGCTACTATGAAGATAGGCAATATAGAAGCCGCGATCGAGACGGTGGCGAATACAGACGGCAGATGCAAGGGAAAGTTTTCTCACGCAAGCATCAGCGAGAGTTTTCGGGGGGGAAGCGTTTCGATAGGGAAGACAAAAGACGTAATCACTATCGTCAGTGAGCCCTGGGCTTGCAGGCACCGGCTTACTGAGTCTTAGCCGGTGCTTTTACTTGTTTGGGCCATTAGTATCGGCCCTAATACTTGCCATACATTTTCAAGCACAAAGGCTTGGGCCTCTGCCGTAGGATGTACCCCATCGTCTTGTACCAGCTCAGGATTTTCCATAATGCCCTCCAAAATAAAGGGAATTAGAGGCAGGTCACGCTCCTCCGCTAGCTCGGGGAACTGTGCGGCGAAAGGCTTGGTATAGCGAGATCCATAGTTGGGTGGAATCTGAATGCCGGCCAGCACCACTTGTGCTCCCGAGGCTTGGATTAGCTCTACCATCTTCTCTAAATTTTGCCGCATATTCGCTATGGGGAGCCCGCGCAGTCCATCATTGCCCCCCAGCTCCAATAAAACGATATCCGGCTGATGAGCGCTTAGTGCGGCGGGTAATCTGCTGAGACCTCCTGATGTTGTCTCCCCGCTGACGCTAGTGTTGATCACTTGAATATCAAGCTGTTGCTGCGCAATTCGATTCTCCATTAGCGCAACCCAGCCTTGTTGCTCCGGCATACGATAGGCGGCGCTTAAGCTATCCCCGAAAACCAGTAACACAGTCTCTGGCGCGGCATGGGTCTTGCCAATAGCCAGCGCGCTTAGGAATAGCAAAAGGCTCAAAAATGAGCCTGTCTTGGCGAATCTATAATGGATCATGAGTCTTTCTTTACCTTTTTGCGTCTCGTATGGGCAATTTAATGCTTCCGGCGGTCTTATTCAACGGATGGAAGCGAATGGGCGTTTTGATGCCGCTAGTTCGACATATACGGTCGAATCAGGCTAAAGTTTCCGAGCCCGTCTATTTTGCGTGTGCTTAAGTGATATTATTTGAACCGAAAAAGCGGTTTGCCACGTATTAATGACCTGAACTTAATAGAAAAATTGCGAGATTGCACCGAATGATAAGAATTGAAGACTTGGTAAAGCGAGTACCCACAAGCGAAGGCGAACTCGTCATTCTTAAGGGCGTTTCCTTGAGTATTGGAGCCGCTGATACGGTTGCCATTGTGGGGGCATCGGGTTCTGGTAAGTCTACCTTACTGGGTTTGATGGCCGGTTTGGACCAAGGCAGCTCGGGGCAAGTGGTCCTAGATGGCCATAATCTCAGTGAATTAGATGAAGAGCAGCGCGCGGCATTGCGCGGCCAACTGGTTGGCTTTGTGTTCCAATCCTTTCAGTTATTGCCCAGTTTGACGGCTCTCGAGAATGTCATGTTGCCTATCGAGCTAAAGAATGACCGCAAAGCTAAAGAGAAGGCGACAGCTTTATTGAAGCGGGTTGGACTAGGAGAGCGTTACCATCATTACCCAAACCAGTTGTCCGGAGGCGAGCAACAAAGAGTGGCCATAGCGCGCGCCTTCGCATCGGAGGCTAAGATTCTATTTGCCGATGAGCCAACGGGTAATCTGGACAGTGCCACAGGGTCGAAGGTGATCGATTTGCTGTTTTCTCTAAACGAAGAGTACGCCACAACGCTTGTATTGGTAACTCATGATGAGCGCCTTGCGCACAAGTGCCATCGCACAGTTCGCTTGGTGGCCGGTGAGATTGTCAGCGATGAGGTGAATACGCCTTCGCTAGTGGAGACAGAAACAGAACATGGATAGCCACGAAAATAAGACAGCTAAACCGCAAACCCAACGCTTAGACCTGATGACATTGCTGCGTTTGTCTTTGCGCCTGCTATGGCGCGACTGGCGTGGAGGCGAGCTTAAGCTCCTAGCATTGGCCCTAATCATGGCGGTGACCTCCGTGACCGGCATTGCCTTGTTCACAGACCGCTTGGAGCGTGCTTTGTTATTGGAGTCGGCTAATATGCTGGCAGCCGATCGCGTGCTTGCAGGGCGCCGTGAGGCGCCACAGGAGTGGCTGGAACAAGCACGGGCTCAAGGTCTGGCGACTGCGAGTACTATAGCCTTCGGGTCGATGGTGTTTTCTGATACTGCAAATGTTCTGGTCTCGGCAAAGGCGGTAAGCGATGCGTATCCATTGCGTGGACAGTTGGTGGTTGCTGAGCAGGCTTATGCACTTGGTGCTCCCATTGAGGGTGGGCCAGGGCAAGGTGAAGTGTGGGTAGAGTCCAGGGTCTTGCCTGCATTGAATGCCGAGGTTGGCGATATAATCTACGTGGGTGAGGCGGAACTGCAGATCACCAAGGTGATTATTCAAGAGCCAGACAGGCAGCAGGGCGGCATGATGGAAAACGCCGGGCCGCGCTTGATGCTCAATATAGCGGACGTTCCAAGCACGCAAGTTATTCAAGTGGGCAGCCGAGTAAACTATCGATATTTATTTGCCGGCGATACCGACGACTTAGAGGAGTTTGGAGTTTGGCTTGAAGAGCGAAGCAATGGCGAGTTTCGCCTTCGCGATGTGCGCGAAGAGAGCGCCGAGGTCAGTGAAGCTTTAGATCGAGCGGAAAGCTTTCTGCTACTGGGTAGCCTTTTCGCGGTTCTCTTGGCGGGTGTCGCTATCGCCCTCACAGCGCGCCGTTATAGCGAGAGGCATTTCGACTATGTTGCTATTCTAAAGACTCTTGGTTGTTCCTCCTCGCAAATTATGGCCATCTACCTGAGCATACAGGTGCTATTGGTGCTGGCTGCTATCGTCATTGGCTCGATGCTAGGTTGGGTGATACACGGTCTTATTCTTCAAGCCCTTAGTGCGGTGCTGGAAATAGACTTGCCCGCAGCAGGTGTCGCGCCATTCATCATTGGGTCTATGACAGCGATAATATGCCTCTTATCCTTCGCTTTACCTCCGCTATTGGCACTGCGCAATACTTCTCCGCTGCGCGTCCTTCGTAAGGACCTAGATGCCAATAGTCTTAGTGCCAGACTACCTTATGGCATCGGTCTCATTGGCTCTCTTGTGCTAATTCTTTGGTATAGCGAAGACGTCGTACTAACTAGCATTTTAGTGTTTGCCGTTTCGGGTATCGTGGCTATTTTGTCCTTATTATCTTGGGTGTTATTGCGTTCTGGTACATCGGTTGGCATGAAGGCTGGCAGTGCTTGGAAGCTAGCCATGTCTGCCGCCAGAAGGCGCCGCAAACAAAATGTGCTACAGGTATTAGTGTTTTCTTTAACCATTATGTCCTTGCTCATACTTGCCTTATTGCGCACCGATCTTATTGACGACTGGCAGGCTCAGCTGCCCGAGAATACGCCAAACCACTTTATGATGAATGTTACAAGGGATCAGGTGGCCGGTATTGAGGACTTCTTCATCAGCAATGGTATAGAGCCTAATCAATTCTTCCCTATGATGAGTGTTGGAGTGACACGTATCAATGGCGAAACGCCAACTCCGGTGTGGATGGAGGATGATCAGCGCAGCGTTACAGAGAATGCGGCAGATCAAAGTGGGTCAGGCGGCGCTATTGAACAGGAGGAGAGTGAGGGAGAGAGTGGTTCGCGTCGAGTGAGTAATAGACAAGTGACTTGGGTGCAGGCACTCCCTAATGATAATGAGCTTGTTGCTGGCACTTGGTGGGACGAAAGTCCTAGGCCAGGTTTTGTGTCGCTGGAAGATGACTATGCTGAGCGTTTAGGGGCGCAGCTAGGGGATATAATTGAGTTTGATGTTGGTCAAGGCCAGCTTATTGAGGCCGAGGTGGCCAGTTTGCGCAGCGTACGCTGGGATACCATGCAGCCGAACTTCTTTATTATCTTTTCCCCGGGGACGCTCGACAGCCTAGGGGGTACCTATTTGTCCACGGCGCTACTCGAGCAGGAGGAAAAAGCGCTGGTGAACGATTTGCTTCGCGCCTTTCCAACCATCGTTATTATTGAGATTGATGCGCTCATAGAACAAATTCAGACGATTATTGCCCAGGTTAGCTCGGCCATCGAGTTGATTGCCTATTTAGTTCTTGCCTGCGGCGCACTGGTCCTCTTGGCCTGTGTGACTGCCACTTTGGATGAGCGCTTTAGAGAGAATGCTATACTGCGCACCCTTGGCGCCAGTCGCAAACTGATTTTATCCAGTTTGGCGATAGAGTTTGCTAGTATTGGACTACTGGCGGGCGTAATCGCAACGGTAGGGGCAGAAGCGAGTCTGTACTATTTACAGACCAATGTTTTTGGGCAAGAGTTCAGCCCGCATTATTGGGTATGGGCAGCAGGGCCCTTGATAGGCACTATAATCATAGCTGTCTTAGGGCTTATGGCGACCAAGCGGGTTGTTAATACCAGTCCTATTACCGTTCTGCGTCACATCGCTTAAGTCTTTCGAAGGGGGCTTGTGATTGTATCCGAGCGCCCCAATAACTGACTAAGAAACCAATCGCTTTAAGCGTAGAGGCAAACACAATGAATAATTGGCGAAAAATAAGCTGTCACGGCGCGCTGCTTATTGGCTTGTTATTTTCTAGTGCTGTCTGGTCTCAATTGAATGTGCCGGCAGTTGAGATACGCGAGCTGAGCCGCGAGTGCACGTATGGCGATTGTGAGAATGGATATGGTGTCTTGAGCATCAAAACCAATGTGGGTGAGAACACCTATCGCGGCGAATTTAAAGACGGAAAATACCATGGCAACGGGACGCTCACCGAGATGCTTACCGTCACCCAGAGAGCCTATTACGAAGGGAATTGGGACAATGGCAAGCGCAGTGGGCGTGGCACTTATTTCAACGGACAGGGTAATTTATATATCGGGCAGTGGAAGAACGATAAGCGTGAAGGCCGTGGCAGTTACTTCTTTGGGGTAAGCGATTGGACGCCTAATAAATATTCTGAACATTGGTTGTCGGAAAATGTCGAGAATTACACGGGCGAGTTTAAAAACGACTTATACCACGGCCAAGGCACTTACCGTTGGCCTGACGGGCAGAAATATATCGGTGGTTTTTTTGCCAATGACAAGCACGGCCCCGGCACGTTTGTTTATCCCAGAGGCTCTATTCGCAAGCAAGTCTGGGAGTATGGCGAGTTCGTTCGATAACACTTGAGGGTGGTTTTTAGGAATTAATATGGATTTAAATGCTCATAGACGTGAATACTTGAAAGGTGGTTTGAACGAGCGCGATCTGACGCCTAACCCTATAGATTTATTCTCTCGCTGGATGCAGGAAGCCTTGGATATGGAGCTTCTCGATGCCAATGCCATGAGCGTTGCCAGCGTTGATTCCAACGGACAACCAAGCCAGCGAATCGTGCTGTTAAAATCTGTCGATGAGAAAGGCTTTGTATTTTTTACCAACTACGACTCGCGCAAGGGAAGAGAAATTGCCGGCAATGCTAAGGTTAGCCTGCACTTTCCTTGGCACAGTATTGAGCGTCAGGTCAGCATTTGCGGTGTCGCGCATAAGGTGACGGAGCAGGAGTCTCAGCAATACTTTAGTTCTCGTCCGCTAGAGAGTCAGCTGGCGGCCTTAGCATCGGCACAAAGTCAGCAACTGGACGGTAAGGATAAGCTGATCGCGAAATTCAATGAGCTTAAAGCGCAGTATGCTGGGCAGTCGATTCCCTTGCCTCCCGCCTGGGGTGGCTATCGAGTGGTGCCCAATGAGATCGAGTTTTGGCAAGGGGGTGCTCATCGCTTGCATGATCGCTTCCAGTATCAACGTTGCGAAGATGGGACGTGGCAGGCTCGCCGCTTAGCGCCCTAAATCACTAGGCCCTAGAGTCTAGGGCCTAATCATCGCGTACTAATCTTTCCAAGCTTTTAGCTTTTTAGGAACCAATACCTTTTTTAGGCGAGCATACTGTGGGATGCCGTTTTTATAAGGTGGGTAATCTTCGCCCTGAATGAGTGGGGCAAAGTACTCTTTCGCCTCGTCAGTAATATTAAAGCCATCGCGAGTGATGTATTTGCGAGGCATTGGTTTTTCTACATTGGCGACATCGGCCAGTTTTGCTTCGCCTACAGACCAGCTATAGCGTTTGGTAGGATTACGGACAATTGTGGGCATTACTGCATTTTTGCCCGCTAGCGCAAACTCGACTGCGCTTTTGCCCATAGCATAGGCCTGTTCCACATCGGTTGCCGAGGCAATATGCCTAGCGGCACGCTGGAGATAATCCGATACGGCCCAGTGATATTTATAGCCTAACTCAGACTTCACCATCTCTGCCACGAATGGGGCAACGCCGCCAAGTTGAGTATGGCCGAAGGCGTCCTTACCACCGGCATCTGCGAGAAAGCTGCCGTCTTTGTTTTGCGCTCCCTCGGAGACAACGACGGCACAATAACCGAATTTCTTTACGCAGCTTTTCACTTTCTTCAAAAATTTGTCTTTATTGAATGCAATTTCTGGGAATAAAATGATATGAGGAGCGTCGCCTTCTTGCTCTGCTGCTAAGCCTGCGGCACCTGCTATCCAGCCTGCGTGACGCCCCATCACTTCCATCACAAACACTTTTGTGGAGCTTTCACACATCGATGCAACGTCTAGCCCAGCCTCGCGAATCGAGACGGCAACATATTTAGCAACAGACCCAAAGCCGGGGCAGTTGTCGGTGATAGGCAGGTCGTTGTCGACAGTCTTTGGAACGCCAATACATTGAATAGGAAAACCTTGAGCAATACTTAGCTGGGCCACTTTATTCGCCGTGTCTTGCGAGTCGCCGCCCCCGTTGTAGAGGAAGTAACGGATATTATGTGCTTTGAAAACCTCTAATAGTCTTTCGTATTCTTTACGATTTTCTTCGAAGCTCTTGAGCTTGTAGCGACAGGAACCAAAGGCGCCGGCTGGGGTATGACGCAAGGCGGCGATTGTCGATGCTGATTCTTTACTAGTATCGATCAGTTCTTCGCGCAAGGCGCCAATGATGCCATTGCGGCCAGCGTAAACCTTGCCAATCTTGTCTTTGTTTTGTCGGGCGGTTTCGATAACACCGCAAGCACTGGCGTTGATGACTGACGTTACTCCGCCTGACTGGGCGTAGAATAGGTTTGCTTTGGCCATGAAGAGATAACCTGCTTTTTTTAAAATGGGAAAGATAGGGGGATGTTACCCCGTTGCCTAATTGCATGGCAACGACCTACTGATAAGCCGGTGACGATTAAACATTGCACTTGAATAGGGCAGTCTATAAATTAGCAATCCTAGCGTCCTCTCTGGGGGCAAGTATGATTAGGAGTTAAAAGTGTTATGAGAATTACGATCGGTATGTCTGGAGCGAGTGGGCTCATCTACGGTATTCGTTTGCTGGAGGTTTTAAAAAACATACCGGAAGTGGAGACTCACCTCATTTTGTCGCCCTCGGCGAAAATGAACATCGCCATCGAGACAGACTGGCAGTTGAAAGAGGTTCTTGCCTTGGCCGATGTCGTTCATTCTCATAATGATATGGCTGCCTCTATTTCGAGTGGCTCTTTTCGCACTGATGGCATGATTGTCGCGCCGTGTTCGATGAAGACTCTGTCGGGGATAGTCCATTCCTATGCCGATAATCTCCTGATTCGAGCGGCAGATGTCGTGCTGAAAGAGCGGCGCCGCCTCGTGTTAATGCCTAGAGAGACTCCCTTGCACGTAGGACACTGCGAGCTATTGCTAAAAGCTGCACAGCTAGGTGCTTTGATTGCGCCGCCCATGCCCGCCTTATATATCAAGCCGAAGACGGTGGATGAGCTTATTGACCATAGTGTCGGCCGAGTGCTGGACTTGTTCGATATTGATGCAGGCGTTGTGAAGCGTTGGCAGGGTGTATCTAAAAAGTCATCGTCCTAGGGGCGGCTACTATTGTAGTGGGGCGATGAGCAATTCCTTGATGGTGCTTTGTTGAACAGGGGTATCCGGTATCACACTCAAGAGTAGCTTCTTCAAAACTTCAGCTAGCTCCTCGGTAATGGATATGGCGCACCAAATGGCTAGCTTCTTCCAATTTTGAATGCAGCAATAGCTTGCCTCTTCCAGACTAATGTCTCTGCCTTGCGAGCTTACCAGTGATTCCAGCATGTTCTCTTGCAGCATCTCAGCCTGTAGCTCCACTTTCTTGATCTGTTGACGTAGCTGTTGCCACTGCTCTTGGATTTGCTCGGATGGGGGGAGCACGAGCTGTGAGGCTGGCGCTTTCATCCAGCGTCTTGCGCGGCGCATGGGCTTTACAAGCTCCTTAGACCAGATGGCGCTTAGTTCGCAGGCTCTATGCAGCACTACTGGGTCTAGCTCTGCGCGAGTGCTGGCGTGCCAGCAACAAAAAAGAATTAGATTCACGTCAAAGCCAAAACTATCTTGAAGCTGTAAGCAGTGGTTGCTGACATCATGTGTTGCGTAGACGCGCACTGAGTAATCCCAAAAATTTTCCATGATGTCCTGATAAATTGCTTGAGCTTGAAGACCCTGATTAGGATGTTACTGTACAGTCTTATTTGAGACAATGAGAGCGCTTAGGTTCATTAGGATGCTCCACGAGCCGAAAAATTAGGAATCGAATAATGCATATTCATATTTTGGGGATTTGTGGCACATTCATGGGTAGTCTGGCGGTGTTGGCTAAACAATTAGGCCATACCGTTAGCGGCTCCGATGCCAATGTTTACCCCCCCATGAGTACTCAGCTAGAGGAGCAGGGCATTGTCTTGCAGGAAGGTTTCTGCTCTTCTCATCTGCAGCCCCATCCTGACTTAGTGGTCATCGGCAATGCGATGTCCCGGGGCAATGAAGCGGTGGAATATGTCCTAGAGCAAGGGCTGGAATATTGCTCGGGACCAGAATGGTTAGCCCGCTATGTACTCAAACAACGTTGGGTATTAGCTGTGGCTGGAACTCATGGCAAGACTAGTACCAGTTCGATGCTAGCCTGGATTCTGACCTATGCAGGGTTACAGCCGGGCTATTTAATCGGTGGTGTTGCTCAAAACTTTCCTAGCTCCGCCAGTATCGGCGAGTCTCCTTTCTTCGTAGTGGAAGCTGATGAATACGATAGCGCCTTTTTCGATAAACGCTCTAAATTTGTCCACTACTCTCCACGAACGGCCATCTTCAATAACTTGGAGTTTGATCATGGGGATATTTTTGACGATCTCTCTGCGATTGTTCGTCAGTTTCATCATCTGGTCAGAATAATTCCCCGCAATGGCCTCATCCTGTCGCCAAAGAATGATCAAAACTTAGCCAAAGTGTTCGAGTTGGGCTGTTGGAGTGAGCGCCAGTCGATGAGCCTAGGCGAAGCAAGTGAAGACTCTGAAGGCTTATCTTGGGAGGCAAAGCCTCTTAGCGAAGATGCCAGTGTGTTTACTGTCGCTAAGCGCAAAGGGGCTGTCGTACAGAGCCAGGCGACGGTCGAGTGGGAGCTAGGCGGTTTACACAATATTAGTAATGCAATGGCGGCGATGGCAGCGGCCCATCATGTGGGCGTTGAGCTGACAGTGGCCGCAGAGGCTCTTGCCAGCTTTAAAGGTGTGAAGAGAAGACAGGAGTTATTAGGCGAGATAAGAGGAGTGCGTGTGTTCGATGACTTTGCACACCACCCAACGGCTATTGCGACGACCTTGGCAGGAATGCGGGCAAAGTTCGCCAGTGCAAACAGAGCTGGGCGTCTCATTGCAGTGATAGAGCCGCGCTCAAGTACGATGAAAATGGGGATTCACCAATCCAGTCTGGGCGACGCTTGCCGCAGTGCGGATATGACTTATTGGTACGACTCGGGAGCGGTGGAGCTTGATCTACTGGCGGTTGCGCAAAGTAGCCCAAGTCCCGCCGTGGTAATGCATAGCCTTGACGAAATCCTGACTAAGCTTGTCGCCGAGGCTGAGGCTGGCGATGATATTGTCATTATGAGTAATGGCGGTTTTGGGGGGATTCACCAACGGCTCTTGGATGCTTTAGCACAAGAGGACGAGGCCGGTCATTCATGAGCTCTGGAGAGACTGAAGAAACCCAGACCATTGCCTTATTTCCTCTGCGAGCGGTGCTTTTTCCCAATGGACGCTTGCCTTTGCAAATTTTCGAGCAGCGCTACATCGACCTGATTAGCCAGTCTCTGCGCAATGACAAAGGCTTTGGTATTTGCCTGCTGAGCGAAGGAGAGGAAGTCGTGCAGCCGGGAAAGTCTCAGCAAGTGCATAGGGTCGGTACTTATGCTCGCATTGTTGACTGGGATGAACTGCCCAGTGGACTGCTTGGCGTCACGGTTGAGGGGCGCCAGAAGTTTATGGTGGAAGAGTGTTGGGCGGCAGAGAATCAGCTGCTCATGGCTAGGGTGCGATTCTGCCCCATCGATGTGGTAGGGATTGATCCCATTCCAGTAGAGTCTGCTCATGAGGATTTAGTGACTTTGTTGCAGCAGTTATCGAGTCATCCTGTGATTGAAAAACTCAATATGAGTCTGGACTTTGAGAATGTCAGAGAGCTGGCGTGGCGCCTTAGCGAACTGATTCCCTTGAGTCTGGAGGCTAAGCAGGAGCTACTGGAGGTGACTGACCCTATGCAGCGCATAGATAGGATTGAAGCCTTACTTGCTGAAATAATTGATCAGCGTTGAGCGCAGTAATTAAAATACTGCGCCCTGGGCTAGAGCGGTAATATTGTCAAAGTCGACTAAAACAAGAAGCTCATTTTCATAGTGATACACGCCTTGAATGAACATGGCTGCTCGTTCATTGCCTGTATTAGGTGAGGGCTCGATATTCGTTTCGTACAAGTCCACCACCTCGGCAACGCGATCCACGAGGATGCCTACGGAGTAGTCTTCTAGCTCAACGACGACGATTCTTGAATGGGAGCTAGGTTCTTCGGGCTGCAAGCCAAACACTTCTCTAGTATCAATAACCGTGAGGACATCGCCTCGCAAATTGATAATGCCAAGGACAAAAGAAGGAGAACCGGGCACAGGCGTGATTTCTGTATGGCGCAGCACCTCGTCCACGGAGGAAGCGTGTACGGCATACGACTCGCCTCCTAGCAAAAAGGTGACAAACTTTACGCTGTTATCGGCCTGCTCTTCTTGATGGTTTGCAATTGCTACTTCTGACATATTCCATAACCTAATTATGAATGTTCTGATCTATATAACGGCAGGTATGGTAAAAACATTGAGCCCAGAAGGCAAAATTCCCTCTTGGCTATTAGGTTTAAGCCTGATTTTTGTAGCTATTTTGCTGAATTTAGGCGCGCAAATGACGTAAAATGACGGATTTCGGCTGTTTTAGGCCTAGTGAGGAAGTAGATGTTAGCGGATTTGATCGCTGCGCAGAGCTGGAGTCATGAGCAATGGCTAATCGTGAGTATGATGTCATTCATGGTCGTTGCCTGCGTTGTTGTCGCCTATCGTAGCTATACTATTTTCAAAACAGTTAAGCGCAAACGGGAACGCCCCAATTTACGATTGCGTCGGCGACACAGGGGCTAGCTGATCAGAATACGGTCTAGCACCACCGCTGAAAGCGCGATGAATACGATGACTCCGGCTAAAACCCCGAGCAGTCCCCACAGGTGGAATGCCTTTCCAGTCTCTGGATATAGGCCGGACTTTTCATATTCGCGCTCTGCTTGTTCCTCGTCAGTTTTCGAGTCGATATTGTTAGGAGTGTCAGTCATGCTGGAATCTCTATGTTATGCCTAGTTTGGTGAATCAAATTTTAAAGACCGCAGTAGTGCTAAAACCCGCACTCATAATGCTTTTATTGCTGCTGCCCGGCTGGGGCGTGCAAGCTATTGTGGTCCGCCATGATACTGGATACGCCCAACATCTGGCCAGTGAAACACAGTTTCCAGCCGTGTTTTGGTTGCAGCAAAAGTCCCAGCGAAAAGTCTGCGTCGCGACTCTCATTGCACCGCAGTGGGCGCTCACTGCGGCGCACTGCGTGGAAGAAACCGGCATTCAGCGAAATTTGGAGTCTGATGCCGGCTTTCATGTCAGCATCGCGCGTGAACAAATAGGTATAGAGGCCGCAATTTTGCATCCCAATTATCAATATCGGTATTCCATCGACAACGGGGAATTGGAAGTGGATTTGGCCTTATTACGCCTGGAGCGAGCGGTAGAGACTGTTCGTCCTTTGTCTCTGTATGCCGGTACTGATGAGCTCGAGCAAGTGGCTACGTTTCTCGGTTGGGGCTATTTCGGTATCGGGACAACCGGCATTCAAGTGGATGATGGCCGATTGCGCAAGGCCCAGAACAGGGTGAGCGCCGTTAGCTCAGGGCGCCTGAACTTTCTATTCGATGACCCTAGAGTGGATGCGAATACATCCTTGTCTCTAGAGGGTTTGCCCGGCTTAGGCGATAGTGGAGGCCCCGCTCTACTGCCCTCCAGTGAGGGCTATGTCCTAGCCGGGATAGCAGTAGGCGAAATTAGCGCCGTGCCAGGTGTGGGAGAGGGGCAGGGACTATATGGAGCGACTGCCGTATACGAACGAGTGTCAAGTCATAGGGCGTGGATAGAGAATACCATCGAGGCCTATAGTGAGGCTGGAACTTAAACTGCGGAGCATTGGCTAGCTGTCCCCGGCAGCAATTGATTGGTTTTGCCGCTAAGGCGATAGGCTATCAGCCCCACCCACTCCCTTAGAGCTGTGTCCAACGTCGACATGTGCTGGCTTAGTTTGAATTCCATTCTGAATAAATCGTCCTTGCTGCTTCTATGGTCAACGGGCCACGCAATGGTGGGCCAGTTGTTTGCGCAGAATACGCCGCGGGATCGGGGCATGTGGAAGGCCGATGTCACCAGTATCCAATTACCAGCGCTAGTGGGTTGAATTAGGGCTTTGCTATTGCGTGCATTCTCCCAAGTGTTGCGCGAGTCTGCCTCGGTTTCTAGGCGCCGCAAGTCTAAACCCATAGTTTGCAGGAGGGGGCCGATAAGCTCCGCTTCTTTGATCGATTGATTGCGCAGGCTTCCGCTGCCGCCGGTAAACACGATTCGGGCTTGGGGGTAGCGTTGGGCTAATTCGATGAGGGCGTGAATCCTATCGGCCGACTCATTGCTATTGGTTTGTTGCCAAGCCTTACTGCTGACGCTATCGAGCGCTCCACCTAAGGCGATGATGCCCTCTACGTTTTCGGGCAGTGCTGGGGTGGCGGCAAAACGCGACTCTAGCGGATAGATCAGCCACTCGCCTACTGGGAATATGGCTATAAGCCCCAGTATCGTGCAGGCACTGACGAGCACTTTTCGTCCGGCATTGCGCCAGGGGCTATAGAGTAATCCAGTGGCCAAGACAATGATGAGATACAGCAGATTGGCCGGAGATATGAGAAGCCAGACAAGTTTGGATGCCCAAAAAAACACAGTGTCCATTGATTAATTTTGCTCCCATAATGTGCACAGGGAAGTGCACTGATAACCATCAGCCAGTAAGCAGCCATCTGTGGCATTTTTGCCATTGTATAGCTTGTGTAAGTGCAAAGGAATTTTGCTACCATCAATGGGTGCACGATGCTTTACTGTATAGGCACGACAGTGTCTAGGCAGACATTTTTTAATCAAACAACTAGGTGATGATATGACAATTGCAAAAGGCGATAAGATTCCTTCAGTGAACTTTAAAGTGATGGGCGAGAAGGGCCCTGAGGATCTAAGTTCTGCCAAGGTGTTTGAGGGTAAGAAAGTGGTACTGTTTGCCGTACCAGGGGCGTTCACTCCTGGATGTAGTGTCACTCATATGCCCGGCTATATTGTGCTCGCAGATAAGATCAAGGCCAAAGGTGTGGACACTATTGCCTGTGTTGCTGTGAATGATGCCTTCGTTATGAGTGCTTGGGGCAAATCTCAAAATGCGGAAGAAATTCTGCTACTTGCAGACGGTAATGGCGAGTTTACTAAGGCGGTAGGGCTGGAAATGGATGGCACCGGTTTTGGCATGGGCATGAGAAGCCGCCGCTACGCTATGATCGTAGATGATGGCGTTGTGACTCACCTAGCGGTTGAACCAGCAGGTGGCGTGGTCGAAAGCGCTGCAGAAAAAATATTGGAACTGCTTTAATCGACGCGGGTAAAAACCTAGGAGTTGTAGATGAAGACGGACTATATCGATTACAAAGACGGGGATGTAGAGCTAGAGGGATACGTCGCTTGGGATGAAACCAGTGATGGAGAGAGGCCTCTAGTGATCGTGGCCCACGACTGGACTGGCCGAAGAGAGTTTGCTTGCTCTGTTGCAGAACGTTTGGCCGAGAATGGCTATATTGGCTTTGCCCTAGATATGTTTGGCAAGGGCGTGTTCGGCAAAGATGGTGACACCGAAGGCAACTCGGCTCTAATCACACCCTATGTGTCGGATCGTCGCTTACTCCGGCAAAGGGTCCATGCGGCGTTTGAGGCGGCCACTCAACTGCCAAACGTCGATAAGACGCGAGTCGCCGCTATTGGCTATTGCTTTGGTGGTATGACTGTTCTGGAACTCGCGCGTGCGGGCACAGACTTGCAGGGCGTAATAAGTATTCACGGCTTGTTAGGACAGGGTGATATTGCGACCGAGCAAATTATCGCGAAGGTACTATGCCTGCATGGCCACGATGATCCTATGGGCTTACCTTCGCAGGTACTGAGCTTTGAAACTGAGATGAGTGAAGCGGGAGCTGATTGGCAAATGCACATATTTGGTGGTGCCAAACATGCCTTTACCAACCCGGTGGCCAACGATGATGAATTAGGCACGGTTTACAATAGCCGAGCGGCTGAACGGACGACTCGAGCGATAGACGATTTCTTACAAGAAATCTTTGCTTAGGCAGTAGTCGCTATAAAAAAGAAATAAAAAAAGGGCTAATATGAGTGGTTCACAAGTAGCGGGTGCGCAAGAGCAACAAGAAGAAAAGACACCGTTGCGAAGTCGCATTGGTTTATGGCTCGGTGGTTTGTCATTCATCTTTATTCTGCTGTTTGTGGACCTGGATCCGTCTAATCCACTCGTAACGCGGATGTTTGCCGTGGTGGTCTTAATGGCCATTTGGTGGATGACAGAGGCCATACCGATTCCGGCAACATCCCTACTGCCTTTGGTCTTGTTTCCCGTGCTGGGAATTATGCGTGGCCGAGTGCGTGATGCGTCCTCGCAAGTGGACTTAGCAAACGGTGCCCTGCCTCCAGGAATGGAGGCAGGGGATCTCGATATCGTTTTCCCGAATGTGGCCAGTCAATATATGGACTGGCTAATCTTTCTTTTTCTAGGTGGCTTTCTTATCGCCATTGCGGTGGAGAAGTGGAACCTACACAGGCGCATTGCATTACATATTCTGCGGCTCATTGGCGGACAGCCCCATAGGCTGGTCTTAGGCTTTATGGTGGCAACTGGCTTCCTTTCCATGTGGCTGTCCAATACCGCGACCACCATGATGATGATGCCAATGGCGCTTTCATTGATCGTTCTTTACGAAGATTTGAACAAGGGGATTCGAGCCAAGGGAGGGGAGGTGGACACTCGCGCGCCAAACTTCGCCCTAGTACTGATGTTAGGTATTGCGTATTCCGCTTCAATAGGCGGTTTGGCGACGATTATTGGCACTCCTCCCAATGGGGTTTTTGTCACTCAGTTGGCTCAGCTCTTCCCTGATGCACCAGCAGTATCTTTTGCAGGATGGATGGTGTTTGCCTTGCCTTTGTCTATTATCTTCATGTTTATTAGCTGGTTTTTGCTCTCTCGCGTGCTGTATCCATTGCCTAGTTCTACCCCCTTTAGTGGGAGGGATTTTATCAATAAGGAAATAAGCTCTCTCGGACGCATGGGTAATGAAGAGAAAAAAGTCGCTATTGTATTTGCGGCAGTGGCAATTCTATGGATGACTCGTAGTGAGCGTTTACTAGGGCCAGAGGTGGATTTATATGGTTGGAGCCATTGGTTGGATCTATTGTTGAGTAAGTTTGGCATCGCGCCTGTTGGAGCTTATATCGATGATGGCACGGTCTCTATCGGCGTGGCACTTACCCTGTTTATGATTCCCGCGAGCAAAGAGCAGGGCGGTTTCTTACTCGATTGGGACAGTGCAAAGAAAGTCCCTTGGGGCATCTTGCTGCTTTTCGGCGGTGGGCTCGCTATGGCCAAAGGCTTTGCCGTGTCCGGGCTTTCGGCGTATTTGGCGGACCTTTTTGAGCAGATGCTAGATGGTGCTAGTCCCTTGCTTATCGTCATGAGCGTGGTCACGTTTATTACAGGCTTCACAGAGTTTACGTCCAATACAGCGACCTCCTCCATGAGTATGCCTATTATGGCGAGCTTGGCCCAAGCAATTGACGTCTCGCCTATGTTGCTGATGATACCGGCCGCAATCGCTGCCTCCTGTGCTTTCATGCTGCCCGTTTCCACGCCTCCCAATGCCATCGTCTACGGCTCAGGCAAAGTCCCGATTACCAAGATGGTAAAAGCAGGCCTAATATTGGATTTAGTCTCCGTGTTTTTGGTAACGCTCTTGGTTTATACCCTAGGACATCTGTCCTTTGATGTACTTGGAGGACTGCCAGATTGGGCTTTACGCCAATGAATGGGGTAGGATAAAACCCTATGTACTTTAGCCTTGAAGGCCGTGGTCGATAAATAAAACACTATTGAACGATTATTTTCGCATTGTCATGCAAAGGAAGTTTGAGTGTTGCGCAATCAGCAGGGTAATGAGCAAGTCCAAGAAGATGCCGAACTCGCCTGTCCCGTTGGGGAGGCAGAGTGCGCGGTTCTCTCTGAGCTGCGCAGTGCCCGCAAAGAGCTCGCCTCTCTTCAGTCCCTCGTGCGTAAAGACGAGTTAACCAAGCTATATAATTACCGCCACTTCATGGACAGCCTAGAATTGGAGATGGAGCGCACCCGGCGCTCGGGGCATGCCATGTCATTGATTATGGTTGACCTCGATCATTTCAAAAAAATTAACGACAACTGGGGGCATGAATTTGGCAATGAAGTGCTCTCCAGAGTCGCCGAAGTAATTAGCGACACGGTTCGTCGGGTGGATATTCCTTGTCGTTTTGGTGGTGAGGAACTCGCCATTATCTTACCCGATACAACGCTTCGCTCTGCTGTCATGCTCGCGAACCGTTTGCGTGAAAGAATAGAGAGCCTGGTGTTTGAGCGCGGTGAAGAGAAGGTTTTAGTCTCGGCGAGTTTAGGTGTGGATGTTTACCGAGCAAAAGACAATGATACCTCCGGCGAATTCATTCACAGAGCAGATGCTTGGCTACTGCAGGCAAAGGAGCAGGGACGAGATAGAGTGTGCCACGCGCCTTACCGGAAAGAGTCCAGTGTTACACAAGATGAGCGCGATTTGCTGCTTAAAGGCTAAGATTCAGCTCTTCGGCTAGGTGGCGCAAAATGGTGGCCGTCGCCCCCCAGACTCGATGCTCGCCGATATAAATTTCCCATACTCTAGTGTTAAACCCCGCTCGCTTAAAGGGCATACTGCGATAGTTGCTGAGGTCGAGTGCCTGCTCAAGCGGAAGATGAATGACTTCGGCGACCTCCCTAGGGCAGGGAGCTATTTGTGAAATGTCGTTCAGTAAGCCGACAATAGGAGTGAGATGGTAGCCGGAGGGCATGCGGAGCCCGCCTAGACTGCCCAGCACCTCAACCTGCTTTGGCTTAATCCCTATCTCTTCCTCTGTTTCCCTTAGTGCCGTATCAATGGCGGAGTTGTCATGCTCCTCTCGCGTTCCTCCAGGAAAACTAATCTGTCCAGCGTGGCTGTTTAGGTGGGCGGTTCTGAGAGTCAGCACGATCGAGGATGTCCCCGCGCTCAGATAAATAGGGACCAATACCGATGCTATTCGGTAGTGAATGGTGTCGGCTAGAGCGCTTTTATCAAACTCCGGTGCATGGCTAATAGCAGGGGGGGTAAAGTCGTGTGGCCGTTCGAAGTGCTCGCGCAATTTGCGTTCAATATCGGAGTGAAGGAGCTTGTTAGAGGGAGCATATTTCATGGCTTTGGCTGCTTGGCTAATGGATATTTCCTGACCAGGCCGAGCAAAGCTGCCAAGCCTAGCCGGTTATCATATCACGAATGTCTAGGCGCTATTGCGCGGAACATTTGCTCTCTAGAGTATTTTCGTCCTGTAATTCTCAAATACCGTTTTCAACTGCCGATAGCTTTTGTATTAGCAGAATAATAGCTCGTCACTGCCTGTGCGCTGTGGTGTTGGGCTTGTGGAAATCGGTGTCAGGAGAGTTTGTCTTGCTTAATATTAGAAAAAGTATACGCACAAAGCTGGTTACATATGTGGCCGGAGGTGTCGCGCTTTTGTTAGTGGTGTGTATAGGCGCCATTCTGTCTCTTATGGGCAATGAGCGCGAGTATCAAGCCCTTATAGATGAAGAGCTTGCCTATATGCTTGAGGCTCAAGCGATTAATCTTGAGTTTAAGACGCAGGTGCAAGAGTGGAAGAACGTGCTGATACGAGGGGCAGATCCAGAGCGCCGTGAGACCTATTGGAACAGATTTACCGCCTTGCACAATCAGATACAGGCCGAGACACAAGCGCTAATAAACAAACTTCCGAATGGCACTTCCCGCAACAATGTGCAGAGCTTTCGTCAAGCCCATTCCAGCCTATTGTCCCAGTATCAAGCTGGACTTAATGCCTTTTTGAGCTCGGGTTTCGATCATACTGTCGGTGACGCTGCTGTGAGTGGTATTGATAGGGAACCCAGCCGTTTGCTGCAAGAGATGGTAGATGGCTTAGCTGCGCAAGTATCATCGCAGGCGGTGAGGGTGCGTGCCAGTGGTCAAAGCATAGCTGCATGGACTGAGACCGCGGTCGTACTTGTTTCAATCGTGACTGTGGCGATTCTATGGTTCGCCATTCAACATGTTCTGATGCGTCCATTGAATGAATTAATGGAGGTAGTTACCGGTTTTACCGAAGGTCGATTTAATCAACAGTTGAGCAGTAACAGGCAAGATGAAATTGGCGATTTCACGCGTAATCTCGCCTCTATGCAGAGTGAGGTGGCAGCCATTATCGCTTCAGTGCAAAGCACAAGCTCGGAGTTGGACCTGGCCTCTACTGATATCTCGCAAACTGCGGAGAGTATTGCCGAGCGCACACACAATGTAGAGGCGAGTACTGATCAGGTGGCAGCCGCTATCACCGAAATGAGTCAAACGGTGCAGGAAGTGGCAGGCAATATTCAGGAGGTTGCCAGTTCGACTGATCAAGCTGACTCTGCGTCTCGCAGCGGCCTTCAAGTGATGGAGAGGACGGTGTCTTCAATCAATACGCTATCCAATGAGGTGAGCCGTGTGGCAGATGCCATGGATCAGCTGGAGAAAGACACAGCCAGTGTTGGCGCAGTATTGGATGTTATTAAAGGCATCGCAGAGCAGACCAATCTATTGGCTTTGAATGCCGCCATCGAAGCGGCTCGGGCCGGGGAGCAAGGTCGAGGCTTTGCGGTGGTTGCTGATGAGGTGCGCGCTTTGGCCAGACGCACGCAAGAGTCTACGACAGAAATTCAAGGTATTATCGAGACCGTGCAAAGCGGGGCTGCAAACGCAGCGGGAGCCATGCGACAGGGTAAGGAGCAGTCCACTGAGACAGTGGAAATGGCGGCCGAGACCAGTAAGTCTATTCGCGAGATATCGGAGGCTATGAGTCGCATTCGCGATATGGTGAATCATATTGCAACAGCGGCGGAAGAACAGACCTATGCAACGGATGAGATTAACCGCAATATTGTGGATGTAGTGAGCTTGGTTCAGTCGACTAATGAATCCGCTCAACACTCAAGCGGAATTGCAAATGAGCTTCATGCCACGTCCGAAAAAATTCGCACACAGGTGCAAAGGTTTAAGGTGTAAGCCTAGCAGTTAAGCTTAATCCATAAAAAAAGGCCGGCTCCCACTTGGTGAAGCCGGCCTTTTTTGTGTGCTAATTTCTTAGAACTTATAGTGTACCGAGAAGAAAGCACGAAGCGGTTCGCCAGGGAAGTAGCGATCGTTTCCGAAGGAGAAGTCAGCTCTCTCGGCATACTCTTTATCGCTTAGATTAAGAATATTTAGAGCGAAGCTAAGATCAGCATTGGCCTGCCAACGTGTACGCAGGTTCAGAATATCGTGTCCATCATACTCGTTTAGGTTTTCCGGGTTAGTGTAGTAATCACCCATATTGACCCACTCAAGCTCGGTGAACAAAGCGTCAGTGATTTGCCATTTAAGTTGCAGGTTACCGAAGCTTCGTGGAGCCGTATCAACGTCGTTTCCGTTAATGTTGACACCACCCGAGAAGAGATCGTTCTCATAAGTGTGGCGAGCAATATTGTAAGCGCCGCGTAAGCTCACAGATTCGCTGATGTCTAGGCCACCAGAGAACTCGATGCCGCGGTGTTTAGTATGGCTGCCATTGAGATTCGCACGACTGCTGTCGTTGATAATCTCATTCTCTTTGTCCATATAGTAGGCGGTCACGGCGTATTGCCACGTATTGCCACTGCCTTCTAAGCCAAGCTCGGCGCTATCGATTTCGACAGAATCAAGGTCGGCAACGGTCTGTGCGTTCTGTAGGCGATATAACTCAGTAGCCTGAGGAGCACGGTAGCCCTTGTTCAGGCGCAGTTGCACATTGTGAAAGTCATTGAGCTGATAGCGTATGGCTAGCTTAGGTGCGAAATCGCCGAATGTATCGGAGCGATCGGCGGGGCGTGAGTAACGGCAGCCACCAAAACCACAAGCCACGCCATCGTCTCTAGTGCGGCCGTTGATCATGCGGTTGTCGTAGTCATACTCCATACGCTCGTAACGAAGGCCTAGTGTAATATCGAAACCGTTGTCGAAATAGCGCTGATACTGAACAAACGGCGACACTTGGGTGGCGTCAACTTCGTAGTCGTAGTGTTTGCCAACCGGAATCGTATTGTTTAGGAACGCCGAGCCAGTGTTGGTTGGAGACGCTTGTGTCTGTTTAAGCGTACCCGAGGTCGCCTCCAAATCTAGCCCGTAAGAAATGGTGGAGTTTTCATCCAAGTCTTTGTAAACGGCCGATTGGATGCCCACACTGCTGTGCTCGTTTTCTTCGGTCGGTGCGCCTGGCAAGAAATGCTGAATGAAGTTCAGCTCAGAGTCTCTGACATAAGGCGTGAGTACTACTTCCCAACCAGAATCAAGCTCCTTTGTGATCCGAGTCCAAGCACGTAGGCTCTGGTTGTCACGATAGGCTTCGGGGTTTGGGTTAGTATCGCGCAGGTCTGAATCTTTATAGGCATCAGTACCTAGGACATAGCCTGCGGTTTCCTGATTTAAGTTGGTGAAAGTGAAACCACCATCCAGATCGTAGCCGCCTTCAGTGGTCATTTGATAGCGCCAAGACAGTTTCTGTTGGTCGAAGCCGCTGTCATCGCGGTAGCCATTCTCGCTAGCGCCATTGAAAAGAAACATATGCTTGAAGTTGCCATAGTCCATGCCGAGGGTAGCGTTAACGCGGCTCGATCCACGTGGACCTGCTTCCAAGCTTACGCTACCGCCCTCGCTAGGGTCTGGAAGAACAACATTGATTAGCCCGTGTACCGCATTGGAACCATAGTAAGCCGTGGCTGGGCCACGAATGACCTCGATGCGTGAGGCGTTCTCGCTATTGGCATCGAACAGCTCATTAACGTTGCAGAAACCGGCTGCACGCAGAGGAATGCCTTGCTCGGCAAGAAGGAAGGCGCCACAGGCACCGGCACCGGTGAGAACGGGAGAGCGAATAGAAGTAAGGCTCTCTTGACCGTTGTTGCGGCTAATATTGACGCCAGCTAAGCGGTTTGCCACTTCTTGAATATGTTGGTGAGATACCAGCTCAAGCTCCTCTTGTGACAAGACGCCGACGCTAGCATTGATATCTCCGAGAGATTCTGGGCGGCGGTTAACCGATGTCACGATGATCTCTTCTATAGATTCTGTGGCTTGTTGTGCAGTTACCGCAGATGAGGCCCATACGGAGACCGCAGCGGCGCAAGATAGAGCCAGTAGGCGAGGTCGTGAACCGTGTCTGCTGGCTGATGTCGCGGCGGCGCCTGTATTGCTTGAGGAATGACACCCTCTTTGTACTCTGTCATTAGTCACTTTTGTACTCTCCAATTATAGTGATTATTGATGCGGCCAGACTATAACATAGCTGGAAACGGCTAGCAGCGACTAGCATGCAAAGTTTGTCAGTAGAACGCAGTTTCGATTCCTGTTGTCTTATGTCTATAATCGCGCTGCTAAGAAAGAAGGGGGGATGAAAGCCGGAATACGGAGTTTTTGGTTTTTTGTCTCTTGAATATAGAGATTCGGAGAGCTTGTATGAAAACACGCGTTACAGAAATGTTGGGGATAAAACACCCCGTCGTCCAAGGGGGAATGCAGTGGGTAGGCCGCGCAGAGCTGGCATCTGCTGTCTCCAATGCTGGTGGTTTGGGAATACTGACAGCGCTGACCCAGCCAGATCCTGAGGCACTTAGCCAAGAGATAGCCCGTTGTCGGGAAATGACAGACAAACCTTTTGGTGTGAACCTAACCATACTGCCCACCATTAAGCCGGTGCCCTATGATGAATACGTTGACGCCATTCTAAGTAGTGGCATCACAATCGTCGAAACGGCTGGTCGCAACCCAGCGCCTTGGATGCCTGCCTTCAAAGAGGCTGGAGTCAAGGTTATTCATAAGTGTACGTCTATTCGTCATGCGCTCAAGGCCGAGTCCTTAGGCTGCGATATGGTGAGTGTTGATGGCTTTGAGTGTGCTGGCCATCCGGGCGAGGACGATGTGACCAACCTGATTCTGTTGCCCTTGGCTGCTAGACGATTGAAAATTCCGTTCCTTGCCTCTGGCGGATTGGGCGATGGTCGCGGTTTGGCGGCGGCACTCGCTATGGGGGCAGATGGCATTAATATGGGGACGAGGTTTCTTGTTACCAAAGAAGCGCCGATTCACGATAATGTAAAGCAACGAATGGTTGAGGCGTCCGAGCTGGATACAACCCTGATTTTTCGGACATTGCGTAATACATCACGCGTATTTAGCAATAGTATCGCTAAACAGGTGGTGGAGATTGAGGCGCGTGACGGCGAAACGAATTTTGAAGACATTGCCCCGCTGGTGAAAGGCGTGCGCGGCAGAGAGCTATTCGAAAAAGGCAATACGGAAGATGGCGTTTGGTCGGCGGGTATGATTATCGGCCTTATTGACGATATTCCCAGTTGCGATGAATTACTGTCTCGCATTGTGAACGAGGCAGAACAAATTATTAAAGGCCGACTCAACTCCCTATTGGATTGAGAGCGCAGCTTTTAGTGATTAGCGGTATTGAACTATTTAATTTACGGGGCGCCTTGCTATAGGAAATAGAATAGGCACCGATTGAGGGGGATGCATGAAAATTAAAGATAAAGTGGTAGTAGTGACTGGTGGAGCGAGCGGCATAGGTAAATCTCTGTGCGAGCGTTTTGCCAAAGAAGGTGCCAAGGCTATTGTGGTATCGGATATCGATGCGGCAGGCGTAGAGGCGGTTACAGAGCAAATTGCTACCCAGACTCAGGCCTTGGGCGTAGTGACCGATGTGAGCAAAGAGAGCGATGTGCAAGAGTTGGTGGCAAAGACCATCGAGGCTTTTGGGCCCATCGATTTATTCTGTTCGAATGCCGGTATCTTCACGGCTGGCGGGGAAGAGGTCAGCGATGAGGCGTGGCAGAAGATATGGGATATCAACGTCATGTCGCATATCTATGCGTCTCGGGCTGTGTTGCCGAGCATGTTGGAGCGCGGCGAAGGCTATCTACTCAATACCGCTTCTGCTGCTGGGCTGCTGAATCAAGTCGGTTCGGCACCCTATGGGGTGACTAAGCATGCGGCGGTAGGCTTTGCGGAGTGGCTGTCTATTACTTATGGCGATCGCGGTATCAAGGTTTCGGTACTTTGCCCCCAGGCAGTGCGTACGAAAATGACGGCAGGCGGTACAGGTGCGGCCGGTGTGGACGGCATGCTAGAACCTGACCAACTAGCCCAAACTGTTATCGAGACCTTAGAGGCCGAGAAATTCCTAGTGCTTCCACACCCAGAAGTGTTGACGTATATGCAGCGCAAAACAGCCGACTATGATCGCTGGTTAGGCGGTATGCGTAGGCTGCAGGCTAAGTTTGGCGATAAGTATAAATCCTAATTACCCCTTTCGTTCGGGAATCATATCCTTATAATGTCGCCCCTTAGCTAATAAATGAACTGAAAAAGCCTAGGAATCTCCTATGACAATGACGATTGAAAAGCACTCTGTAGTGAATATTCACTACACTCTTAAGAACGATGCCGGTGAGGTTTTGGACTCCTCCGAAGGTGGAAACCCACTCACTTACCTGCACGGTGCACACGGTTTGATTCCTGGCCTTGAGAGCGAGCTGGACGGTAAGAAAGTAGGCGATAGCTTTAACGCTGTTGTGCCACCTGAGCAGGCCTACGGTGAAGTAAACCCAGAGCTGGTGCACGAAGTCGATCGCTCTATGTTCCGCGGCGTGGATAAAATCGAGCCAGGCATGGTGTTTACTGCTCAGAGCGAGCAGGGCCAACAGAATATTACGGTTTCCGCTGTAGACGGCGACAAAGTGACTGTTGATGGCAACCACCCAATGGCGGGTAAGACGCTTCACTTCGACGTGGAAGTCGTCGATATTCGCGAAGCGACAGCGGAAGAGATCGAGCACGGACACGTTCACGGCGAAGGTGGTCACGAGCACTAAGCATTGCTGAGGCCTCTGGCCTGACAGCAGGCAGACAAAAAAAGGCGGCTATTTAGCCGCCTTTTTTATTGCCGCTAGAGCGAGCTTACTCGCCATAGCCAAGAATGGATTTAGTCTCCAAGAACTCCTCAAAGCCTTCTATACCCCATTCTCGCCCATTTCCAGACTGTTTATAGCCGCCAAAAGGAGCCGCGAAGTCAGGCCCTGCACCATTAATGTGGACCATGCCTGTGCGCAGTCGTTTGGCAACTGCCCGCGCGTGGGACTCTTCCCCTGATACATAGCCTGACAGGCCATAATCGGTGTCATTGGCTTGGGCGATAGCATCTTCATCATCCTTGTAGCTGAGAATACACAGCACTGGACCAAAGATTTCTTCGCGGGCGATAGTCATTTGATTATTTACCTTGGCGAAGATGGTGGGGCGAACAAAGGCGCCCGTCTCTAAGCCTTCTGGCTTGCCTGGGCCGCCAACGATAACTTCGGCGCCTTCTTCTATGCCCTTATTAATGAGCGCCTGGATGCGATCGTATTGAAGCTTGCTGACCACTGGGCCAAGGCGGGTATCGTCTTGGCTTGGGTCGCCGGGAATGGCTTTCTGGGCCGCCGTCTTGGCAATTTCGATCGCTTCCTCTAGGCGAGCCTCAGGGACAAACATGCGCGTAGGCGCGTTACAGGATTGCCCGCTATTATTAAAACACGCGCTAACGCCAATGCTTACTGCACGCCCAAAGTCGGCGTCATCAAGAATAATATTAGCCGATTTTCCGCCCAGCTCTTGCGTCACCTTCTTGATGGTGTCGGCGGCCGCCTTGGCGACTTCGCGTCCGGCGCGAGTGGAGCCGGTGAAGGACACTAAATCGATGTCTGGGTGAGAAGAGATAGCGGCGCCCACATTAGGGCCATCACCATTGACGAGATTAAACACGCCTGCGGGGATGCCAGAATCTGCGATAATCTCCGCCAGAATATAGGCGCTGACAGGCGACATCTCACTGGGCTTGAGTATCATGGTGCAGCCTGCCGCGATTGCAGGAGCGACCTTACACGCCACTTGGTTGAGCGGCCAGTTCCAAGGAGTAATGAAACCACAAACACCCACGGGCTCCTTGACGACCCGAGTCTTGCCGCGGCTCTCTTCAAATTCGAAATCGGCTAGAATTTGGCGCGCTGTTGCGAAATGCGCGATGCCTGTTCCAACCTGCGCAGCACGAGCCATTGAGATGGGGGCCCCCATCTCACTTGAGACTGCTTGTGCTAGCTCCTCGGAGCGAGCCTTTATGCCGGCTATGATCTTGTCGAGAACCTCTAAACGCTGCTCTACCGTGCTCTGAGACCACTGTTCAAAGGCTTTCTTGGCTGCTTTGGCTGCTAGGTCTACGTCTTTTGCACCGCCAAGGCTGATAGTAGCATAGGCTGACTCAGTTGCTGGGTTGATAACCTGTAGGGTTTCGCTGGCATTCGGGGTGACCCACTCGCCATCGATAAGAAATTTTGTGCAGTCCAAGACCATTGTGGTAGCTCCTTTTCTAGAGTGCGTGTCTTTCAAACTGCCGGACATCCTGTAGGTGGCAGATTGAAAGATGAAGATTATGATCGACCGGCCTTTCAAGTACATCGGTCCGGTGCAACGAAAGTGGCACAGTATAACTGAATTATTCGACAGGTTAAGGTAACTTATACCTCGTTAGTAGCACTTGAGCGTTAGTGCGCTTTACCCATGGGGGAATATGAGTTTCGATGAATGAAATAGCCCGTAAGATTGGCCGCCGCCTGGCAGCTTTTTTGAGCCGACCCTTGCCCGACTATGCTCGCCACGATAGCGCCTCTATAGACTTGGTTCTCAAAGTCATCGAGCCTGGCGATATTCTTCTAGTCGATGGCAATAGCCGCATTAGCACCGCGATTAAATACCTGACACAGTCGACCTGGTCTCATGCCTGTCTTTACGTCGGAGCAGACGAAACGAGTGTCGACTCCCTCAGCCTGATTGAGGCCGATCTGCAGGCAGGTGTGACTCGGGTAGCATTAAAGAAATACGAAAATTACAATTTGCGCATTTGCCGCGCGGTGGGAATCAATGCTCAAGAGAAAGCTCAGTTAATTGACTTTGTTGAAGAGCGCATAGGCCATCAGTATGATTTGAAAAACATCTTTGATTTGATGCGTTTTCTTATTCAAAACCCAGCGGTACCACCCCGCTATAGGCGGCAATTAATCAGTCTTGGCAGCGGCGAGCCGACCAAGGCGATATGTTCCACCTTGATAGCACAGGCCTTTCAGTCTATTCACTATCCCATACTGCCAAATACAGGCTTAAAGGGGGGCGATGAGGACGAATTGCAACATCGCCATTTTAGCCATTTTGTACCTAGAGACTTTGATATTTCGCCTTATTTTGAGGTGGTTAAACCGACAATCGCTCACGGCTTTAATTTTCGAGAGTTGACATGGAAGGTGGCTGAGAGTGGGAATGCTGAGGGCGCTAAGATTACCCGAGACGGGGAAGTCAGCACCTAGAGACTAGGCGCTGACGTACTCACTTATTTTGCGACCCCATGGCGGATTAATAATCAGCGCTGGGTCAGCATCGGGTTTGGGAATAAACTTCTGAGTGCGGCCGTACTGATTGTCGCCACCATAGAGGTTTAAATCAGAGTCTACTGAAAACGTGTGCACTTCCAAGTAGCCGTTCGGATGCTCTTTCTCCACTAGCCACGTGTACTGACGTTCACCATTAAAGTCTAATTTAATAAAGCGCAGCGGGTTCAGATCCGTCATCCAAATATGCTCGTCGTTCACGATAATGTCCAAGGGCAGACTGAAACCAGGCCATGTGTCCACATGCTCTACTACGGCAGGATCATCGGTCGTTCTAAAAACATTCACTCTGCCGCCGGAGCGGTCTAGTCCGAAAATCAAACCGTCGGGGCCAACGGCAACAGCGTGCACCCCATTGAATTGTCCGGGCTCTTCGCCATAGCCTCCAAATTCAGAAATATACTGAGCGTTTTCGTCGAGTATTACGATGCGGTGATTATCGAGTCCGTCAGCAACGAGTATGCGCCCGTCTGGAAGGAATGCGACATCTTGAGGGCGCGCAAAATGGGTTTCATCATCGCCGGGTACGTTTTTCTCCCCCAATGTCATGAGGAGCTCGCTGCCATCGTTGCTAAACACATAGATCTGATGGAAGGTTATCGTTGATAACCCATACCTTGCCTTCAGGGTCGTAAGGGCTTATGCGCAGTCGGTGAGGGCCAGGATCATCGGAGCCTTCGCATAAGTAGTCCCACTGGCTCCAGTCTTCGCGAACATTGCCGTCGCCATCCAGGACATATAAGCAATTCTGCCAGGTGCGCGGTTCGGTATCTCTAAGGACATTAACGCCTATTGATCCAGCATAGCCGGCGTATTCTTCGGGAATTGGATCTGGTAGGCGATATTCGCCGCGCTGGGCGAGAAAGATTCGATCAGGAGACTCGGCAAACACGCCAGAACTGCCGCCGAAAGCGTAGCCTTCTTCGGAGAAGGGCTTATGCCATGCCTCCACAATATCATAGGGTTGGGGGCCAACAGGCCCCATGATGACTTCGGCCGAGTGGCCGCTAAGGTTTTGGACAGCAAAAGCTATCGCCGTCAGCGTGGCTAATTTCTTGATCATTCTATTATTCTCATTGTCGTTATGATGAAGCAAACTTAGTGCATGTAGACAGTATACGCAACAGTGCTAGTTGCAACAGAACATTATGTGACAAATTGAATCAAAGGCCACGGCTAATACTGCCGCTTTGAGATCAAGTGCTTAGCGCTATTAGGCGGCGCTTAGGCTAGGCGTTTCACTTGCCGCGTCTGCTTTGAGCTTTTCGCCGCTTTCCGTCCAACGCAGAATCTCTAACTTGCCATCGTTGGACTCGACCATGGCCGTGCAGCTCTCCACCCAGTCTCCCGTGTTGCAGTACAAAATGTCGCCAAACATTGCCATTTCTGCATGATGGATATGGCCACAAACAACACCCTGTACATTTTGGGTGTGGGCCGAATTCACCACGGCTTCCTCGAAGCGGCCGATGTAGCTAATCACATTTTTGACCTTACCTTTCAAGTGTGCGGCTATTGACCAGTAGGGTAAGCCGACGCAGCGCCGCATCCAGTTAATGGTTCTATTGATAAGCAACAGGTGGCCATACATGGAGCTGCCAATGCGTGATATGAATGGGCTGCACTGTACGACAGTGTCAAACTGGTCCCCGTGTAAGACAAGTAGTTTTCTGCCATCGGCGGTCTCGTGAATAGCGGTGTCTTTTACTTCGATATTATCGAAGGTATGACCGCAGTAATGGCGTGCACTTTCGTCATGGTTGCCCGGTGTATAGATGACGCGAGTTCCCTTGGCCGCTTTCTTTAAAATTTTATTCACGACCTTTTGGTGAGAGTTAGGCCAGAACGTTTTTTTCTGCATCTCCCAGCCATCAAAAATATCTCCTACTAGATAAAGATACTCCGATTCTGTACGGCTTAGAAAGTCCAGAAGAAACTCCGCTTGGCATGACTTGAAACCCAAATGCACATCAGAGATGAAGATACTGCGATAGCGTTTCTTAATTTTTAGTTTAGGTGGCATCGCGCTTGTGCTTCCCATATTTCCTTCCTCGTAACGATTATTTCGCCATACGATAAGGAGTATGAGTGACAGTAATGTGAAGCGGCTGTGTCGGTTTTATGACAAGCACTAGTCTGGGAGGGAGGGTATTTTACCAGGTGGAATAGGGGGCATCGATCAGCGAGGAGTTGGCGTATCTGAAGTCGCCACTGACCTCTTTGCCCACCCAGCTAGGCTTGTTAAATGCTTGGTGTTCACTTTCTAGCTCTACCTCGGCGACAATTAAGCCTGCGTTGGTGCCCGCGAAAATGTCCAATTCCCACACAAGCCCTTCGTGGGGGATTTCATAGCGTTTCTTCTGAATGGTATTGTCCGAGCAAAGTTCTTCGAGCAGGGCTTTTGCGTGAGCAAGCGGAATAGCGTACTCGAACTCGCTGCGACTAATGCCTTTGCTAGGCCCCTTAATAGTGAGAAAGGCATCCTCATCTTGAATGCGTATTCTCACGGTGCTGTTATTTTGTGTTGGAATATAGCCTTGGCAAATAGTTTTGCCTTTACCCAGTGCGGGAAGCTTGTGCTCATCGACCAAGAATTTTCGTTCTATCTCTATACTCATTCGCTGTACTTACTCTTGCATAAGGCGCTGCAATTGTGCGCGCAATATGGCGTTTTCGTCGGCGAGTTTGTCGCGCTCCTGAATGAGGTCTATGGCTAAACCTACGGCGGCCCAATCTAAGTGCAGATCTCTTTGTAATCTAATTGCACGCTTGGCGGTTGCCAGCATATCGATATCGAAGACCCACTCCTCAGGGCAACTCCCTTCTGGTTCGATGATTCCATGGCTTACGATCTCAATGAGCTCGGTGGTTTCCAAGCCAGTGGCTTCGCAAGTGCTGGTCAAGTCAATGCTGATGGAATAGTCGATTTGCATCTTATTTCTCCCACTGGGCGCGAGGGTTGAATTCGGACTGTTTTGCTAATTTTTGCCATAGCTCTAGATCTTGTTCCGAATAATCTTTTGGCATTTGAACTTTCAAGGTAGCGAAGAGATCGCCTTGGCCCGATTTTTTTCTCAAGCCCTTGCCTTTGACTCTTAGCTTTTGTCCGGCTTGGCTCTTGGCCGGAATATTAAGACTGATCTTTCCTTCCAGTGTGGGAATGACAATCTTAGCCCCTAGTGCTGCCTCCCAAGGGGCTACAGGGACGATAAGAATTAAATTGTGTCCGTCTACATCGAACTTGGGGTGCGGCGCAAAGGATATGCGTATATAGAGGTCGCCTGGAGCGGCGTCCCCGATGCTCGGCTCCCCTTGACCTTTTAGGCGAATTCGCTCGCCATCGGCCACCCCTTTGGGGATCTTGATCTTGAGAGTCTTTTTCTTGTTTTGCCCAGTGTTTGGGTCTGGGATAGAGTATTCGATGGTGCGTGGCTCATCAGAGAGTGTGTCTTCAAGGAAAAGCGCCATCTCAACTTCTATATCTCTGCCACGAGAGGCACGTCTTCTTCTATGTTGCGAATGCCCCCCAGCGCCGCCAAAAATATTGGCAAAAAAGTCAGAGAAGTCTTCGGCTCCCTCGGCGTTGAAAGAGTGTTTGCCGGCGTTCCAGTCTGGGGGCGGGGTGAAGGATTGGCCTGCCTGACCGTATTTTTTCAACTGGTCATATTCGGCTCTTTTGGTTTTATCGGACAGAACCTCGTAGGCTTCCGAGAGTTCTTTGAACTTGGCCTCCGCATCAGCCTCCTTGCTAACATCGGGGTGATATTTGCGAGCCAGCCTGCGATAGGCCGTCTTTATAGCCTTAGTATCTGCGCTGTCATCAACGCCAAGCACTTTGTAGTAATCTTTAAATTCCACTTTTTACTCTCTGAGCACAAGAAAAAAACAATGGTGGGCGACAAGGCAAGTTCATTAGCAGCGTTAGCGCAAATTGCCACGGTGCTAATGAACTAATTGTTGCGCTTAGTTGGTGGCAAAGCAATAGAAATAACCATTACCGCCAGTGCCTATCAGGTCCTGCTGGCTACAACCGCGAGAGCCGTGAGCACTATTCCAAGACGTAGGGTTGGCGCCACCGCCTACTCGGTCAAAATGCCCTACTTGGGCGGTACCGGCGTCATTGCTCGTCCAGTTATTGCAAGTGTGGTTGCTGCCATCATTAAAGGCCGTGCCATCGAGGTTTGACCCTGTGAGGATATCGTGCTGATTGGGAGAATCCCCGCGGCCATTCACTCTATTGCCATTCTCATCGAGTGAGTTTTCTTTGCCAGTCATGGCAGCTTCGCTATGAAGTTGTTCTAGATTCGCGGCGATCATAACACCTTTGGCGTTATACCAAGGCCCAGAACCAATGCGGTCTCGGGCGTTGATGTCACGCATGCCATTGGAGGTTTGTGTGCTTAGGTAGGCGCGCCATGTCTTGCCTTGCGAGCCAGCATCCGCCGCTAGAGCAGCGCAGTGTGCGTCTGCGCCAGCCAGACCGCCTAGGTTGGCGCCATCGCCGGACCCGACACTGGTAATAAAAAAGCTCATTTCCTTACCCTGCATACCCGTTCCCGCGGTGCAGCAAGTAAGCGCCAAGACAGATGCCGCTAAAAAGATAGTTTTCATTATAGACTCCTTGCGTCGACCCCCTGGTTAGTGTTTTATTATCTAGGGTGTTCGTCTAGTGGGGGATAGCACCTAGTGTGACCCGCGGTCTCTATTGGAGTCAATAAAACACAGCGCTCACGCGCTTTCATTACTATGAAACGGCTAAAGCGTCCTCAATTCTTCTTTCGTTGTATATGGCTACTTTCGCTTGCTGTCAGCTATAGCTTAGTTGCTGCCCAAGAAAGCGCCGACACTCAATCAATTTATGATTTGGCTGAACAAGAGAATGCCCTCTTGTTGGCCATCGCAGACATTGAAAGTCAAAATGGTCCCTATGACCCGCAATTGGTAGAGCTGCTGGAAAGTGCCGGCCGTCTTGCTTTAGAAAATGAGAATTTTGAACAGGCCGCACAGCTATTTGAGCGTGCCTTAAATGTCAGCCGAATATCCGCGGGCCTTCAAAGTGCGGAACAGTTGAGAGTATTACCCCCCTTGGTCGAATCGCTTTCGGGGGCTGGTGATTGGGAGGCGGCTGATGATCGCATGCAGCTGCGTATGCATTTGCAGCGGCGTCTACTCGATGTGGAGAGCGAGGAGTTTGCGCGAGCGGTAGTAGATTTTACCCAGTGGAAGCTAGATGCTATCGATAACCCTGAAATTTCGCTCCGCGAGCTCGCCGAGTTGTCTGAGCTACAGCAATTGCAAGACCTAATACTAGAGTCGCTCTTGCCAGAGGAGGGTAGGCACTCTTATCGCAGTGCGATTGATGCTCTGTATGGGGCGTCTTACTCCGACAGCACAAAGGCCGATTTGCTGCATCAGCTAGCGCTTTCTCGAGTTCAAGAAATCGAGTCTCGAATTAAAGCGGTGAATTCACAGACTCTATTTACTGAGCCTCAATATGTCTATAGGACCGTCTGTCAGAACCAAGCAACTGCCGACGGTGAGCTTGTTCGGGTTTGCTATGAGCAGCCAGTAGAAAACCCACGTTTTTTAGAACAACAGAACATCATTCGCAATGCGACTCATGTGATTGAGAGAGCCGAGCGTCAATATGCCTATACACTCGATGCTTTGCGTGAGTTGCAAACGGTAGCGCCTGAAACGCAAATGAGCGACGGCAGTGCAATAGCTGATACAATTACCGAATTATTGGAGCTTGAACAGGAGCTAAAGCGCTCGCTGCGATCTTCGCGTTTTTAAGCACTTAACTACCAGAGCATATAGGATTTAATGGAAGCATTTATTTGGTCTAGCGGCGCCGTGGCGCTAGCCGAGATTGGTGACAAGACTCAGTTATTAGCGTTTGTTCTGGCGGCTAGGTTTCGCCGCCCCTGGCCTATCATTTGGGCTATTTTACTAGCCACCATCGCTAACCATGGTGTTGCCGCGTTGCTAGGCGAGTGGTTGAGCGAGCTAGTCTCACCGCAAACCCTGAAGTACCTCGTCGGCGCATCCTTCATAGGGATGGGGCTGTGGATATTGGTGCCTGATAAGCTGGAGGAGGAAACCGTCGAGCATGCTGACTGGGGGGTGTTTTTAGCGACTTTTGTTGCGTTTTTTCTGGCCGAGATTGGCGATAAAACTCAGATCGCAACCATAGCCTTAGCGGCCCATTATCAGTCTCTTGTGGCCGTTGTCATGGGCACGACGCTCGGTATGATGTTAGCAAATGTGCCCGCTGTTATTTTGGGTGACCGAGCAACGGGGCTCGTATCTGTACGCCTGGTTCACTCTATAGCCGCACTTATGTTTATTGGCCTAGGTTTGGCGGTGCTGTTGGGGTTTGACGGTTGGGGAACGTCTTAATCTTCCTGCTAGGCCTTAGCTGTTAGGTGCAGGGATAGGAGTGTCTACGGCGCTTTGCTGGCGACCATGGTCGGTGAGCTTGTCGTACTCTAATTCCATTTTCTTATAATGAGCATAGATTTGCTTGGCTGTTGCAATGGCTTGCTGTTCCAGTGCCGCGCAGCCTTCGCTGTGAGTCATGCCGACCAATTGTGACTCTATCGCCTTGGCTGCCTGAATAGCTAACTCGCCGTGACCCAGTTCGTGGGTGTGTAGCACTTCATAACTTGTATCGAAGGCTGTTTTTAGCTCTGAGTTTGGAGTGCTGAGCTCTAGTTGAGGCAAGGTATAGAGCAATGATAATTGCGCTTCGATACCGGTAAGCTCGCAAGCTTGAGAGCGTGGGAGCATGACGGGACGCCATTGTAGATTTACGCGAGTAATGCCGTGGGCAACACGCCCTTCCTTGCGAATGGGCGACTTGCTGTTGAGCTCTTGTATTATCTCAGACTCATGGTGAGGGCTTATGCTGTAGAACTTATAGTCGACGTTCAGCTTGAGCTCGGCATTGGCAATACTGCTGATGCAGGCAAGAATCGATAATAGTGCAACTCTACTTGCTAGGACCATGATCGGGCTCTCGTTCAAGTGTTAAGGCTCTATACTAGCGCTGAGGATATGGCTTGCCAATATCTAGAACCGCCCAATGGCAACAATGTGTCACATAATTGTGGTGGAATAGTGGCAATACATAGGCAATCGCCTATATACAGGGGATCTCGCTTGCTGCGCCTGTGGGGCTGTGCAAGAATAATCTCCCCTATATTTAGGGCCGGAAATACTTAAAACTGATGATAAAGGCGGTGTTGTAAATGACTAAAAAGAGTTTGGCAATTATTGCGGCGATCACCGTAGTTGGCCTGCTGTTTCTGGTGTATCTGGCGGCGACATTTGAGAGCCCAGAAGGTACCCGCACCGTAGAGTTGGAACAACCTATTCCGAAAGCACCCGAGCCGGTAGAGCGCACCATCGCGCCTCAGCCCGAAGTGCCGGTCGCTGCGCAGCCCACACCAGTGGAGCCTCCAGTGGAAATAGCGCCCGAACCTGAGCCGGAGCCTGTAGAGGAAGTGGTAGAAGCTATTCCGCTTCCTAGCCTTAATGAGAGTGATAGTTTCTTGCTGGAACAGTTAGCATCGTTTGAACTAGGTTCCCGGCTGTTGGAAGTTGTAAATGCCGAGCAAATTGCTCGTCAGTTCGTGGTGTTCGTAGAGAATGTTTCTCAAGGCTCCTTGCCTCAACTCGACTACCCAATAAAGCGGCTGTCTCAGTCCATGGCCGTGCGCGAGATAGACGATAATTTGTATGAAATGGAAGCTGGCTCTTTCAAACGCTATGACGCTATGGTCTCCACACTAGTTGCGGTTGACCCTCAGGCCGCTATGGCCTTGTATGAGCTGGCTAAGCCCCTATTGCAAGAGGCCTATGCGGAGATAGGTTATAGGAATCGAGATTTTGATAATGCCATGCTTGGCGCTATCGATACGGTCATTAATGCTCGGACCGCGCCAGGCCCCTACCAGTTGGTGAAGCCTAAGGTTATGTATGTGTATGCCGATGCCGAGATCGAGAGCATGAACGCCGTGGAGAAACAGCTATTGCGTATGGGACCCGATAATGCGGCTAAACTAAAAGCTGCCCTCGCTCGCTACAAAGAACTGTTGAATTAATTTTTGCGCTGCGGTGCGCTGAGCGATCGCCAGTGCGCCGGGCTTAAAAAACAGTCGGTGCTACGAGGTTTTTGCCCTGAAAACCTGTCATAATCGCCGCCGATGAATAATCCCGCCGTAAATACCCTAAAAAATGTCTTCGGCTACGAGGCATTTCGAGATCCGCAAGCAGAAATTATCGAGACGGTGTTATCTGGCAATAATTGCTTAGTCTTGATGCCCACTGGTGGCGGTAAGTCCTTGTGTTACCAAATTCCTTCTATATTGCGCGAAGGGGTGGGTATTGTTGTGTCTCCTCTAATAGCGCTAATGCAGGATCAGGTAGATGCCTTGCGAGAGCTCGGAGTTAAGGCGAGCTTTCTGAATTCTTCCCTAGCGCCAGAGCAGCAACGCGAAGTCATTACAGCCCTGCGTGAGGGTGATTTAGACTTGCTCTATATCGCACCGGAGAGGTTAAACCAGGACTGGACCATCTCTTTACTACAGAGCATAAAGATAGCGCTGTTTGCGATAGATGAAGCACACTGTGTCTCCCAGTGGGGGCACGATTTTAGGGCTGATTATCTGCAGTTGAGTTTATTAGAGCAGTATTTTCCTGAGGTGCCACGAATCGCGCTAACTGCTACGGCCGATGAAATTACGCGCAAGGAAATTGCCGAACGCTTAGGGCTTGTAGAGTCGCCTCATTTTGTCAGTGGTTTCGATAGACCAAATATTCAATACCGTATAACACAGAAGCAAAATGCTAGGCAGCAGCTGCTGCGCTTTTTGCGCAGAGAACATGAAAACGATGCTGGAATTGTGTATTGCATGTCGCGGAAGAAGGTAGATGACACTGCCAAATGGTTAGAATCCCAGGGCTTCGATGCAGTGCCCTATCATGCGGGCTTGAGCGCTGAGCTAAGGCAGCAGAATCAGCAGAGGTTCTTGCGTGACGACGGTGTTGTTGTGGTAGCGACTATCGCCTTTGGTATGGGGATCGATAAGCCCGATGTGCGGTTTATAGTGCATTTGGATTTACCCAAGAGCTTAGAGGCTTACTACCAAGAGACCGGCAGGGCGGGGCGCGATGGCGAACCTGCGACTGCTTGGATGGTATACGGTCTGCAAGACGTTATTATGCTGCGCCAGATGATGGATGCATCGGCGGGCAATGAGCGCTTCAAACGCGTTGAGCGAGCGAAACTGGATGCCATGCTGGGCTTGTGTGAGATCACTAGCTGCCGCCGCATGGCGCTACTCAATTATTTTGGAGAGCAGTCCGTCGATAAATGCGGCAATTGTGACGCCTGTTTGAACCCGGTAGAAACATTTGACGGTACGCAGGTCGCCAGAAAAGCGCTGTCTTGCGTGTATAGGACGGGACAGCGTTTTGGCGTTAATTACTTAATCGATGTGCTTAGGGGGGAGGAGACTGATCGCATTTTTCAGAACGATCATCACCATGTCTCCACCTTTGGTATAGGCAAAGAATTAGAGAGCAAGGCGTGGCGGTCGGTGTTTCGCCAGTTGGTGGCCCGTGGCTATTTAGCAGTCGATCACTCGACTTATGGTGGCCTGCATTTGAGCGAAAAATCCAGGGCCCTGCTGCGCGGTGAGGAAACGATAGATTTAAGAGTCGACACCCAAGAGCCTAGCGTCAAACCCCTGCGAAAATCTCGCGCTAAGCAGGAAATTGCAGATGCAGATAAAGCCCTGTGGGAAGCGCTTCGAGCCTGCCGTAAAGAAATTGCCGATTCCCACGATGTGCCACCTTACGTCATTTTTCACGATGCCAGCTTAATGGATATGGTGCATTACCGGCCTCTAACTGATCAGCAGTTCTTAGGAATTAGCGGTGTTGGGCAGAGCAAATTGGAGAAATATGGGGCGGAATTTATGCAGGTGATTCGTGAGCATGAATAAATTGGGGTAAAATACCCGCCCAGTGCGGTCTTTGAACCGTGCTTTCACATTAACCATTGCGCTGGATTTGCGATTCAGGCGGCAGAGGAAACATTATGACGACTGTTGTTGTGGCGGCCTTGTATAGGTTCGCTCGTTTGGAAGACTTTGAACAATTGCGCGAGCCCTTGCGCAATATCATGCTGGACAACGAAGTAAGAGGCACGCTCTTATTGGCAAAAGAGGGGGTCAACGGCACCATTGCCGGCAGCCGCGAAGGTATCGACAATGTGCTGCAGCACTTGCGCAGTGATCCTCGCCTTAGCGCTCTCGAGACCAAAGAGTCTTATGTCGATGAGAACCCCTTCTATCGCACCAAAGTTAAGCTGAAAAAAGAAATTGTCACCATGGGGGTGGAAGACATAGACCCGAATCAAATTGTGGGAAGCTATGTTAAGCCCAAAGACTGGAACGCTCTGATCAGCGACCCAGAGGTCATTCTTATCGATACCCGTAACGACTATGAGGTGCAGATAGGCACGTTTGAGAACGCAGTGAACCCCAAAACTGAGACCTTTAGAGAATTCCCGGACTACGTAAAAGAAAACCTAGACCCGAAAAAGCACCCTAAAGTAGCCATGTTCTGTACAGGTGGAATTCGTTGTGAAAAGTCCACGGCCTTCTTGAAGAAGCAAGGTTTTAGTGAGGTGTATCACTTAGAGGGTGGCATTTTGAAGTATCTAGAAGAGGTGCCAGAAAAGGAGACAATGTGGAAAGGGGAGTGTTTCGTTTTTGATAATCGTGTCACCGTTAACCACCAGTTAGAAAAGGGTAGCTACGATCAATGCCATGCTTGCCGAATGCCTATAACGGAGCAGGATATGTTGTCCGAGCAATATGAGCGAGGGGTTAGTTGCCCACATTGCTTTGATGCTAAGGCCGAGGAGCGACGCCAGCGTTATGCTGAGCGGGAGAGACAAGTTCAGCTAGCTAAACAGCGCGGCGAGACTCATATAGGTGAGTCTATGGCAGAAACCATAGAGCGTCGGCGCAAGGAAAAGCTGCGAGCCAAAGAGCAGCAGCGCCAAGTGAACTCTTAAAGAGCTTTAGTTAGGCGTCCTCTACGAAAGCGAAGCGGGGGATACTTTTGCCGTCTTTATTGACGGTTTCGGTAAACATGCTAAGCGGTCTAATCCACAGCCCTCTGTCTCCGTATAGGGGGCGATAGACGACATGATCCTCTTCGGTTTCGCTATGTTTAGCGACGCCGATGACTTCATAGAGCTTGTCTTTATAGTGTCTATAAATGCCTGTTTTCAGTTCCATTGGGATGGCTTGCCTCTCTAAAAATGTGCTTTTTCATTCGTTAGATAGCATATCACGGTATATGCGTCCCAAAAATGACGATTTATCAATGCACTGGGAACCTAATGGCAGTATGATTCGTTTCGTCATTGCAAAGGGAATTTATATTCTCAATTTTAAATATATACAGGGGAGATCCTATAGTGACTAGTATACGTAATGGTTTGGCGTTTTTTGTAGCTGTCTTGGTTTTGGTTTCTTGTGCGGGTACATCTGCACCATCCAAGCAAGAAATGATTCTGGGAAGCTGGGAAGTGTCAATTCAAGGCCAGACTGCTGTACTGAACTTTACTGAAACAGAAGTTGAAGTAGCCGATTTTGGCATGTCTTTCCCTTACGAGTGGGTTGATGAAGACACCATTCGTATGGACGCTATGGGTCAAATCGTTAATAGCACCGTTGAGTTTGAATCACCTGATAAGATGATTCAAAACAGCGACCAAGGCACGATGGAGTATATCCGCGTTAACTAGCGCAGATACTAAGGGAGCCTCTTAGCGAGGCTCTCTTGGTCTAATATGCTCGTCCCCATCTCTATCGCGGCGCAAATCATTCGGGTTTCGTCTGCCGTGCATAAAGCTCATTGCTTGTACTCTTTGCTCCGGCGTTAGCATCTCAAAAAGGCTAATAGTTTGCCTGTGGGAGATCTCCTGGTATTGCAAACCCGCTTGGCGAAGCCGGTCGAAGGCATCTGCAATAGCCTCCTTGTTCATTGGGTCTTCAGTGATTAGCTGATTGATTTGCCTTTGCGCCCTAAACATATCTCCTCGAAGTGGCCGAATAACGTCGCCATATTCCTCTAAAACGGGACGTAATTGTTGCGCGGTTTGCTCATCCAAATTGCGCACGGCCCACGATAGATTGGGCGGAACCGGTCGGAAGTCGGGGCGCGATAGAGCCCTTGCTGCAATGCCCCCGATGATGAGCAAGTTCAATCCGAGAGAGATAATAAGGACAATAGTAATGACTTGTCTGCGAGTCGCTTTCATTGTGATGGTTCCGCGTAGTCGTAAAGTGAGAGCATATAAAGCTCTTCTTCCATGCTCATATAGGTTTCGCTATCAATGCCAAAGCTATAGAAATTGCTAAGATAGACGCCAAAAATTAAGGGCAGACTGGCGACCAAAGCCGGGCGCCATAAAGAGGTAAACAGGCGCTCGGAGTGGGGGAGCAGCCAATCGATAAATGCTTCTGTTAAAGACTTCTGACTGCTCGCCTCTAGCTTTGCAATCACTCGTTTCTCAATCAAGGCAAGCGAGGGAATGGTGTGTTCGTCAAGCAGTTGCTCTAAGGCTCGATACTCCTCAAAGAGCTGCATCGCTTGTGGGTTAGCTAGCATATACGCCTTAGCAGCTTCGCGTTCCGAAGCCGGCCATTTGCTGGCGTCGGTTCCGTAGGCTTCTACGATAGTGCTGAATCTCTCGTGGGTTATGCTCATGATTGTTCCTGAACTCTCTGCTTTGTTTTAGTCGTCTTGGGCTTGCTTTGTGCGTGATCAATTAGCTGTTGTTTTAGGCTTCGTCGTGCTCTGGCCAGAATAGACTCGAGTGCATCTACGCTGATGTCGAGTATTTGGGCCGTCTGTTTATTGGAAAAGCCTTGGTACTGACACAGCAGTAGGGCGCTTCTTTGTCGCTCTGGTAGAGCAGCTATGGCCCGGTTCAAATCCTTTACGCGTTCTTGCTCGTCGCTATTATCGGTGGTGCTAATGTCTTGCCAGTCTGCGTCGTCGATATCATCGCTTTGGGATGACTTGTCTTTGCGCAGGTAGTCTATACACAAATTGTGGGCAATACGGTGCAACCACGTAGTGAGGCTCGCCTTTTCCGGATTCCATTTGTCAGCATGGGTCCACAGACGCAAGAAGGTTTCCTGGGTGATATCCTCAGTGTCCTTGCTATTGCCTAACATACGAAATGCATAATGACTGATGGGCTTGATATGCTGTCGCACTGCGTTGCAATAGGCGGTGTTATCGCCATCAGCTATCGCTCGCATCAACTCATTTTCATCGACCATACTAGGTTCCGTTTCTAGAAGCCGCAGCTTTAGGCTTGCTAAAACTAACACTGATTTCGCTGTATTTGCATCAGTATACAAGCAGAAACGGCCTATAAAGCTTCTCTTTATAGACTCTATACGGCGCATTGGTACAAAACTGTCGGTGGACTGTGAAATAACGAGAAGAAACAGGGAGGGATAGTCTAATAATTATTCTATTAGTAGGGTGCTTAGGCGCTAGTTAGGGGGGGATGTAACGTTAACAAAAAAGCCCCATAGACACGGTGTCTATGAGGCTTTTTGTCTTTGCTGCTACAGCGTTTTACTGATTACCGCCGCTTTCACAAACAACGGCGTGAACTGCTATGCCGAAAGTAGGGTCGGTGACAGTGGGTAGAACAATATCCAAGATGTTGTTGGAGGAAGTGTTATCCGCGTGATAACCCCATTCCAGCGGGTTTGTGTTCTGGAACTCGCTTACTGGGCCGTAGTATACATTGGCGCTATAGACATACTTGCCATTGGCATCTATTGAAACGGTTCTATTGGTGCCATTGTCTCGATAGAAAGTAAAACCTGCTAGAGAGCCAAGACCGTTGTTATCAAACAATAGACCCATAGTGAAGCTGTTGTTGCGGTATTCACTAATCCAGGCAGTATCTAAATCAGTTACGCCTACTGGAGTAAATGCGGTATTGCTAATCATGCCAAAGCGTTCCTGCCCATAACCTGATGCGAACGTATTGTAGCAACCTTCAGGTACGATAATTTCGGTAGGTTGGCAAAGATCATTGGTGAAGCTGAAATACGCTGCCCAGCTACCGCCGCGGGATGTGAATTCGGTTTCCCCAGCCCATGCTGACTCTGTGCCGCCACCTGAACTTTTCTTACCTTTGCCTGTGCTTGCAGAGCCACCGGCTTTTTGCACGACCGCGTGGGCCGCTACGAATATCTCAGCCTCACAGAATGTGTCTAGGTTTACGGGTAGTTGAGAAATTGGAACCGCGACGCTGTATTGCGTGAGGTTGTTTAGCCCGCTCTCAGAATAGGGGAAATGGCCGACCTTTGGGTTGCCCTTTTTGTTCTGAGGCATATCAGCAAGGTCTTCGCCAATCCAAGCGTGAGCCTCGGACATAGTCCAGCCATTTTCAAGAATATAATCAAGATAAGCCGTGTCCTCGTCGATGGTCACGCATACGCTACCTACTTCAATGTATTGGCCCGCATAGAATACTGAGCAATTAGCATCTTGCGCGAAGCTTGGTGCGCTCGTCATGCTTGCCACTACCACTGCAAAAACGGCGAAAAGTCTCGCTATACTCATTATTAACCTCAAATTAGTTTAAGAGCGGCTGTTGGCGCTATTGAGTGCTTGAGCCGTAGAAATTCATTTGCTTAGGTGCGCTATTGTAGTCTCACTGCGCTGCAAGTATAGGGAAAAGAGGGGTAAAAACTGGGTATAAAGTGTTAGGCGTGATTAATAAGCTTGAGGTGTTGTGCTTTAATATCAGAGACTTACATTGGATTATGAAGGCGGGCCTTCTGGGAGAAGACCCGCCTTTAATCTTATAGCTTGTCAGCGTTCTCGGAAAGATAGCTGGCAACACCGTCAGGTGAGTCTTTCATTCCCGCATCACCTTTATTCCAACCGGCTGGGCATACTTCACCGTGCTCTTCGTGGAATTGTAGGGCATCAACAAGACGAATGAGTTCGTCAATGTTTCGACCTAGGGGCAGATCATTGACGATCTGTGAACGAACCAGACCATTTTGGTCAATGAGGAACGCGCCACGGAAGGCCATGCCGCCTTCTGATTCGACGTCGTATGCGCGACAAATTTCGTGACCCATGTCGGCCGCTAGCGTGTAGTTCAATGCGCCGATACCACCCTGATTTACTGGCGTGTTGCGCCATGCATTGTGAGTAAAGTGGGAGTCGATAGACACACCAATGACTTCCACATTGCGCTCTTTAAAAGCTGCGATGCGCTTATCCAGAGCGATTAGCTCTGAAGGGCATACGAATGTGAAGTCCAGAGGGTAGAAGAAAACGAGTCCATACTTGCCTTTGATTGCTGAAGAAAGCGTGAATTCGTCAACGATTTCTCCATTGGCCAGTACAGCTGGAACAGTGAAATCGGGGGCTTGTTTACCTACCAATACGCTCATAGTTATTTCCTATTAATTTTCGGGTTTTAAAAGATTGAACCTCTATACATGGAGGCAGTTTTAGCCAGTACAAGGGCTATAGTCAGATAATTTTTTCACCTTTTACTTGGGAGGCATTGTTTGCCTCCCAAAGTGAGTGCTCACTTGTCCTCAAGCATTCTAACTTCTCGCTGAGGGAACGGAATAGCAATGCTAGCTTGCTCAAGCGCATCATGTATAGCCATATTCGCTCTATAGAGAGTTTCGACTCGCTGTTGCGTCTTGGCCCACAAACGAATTCCCAGGTTGATGCTGCTATCGCCAAAGGCCTCAATGCCTACGATTGGCTGACGCTCCTCACTCATGCCTTCTATGCTTTGCAGGGCATTGAGTATTACCTGAACGGCCTGCTTGGGATCGCTGCTGTAGGCAATGCCTACACTTAGTTCTAGCATACTATCGGCTTGGGAGTTGTGCAGAATTTCGCCAACGATGTGACGGTTCGGAATGGTGATCTTTACATCGTCCTCGTCGGCTAGAACGGTATAAGCCAGATGGACTTCCTTTACTTGCCCCGTCACACCCTGAACCGAGATTGTATCTCCGACGACAAACGGACGAGCCAGAATGATGTTTAGGCCTGCCCCATAGTTAGACAATAAGCCTTGAACAGCTAAACCAGCGCCTAGGCCAACGGCACCAATGGCCGCGACGAAAGGCGTAACGCTGATGCCCAACTTGCCTAATGCGATAATCGTCGCCATGGTGAGAACGAGTATTTTCACCACATTGGCTATGAAACCGCTTAATGTGACATCTAGGTTTTTCTTCTGGCAGAGCCCTAATACTATTTGGCTAATCTTGCGCGCGACAATATAGCCAATAATGAAAACGATAATGGCGCCAATTAATTGAAAGCTATAGTTCACTAAGAACTCGGTAATCAGCTCGTATACGGCAGCGACTTGCTGCATTTCTTGCTCTAGTGCGTCTTCCATTGAGGGACTCCTATGCTGGTGGCCAAATTGTAGTACGTAATTCTGGTGGCGTCAGCGGCTACAGGATACTTTCTTGCTATCGACTCAATTTTTACCCTAGGGTATTCTGGTCTGGTCTGAGTTTATTAAAGGTATGTTCATGCCCAAGTCTGTCGTTACAGAGGATAAGTTCAATCGTAGTGCCGGTAAGCAATTAGCCCGCTACGCGCTTGTCGCTGTGCTGGCGCTGGTGGCTCTTATGTATTGTCTGAACTGGGTGGCAGGACTGTCCAGCAGTGGCAGTGCCGCTGGGCTTACCGCCATTGATGTAGAGCGCAATGAGATTAGCACTTTCCTACGACAGGAACCGCCGCAGCTCAATAGCATGCTGGCTAGCGATGCCGTTAGCGGGACTATACTCGAGCACGTCATGGAAGGTCTGCTGCGCTATGGGCCAAACAATGAAATTTTGCCCGGCATGGCCGAGCGCTGGGAGATTGATGGTGCGTTGGCCAGGTTTTGGATACGGCCCGATGCCCGTTGGAGCAATGGTGATCCGGTTACTGCCCATGACTTTGAGTTCGCTTGGAAAACCGCATTAGACCCCGCAACAGGCTCTCAATACTCCTTTATTTTTTACCCTATCAAGAATGCAGAGGCCGCTAATACGGGGCAGTTGCCATTAGAAGCCGTTGGCGTTCGGGCACTCGATGACTCTCTTTTGGAAGTAGAGCTTGAGCGCCCACTAGCGTACCTAGAAAAACTGCTGGCATTTGTCACCTTTCAGCCCGTACAACAAAAATTTTATGAGCAAAGGCCTCAGCGCTATGGAGCCGATGCAGAGGATTTGCTTTACAACGGCCCCTTTGTCATTAGTAGCTGGGTGCATGGTGCCAGCATGAGACTGGAGAAAAACCCCAATTACTGGGATGCAGAAAGAATTAAGCTCAATGCGATTAATTTCCCCTATATCACCTCCGACTCTGCCACTCTACTGAACCTATATCGTGATGGCCGCATTGCGACAGTCGACTTAACGGCAGAGATGCTTGAGGGGGCTATGCAGCGGCGCTGGCAGTTAGAGCGCTTTATGGATGGCACGGTTTTCTTTATCGATTTTAATCACCGGGACAATCGCTTAACTCGGAATAAGAATTTACGTATAGCGCTGAATCTCGCTCAGGACTCTAATGAGCTGGTGAATAGTGTCATTAAGCTGCCTGGCTACTTGCCGGCAAAGAGCCTGTTTCCAATATGGATGCAAGGGGTTGAGAAGACCTTCAGAGAGGAGTATCCCGCACCCGAGTATCCCTATAATGTAGAGCTTGCTCGGCAACACTTGGCGCTAGCAAAACAAGAGCTTGGTTTAAGCGAGTGGCCTCCAATAGTCCTGTTAAGCGGTAATACCCCCGTTGCGAATATATCGGCGCAATACTATCAAGAGGTGTTTAAGAAAAACCTTGGGCTTGAAATTATTATCGATGCGCAAATATTTCGACAGCGCCTGCAAAAAATGCAGGATGGCGATTTCGACATGGTGCTAAGCGGCTGGGGCCCTGACTATAATGACCCCATGACCTTCGCCGATCTTTACTCCTCTTGGAATCTCAATAACCGCGGTAAATACTCCAACCCAGAGCTGGATGCCTTGGTCAGAAAGGCACAAGACTCAATTGATCCTAAGGAGCGCATGGATGCCTTTGGCGCAATACAAGAAATTTTGCATGATGATGCCGTGCTGATAGGCAATTACGAGCGCGGGCTTGTGCATGCGACAGACCCAAGGCTCAAAGGGGCGCAGAAGCGAATTTTTGGGGCGGAAAACGATTACACAGGGGCCTATATTGAAGACTCTGAATAATACGAGGGTTCACTGATGTGGGCGTATACGCTTAAGCGCTTGCTCCAAGGGCTAGTCACTGTGTGGTTTATTGCTACGGCAACATTCTTTGCTATGCATAATGTGCCTGGTGACCCACTTTCAAGCGAGCGCGCAACGTCTGCAGAGATTCGCGCTAATCTAGCCGCCAAATATGGATTAGATAAGCCGCTGAGTGAGCAATACTTCATCTATATGGGCAATCTTGCGCGAGGCGATTTTGGCATTTCCTTCGCCCAGCAGAACCGGCAGGTCAACGATATTATTCGCGAACATTTTCCCGTCTCTGCCACGCTTGGGGTGTTGGCGGTTTTGTTTGCTGCGTGTGGCGGTATTTTATGGGGTGCATTGACGGCTTTGTACAGAGACCGTTTGCCCGATACCATTATTATGTTTCTAGTGATTCTAGGCATCTCTGTCCCAAGTTTCGTTTTTGCAGCACTGGGCCAATTGGCGCTAGTGAAAATTAACGACTGGTTTGGCGTGTCGCTGTTACCGGTCGCTGGCTGGGGAACAGTGGGGCATATGTTGCTTCCATCCTTGGTGCTTGGGCTTGGCACCATGGCCTATCTGACGCGTTTGATGCGCTCTTCTATGCTCGAAATTATCCATTCGGATTATATTCGCACCGCCAAGGCTAAGGGGCTTCCTGCGGCCAGAATCTTTACCCATCATCAATTGCGCAATGCGGTACTGCCGTTGATTACCGTATTGGGCCCAGCCATTGCTGCCATTACCACTGGTGGCTTTGTGGTTGAGCTAGTGTTTGCGATTCCCGGGTTGGGTCGCTATTTCGTTGAAGCTGTCCAGCAGCTCGATTACACAGTGATCATGGGAACTACCGTATTCTACGGAGCGTTCCTAGTCTTCATGGTGATTGTGGTAGACCTCGTTTACGGTTGGATTGACCCCAGGGTGAGGCTCCAATGAACCATACGCCTAATTATAGCCCCAAGCCCGAGGACTTTACGCCAGCACACTACGACGATGATATTCACGGCATCGCCCGTCCATCAAGGTCTTACTGGCAGGATGCATGGAGACGGCTGAGAGCGAACCGTAGAGCGTTAGTGTCCCTCATCCTTATTGTCGGTTTATTACTGTTTGCTCTTATAGGCCCATTGCTATGGCAGGTGGACCCTTCACGCCAGGATATTGATCAAGTGAGTCAGGCTCCTGGGGCTGATAGGGCTGCCAGCATTGTAGCGCCCTATGAATATTGGAGTGGTAAGAGCGCTCCGGGTTTTGAGGGAGAGGGTTTGCGTTTGGCGCAAGAGGCTAATTCGCAAGCAGTTCGATTGCTTTGGGATGAGGTGAGTTCGGCGACATCCCTGCGCTTGTATCGCAATATTTTTCCTATTGATGAGCAACTGGCCTTCGGCCTTCCTATAGCGGAGTTTGCCAGCGCCGGTGCAGGCTATTATGAGGATAGGTTAGATCTGACGCCTGATACCTATTATTACTCTCTGGTTGAGTTGGATGCATCGGGACAGTCGACTGGAACTTTTCAGTCTTTAGCCGTAGAGGTAAAGCGCGTCATTACTATCGACGAAGTAAGAGAGCGTCAGTTAGTGCTCGATACCACCGAACTGAATATTGGCGACGAAGTACTGCTCGCGCTGCACCCTCTAGGAACAGATTACTTGGGGCGCGATATCTTGTCTCGTCTCATGCATGGGGCTAGGGTGTCTTTGTTTATTGGCTTTGTGGCGCCAATGCTCTATGTATTGCTTGGCGTCGCATACGGTGCTACGGCGGGTTTTCTCGGCGGTAAGATTGACCAAGTAATGATGCGTTTTGCTGACTTTGTGGTGGCCTTGCCATTTTTGCTATTCATGATTTTGTTTCAGGTGGTGTTTGGCATCGGCCCGGGCGAGAGTGGCATTATTCCCTTGCTTGTTGCTTTGATTGTATTGGCTTGGCCCGCAACCGCTAGGCTAGTGCGTGGGCAAGTGCTACAAATTAGAGAGGAGGCCTATATCAGTGCGTCCCGTTTGTTAGGAGCCAATAGTCGCTATCTGGTGTTAAGGCATATGATTCCCAATACCATGGGCGTTATCCTAGTGACGCTGACCTTCGCAGTGCCAAGTGCCATTTTTACAGAGGCGTTTCTATCATTTATAGGCATGGGGGTGGCGCCGCCGACCCCTTCTTGGGGCAGTATGAGTAACGAAGGCCTAGCGACTATGTTAACGCATCCCCATGAGCTTATTTTTCCATCTGTGTTTATTAGCATAACGGTCCTTGCCTTTAATCTCCTGGGCGACGGCTTGCGCGACGCACTGGACGCCCGCATGAGGGATGTGTAATGAGCCAGCCCTTATTTCAAGTAAAAGACCTGCAAGTAGAGTTCGATACCTTTGGCGGCGTCGTGCATGCCGTTCGCGGTGTTAGTTTCGAAGTCGAGCAAGGCCAAACCTTGGCCATTGTTGGGGAGTCAGGCTGCGGCAAGTCGGTGTCGGTACAGGCGGCTATGGGGCTGTTACCCATGCCTCCCGCACGCATCATGAGCGGCTCGGTGTTATTAGGCGGGCAGCAGGTGCTGACAGACTCTGGTAAAGAGTATCGAGGACGCGATATCGGCATGATCTTTCAGGATCCTATGTCGGCATTAAACCCTACTATGACCATCGGTGATCAGATTGCGGAGCCTCTTATCGTTCATCGCGGACTCAGCAAGGCTGACGCAAGAAGACGCGTATTGGAGTTGCTGGACTTGGTTAGAATTCCGGAGGGGGTAAAGCGAGTAGCCCAATACCCGTTCGAGTTCTCGGGCGGAATGCTGCAGCGGGTGATGATTGCTATGGCGATCGCCTGTAAGCCCAAGGTGTTGATAGCGGACGAGCCTACGACGGCGCTCGATGTCACTATTCAGGCGCAAATTCTTGAACTACTGCAATCCCTGCAAAAAGAAACAGGAATGGCCTTAGTGCTAATTACCCATGACCTGGGGGTGGTGGCGCGTGTGGCTGACCATGTGGCGGTTATGTATGCGGGTAAGATTGTCGAACGAGGCACAGTAGATGAGGTGTTCTATCAGTCGGGCCACCCTTACACATTGGGCCTTAAGCAGGCCATGCCGAGTGTGAAGGCGATGACGGATAGAGCAATGCAACCCATTGCGGGCAGTCCTCCCGACCTGTTTTCACCCCCAGTCGGCTGTGCCTATGGCGCCCGCTGCCCCTATGCAATGGCCGTATGTAAGCGACACGATTCACCGAGTATGACTCTATCGAACTCTCATAGTGCCCATTGTTGGTTGCACCACGAGTTGGCACCTGCGGGCGAAGCTAAGTCTGCCGTAGGAGGTGACGCATGAGCGACTTTTTGGAAATTGAAGAGCTATGCCGCTATTTCGATATCAACGCCAAGCAAAGGGTGCACGCGGTAGATCATGTCAGTTTGTCGATCGCCAAAGGCGAAACCCTGGGGCTTGTGGGCGAGAGCGGCTCAGGCAAGTCCACTCTTGGTAAGACCCTTCTCGGACTGCACGATAAGAGCCATGGCCAAGTAATGCTAGAACAGCAGGCATTGCCCACGCGTTACAAGGCTAGCGATTTTCGACGGCTCGCCCGTAAGATGCAAATGATCTTTCAAGACCCTTACTCATCGCTAAACCCCCGCATGACGGTGGGCGAGATTATTGCCGAGCCGCTTTTGCTTAATGGCTTGGCTAAAAAGGCGCAGGCCCAGCAGCAGGCGGTGAAATGGTTAGAGAGAGTGGGTTTACATGCGGAGCATATGTCTAGATACCCACACGAATTCTCCGGCGGCCAGCGACAGCGAATAGGCATAGCTAGAGCGTTAATTTTGCAACCGGATTTTGTTGTTTGTGATGAGCCGATATCGGCACTAGACGTGTCCGTGCAGGCGCAGATAGTCAATCTATTAAATGAACTGAAGCAGTCCCTTGGACTGACTATGATGTTCATCGCTCATGACTTGTCTATGGTGCGCTATATCAGCGATCGCATGGCAGTGATGTATCTCGGCGCTATTGTCGAAATAGGGGCTTCCGATGAGGTTTTCTTCAACCCTAAGCATCCCTACACTCAGATATTGGTAGCCTCAAACCCCGAACCGGACCCTGCGAGTGAGCGGGAGCGAGTCGCCACCTCTATCCAGGGGGAAATTCCCTCTCCCATCAATGTGCCGGAAGGTTGTCGCTTTGCCGCACGTTGCCCGCAGGCGAGTGAAGTTTGCATGCAAACGACTCCCACCCTAAAGCCTGCAGAAGGCCGCCTGATAGCCTGCCATCTATACTAAGCCTAAGTGCTCGATATCCTTGATAAATAAGCAGAATGTAACGGCATTGTGACAATATAGTGCTATCACAAGGCGTGACGTATGCACTAAAAATGAATATTCTTCGTTCTACACTAAAAAAGCAGATATGCTGGTCTAATGAGAACAAAGCTATTGAATGGTAATGGGTTTTTCTTCATTCGCAAAATAGCGCTATTGCTTAGCGTTTTGCTAAATGACAATATGTTGACACTTAAGTAGGGTTTAATGCGCGATTATTTTCTCCGCCGATTATTGCTGATACCACCAACGTTGATTGGTATTACGATTATTGTGTTTGTCATTACCCGCCTTGTGCCGGGCGGGCCCCTAGAGCGTGCCATGATGGAGGGACAACAAGTGTCTCTTACTGGTGGGGCTAGTTCGCGCTCTGCTGGCCAGAATATGGCTATTTCTCAGGATCAGCTCGATAGGCTTAAAGAGTACTATGGCTTCGATAAGCCAATGCTAGTGAGCTATGCGGAGTGGGTGGGTAAAGTGGCCACTGGCAATTTAGGCTCATCTTATCGGTATAATGAGCCGGTTTGGGATGTTATTAAGGATCGATTCCCTGTTTCTCTTTACTACGGTCTCATCACTCTCATAATCACCTACGCAGTCTGTATTCCTTTAGGGGTGCTAAAAGCCATTAAGCATCGCACCATTGTAGATAACCTCTCTTCTATTTTAATTTTCGTTGGCTATGCCATCCCCGGATATGCACTAGGTTCACTCTTATTGCTATATTTTTCAGTGAAGTTGGAATGGTTTCCTATGGGAGGGTTCTATAGTTTACAGTTCCCAACCATGAGTTTTGGTGAGCAGGTGTGGGACCTTATTCATCACTCTGTCTTACCTCTTATTTGCTATTTGGTTGGTAGTTTCGCTCTAGTAACACTGCTGCTAAAAAATCACTTAATGGATAATTTGGCAGCGGATTATATTCGAACGGCCGTCGCGAAAGGAGTGTCGTTTCGCAAGTCTGTGACGAAACACGCCATGCGTAATTCCCTTATCCCTATTGCAACTACTTTTGGCCAAAATATTACCTTGCTCGTTTCTGGATCCTTCTTGATCGAGACCATTTTCGATATCGACGGGTTTGGGCTATTGGGGTTGACCGCCATTCTCGACAGAGATTATCCGGTTGTCATGGGAGTGGTGCTAATCGCCAGCTTATTATTGCTTATTGGCAATATCCTGTCTGACATTATTGTTGCGTTGGTCGATCCGCGCATTCGATTTCAATAGGGCCGACTCGAATGCTATTTAAACTAACTCCACAAACGCTAAAAAAGCTGAAACGCTTTCGCGATATCAAGAGAGGTTATTATAGTTTCTTGGCGCTCTGCCTAATCTTGTTAATCGGTTTTGCGGGTGAGCTCCTTATTAACAATCGTGCGTTAATCGTGAGCTATGAAGGAGAACTTTACTTCCCGACCTATGGCGACTTTCATCCCGGAACCGACTTCGGTTTAGAGTATCAGTACGAAACGAACTATCGTGATTTGAAACAGAAATTTGACGAAGCGGGTGAAGGAAATTGGGTGCTACTCCCGCTAGTTCCATATAGCCCAAACGAAAACCACTCCATTACCGGGATATATAAGGCGGAGCCTCCCGCGCCAGAACTTAAGCATTATTTAGGTACCGATACGACGAGTCGCGATATTCTGGCTAGGCTCTTTTACGGTACGCGTATCGCGTTACTGTTCTCTCTGGGTTTTCTCGTTGCTGTGTATGCAATCGGCATTGCGGTCGGTTCCGCCATGGGTTATCTAGGGGGCTGGTTTGATCTGTTGTTTCAACGCGTAATTGAGGTTTGGAGTAATATTCCCTTCCTCTACATGGTAATTATTATCTTCTCTGTAATACCCGCCACATTCTCGATAGCTTCGCGAATTATGATTCTGCTCACGGTTATGGTCTTGTTCTCGTGGACATCAATGACCTACTACATGAGAACCGAAACCTATAAACAGAAAGCCCGAGACTATGTGGCCGCTGCCAAGATCATTGGCGCATCGAATACCCGAATTATTTTTCACCATGTGTTGCCCAATACCTTAGCCACAATGGTGACCTTTATGCCGTTTACCATCGTATCAGCTATTACAGCGGTAACGGCTTTGGATTTCTTAGGCTTTGGGTTGCCGCCGCCCACGCCGAGCTTAGGCGAGCTATTGAAGCAAGGCACCGAAAACTTGCGAACTGCGCCTTGGATAGTCATGTCGGCATTTGGTACGTTGGTCGTTCTGCTGACATTGATTACGTTTATTGGTGAGGCCGTTAGAGAATCATTCGACCCTAAGAAGTTTACGGTCTACAAATAGTTTATTGGTTTTGGAGGAATTGGGATGAAGACAAACATCAGCGCAAAGTTCTTGCTTGCAAGCGTAGTCTGTTTATTGGCCGCCTGTGGCGGCGAACCTGAACAAGAGCAATCTCAGCCATTGCCTGAAGGAGCGCTAACAGGCGCGGAACAGGCGAGAGAATTTTATGCTGCGAATCCGGATTTTTTCTCTTTTAAGACTCCTGAGGATATCCCCGAGAATTTAGAGTGGGAAACTGGTTTAGAGTTGCCTGAGATAGGCTCGCCAAACGCGACGAAAGGCGGTGTGCAGTATTCTTCAATACCGGACTTCCCTAGAACTTTGCGGATAGTCGGTCCCGACTCTAATGGTGCTTTCAGAAACTGGATTCTAGACAATGTTGCGGTCAAACTAGCTCATCGTCATCCTGATGAGTTTGATTTCTATCCCGGGTTGGCTACCGCATGGGCGCTGGAGGAAGAGACTAAAACTGTTTACATCAAACTAGACCCTGACGCACGTTGGTCTGACGGCGAACCGGTGACAGCGGACGATTACTTTTTTCTGTTCTTCTTTAACCGATCAGAGCATATCGTCGCCCCTTGGTATAACAACTGGTATAGCACGCAATACACGAACATTAGTAAATACGATGACTATACGATCTCCCTGACAATGCCAGAGATGGATCCAGACATCATTTATAACGCACTTGAGCACACCCCGACGCCAGAACACTTCTATGACGAGTTTGGTCCAGATTATGTAGAGCGGTACCAGTGGCGTTTCGTTCCTACAACGGGGGCCTATTATATTAAAGACGAGGATATTATTAAGGGACGTTCAGTGACCCTCACGCGTGATGAAAACTGGTGGGCGAAGGACAAAAAGTTTTGGCGTAATCGATACAATGCCGACAAAGTACATTTATCCGTTATTCGCGATAGCTCTAAAGTGTTCGAATCCTTTAAGGTTGGCGACTTGGACTCGTTTGGTTTGACCTTGGCAGAATACTGGTATGACAAATTGCCTGACAGCGACCCTGATGTGCAGGCGGGCTATATTCATAAATCGGTTTTCTACAATCAACGGCCTCGTCCATCGTGGGGCATATCGATTAATAGCGATCGCGAGTTGCTCAATAACCAGGACATTAGGGTAGGTATTAATTATGCAACTAACTGGGATCTCGTGATAGAGCGATATTTTCGCGGTGAGTACGACCGTATGAAAACCTTCAGTGATGGTTTTGGTGAATTTTCGCACCCTACGTTAGCTGCTCGTCCCTTTGATATCGACTTAGCTCAAGAGCACTTTGCTGCAGCTGGGTTCACTCAGCGGGGGCCTGACGGCGTCTTGGTAAATGAGCAAGGGCAGCGTTTGTCATTTACGTTAACAACGGGTGCTGAGCCTTTAGCTGCTGTATTTACTATTCTAAGAGAGGAGGCTCTGAAAGCCGGGTTAGAGTACAGAATAGAAATTCTAGACGGCAGCGCCGCTTTCAAGAAAGTTCTTGAAAAACAGCATGACGTTTATTTCGGTGCATTTGGTCGATTCTTAGAATTCTATCCGCGCTTCTGGGATGAACTACACTCTGATAATGCATATGACGATGCGTTTTTAGATGATGGTAGTGTAAACCCCGATCGACAGATTAAAGTGCAAACCAATAACCTCCAGTCTTTCGCGAATTTCGAAGTGGATCAATTGATCGCTCAGTATGACTCTTCGACGGATGTAGAAGAAATGATCAGTTTGGCTCACGAAATTTTTGAACGTCATCACGAGTACGCATCGTTTGTACCTGCCTACGTAGTGCCTTTTTATCGAGTAGGCCATTGGCGCTGGATGAAGTTTCCGGAAGGTTTCAATCACAAGCACTCAGAGTCTGCTGGTGAGTTGTTCGTGCATTGGATCGACACTGAGTTGAAAGAGGAGACTCTTGCTGCGAGACGCTCGGGCGATACTTTTGAACCGCAGATCAATGTCTACGATCAGTTTCGCAGCGAGAACTAATACAGATGTCAGAAGTTCTGCTCGAAGTCAGTAATCTCATCACCGAATTCGACACCGACGAAGGTCGCGTGCGCGCGGTCGACGATGTCAGCTTTAGCGTTAGGAAAGGCGAGACGCTTGGCATCGTTGGCGAGTCCGGTTGTGGCAAGAGCGTGACGGCCCAATCTATTATGCGTTTGCTGCCTCAGCCAATGGGGCAGATTGTCGGAGGCAAGATTGAGTTCAAAGGGCAGGACTTGGCGCAGGCTAGCATTGAGCAGATGCAGAAGATTCGCGGTGGACATATCGGCATGGTGTTTCAGGAGCCGATGACGGCATTGAATCCAGTGCACACTATTGGTAGGCAGCTTACTGAGATCATTCTGCTGCACAAGAAGATAAGCAAGCAGGACGCCTTGAAAGAGGCCGTGGCGATGCTGGAGAAAGTGGGAATCCCCGCGCCCGAGATTCGCATGGGCGAGTATCCGCATCAGCTTTCCGGAGGCATGCGGCAGCGTGTCGTTATCGCCATCGCGCTGGCTTGTCAGCCAGACCTGTTAATAGCAGATGAGCCAACTACCGCGCTGGATGTAACTATTCAGGCGCAGATATTGGAGCTAATCAAAGAGCTACAAAAAGATATGGGCATGTCCGTGATTCTCATTACCCATGACTTAGGAGTGATCGCAGAAACGTGCTCAGACGTGGTGGTAATGTACGCGGGTAGAGTTGCCGAGAAAGGAAGCGTTTATGATGTATTCGATAAACCGACTCATCCCTATACCAGAGGCTTGCTCAATTCGATCCCTCGCTTAGATTCTGAACCCAAGTCAAAGCTCTCAATAATTCCTGGAATGGTTCCGGGTCTACTTGATTTGCCAGCTGGCTGTCGCTTCGAGAATCGCTGTGAGTTTAGGCAAGCGGGGTGTTCGGTAAAATCGCCCGCGATAGAAGAGGTAGGGGCAGGGCATGAAGTGAGTTGTTTCGAGTGGAAGAATATTCCAGTGCAGGCCGGCGGGGCCGGTGATGAACAGAATTTTAAGATGAGCGCCGTCGCATGAGTGTCCTTGATTTAGGCGCTTCGCCTGAGAAGCCAATATTAGAAGTGACTGATTTGAAAATGCATTTTCCGGTTAAGGAAGGCATTTTTATGCGCACGGGAAAATACAATAAGGCAGTGGATGGTGTGAGCTTTAATATCATGCCAGGTGAGACGCTTGGTCTTGTTGGCGAGTCGGGCTGTGGTAAGTCAACGCTGGGCAGGTGCATTGCAAGGCTGTATGAGCCCAGTGCCGGTTCTATCAAATACAATGGTACGGATATCGCTCACCTAGGTCGTAAAGACTTGATGCCGTTTCGTCGTGATATTCAGATGATATTTCAGGACCCAATGGAGTCATTGAATTCACGCCATACCGTGGGGCAGATTCTGGAAGAGCCATTCATCGTGCAGAAAATGGGCGATAAGGCGTTTCGGCAAAAACGAGTAAAAGAGCTTCTGGACCTTGTCGGTCTACCTGCCCGCTCGGTAACGCGCTATCCTTTCGAGTTCTCGGGTGGCCAGAGGCAGCGTATTGGCATTGCCCGCTCGATAGCCTTGAACCCAAAGCTTATTATTTGTGATGAGCCGGTATCGGCATTGGATGTGTCTATTCAGAGTCAAATTCTGAACCTGCTTATTGACCTACAAAAAGAATTTAAACTCTCGTATTTGTTTATCGCCCATGATCTGGCGGTGGTTAAGCATATCTCTGATCGTATAGCGATTATGTATTTAGGCAAGTTTGTGGAAAGCGGGGACGGTGAGAGTATTTATCGCACTGCGCGTCACCCCTATACGCAGTCGCTTATTTCGGCTATTCCAGTGCCAGACCCGCATCACAAGTCGCAAAGGCAAATTCTAGTGGGCGATGTGCCATCGCCCATTAACCCACCCTCTGGTTGCGCCTTTCACACGCGCTGCCCTAAGGTCATGGAAAAGTGTAAGAGTGTAGCGCCCGAGCTAAGCATTGATGCTCAGCCCGTCTCCTGCCACTTGTATGATTAGCCTTTGCCCTTCATCTTATTAGGGCCTTTGAGGCTGTCTTTCTCGATGTATTCGATAATCGCACCCGCAATATCTTTGCCGGTGGCGTTCTCGATGCCCTCTAGGCCAGGGGAGGAATTGACTTCCAAGACTAAAGGACCGTGATTGGAGCGAATGATGTCGACACCGGCCACATCCAATCCCATCACTTTCGCTGTCTTTACGGCGAGTCTGCGTTCTTCTGGTCTAAGTTTTACCACCTGCGCCGAGCCGCCCCGGTGAAGATTGGAGCGGAACTCACCTGAGGCTGCGGTTCTTTGCATAGCGGCAACTACTTTATCGCCGATAACGAAGCAGCGAATGTCTGAGCCGCCAGACTCCTTGATAAATTCCTGTACAAGAAAGTCGGCCTTTAGTCCGCGGAATGCGTTAATGAGGGCCTCTGCCGCTTTCTTGGTTTCGGCTAGCACTACGCCGTTGCCATGGGTGCTTTCCATGACTTTTACGACTAAAGGCGCGCCACCTACTGAGTCAATCAGATCGCTGGTGGCATCAGCCGAGTGAGCGTAACTGGTAACCGGTTGGCCGATGCCGCGACGGGCGAGCAATTGGTGAGCGCGGAGTTTGTCGCGTGAGCGGGTAATGGCGATAGATTCGTTAACAGAATAGGTGCCAGCCACTTCAAACTGTCTAAGCACTGCACAGCCATAGGCAGTGACACTGGCGCCAATACGGGGGATCACAGCATCGTACTCGAGTGTTTCCGACTCAGCTTTGCTTTTATAGTGAACCGTAGGGTTATTGGCCGTGATATTCATGTAGCACTTGAGAATATCGACTACTCTGGCATCGTGGCCGCGCTCTTTTGCTGCTTCCATGAGTCGTCGAGTGGAATACAGCTTGCTGTTCCGGGATAAAACACCGATTTTCATATGATATTGTCCTGACGTACGCGGGAGTAGGTGTGAATGGTATGCTCGTCCAGCGTCGATAAGTAGAGGGGTGCTACGTTATCACATGAGGGGCAGTGTTGAGTATGGGGTGCAAGAAAAAAGAATAGGGCTAAAGGCGTTTACACAATTGCTGCAATGCGCGTTAGAATCGAGGTAAGTATAAGAATAACAAGGCAAAGAGGCTTTCACTGTGAGATCGACTATTACGTTGGGAAGATTGCAGATACGCCTAAATCTCTTAATTGCGCTAAGCGTTATCATGAGCTTAGGCTTGCTAATTAATTTAGGGCTGTGGCAGTTAGATCGGGCACAGCAAAAGCGAGATCAAGCTGCCTTGCAGGAGGCGCGAAGCCTAGAAGCTCCGGTTAGTCTGGAGCAAGTATTAATCAATGGTATAAGTGCCCAGAACACTCAAAACCGTAAAGTGAGTACTAGGGGAAGCTATTGGAATGAAGCCTCTTTTCTGATTGCCTTTCAATTCTTTCAAGGCGCCCCAGGCTTTGAAGTGCTTACGCCGTTTGAGCTAGCAGAACAAGACACATGGGTGTTAGTGAGTCGAGGCTGGATTGCTCCGAAAGACGGGGGCGATGGCGTGCCGGAAATTCCTCCAGTGTTGGGCGAACAGACCATAACCGCGCTCGCGCATATTCCGCAAGAGCCTGTCGGCGTCACACAGGTGCAAGGTGAACAGTGGCCGCTGCGATTTCGCCGAATGGATATCCCCTTGCTAGAGCAAGTATTGGATCGCTCTCTAGCGCCAGTGGTTTTGCGCCTAGAGCCGGGTGAACAGGGCGTTCTGGCTCGTCACTGGAGCGCTCATGCCATTACGACTAGGAGCAATCTAGGCTATGCTTTACAGTGGTTTGGTATGGCCTTGATCGTATTGATAGTCACGGTATTGTTGAGTACTAATATTCTTGCACTTTATAAAGAGCGCAACGCTAGCGAAGCGCATAAGCGCTAGAGCACTTAATGGAATGATAATGGAAATAAGATCTTACAAGCCGAAACCGCTATTGTTGATCGCCCTTGTGATGATCTGTTGGCTTGGGCCTGCTCAGGCTCAGGAGGGCATCGGGAGGCAGCTCTCGGGTACTTGGTTGATTAACGAAGAGCTAAGTGAAGACCCCGATAAGGCGGTGGAAGAGGCGATAATCGAGGCGGGAGGCAAGGTTAAACGCAATTGGTTTGGCCGCCAAGAGAAAGAGCGATATCGCGGCGGCCCCAAGGAGCACGAGCTCTATGACCGGCTGACATACGATGATGTATTGCGTATTCGATATGAGCAACCGGAATTTTGGTTTGGCTATGAGGACGGTTTTCAGCGAGTTTTCCATACGGACGGCCGCACCAGACAAGTCGAAGCGAGCGAAGTCTACGAAAACGGCGCCCAAGACTTTTCCTTCGGTGCTTGGGAGAACGATACGCTATACGTTGAAGCTAGACCGCGTGATGGCGGCTTTACTTTAGAGGCCTATCGACTGCTTAACGGTGGCGACCGCCTTGAGGTTCAGCTCACTATTAGGCCCAAGAACTTCGGCGCAGCCATAGAGCTGACGCGAATTTACGACAAGCAATAAGCCGTTTTAATTCTGCCTACTTAGCCAGCATATCTTGCACCTTGCCACCGATTATTTGTCCAACAATCATGGCTGCTACAAACATAAAAATAGAAGGCGAAAGTGAAGCAAGCCCGGCAAGTGCCGGCCCAGGGCACAGCCCTGCTAGTCCCCAGCCTATGCCGAATAGCGCCGCACCGCCCAGTAGCGAAGAATCGATATCGCTGCGTGTAGGGAGGTGAAACTTCTCGGTGAACAAGGGGTGACTGCGTCGCATGACCAGAGGAAACCCAATCACGGTGACAGCTAGCGCTCCCCCCATGACCAGCGCTAGTGTGTAGTCCCATGTGCCAGTGATATCAAGGAAATTGATGACCCTGGTAGGGTTAATCATCTCCGATACCGCCAAGCCCAGCCCGAAAATAATCCCGCTTATGAGTGCCGCAATAGAGTTTTTCATGACAATAGGTGCCTCGTAATAAAGACGGTTGCTATGGCTACGAGCATGAAGGTTGTGGTCGCGGCTAGTGAGCGAGGAGAACGTCTTGCGATACCGCAGACGCCGTGGCCGGATGTGCAACCGGAACCTAGTTTGGTACCTATCCCAACCAAGAGACCCGCCAAAATTAGAACGGGGCCCTGAGCCTGCATTTCTATAGGCAAGGGCCCTAGGAATAGTCTGTACAAGGCGGCCCCCAAGACTAGGCCGATGACAAAGCTTGCGCGCCATGACCAGTCATTGGAGCCATTCCAGCCAAGAATACCCCCCAAAATGCCCGATATGCCGGTAATTCGGCCTATGAACAAAAGCATGCAAAGGCTCGATAGGCCAATGAGTATGCCTCCAGTGAGGCCGCCAGTAATATTAGGTGTGATTATCATTTATAACTCCGGTTTTCGGGGTATTAATAGCCATCAGCATATTTGTTTCTATAAGGGATGCTAAGAGGCATCTGCCAGTGTATGCAAGACAAACTTTGACACGTAATTATGATAATAACCTTAAAAAAAGTATGGTTTAATAGCTTTGTTCTCAATTTACTAAAGATTTCAGGGTATGGCGCATTCAAGGGTGGAAAGGCGTGTGTTACCCACTCGGTGAGAGCCTTACCCTAGGAGGCTATTTCTCGACGGTCTTTCTAGGTACTGATGGCAAGAAATAGATAGTTCTGGATGATTGGGCTGATCAGGTCGAGCGCCGTAGCAATGTCTACCTTGAGCGGACTTTGTCAGACTCTAGGGCGAGGGTTGATATTGGGCGCAATAGTGATCGCGATTGGTGATAGCCAAAACTATAGTTAGTGCGTCAATGCCAAAAGAAGGGAAGAGATCGGCCAGCTTTTAATTGCGTTTAACCATATGATAAGCGGCATGCAAGAGATAATTGTCAGGGTAAAAGAAGAGGGCGAGAATAGATTGGAAATCGCAAAAGAGAAGGATCGAACGGAAATGCTACAGGAATTATCAAATAAGTAATCGAGATACTTGTCTTCGCAATTAACGAATTGATTTTTTCTGGCGAAAGAGATGTCACTCTTTCTCTCTTTTTTCTAGAAAAAACTAATTATATTTTTTTTCGATATCGTCAGTTTTACAGAAAAAAATCGATCAGTTGGAGTCGGTTGTCCCCAAAGGACTAGCAAAAGCCATGAGTCTGTATACCGTTGTTGACAAAAGTGATACCGATAACGTTGTGATAGTGGATGCTGAGGGGCTTAGTTTGAGTTTGGATCGCAGGCGTTTGAGTGGCGAGTCGCTCCGTCAGCTGGCCAGAATTCTAAAGAGTATTGAAGAGGACGACTCTGAAAAGTGAGAGGCGGCTTTTGGGCCGTAAAGTAAGTAGGGGGGCTGTAAGTATAGTCGCTAAATTGGGCATAAATGCTCATTGGCGATTGCGGTTCGCGTAGACACCCTGTGGTTAAGGGTTTATTCTTTGGCCAAACTAATTTTAGACAGTTTTAAGAGAAAATAGACTATGAGCTTATACGAAAAAATGTTCGTTGTGATTGACCCTACTCAAGAGAAACAGCCAGCTCTAAAGAGAGCTGCGGAGATAGCTAAGAAGACGAAAAGCAGCCTTACCGTGTTTTCGGCTATTTACAAGAGCATCGAAGACATGGGGGCGGCAAAGTCGCGTAAAAGCGGAAAGACTGCCGAGCTCAAAGCTTGGGACGCCAAAGTTAAGAAGATGATCGAGCCTGTTCGCGCTAAGGGGCTTACGGTTAAGAGCGATCGCTACTGGACGGCTGACTGGTATGCCGCAGTAAGTCGCGCCGCTTTACGCTCTGGTGCCAATTTAGTGGTTAAGTCCACTTTTCGTCACGGTAAATTGCAGCGCCTTCTTCATAGCACGTCTGACTTTACGATTATGCGGCATAGCCCTGTGCCTGTTTTGTTGGTTCGAGAAGATCGTAAGAAAGGTAAATCAGTGGTAGCGGCTATTGATCTTGAGTCTCAAGATGAGGGGCATATGGGCTTGAATAACGCAGTGTTGAAGCATGCTAAGGAGTATGCTTTGGCAGTGAAGTTGCCATTGCATATTGTTGCCGCTGTTTCTAAGAAAAAAGCCGATTTTAGCCATATCTTGGGTGATGTAGATTTGACTGCTTCCGAGCAGCACGAAGCTCTTGCTAAGGAGTTTGGTATTAAACCGAGCATGTTCCACCTTGAGAAAGGGGATGCTAAACGCGTCATCGTGGCTCAAGCAAAAGAGTTAGGTGCGGATACTCTAACGATTGGTGTGTCGGCATGCAGTGGAGCAAAAGGTGTGCTTGTGGGCACTACAGTTCAAAAGATTATCGATAAACTAGACTGCGACGTATTGGCAGTAAACTAATCGCTAAGAGGAATGCCCTTTGGTAGCTCGTAGATCGTTTATTAGAGGGCTTAGCGCTCTCGGTATAGGTGCGGCAGCAGCTCCAGTGCTTGCCGCAGACTCTCATCAAGCAATGGAGCCGGCTACTGCTAGTACGAGCTTTGAGCCTGATATAGAGTTTGAGCTAGTGGCTAAAGTGGCAGAGTCGGAGCTGCTAGACGGTTTTCAAACCCGTATCTGGTGCTATACCGGAGAAGTGCTTGCAGGGCCGCAAAGCGCCTTGTCCTACTTGGACGGTTCTGGGCATATCCCTGTGATCAGGGTGCGAATGGGGCAAAAGGTTCGTGTTCACTTTCGCAACCAGTTACCCGAGCCAAGCATTGTGCACTGGCATGGTCTGAATATTCCCCAGAGGATGGATGGACATCCCATGTACGCCATCGATCCTGGGCAAACATATGTCTATGAATTTACCGTAATGAACCGAGCCGGTACTTACTGGTTTCACCCGCATCCTCATGAACGCACTGCATACCAAGTATATCAGGGCTTAGCTGGCCTCTTAATTATCAATGATGATGAGGAAGAGACGATAGGTCTACCAGATGGAGACTTGGACTTAGCCTTGTTGATTCAAGACCGCACCTTCGATCTTCAGGCTCAGTTGCAACATCTCAGCCCTATGCGGCATAACTGGATGATGGGCTTTAGCGGGCAACAAGTCTTAGTTAATGGCAAGTCTGCTTATTTTAAACAGCTGGATAGAACCGCCTATAGGCTGCGCCTATTTAATGGTTCTAATTCCACCCTGTACAGGCTCAGTTGGAGCGATTCTAGGCCCTTTACTATTATCGGCACCGATGGAGGGCTGATAGATAGGGCGAGAGATCAGCGCTATATAAGTATTGGCGTCGGAGAGCGTGTTGACGTGTGGTTAAGCGTTGCTGAAAGCAGCCCTGAGGATCTACTGCACCTCATGGCGGAGTCATACAACCCCAGACTCGAGAATATTACCGCCGCCCAAGAGGGAGGCGTCATGCTGGGCGATGCCCGTGCAATTGCAAGCTTTGCAATGTCGGAGGCTACCCCAGTGCGTTCAGAAAAGCCGAGTAGCCTTAGTCAGCTTCCTGAATTGCTTGCCGAGGAGGCAGTCAATGCGGCTGCTCCCAAGCAAATTCGTCTGTCCATGATGAGAGGGCAGGCCATGCTAAATGGCAGGGTTTTTGGGCAAATGAGTGAGGTAGCCAGCGAGGACATTTCTAAACTCGGAACTAGTGAAATATGGGAGTTTCGCAACGATACTTCTATGGGGATGGGCGGCATGGGAGCGATGATGCAGATGGCTCACCCTATGCACGTGCATAATGTTCAGTTTAAAATCCTCAATCGTGACTTAGGCGCGGGGCAGCGTAGCCCTGTGGCGATGGCATTGCAGGAAGGTTTTACCGATTTTGGTCTCAAGGATGTGGTGTTGGTAAGGCCGGGTGAGCGAGTGCAGGTTCTCATGCGTTTCGAGAATTTTGCAGGTATTTATTTGTACCATTGCCATATCTTGGAACATGAAGACCTTGGCATGATGCAAAACTATCTAATAGAGCCCGTATAGAGTTGTCGCGGGCGCCAGCCCAGTCCAAGGCTATTTTAGGGTAAAAATGGGTAAAAAAAGCCAGTTAGTCCTAACTGCATCCCTATATTGTCCTTTCCTCCACTTGTGATTGCATATATATGTGCAAAGATTCCATTTTCAGCTAATTTAAAAGTTTCATGAGCCGTATTCTCTATGTCCTCTAGCAAAAAAACAAATAATAATCATTCCCATCAAAAGCTCTCGCCAGTCTTTGCTAGAAACAAATTAACGACACTCATTCGCGAGCGTTCCACATTGGCTCTGGAGCCTAGAGTGCTCCTAGACGCGGCGGTCGTGGATAGCGTTGCAAGTGCGGTTGATTATGCAGGCGTTGATCCCAGTAGTTTGCATACAGATTCCACCGGTGCAGAAGGGGTTTTACAGGCCATGTCGGAGCTCGATGCGCCCATCGTCTCCCAGCCTAATGCCGACACTAAAGCGCCAGCCGATGGTAGCGCCAGAACCATTGAGCAGAGCATAGGAGAGATTGCCGCAAGAGCAACGGATGAGTCTCAAACTCAATTACTCTTTATCGATGATTCGCTTCTGGACAGAGAAGTGTTGGAATCCGCTACCAATAGTGGAATAGAGATCATTATCATCAACAGTTTTTCAGATGGCCTGGAGCAAATTGCCGAGCATCTGGAGGGCCGCAGCGATATCGATGCCGTGCACATTATTTCCCATGGCTCTGTGGGCGAGGTACAGCTAGGCTCCACAAGCCTCAGCGCTGACAACTTGCAAGCCTATTCTGAGGTGTTGGGAAAAATAGGTTCGTCCCTTAGTGATGATGGCGATATTCTCCTGTATGGCTGCCGCGTGGCTGAAGCGGAAGGGGCGGTTTTCGTGGACGCGGTCGCAAGCCTGACTGGGGCCGATGTGGCAGCCTCTAACGACCTGACGGGCAATAGTGCCGCTGGTGGTGACTGGACCCTCGAGTATCACAGCGGCGAGATCGAGACGCAACTTCCGTTCGAGCGCTCAGCCTTGGCAGGGTTTAGCTCGACTCTTGAGGCACAAGTAGATCTATCGGGTGCGGATGGTTGGGTAACCGTGATGTCGGGCACTAGTTTTGATCCAACGCAAGACAGCCAAGCCGGTGCGGCAGATTTAGACGTGGCTGGCGATGAAGATCATGGCGTGCTGTATGTGGCTTTTGACGACAATGGAACTCCGGATGATGATAGCGATGATATGGTTGCGTTTCGGATACGGGTTAATAATTCCGCCGATCTAGATGATTTTGGTAAAGTAATTCTCATTGGCTTGGATGCCGGCGCTGCTGGTGATGTCGGCAATCCGGACGGGCGCGTTGATATCTTCTTGTCCGTGGACGCTCGCAATAATACTCGTGCTATCCGCTTCTTTGATCCGGGCTCTGACCTCAATAATTCTCCCAATACCACGTCAACCAGCCCTCTGCCGACCGGCTGGTTAGATAATAACGGGATATATCAGATTACCAATGACAATTTCTCTGTTGTTGCGGTCAGCGAGGCTACAGACCCTCACTGGAATGGTAATACCGATATCGGGAATGACGGTGCGACGGACGTATTTGTCAGTTTTAAGATTCCCGTGGCCGACTTAGCTACGGTGCTTGGCATCGCCTCGCCTATTGATCGAAAAGGCGGATTGGGGCCACGTGGCGATACGGGTATCGATGGTTTTACCAAAGATACTCCCGTGCGCTATGTACTAATGACGCAAACCCAGTCAGGCCCCATCAACGGCGACTTGGCGGGTGTGGCCCGCAATTATGACAAGAATGCTACCTTTACAGAGCTGGGCGCATTCACGGCGCCAATGTCTATATCTGAAGCTGTATCGGCTAGCGATAGTGTTCTTGTAGAGTCAGCGGGCGATGGCAATATTTCGGCAGCTGAGGCAGATGACGTTGCCATATCGGGTAGCGTGAGCGATACCGTAGCCGATGGAACTTGGGTGAAAGTGACAGTGACTGACGAGAGTGACGCGTCTGTGACCTACTTTGTTCAAGTCTCGTCTGGAGAATGGTCAGAAGACAATGCAGATTTGTCTGGGCTTGACGATGGCACCTTGACAGTGCGCGCCCAGCTTTGGACTACTGGTGATAATAGCGGTGAGAAAATTGCTGGTTCAGCTTCTAGCCTACTAGAAATTGAGTTGGACACTCAGGCCCCAAGCGTCACTGTTGATAGTGGCGCGACTGCGGGGACACCAACCATTACAGGTACTAGCGACTTGCCTGTTGGCTCGCTGATTACTGTCTTGATTGACCCAGATAATGACCCTAGCACAGACAATAGCGTTAGCTTCGTTACCACTGTACTGACTGGCGGGGTATGGCGTGTTCCTACCGGCACGGCAACGCCAAGCTCGGGCTCCATGCCTTCAGGTGGCTTAACTTCCTACGCTAAAATTACAGCTAGCGGTACTGATGAAGCTGGCAACACCACCACAGCTACAGGGCAAAATGTTCCTACGGTTAGCACGTCGGTAACGACCGACCAAACTCCGGCCATTCGCGGAACATGGACCAACATAGACGGCGATGTGCTTACTGTCACTGTCGATGGGGTTGAGTATAGTGAAGGTGATGATTTAGTTATAACAGACAACACTTGGGTATTGACGGTCCCAGTGACGCTGGACTACGACACTTATAGTGTCACAGCAACGGTTTCTCGTGGTGGCAGCGACGTAGACGATTCCACTACTAGCGAACTGCAAGTAGTAGCTGGCGATACCGTGAGCATTACCAGCGGGACATCGACTAGTGATACCCGTCCAAGCATTACCGGTGGCTCCACTGTAATTAATGGAACCATTATTGTTCGGATTGATCCTGGCAATGATGGCAGCGGATTTGTGACTTACTCGGTCACCACCAATGGGGATGGAGACTGGAGTTTAGATCTCTCCTCCGCTACCCCGATTTCGGGTCAGCTTCCAAGCGAAGGCTTAGACGGTGAGACAGGTATTCTAGCGCGAAATGTAGATAATACTGCGAGCACCGAGCAAGTCTTAACCGTCACTACTCCGACAGTCACCATTGTTGAAATAGACACTTCTTTAGTCTCTGGAGATTCAACGGCAAACATCATTAACGATGATGCTTATCTTAATGTGCTGGAGGCGATAAGCGCGGTGGTCTCGGGCACCTCGACCGCCGAAGATGGCACTACCATTGAAATTGTAGTGACTGACCAGAACAATAATTCGATCAGCTTTACAGCCAGCGTTACAGGTGGAGAGTGGGACAGTGCTGGCACTGATTTATCATCTTTAGACAACGGCACCTTAACAGTTGTCGCAACAATATCGGGTGGTAGTGCAAGCGATACAATCTCCATTACGCATGATAAAAATGCGCCACGCATTTTTACTACTACTCAGAATGAGCTGCGTCGACAAGGGACCACTATTAACGGTACCAGTGAGCTTGTGAATAGCGCCATTACCGTTACCATCACGCCAGATACCGGCTCAGTGCAAACGCTTAATACAACAACGGATGGGAGTGGTATATGGTCAGTGGACACAGCCAGCTTTGACAATAAGGCGAATACCGCGTCCGTCACTGTTACATCGTCCGCGACAGATCTTGCTGGAAATATTGCAAGCGCCGTCACTACTGACCACACTTTAAGCCCCGGCAATAGTGGCTCCGGAACCATCACCATAGACTTGGTGGAAACTGACGATATTATCGATTCAGATGAAATTGGCGATGGCGTAGTGATTAGTGGTACGACCAGCTTTACAGCTGCGGTTCCCGGCTCAGCAACGGGTAATTTACAGATCATTGTGACCGATGCGGATGGCAATACTATCACTCTTAATGACGGAACTAGCGTCACAAACTCTAGCGGAAACTGGACTGCAACCTTAACTAAGGAACAGGTGCAATCGCTCAGTAATGGGCAATTGACCGTAGAGGCGCGCGTCGTAGACGAGGTGGTCAGCTTCTCCTTGCCTACACTTACCTTGGAGGCCCCGACGGTTACAATTACCGATGATGCACCGGGGGTCACCGATGGTGATGTGACGTTTACATTTAGCTTTGATCACGAGGTCTCTGATTTTGATATTGATGACGTGACCGTTGTTAATGGGACAAAGGGTACGTTTACAGCGGTTTCCGCAACTGAGTACACCTTGGTAGTAACACCCAATGATGGTGAAGTGGGTGATGTCACGGTGACGGTTGATGCAGGAAACGCGACAAGTGATAAGACTGGGCGTGGCAATATTGCTGCTGAGGCTACTCAGTCTTTCGACACGCTAAGCGGAAACGTCGCTGCGCCTGATATCAGCATTAGTGTCGATGCGCAGGCGACTACCCCCTTTCCGGTAGTGTCGGGTACTACCTCTCTTCCTGTTGGTGCGAGCATCGAAGTGATTATCGACCCCAATGGTGATGGGGATCTTAGCGACGCGGTTACCTATACTGCTATCGTGCAAAGTGGCAGTACTTGGAGTGTCGACCTCGCTACAGCCGTGCCAGACAGTGGATCACTGCCAGGCTTGGGCTTAGATGGTGACAGTATTATTCACGCGACTGGCACCAATGCCTATGGTAATAGCGCGACTGTAATAGGCGCGATTATTCAAACCATCACCGACGACTCTGGCACAAACGCAGCCGACTTCCAAACTAACGATGACACACTCACCTTTACCGGTTACGCAGAGCCTGGCTCTAGTGTTGAAGTTAAGCTGGATGATAGCACCATCGCTACAGTTGCAGCCGATGGGACAACCGGAGTTTGGAGTGTAGATTACACTGGGACCCCTTTAGGTGATGACACATACACGCTAACGGCTATTGCGACAGATGCGAATGGCAATACCGCAACCACTACACAGGATGTGGTCATTGATACAGTTGGGCCTGCGCTTACAATCGATAGTGTCACTGATGATTCGGGAGTGGCCGCGGACTGGATTACAAACGATACTAAACCGGTGTTTACCGGCACTGCGACAGCCAATGCCGCGGTACAAGTGACATTAAAAGACGCCGATGATACGACTGTCTTTACGGTGAGCGTTGTGGCTGATGGAAGTGGCGACTGGAGCGTTGACAGGTCTGCCGCAACAGCATTGCCCGAAGGCGACTATGTTTTAACGGCTGTGGCAACGGATACTGTCGGTAATGAAACTACCGCAAACCAAAACCTTGAGATAGATACTACTGCCACCATTACGATTACAAGCAATTATAAGAGCAGTGACAGCACACCAGTTATTTCTGGCACTACCGATATTGAAGTAGGACAAACTATAACGGTTGAAGTGTCACCGAATAATGATGGAAATTATACTGATAGTTACAATACTACGGTTCAGGCCGGTGGTACTTGGTCTGTTGAGGCGACAAACGCCGTAAGTGACGATATTTCTGTTCGAGTGAGTGGTACAGATATTACAGGCAATAGTGCGACCACCACTAAAGAAATGAATATTGATCTGTCGGCCCCCAGTATTAGCATAGAAACACCAGTAGACAATGAGGCTGGGCAGGATTCCGATGGCATTTTACAAAGCGATGAGAATGGCGCTGTAGTTATTGATGGCTCAACTACCGATGTTGATAGTGGTAGTAGCATCACGGTAACCATTACCGATGGTGTGACCACGATTACCGATACTGCCACTGTGCAAGGCGACGGCTCTTGGGCACTTGATCCACTTAATTTAAAGTCCTTCTTGAGTGGCACTCTAACCGTTACCGCCACCTATTTTGATTCAGAGGGTGTGCAGTACACGGATACAGCCACTGTAGAGCACGCCAAGAGTGGCTCAGTGTCTATAGATTCTATTACTAGCGATACGGCCACGCCATTTGATTTCACAACGAGTGATAATACCCTAGTGTTTAAAGGCTCAGCCGGTGCGACGGATACAGTGACACTGACTCTAACGGGGCCTAGTGGTACTTTTGCTGATGTGGACGTGGTGGCTGATGCCGATGGTTTGTGGTCATATGACTATACGGGCACCACGCTTTCCGATGGAAGCTATACCCTAACGGCAGAGAGTAATGCTGTTAGTGTGAATCAAGACATTACTATTGATGCCACCGCGCCAAGTGGCCCTGTCACTGTTGATGCCTTCACGCCTGCAGCAGATACCACGCCTACCATAACGGGTACCGCCACACTGGGGGCAGGTGAAACACTAACAGTAACAGTTGACGGCATTACGTATGAAGTGGGTGACGATCTTACTTACGATAGCGACTTGGAGACGTGGAGTCTTACTATTCCAGCCGAGAACGCGCTGACCCCAGGTAAGCCTGGTTCCGACTTTACTGGTATCTACGAAGTTGAAGCAAAGATTTCGGATGACGCGGGCAACACTTTGGCCGATGCCACATCCGATGAAGTATTGATTCAAGATACTACGGCCCCGGTTATCGACTTAAATGGTGGCGATGCTGGTGTCGACTATGATGTGACAAGCTCTCTTGGAGCGGACGTAGTTATAGCTGCTAGCGCCTCGGCATCTGTTGTGGAGGCAAGCGATCAGCTACAAAGCATTACGATAAGCGTTGGTGGGCTTGTAGATGGAACGTCTGAGAAGCTGGTGTTTGGTAGTGAGGTTTTAGCTGCCGACGGTAGTTCTGACGATGTGACGGGTGTCAGCGTTGGAGGGATTCAAGTCGATGTAAGTTATTCTTCTGGCCAGTTTGTTATCACCCGTTCGGATTATTCTCTGCTTACACAGGCCGACGCTGAGGCAGTAATCCGCGCAGTCGTGTATAGAAATACTGAAGGGGCATCTTCTACTGCAGGCGATAGAACTTTCACTTTCAGAACCGCTGATGATACCGATAACGAATCTGCCGCGGCTGTAACGACAGTTACTGTGCAGTTGAGCGATCCGGATGTGGGCAGTTTGAGTATTGTGACCGACGATGGGGATGACGACGTCTATAACCCTACAGAGCTTGCTAGTGATCTTGTAGTATCTATCGTGCCGCCAGATAACGCAGAGCCTGGTGACACAATTACGGTTTATATGCAGCCCGTGGATGAGTCTGGCGACCCACTCCTAGATGGAGACGATAATCCTATTGCGCCAGTGGCGGTCGGAACAGCAGTCTTACCTGGTGGTTGGGTAGATGGGGATGCAGTAGAGATAACAATTGATGAGGGAGATTTGCCAGAGAATTTCTCCGAGCTTAGTGCTACATGGACCGACTCTGGTGACAATGAAGGTGATGCTTGGGGACACTCTACAATTGAAGTAGACAGACTTGCTCCAGCTGTTGATATAGCATCAATTACTGACGACAACGGTTCTAGTGCGACTGACTTTATTACTAATGATACACAGCTAGTCTTTACGGGTACCGCTGAAGCGGGCGCTTCAGTTCAAGTAACTCTGAAAGATTCTTCTAATAATCAGGAGTTTCAGACGACTGTCGTGGCCGATGGTGACGGCAACTGGTCGATTGACCGCACGGGTGAGGCAGCCCTTGATGCAGACTCTTATACCTTGACCGCGGTTGCGACGGATGCAGCGGGCAATAGCGCGACCGATACTCAGGCAATCACTATAGATACTACAGCGCCTGCGGTAGCGATTAGTTCGATCACTGACGACACGGGTTCCAGCGATTCGGACTTTATTACTAGCGACACGCAGCTAGTCTTTACGGGTACCGCTGAAGCGGGCGCTTCAGTTCAAGTAACGCTGAAAGATTCTTCTAATAATCAGGAGTTCCAGGCAACTGTCGTGGCCGACGGTGACGGCAACTGGTCGGTAGATCGTACAGGTGAGTCTGCACTGCCAGCAGACTCTTATACCTTGACGGCGATAGCGACGGACACT
>JAWWAY010000008.1:0-152887 GCA_033721235.1 Pseudohongiellaceae bacterium | reverse complement strand
CCCGCCGTCGCTCGACCCGCCATCGGACACGAGCGGCACAACGAAAAACCCCGCGGGCTCGCGCCCACGGGGTTTCGACTTCGATCAGTGGGCCGGCGTCAGACCGCCGTCACGTTCTCGGCCGCCGGGCCCTTCTGGCCCTGGACGACGTCGAACTCCACCTTCTGGCCTTCGGTCAGCGACCGAAAGCCTTCGCTCTGGATCGCGGAGAAGTGGCAGAAGACGTCCTTCTCGCCATCGTCCCGCGTGATGAAACCGAAGCCCTTCTCGTCATTGAACCACTTAACAGTACCTTCTACTTGCTCTGACATATTGCTCTCTTGTTCTTAAAAATTTAAATACACGGCTGGCATCACTGCCAACCCTTGAATCCATACGGATTCTCTTGAAGTGTACCCCTATATCCTAGCGGATGGAATACGATTTTCGCCTTAAATCAATAGATTTTAGGCTTTTTATGCAAATTAATTTACACTCTTGCATATATACCCGATACTAATCGAAAATCTTTCCTGGATTCATGATCTTATTCGGGTCAAAAACCTGCTTTAGGGCCTTCATATAGCCAATTTCTGCCTCATCTCGGCTATAGGCCAAGAAAGGCTTCTTCAGCAAGCCAACGCCATGCTCGGCCGAGACACTGCCACCATAGCGTTTCACACAGTCGAATATGTCATAACTAACCTTATAGCACTGTTCAAAGAACACGGCCTTGTCTAGCGCCTCGGGCTTCAAGATATTCAAATGTACATTGCCATCCCCGATATGACCGAACCAAATTATCTCGAAATCGGGATATTGCTCACTAACGATAGCATCCACTTCACGAAGGAAAGCAGGCACTTTCGATACCTGTACTGAGATATCGTTCTTATAGGGCGTAAACTTGGATATGGTCTCTGAGATGTCTTCGCGTAAGCGCCATAACTCGGCAGCCTGCGCCGTACTCTGGCTCAGCACGCCATCTACCGCCCAACCTTGTTCCACACACTGCTCAAACGCTTCCATGGCTTGGTCCAGAGTGGCCTCGCCGATGTTTTCGAATTCAATCAAGGCATAGAACTCTCCTGCCGTCTCGCACGGGCGCTGCAAGCCCTTCTCTTCAATCACATGACGCAGCGCCTTTTCAGAGAAGAATTCAAAGGCAGTAAGAGGCAATTTGGACTGAAAACTCTGCAGCACGTCCATGGCGGACTCCATCTGCTCCAATGCCAGTACCAATACAGTAGGGTCCTGCGGCGGAGTCGCCAGCTTCATGCTTAGCTCCACAATAAAGCCCAAACTGCCTTCCGAGCCAATAAATAAATGGCGCAGGTCATAGCCCGTGGCATTCTTAATTAGCCCTTTGTTCAAATCTAGTAGCTCACCGCTGCCGGTAACGACCTTCATACCGACCACCCAGTCACGGGTAAGGCCATACTTAATCACTTTAATGCCACCGGCATTCGTCGCCACATTGCCGCCCAATTGGCTAGAGCCAGAGGAGGCGAAATCCACCGGGTAGAAAAGATTATTTTCGCTAGCAAAGTCCTGCAATTGCTCGGTAATAACGCCAGGCTGACACACTACCTGCCTGTCGACCGCATCGAAACTGAGGATCTTATTCATGCGATCAAACGCCACTACCACTTCCGAGTTGGACGCAACCGCGCCACCGCTTAGGCCAGTACGCCCGCCAGAGGGAACCAAAGCAATCCCATGCTCATTGGCCAGCCTAACCAGGGCCTGCACTTGCTCGATATCTGCAGGAAACACGATGGCCGCAGGAGCTGGCTCATACACTTTCGTCCAGTCCTTGCCAAAGGTCGAAAGGGATTCAGGGTCTGTTTTGACTTTATCTTCACCAACGATGTCTTGAAGTTTGCGGAGTAAATCAGCTTGTAATGGTTTCATCTAATATTTTGACCGTATGCAGGATTCGAAATTGAACAAAGAGGCTTATGAATAAAATTCACTTAAACTGAGAGTAGTTTTCATCAGCCAAGAGCAATAGGCTTATGGTAACATAGCGCGCCTGTCTTCCAGCATTTTCTAGTAAAGAGAAATCACTGCGTTATGAATCCGACATCACTTGAAAAAAGTAAGATCAAATTCCTCCTCCTAGAAGGAGTCCATCAAACGGCTCTGGACACCCTTCATGAGGCTGGCTATAGCAATATTGAGTATCTGAAAACCTCGCTACCCGAGGACCAGCTTATCGAGAAGATAAAGGACGTCCATTTTGTCGGCATTCGCTCGCGCACACAGTTAACACCTGCTGTGTTTGAGGCAGCCAAAAAACTACAGGCAGTGGGTTGTTTTTGCATCGGCACCAATCAAGTGAACCTAAAGGCGGCGTTAGAGCATGGCGTGCCCGTATTCAACGCACCGTTCTCTAATACCCGTAGCGTAGCCGAACTGGTCATCGGTCAAGCGATCCTGTTGTTACGCGGCATTCCAGAGAAGAACGCTAAAGCTCACAAGGGCGTATGGCTTAAGTCGGCAGCAGGCTCCTATGAGGCTCGAGGCAAGAAACTAGGCCTTATTGGCTACGGTAATATCGGCTCTCAGCTAAGCGTACTGGCAGAGTCCATGGGTATGAAAGTGTTTTTATACGACATTATTACCAAGCTGCCCTTGGGCAATGCCATACAGGTGCCTACCCTGAAAGAACTAATGGAAACATGTGATGTCGTCAGCCTGCATGTTCCAGAAACGCCGCAAACCGAAAACATGATCGGTGCGAAAGAGATTAGCTGGATGAAGAAGGGCAGCATTCTGATCAATGCCTCAAGAGGCTCTGTGGTGGATATCGATGCCCTAGCTGCGGCGCTTAAAGCTGGCGATCTAGCAGGTGCCGCCATCGATGTATTCCCGGTTGAACCGCGCTCCAACGACGATGAGTTTGTGTCTGCGCTACGCGAATTCGATAACTGTATTCTGACCCCTCATGTGGGCGGCAGCACCATGGAAGCCCAAGAAAATATCGGTCTAGAAGTCAGTGAAAAGTTAATTCGCTACAGTGACAATGGCTCCACCTTTACCTCGGTCAATTTCCCAGAGGTAGCGTTGCCCGCGCACCCAGATATGCATAGGCTTTTGCACATTCACAAGAACGTTCCAGGCGTACTATCGGAGATCAACAATATCTTCTCCTCTAACGACATCAATATCCGGTCTCAGTATCTACAAACCAATGATGAGATTGGCTATGTAGTCACGGATATCGATTTCGCTAATAGCAAACTAGCCAGAGAAAAACTGTCCGAGGTAAAGGGCACAATTCGCTGTCGCGTATTGTTCTAGGTTTAGCAGACAAAAACTAGCCAGAGATAGTTTCGTTTAGAATGTCGAAGATCTGGCTACGTATGGCAGGGCGCTCATTGACTAGATGGTGACGCGCCTGTGCTATACGATGCACTTGAACATGGGAAAACTTTCGCTGTATTGCGGCAATATTGTAGCGCCAGTCTACTGTTTTATCGTCCGTTCCCTGAATGATCGTCAACGCTCTAGTACAGTTGGGCAGGGCATCAAAGCGTTGCAACCAAGTCTTTAATGCGCGCACCCATTTTGCAGATAGGCGTCGGCTCTGAAGCGGGTCGCCATCGCGCACAAACTCCAAGAATTCTAAGTCGCCACTATTATCAACGAAGTTGCGCGGCACGCCATCGACAAAAGGCTCCAGCACGCTATGGAGTAGACTTCCGCGCCACCACTGATATGGTTTTACCAGTGGCGCCAAAAGGACCACCTCATCGAAGAGCTCTTCGCTACGGCCGCAATCCTCAAGACAGTAGTCCATGATGATACTGCACCCAGTGCTTTGCCCCATGATGTGCCAGGGCTTTGGCAACTGCGCCTGATGCGCCAAAGCGATGAGTTTCCCCAAGGCAGCACAGTAACTGGCAAACGACTCAATAACCGCCGGACCGCCGCTGGACAGGCCATGACCGGGAAGATCGAATGCGATAAGCCTAAAACCACGCAGCAGCCAATACTCAATTAAATGCTCATACAGACCAATGTGGTCATAGTAGCCATGCACCAGAAATATGGTACCGGCGCAAGCCGACTCGTCCAGCACAAACTGCTGACAAGACACTGTGTACTGCTCACTGTCAAAATAGCCTATGGAATGTTGTAGGTGGCCCAATTTGGCATTGTCTGGAAAATCCAGGCCATAGTGCTGACGATACTGCTCAAATAGGGGAGAGCGGCTAGGAAAAGCCTTCAGATCTACTGGAGGGAGAGTTTGCCGCAGCTCATGAGCGGCTAAAGAGTCGAACAAAGCAGCACCTCCGAGTTCTTAAGATTAAACCCAAGAATACCGGAGATGCCACCCACACTTCTATACCGTTTTCTTAGCGTAACGATCAGCCATTTCTTCTAGCGTGTAGATTTTACCAATATTAGAGATCTGTCCGGCAGTACCAAAAGCCTCTAGACGCGCCACGACAACCTCTTTCATTGCCTTGATTGTAGGGATCAAGAACTTACGCGGATCAAACTCAGACCTATTCTCAGCCAAGAATTTTCGCACGGCACCCGTGGACGCCAGACGCAAGTCAGTATCGATATTCACTTTACGAACGCCGTGCTTAATGCCTTCTTGAATCTCTTCAACAGGCACACCATAGGTCTCCGGAATTTCGCCACCAAACTCGTTAATCACTTTAAGCCACTCTTGCGGTACTGAAGAGGAACCGTGCATAACCAAGTGCGTGTTAGGAATTCTTTGGTGAATTTCTTTAATACGACCAATGGCAAGAATATCGCCTGTTGGTGGACGGCTGAACTTATAGGCACCATGGCTAGTTCCCACAGCAATGGCCAAGGCATCTACGCCAGTAGCCTCTACGAAAGCTGCTGCCTCCTCTGGCGAGGTTAGCATTTGATCCATAGACAGTTGACCTTCAGCGCCAATACCATCTTCTTCGCCAGCCATGCCTGTTTCTAGAGAACCTAAGCAACCTATTTCACCCTCAACAGAGACGCCACAAGCGTGAGCCATGGCAACGGTCATCTTAGTCACATCTACATTGTAGTCGAAATCTGTAGGTGTTTTACCGTCCTCACCTAAGGAACCATCCATCATCACGGACGAGAAGCCTAGTTGAATAGAGCGCTGACATACAGCAGGGGACACACCGTGGTCCTGGTGCATAACAATCGGTACATGAGGAAACTCTTCAATAGCCGCTTGAATCAAATGCTTTAGAAAATTAGAGCCCGCATATTTACGTGCACCAGCAGATGCTTGCAGAATAACTGGACTATTCACTTCGCTCGCGCCTTCCATAATCGCACGAACCTGCTCCAGGTTATTTACATTAAAGGCGGGTACGCCATAGTTATTCTCTGCTGCATGATCCAGCAGCTGTCGCAAACTTATTAGTGCCATTTTAAACCTCACATTCCATTCACAATTTATTGGATCGCGCGCCTTTAAACCCTAGCGCATGAATTACTTCTCTTATCTAATCTTTGCTGCCCACATCTTCTAGAATTTGCACAGCTGGCAATGTCTCGCCTTGAACAAATTCCAAGAACGCACCGCCACCGGTAGAGATATAGGATACTTGCTTAGTGACGCCGAACTTATCGATAGCGGCTATGGTTTCGCCACCGCCCGCAATGGAGAAGCCTTCATTTTTAGCTACCGCATCGGCGATGGCCTGAGTGCCCTTAGAAAAGGCATCGAATTCGAACACGCCCACCGGCCCGTTCCAAATAATGGTTTTCATCGGTGCTATAATTTTTGCAAACTCAGCCGCTGTCGCAGGCCCGATATCTAAGATCATATCGTCATCCGCCACTTCGTCTACCGGCTTTATCGTCGCCTCGGCATCTGCGGAGAACTCCTTTGCCACAACAACATCGACGGGCAGGGGAATATTAGTTTTCTCCATTAGGGCCTTAGCCGTAGCCACCAAGTCTTCTTCAAATAGAGACTTGCCCACTTTATAGCCTGCTGCTACCAAGAAGGTATTGGCGATACCGCCACCCACAATCAATTGATCAACAATAGACGCAAGACTCTCTAGCACCTGCAGTTTACTGGAGACCTTGGCTCCACCTACAATCGCGAGCATGGGGCGCTCGGGTTTTTTAAGTGCCAACTCAAGAGCATCCAACTCACTCGCTAACAAGGGGCCTGCACAGGCAATTGGCGCATATTGCGCTACACCATGGGTACTGGCTTGAGCTCGGTGCGCAGTGCCGAAGGCATCCATCACAAAAACGTCACACAATGAAGCATAGTGCTTGGCTAATGCACCATCATTGGCGAGCTCGCCCGCATTGACGCGAACATTCTCCAACAGAACGACCTCTCCCTTACCTGGCAAAGCGTGCTCTGGTTTGTCCAAATAGTACTGAGAAAGACTTACCTCGGTATTCAATAGGGCGGCTAACCTTTGCGCCACAGGCGCCAAGCTGGCCTCTGGCTGATCGGCCACGGCTTTACCTTCTACCGGCCGGCCCAAGTGAGACATGACGATGACGCGCGCACCCGCCTCAAGGGCGAGGCGTATAGTGGGAACCGCAGCTCTTATGCGGGTATCATTACTGATCACTCCGTCCTTCACTGCAACATTAAGGTCCTCCCGGATCAAGACTCGCTTACCTTCCAAGTTCAAGTCTTGCATTCTCAGTATTGTCATCGTTTTCTTTCTCTCCCCTATGAGTCCAGTCGCTTTATGGTATCAGCGACATCCAACATTCTATTAGCAAAGGCCCACTCGTTATCGAACCAAGCCAGAATTTTTACGAGCCTTGTGCCACTTACACGGGTCTGGCTTAGATCCACGATGGCAGAGCGAAGGTCGTGATTAAAATCACACGATGCTAAAGGCTCATCGGTACAATCAAGCACATTTGGTGCCGAGTTTTTTGAGCCCTGCCGAATCGCGTCTTTTATAAGCTGTGCGCTCACATCACTATTGAGGGTCACAGTCAGATCTATGGCAGAAACATTGATGGTGGGCACTCGCATAGCCTGTGCAGAAAAGCGGCCATCCAGGTGCGGCAGGATTCTCCCAATGCCCTTATCTATTTCAGTATTTACCGGAATAATCGACTGAACCGCGCTTCTAGTCTTACGCAAATCAAAATGATGATAAGCATCGATAACGGGTTGATCATTCATCGCAGAGTGGATAGTCGTTATCACGCCATGATCAATACCGAAGCGATCGTCCAAGCATTTTATGATGGGCACAACGCAATTGGTTGTACATGAGGCGTTGGAAATAATGCGGTCGCTGGCTTTCAAGCTTTCGTGATTCACACCAAAGATAACCGTGGCATCAACATCACTCTGGGCAGGCTGGGAAAACAGTACTCGCTTAGCCCCACTGGCAAGATGCTGAGCAGCAGTCTCACGATCGCTAAACGCGCCGGTGCACTCCAGCACTAAGTCGATACCTAGATCAGCCCAAGGCAGGTCGGCAATACTTGGCTCAGAGAATACCCGCACATTCTGCCCATCGATCGACAGACCATCGGCCGTCTCCTCGATAGTGCCGGGGAAACGACCATGAGTGCTATCGTATTTACTCAAATAGACTAGGGACTTAATGTCCGAGAGGTCATTGATCGCCACAACCTCTAGGTCTGGATAGGCATTAGACTCATGCAGGGCGCGCAGCACACATCGGCCGATGCGCCCATATCCATTAATAGCAATGCGGTAAGCCATAATCTGCTCAGTTAGTGAATTTGCCGTTCAAGCGCTTACGCAAGAATGCCCTTGGCGGTGGCCACTATATTCTCTGCCGTAAAGCCAAACTCCTTCATGAGCACTCCACCCGGAGCAGATTCACCGAAGCTACGCATTCCGACAACAGCACCATCCAAGCCAACAAACTTATGCCAGTAATCGGCCGCAGCGGCCTCCACTGCGACGCGAGCTCGCACGGCGCCAGGCAATACTTGCTCTTTGTACTGCGCATCTTGAGCTTCGAAAACATCTACTGACGGCATGGAAACCAGTCGAGCCTTAATACCTTCGCTTTGCAACTGCTCTACTGCTGCCAAGCTAATCTCAACTTCAGAGCCTGTCGCAATGACGATTAGCTCTGGCTGGCCGTCGCAGTCTTTAAGCACATAAGCGCCTTTGGCGATTGCCTGCACCTGCTCCGCGCTACGATCTTGAGGCGCAAGCCCCTGGCGCGAAAACACCAAAGAAGTAGGACCATCTGTGCGCTCAATAGCAGCCTTCCATGACACCGCTGTTTCCACTGCGTCACAAGGGCGCCATACGGACATATTCGGTGTCACGCGCAAATTAGACAGTTGCTCAATAGGCTGGTGCGTCGGACCGTCTTCACCCTGACCAATAGAGTCATGGGTGTATACCATGATGCTATGCTGCTTCATCAATGCCGACATGCGCACTGCATTACGTGCGTATTCCATGAATATGAGGAATGTTCCACCATAAGGAATAAAACCACCATGAAGGGCAATACCATTCATAATGGCTGTCATGCCGAACTCACGCACACCGTAGTTGATGTAATTGCCATCGGCGCTATCGGTAATAGCGGTAGCACCGGGCCAAAGCGTCAAGTTTGAACCCGCCAAGTCAGCAGAGCCGCCGATTAGCTCAGGCAACTGCTCACCATACGCGGCAAGACAATTCTGGGAGGCTTTACGAGAAGCCACTTTTTCGCCTTTTACCTGACATTCTTGAATATAGGCATCGGCTTGCTCAGCGAAGCCGCTGGGTAGCTGCCCCTTCAGGCGTCGCACTAGCTCCATCGCCAATTCTGGGTATTCTTCTTCGTAGCGCACCATGGTCTCTTTCCACTGCGATTCGGCTGCAAAGCCTTTGTCGCGAGAATCCCAAGCCGTGGCTATCTCTTGCGGAATTTCAAAAGGAGGGTAGTCCCAGCCTAACTCTTTACGAGTGGCGGCAATTTCTTCATCACCTAGTGGCGCACCGTGAATACCCGATGTGCCTTGCTTCGCTGGCGAGCCAAAGCCAATAACCGTTTTACACTTAATAATGGTGGGACGCTTAGTATCCGCTTGCGCCTCTTTAACCGCCGCAGCGATGGCGTCGGCATCGTGGCCATCCACACACAGTACTTGCCAACCGTAAGAGTCAAAACGCTTAACCGTATCGTCAGTGAACCAACCCTCAACATCGCCATCGATAGAGATACCATTGTCATCATAGAAGACGATGAGTTTGCCTAGGTCCAAAGTACCCGCTAGAGAGCAGACTTCGTGAGAAATACCTTCCATCAAGCAACCATCGCCAGCGAACACATAGGTGTAGTGATCGATAACTTCAAAGCCGTCACGGTTGAACTGGGCTGCCAGTGTCTTCTCGGCAATCGCCATGCCCACACCATTGGCGAGGCCTTGGCCCAATGGACCAGTGGTTGTCTCAACCCCTGGCGTATAACCGAATTCAGGGTGGCCAGGAGTCTTGGAGTGCAGCTGCCTAAAATTGCGGATCTCATCCATCGACAGGTCATAACCGCTCAGGTGTAGGAGCGAATAAACCAGCATCGAGCCGTGACCATTAGACATAATAAAGCGGTCGCGGTTTACCCAATTAGGGTTGACTGGATTGTGCTTGAGGAAGTCATTCCACAACACCTCAGCAATATCAGCCATACCCATTGGGGCACCAGGGTGACCGGAATTGGCTTTTTGGACGGCATCCATACTGAGGGCGCGGATGGCATTGGCACAGTCTCTGCGCGAAGGAACACGGCTGGACATACGTTACTGACTCCTTTGTCTGGCGTAAATTTCAAGGGCGCCTATTTTCCCGCACCTTGCTTCAATTTACTACTTCGATAGGGTTTTATTTTAATCTTTGATGCCAAATAGCGGCGTATTGTCGCGATAATCCCCCCACAGAAGGAAATCAAGCCAAGCAATCTATATCAAATTATTTTGATATAGATTGCAGCAGCTGTTATAGTGCCGCCTCATATGATGACAATTGTTCTGGATAGCTAATGGCAGTCACTGCCCTAAAACAAGAATCTGTGGCCACAATTGGCGATGCAGAGACCCTCACCTTGGTGTGTAAGGCCTTAGCCGACGGCCTGCGTCTAGAGATTCTGCGCCTATTGCGCCACAGCTCATTCGGAGTTCTGGAACTATGCCGCATACTGGATATTCGTCAGTCGGCCCTTAGCCATCATCTCAAAGTCCTGGCCAATGCCGGTCTCGCCACGACTAGGCGCGAGGGCAATACCATCTTCTATCGCCGCCCCTTACTGGCCAATGACGACCCTTTACGCAGCTTTAAGCTCAGTGCATTCGAGGCTATAGATCGTGTGACACTAAAGGAAGAACTGCGAGAACGCATGAATCAAATACAGGCGGAGCGCTCTGAGCAGTCACTCCAATTTTTTAGCAAGCACGCAGAAAAATTCCGTGAGAAACAGGGCCTCGTAGCCGAACACAGCCAGTACACCAGCACCTTGGAAGACTTGCTGCAAGAACTGAAACCCCATAACGAGCGTACTGTTATGGAGGTAGGGCCTGGCCATGGCGAGCTACTGCCTATGTTTGCCGAACGCTTCGAAAAGGTCATAGCGCTCGACAATGCTTTGGAGATGCTAAACCTGGCCAAGGCAACAGCCCAAGAGGCAGAGCTTAGCAATGCTCAGTTTATCCACGGCGACACCGGAACCGCCTTGGACATGAACGTACAATGCGATGTCATCGTCTACGACATGGTTCTGCATCACTTGCCCTCACCAAGAGAGGCTTTCGCCCATGCCCAGGAGCTTCTAAACGAGAATGGCCTCTTGCTCATTATTGATCTGTGCCGTCACGACCAAGATTGGGTACGCGAATCCTGTGGCGATCTCTGGCTGGGGTTCGAGCAAGAGGAACTGAACGACTGGGCACAGCAGAACAATTTACACATTGGCCAAAGCGTCTACCTTGGTTTGCGCAATGGCTTTCAAATTCAAATGTGCGTGTTTCACAAGAGTGAGCTCGCCCACACTCTCAACCATTAAGCATAGCTGTTAAAGGACATCATTATGGCGACTTCATTATTTACCTCAGAGTCGGTTTCCGAAGGGCACCCAGACAAAATGGCAGATCAGATTTCCGATGCCGTATTGGACGCACTGCTTGAACAAGATCCAAAGGCTCGCGTTGCCTGCGAAACCATGATCAAAACGGGCATGGTTGTAGTTGCCGGAGAGATCACGACTGAGGCATATGTCGATATCGAAGAGATCACTCGTAAAGTGGTCACAGATATTGGCTACGATTCATCAGACAAAGGGTTCGATGGCAACTCCTGCGCGGTATTGAATGCGGTTGGCAAACAATCACCCGATATTTCTCAAGGCGTTGACGACACACCGGATCACGAGCAGGGTGCTGGCGACCAAGGCCTAATGTTTGGGTATGCGTCTAATGAAACCGATGTGCTAATGCCGGCACCAGTGACTTACTCCCATCGCCTTGTTAAACGTCAAGCGCAAGTTCGAAAAGATGGCACGCTTCCTTGGCTACGCCCAGATGCAAAAAGCCAACTGACTTTTCGCTATGAGAACGGCAAGCCCGTAGCGATTGACGCAGTGGTTCTTTCGACCCAGCACCATGAAGACATTAGCCAAGCCGATCTAAAAGAGGCGGTGATGGAAGAAATCATCAAGAAAGTACTGCCTGAAGAATGGCTAGACAAGAACACCAAGTACTTTATCAATCCAACAGGGCGCTTCGTTATTGGCGGCCCATGCGGTGATTGTGGCCTTACTGGCCGCAAGATTATTGTCGACACATATGGCGGCATGGCGCGGCACGGTGGTGGCGCTTTCTCTGGCAAAGACCCATCGAAGGTGGATCGCTCCGCAGCATACGTTGCACGCTATGTGGCCAAGAATATTGTGGCGGCAGGCCTAGCTGATCGCTGCGAAATTCAGTTGTCTTATGCTATTGGCGTAGCAGAACCGACTTCTGTAGCGGTTGAGACTTTCGGCACTAATAAAATACCAGAAGAGAGAATCGTCGAGCTGATTCGCGAATTTTTTGAGCTTCGCCCTAAAGGCTTGATCAAAATGTTAGACCTGATTCGGCCAATCTATTTGCCAACGGCAGCCTATGGACACTTCGGACGCGAAGAACCCAACTTCACCTGGGAAAAAACAGACAAAGCAGAAGCGCTTCGCAGCGCCGCTGGCCTATAAACACAATTACTTATTTATTTAGCACAAACAGGATTTCACAATGAGCAACACAGATTATAAAGTCGCGGACATAACACTAGCTGATTTCGGCCGCAAAGAAGTCATTCTGGCCGAAGCCGAAATGCCAGCCCTAATGTCTCTTCGTAAGCGCTATGGTGCGGATAAACCTTTGGCCAATGCCAAAATTCTTGGCTGCATTCACATGACGATACAAACGGCTGTCCTGATCGAGACTTTGGTTGAGCTGGGCGCCGAGGTGCGCTGGTCCTCATGCAATATTTTCTCCACACAGGATCACGCGGCGGCCTATATCGCCTCGAAAGGTATTGCGGTTTATGCGTGGAAAGGTCAAACAGAAGAAGAGGGCGAATGGTGCATCGAGCAAACCATCTTAAAAGACGGCAAGCCTTGGGATGCGAATATGATTCTCGATGACGGTGGCGACCTAACAGGCATGGTGCATGAAAAGTATCCGCAAATGCTGGACAGTATTAACGGCATCACAGAGGAAACTACGACAGGCGTTCACCGCCTTCTCGAAATGCTAGAGGAAGGCACTCTCAAAGTGCCTGCGATCAATGTTAACGACTCTGTTACCAAGAGCAAGAACGACAATAAGTACGGTTGCCGCCACAGCCTTAACGATGGCATTAAACGCGGCACCGACATGCTGCTGTCAGGCAAACAAGCGCTTGTGGTGGGCTACGGCGACGTAGGCAAAGGTTCCGCACAGAGCTTACGTCAGGAAGGCATGATCGTAAAAGTATCCGAGATCGACCCAATCTGTGCCATGCAAGCCTGCATGGACGGTTACGAGCTTGTATCGCCCTATAATAACGGCATCAATACTGGCAAGCTGGAAGATATCGACAAAGCCTTACTAAGCAAGCTCGACCTGATTGTTACTACTACAGGCAATATTGATGTTTGCGACAAAAACATGCTGCAAAGTGTGAAGTCTGGCGCCATTATTTGCAACATCGGCCACTTCGACAATGAGATCGATACCGCCTTTATGCGCAAAAATTGGACATGGGAAGAGATCAAACCTCAGGTTCACAAAGTGTACCGTGGCGACGCTGAGAAAGAGCAAGACAACTACATCTTATTACTCTCCGAGGGTCGTCTGATTAACCTGGGTAATGCCACGGGGCATCCTTCTAGAATTATGGATGGATCGTTTGCGAACCAGGTTATTGCTCAAATTTACCTGTACGAGAAGAACTTTGCTGGTCTTTCACCCGACTTCAAGAAAGACAATATTACGGTAGAAGTTTTGCCTAAGCATTTGGACGAAGAAGTCGCAGCACTAATGGTAGGAGGCTTTGGCGGCGTACTTACGAAGCTAACACCAGCGCAGGCAGACTATATTAACGTTGCAATAGAAGGCCCATACAAAACGGAAAGCTACAAATACTAAGCTTTTAGGGTTTTCTCCATCGCCACTTTGGCACGGCGAAAACCCTAGTAAGCCTGTTGAGAGATTAAAATGACTAGTAATAAAAACGGCGCGGGCGATTCAAAGCGTTTTAGCTTCGAATTTTTCCCGCCTAAAACAGAAGCAGGCAAGCAAAAGCTGGCTGAAGTCCATACTCAGCTTGCGGCATTAAAGCCTGACTTTTTCTCCGTGACATACGGCGCCGGAGGCTCTACGCGCGATGGCACCTTCGATGCTGTTTCCAGTATCAAGAAGGCTGGCTCGAGCGTTGCGCCACACCTGTCTTTTGGTGGCTCGAAAGACGACGAGATAGAATCACTATTACATCAGTATAAAGATATGGGCGTGGACCGTTTAGTCGCACTGAGAGGAGATATTCCCTCTGGCACCGGTACAAGCAATAGCTACTACTATGCCAATGAACTAATCGACTTCATCCGACGAAAGACGGGAGACCATTTTCATATTGAAGTGGCTTGCTACCCGGAGATTCATCCGAATTCGGAAAGTTATGATAGCGATATTGCCTTCTTTAAGAAGAAAGTAGAGGCGGGAGCCAATAGCGCAATTACTCAGTATTTTTACAATGAGGATGCCTATTTCTATTTTGTCGACAAATGTCGCAAGGCCGGAATCGATATTCCTATTTATCCAGGCATTATGCCTATTACCAACTACACGAGTCTTGCGCGCTTCAGCACCAACTGTGGGGCTGAGATCCCGCGCTGGATGCGCCAACAACTGCAGAGCTTTGGTGACGATAGCGAGGCGATTAGGGCCTTTGGGGTAGAAGCTGTCACTAAGTTATGTGAAAAGCTATTAGCAGGTGGAGCGCCTGGCCTACACTTTTATTCGATGAATCAGTATGGCCCAGTCAGTGAAATTTGGAAAAGCTTGGGCCTAAGAAAATAAGCTTATGCGAATCAGTAGAGTCTTTGCCGATATCGATCTTCAGTGCGACAGCCTTGTCACACTGAAGGACGATCAAGCCCATTACCTAGGCAAGGTTTTGCGCATAAAGGCCGGCGACGCGGTCTCTTTGTTTAATAGCCACAACGGCGAATTTAACGGCACTGTTGAGTCCGTAGAGAAGAAGTGCATTAACATTCGTTTGCACGAGCAAGTTGAGAACCATTGCGACCCCAGCTTTCCTATTCATATCGCCATAGGTATTTCCCGCGGGGAGCGTATGGACTATGTCGTGCAAAAAGCAACGGAAGCGGGTGCGAGTTCGGTTACTCCGCTTTTCAGCGAGCGCTGCGAGGTCAAACTAAAAGGCGATAGGGCACAGAGCCGAGTGGCGCACTGGCAAAAGGTCGCGATTTCCGCTTGCGAGCAAAACGGGCGGTGTAGCATACCCACTATTCATCAGCCGATCGATTTGCAGACATGGCTGCAACAGCACAGACAGGGCGCTCTTTATGTTCTGGATCATCGCGGCAGTGAGAAGCTTTCTGCACAGATGGCACCGGAATCAGTTTATTTCTTGATTGGCCCAGAAGGCGGACTAAGCGAGGACGAAATCGCAGCGGCCAAGCAATATGGCTTCACATCCTTATGTATCGGGCCACGGGTTTTGCGAACGGAAACAGCGCCGATTGTGGCAATCACCCTAGCCCAGCACCTATGGGGCGACTACTAAGTAGTTAGCCTCTCTCCCGCCAAAGCAATTAGCGATATAAAAATTTTTTAGGACGCAAAAAAAAGCGCCCCTTTCGGGGCGCTTAGAGAGATTATACCTTCCTAACAAGGAACCTTAGTTAATGAATTCTGGGTATGCTTCTAAGCCACACTCAGAGATATCAACACCTTGATCTTCCTCTTCTTCACTAACACGTAGACCCAGAACCGCTTTGATGATCATCCACACTACAAAGCTAGCTGCGAATACCCATACGAAGATAGTCAGGCCACCGATGATTTGACCCATGAAGGACACACCATCGTTTGTGATTGGTACTAGCAATAGACCTAGAATACCGCAAGTACCGTGTACAGAGATGGCACCTACTGGGTCATCCATTTTCAGCTTATCTAGGAACACGATGCTGAATACTACAAGCACGCCACCAAGAGCACCGAAGATAGTAGCTTCAAGTGGAGTAGGAGTAGAAGGCTCAGCAGTAATAGCAACCAGACCAGCTAGTGCGCCGTTCAATGCCATTGTAAGGTCGGCTTTGCCGAACAGTGCGCGAGCAACTAGAAGAGCAGCAACAAGGCCACCAGCAGCCGCAGCGTTAGTGTTCAGGAACACCATTGCCACTGCATTAGAGTTTGCAATGTCAGCTAGTTTCAATACAGAACCGCCGTTGAAACCGAACCAACCCATCCATAGGATGAATGTACCAAGAGTCGCTAGCGGTAGGTTGGCACCTGGAATTGCTTTTACAGAGCCGTCTTTACCGTATTTACCCTTACGAGCACCTAGTAGCAATACACCCGCTAGAGCAGCAGAAGCACCAGCCAAGTGAACAATGCCTGAACCGGCGAAGTCAGAGAAGCCTAAGTCGCCCAAGTTGAAGATACCGAATACATCAGCACCACCCCAAGTCCAAGAACCTTCTAATGGGTAGATAACGCCAGTCATAACAATGGCAAACAGTAGGAAAGACCAAAGCTTCATGCGCTCAGCCACCGCACCAGAGACAATTGACATTGCCGTTGCTACGAATACTACTTGGAAGAAGAAGTCAGAAGCACCTGAGTAAACAGAGCCGCCATCGAAGCCTTCTTCTGCTTTGCCTGCAAGGGCATCTGCCACAAGCGTGTCACCACCATCAATACCGGCTAGGAAAATACCGCCGCCGTACATGATTGCGTAACCACACACCAAATACATGATGCAGGAAATTGAATAGAGAGCGACGTTTTTCGTAAGAATTTCCGTCGTGTTTTTAGAGCGTACTAAACCAGCTTCTAGCATAGAGAAACCAGCCGCCATCCACATGACGAGCGCGCCCATGGTTAGAAAATAGAACGTGTCTATTGCGTACTGTAGTTGAAAAATTTGGTCTTGCACCTTATCACCTCCGAACCAGGTTCGAGTCTATTGAGCCCGATTATTTAAGTAGTCATTAAAGTTGTTCAATTAGTTCTGTTGTTTAAACTGCCTCAGAGCCAGTTTCGCCTGTACGGATTCGAATAACTTGAGCGAGATCAGAAACGAAGATTTTGCCGTCACCGATTTTGCCAGTATTCGCCGCTTTAGTGATTGCTTCTAAGGTTTGATCCAAAAGCTCGTCACCAATTGCTACTTCAATTTTTACTTTAGGAAGAAAATCAACCACGTACTCTGCACCACGGTACAGTTCAGTGTGTCCTTTCTGCCGCCCAAAGCCTTTCACTTCAGTTACTGTAATACCCTGCACACCAATTTCTGATAGCGCTTCTCGGGCATCGTCCAATTTGAATGGCTTAATAATTGCCGTTACTAACTTCATACATTTGCTCCTTACCTATAAATATCCGCTCCGCCGATTCAGTGCAGATACACCTGCATATCCTTAATGCATGGAGTATGCCAAAGTAGAAAACTAGCTATAAAATCAACAACTTACGATAAAAGCATAGCATTTAGTCTATACCAGACCTATATCGCCCCATTATTGAGCACTACAATAGTGCACACATGGCGAGTGCGTTCCAGAATAGGGCGCCACCTAATAAAGAGGAATGAGAGGGGTAAAAGTGACAGACACAAAAAAGCCCGCAATTGCAGCAATTGCGGGCCTTTTCTTATGCTTCTAGTCGAGCACCAAAAGTGCTCACCGAATAAATCTTAGAAAGATTTACCGATAGAGAATACTAGAGTGCTGCTGCAGTCTTCAGAACCGCCACAGTTTGTTTCGCTGATGTCTGTATCTGTGTACATCAATGATAGATCTACACCGCCAACTGGCTTAGAGATAGAAACATTGTACTCAGAGTAGCCATCTTCAGTACCAAATACTGGTTGGTCGAAGTCTTGGTAGCCGTAGTGTAGGCCCAAGGAGAAGTCGTTACCTAGATCGAAGCCGTAATCCAGCGTGTAGTATAGAGCGTCGCCTACACCAGCGTAGAAATCGTCAGAGTAAGCAATGCCTACACCTAGATCGCCAAAGCTTAGAGAGCCGTAAATTTCAACGAAATCGTCGCTGCTCATTCCTGGGTAATCGTAGTATAGAACACCTACATCAAAGCCAACTTCTTCAGTTAGGCTTCCGGAGAAACCTGCGTAGTAATCGATCTCGATGCTGTCATCAAATGTGATGCTTGAAGCCCAAGTACCGATGTAGAAGCCAGACTCACTCGCATAGTCAAAGCCACCTTGGATAGCTGAACCGCCGCTAGTTTGAGAAACACCGCGGTAGATGTAATCAGTAGTAAGTGCAACGTTTGCGCTGATTGCATCTTGAGCTTGTGCTGTGAAAGCAGCAGACAAAAGACCAGTAGCTAGCAATGCTGTTGTAAGTTTTTTCATTTCAAGTAACTCCTTGACGTTTTAATAAAATAATTTCTGTGTGCTTCACGCACCATTTCAGGGTGTGCAGTATATCTCGTGGACACACACTCAAATGTCGCTCTCACTGAAGCACAATGCGTGCCCATTTTTATTAAAACTGTAATAAAACACCTACAGCCCTTTGTTTTAAGCACTTTCAGGAATATATCACAAATAAAAAATAAAGCACCATTAACATTTGCAGCCCATCAGCATGGGTGCAAAGCACCAAAATGGTGCCTAATGAGCAAATTGCTATTTTATGCACCATTGTGCGCACACTTAGCTAAGCCCCCTCCACTAGGATACAATCCACCTAAATCAAAGGGGTCAGAACAGTTTGATCCGGCTTGGCAACTAACTTCTTCCAGTTGGCTTTGACGTGGCCTGACGGCGCGTAGGATCAAGTTGTTCTGACCCCTTTGATTTGCGTCTTATAAGTGACAATGGAGTTTACGATGATTAACAAGCAGATTCTCGAAGAGCTCAGCGCTCAAATCGCCACTTTGCTCCCAAAGGCAGAGGCCGCAGGCGAGGACGCAAAGCAACTGTTGCACTCGGCCATCAGCAAAACCTTCGAGCGACTGGACCTAGTAACGAGAGAAGACTTCGATGCCCAGCGCATAGCTCTTCAACGCGCCCAAGAGCGAATTACGCAGCTAGAAGAAGCTTTAGGCAAACTCGAAAAAGAGATGGAGCAGTAATCTAAACGATCAATCCAAGCGATCATAGCCTCCCAATTTGGCTAAGAATTAAAAGATTTGCTGCTGAGCATTGGGAATTAGGCCACGACAGCTCGCTAGCAAATTCCATATATCCACAATCAAACAGTCCGACTGAATCGCCTGCAAATCAAAGGGGTCAGAACAACTTGATTTCTCTCCATTTCGCACACAGCGGCTATGCCAGCTTGCTCATCGCGGTGTAGCCGGGCAGGCGTCAATGCCGCAAGATGGCGTTGACGCTGCTTGGCGTGCGCGCGATCAAGTTGTTCTGACCCCTTTGGTTTTTTGGGTGTTGTGGGGTGGTATTTTTAGTCTTTCGCTAGGAGAGATTGAGCACCGTGAGTGAAGCAAGACTCCATTCTTCTGTACGCAACGGCCTCCATTAGGTCTTGTTGTTGAATCTTTGCGTGGCCTTCTAGGTCAGCGATGGTGCGCGCAATTTTCAGAACGCGGTGGCACGATCGCGCAGATAGCTGGAGTTTGTCGACTACTTCGGCCAAACTCTTCTCGCTCGATTTATCAAGGGTGCAATGGGTTTGTATCTCTCTATTAGTCATGTCGCTATTGAGCCTCCCTGCTCTTTGTTGTTGTAGTTCTCTGCAATGCATAACGCGTTCTCTTAAAGCTTCACTGCTTTCATTCGACTGCGCTATCTCGGCGTTCATTAGCTCTGCATGGCTAACTCGTGGAACGGTCATTATCAAATCGATTCGATCGAGTAGAGGACCAGAGATTTTATCTAAATAACGCTGTATCTGCGCGTCACTGCAACGGCATGCATTGCTAGGGTCGCCCGCGAAACCGCAGTGACAGGGATTCATAGCAGCGACAAGCTGAAAATTGGCTGGCAGTTGTAATCGATAACTTGCGCGGCAAATACTAATGATTCCAGACTCGATAGGTTCCCTCAGCACTTCTAAGACATGCCTGCTGAACTCCGTTAACTCATCCAAGAACAACACACCACGATGAGCCAAGGTCACTTCGCCTGGACTTGCCTGAGCGCCGCCTCCCACTAGAGAAACGCTAGTGGCGGTGTGATGGGGCGCTCTAAAGCTGGGTTCAAGCCACACCTCAGGATCAATGGGAAGTTTCGCAATGGACTTAATGGCGGCCGCCTCCAGCGCCTCCTTTTCACTAAGCGGGGGCAGCAGGCCCGCCAAGCTATTGGCCAACATCGTCTTGCCTGTACCGGGAGGACCAACGAATAGAATATTGTGACTACCCGCCGCGGCTATTAACAAGGCGCGCTTAGCGGATTCCTGCCCTTTGATATCGGCAATGTCTACGCCTCGGCTAAGACCGCTGGGCTTGGAGGCCTCTGCGTTGAATCGACAGGCTTGCATTCCAGAGCCTTCAGTCAAATGCCGACAGACATCCAGTAGATGAGATGCGCTGAGAGCTTTAACATTGCGCACAAGGCTTGCCTCTTGAGCATTAACGCTAGGCAGAATCAACTCGCGATTACTTTCTGTAGCTGCCAGTACGGCAGGAAGCACACCGTAGACATGCCGTATACCACCGGTTAGGGCTAACTCTCCTAGCACCTCGTATTGGGCCAATGCGGCTACTGGGATCTGTTCGGAAGCGGCCAATATACTCAGCGCTATGGCAAGATCAAAACGTCCACTGTTCTTTGGCAAATCGGCGGGAGCAAGATTGATAGTAATGCGCCTTGTGGGAAATTCCAGGTTGGCGTTAAGAATGGCGCTGCGTACGCGCTCTTTACTCTCGCGTACTGCAGCTTCAGGCAAGCCAACGATCGCTAGGCCGGGCAAACCATTGGACAGGTGTGTTTCCACTGTGACTAAAGGGGCTTCAATTCCCACATTCGCCCGCGTATAAACTACCGCTAAAGACATAGGCTCCTTCCATGGAGTCAGTTGATTACCGGCGACGGTGATTACCTTCGCCACTATATAAGCAATAGATTAGAAAACCGAATTACGCAAGTTTGGGGAAGGAGCTATATTTTAGAATTGTCGGCTATAACAGACTGAATATGCTGGTCGACGAAGTCTTCTTGATTAAGAAGTTGTTTGAGATCAGAGAAGGTAATGGGCTTGCTGAAGAAATAGCCTTGAACTTGATCGCATTTATTAAGACACAAAAACTCGATTTGCTCAGACGTCTCCGCGCCCTCAGCAATAACCTGCATGCTAAGGCTATGAGCCAAATTGATAATGGCTCGAACGATGGTGGCGTCATCTTCATTGGTATTCACACTGCTCACGAATGAGCGATCAATCTTGAGCACCGATATGGGCAGTCGTTGAATATGGGCAAACGATGAGTAGCCGGTGCCAAAATCGTCTAGGGAAATATCGATACCTAGTTGGCTCAAGCGCTTGAGACTCTTATCGACAGACTGACCTTCTATCATCATCGTAGTCTCTGTCAGCTCAAATTCGAGACGGCCTTCGGAAATAGCTTGCTTCTCTAGGATATTCGCGACGGTATCTACGAACTTGGGATCTTGAAACTGCTTAAACGATACGTTTACGGCCAACTGAACATCGTGATGGCCTTTCGAGGCTAGTATGTTCAAATCGGAGCAGGCCTGGTGAATAATCCAATAGCCCAAGGGCATAATCATGCCTGTTTCCTCGGCTACGGAAATAAATTCACTAGGAGGGAGCAAGCCGCGCTTCGGGTGACGCCAGCGAATGAGGCCTTCAGCACCTACAATCTTGTTCTGGGAAATATCGATACGAGGTTGGTAGTACAACTCAAATTCATTATTTCTAAGAGCTTTACGCATCTCAGACTCGAGCCGTAGCGTCTTATCCTCCACAGCCGTCATTTCGGTACTATAAACCTGGTAGTTGCTTCCTTTCTCTCGCTTAGCGACACGCATGGCTGTATCAGCATTGGCTAGCATTTGGTCTACGGTGACATTGGCTTGCAGGTTCTGAGCAATGCCCACACTCACATGCATTCGCACCGCATGTTGCGCAACAGGAAAAGGCTTAGACATGGCCTCTATAATACTGTCCACGCATTGTTTACAGCTCGTCTGCACTTTACCCATAGGGTCTTCAAAGAGCACTGCAAACTCATTGCCGCCTATGCGAGATAGATACTGGCTCTCTGATAGGCTGGAACGAATGCGCTCTGCAATTAGCTGTATCAAAGCATCGCCTGCCCCTTGCCCATAGGAGGCGTTCACTTTCTTAAACTGGTCAACGTCGATAAGCAGCAAACCGACGGTATTGGACTTTGTCGCCGCTCCTAGGATGGCGGACAACTGGTCGCGAAAATCTTGCCGATTACCCAGCCCTGTTAGAGGGTCTGCCTTAATCTCTTTGGCAACGCTTTCATTGGAACTGGCAGGGGAGAAGGCGTAATCAATGGCGCGCGAGAGAGTCTCTACGCTCAGAGTACTACGCAGCAGAAAGTCAGATTCGCCACGGGCCAAGGACACTGCATCCACGTGCTTTGGAGCGTTATCAACTATCATCACCACGGGCACTTCCGGGTGCTGCCGATTCAATTCGACCAGCAGGTTCCGAGCGGTAGTCTTGTCAGACACTCGACCCCAGATAACCAGCTGAAACTGTGTCACTGCTAAAGAGACAAGCACAGACAAGTCCGCCTGACACCAAGACAGGCGATGTTGGGATCCTTGTATGCCATTGAGGTGGGCGGAGATAGTTTGAAACTCCTCGTCCTCCTCGGCAATCAGCAGTATTCGCACTGCAGAACTCCGTATTTATTTCGACTCAATAGCAGTTATCGGCCGCACTAGGGCTTTCCTTCAAGTTTTTTAAACTATACGTCGCTTTTTTTGATCTAAGACGAAAAAATGCTAAATGTTGAAGAGGCATCAAGCGAGGTGTTGTATATAATAGTGGCGAATTAGATCGAGTACTAGCATCAGCTACCTAGTCGCTCAATAAATGTGCATTTGCTTGCGCCTTCTTTGTGCAATTCTTACAGTGCCCCACGAGGTTTCGGAGTCGATAACGCCTGATATAGGCGTAGCAAACATTGACGCATATACAGTGAACAATCTAAACGCAAAACAAAAAGAGGCCGTCAAATACATCAGTACGCCTCTGTTGGTCCTAGCCGGCGCTGGCAGTGGTAAAACCAGTGTAATCACCCGCAAGATCAATTATCTCATCAACGACTGTGGCTACCCAGCTCATAAAATAGCCGCGGTAACGTTCACCAATAAGGCCGCCAAGGAGATGAAGGAGCGAGTGGCAAACCTTGCGCGCGAGCGAGGGAGCAAAAACAACACCCGCGGCTTAACCGTATCCACATTCCACCATCTTGGTCTTACCATTGTGCGTAAAGAACATAAGAAATTGGGCTATAAGCCCGGCTTCTCATTGTTTGATACTCAAGACAGTTTAGGGCTGCTGAAAAGTCTGCTGCACAAAGATGCCGATATCAACGACGAAGAGATTAAATTCATACAACACACCATCTCTGGCTGGAAGAACCAACTGATTCTTCCCAGCGAGGCGCTAAGCAAAGCCGAAGATGCCGAGGCCGCCTTTGCCGCAAGAGTGTACGAACAGTATCAGCGTCATCTCTTAGCCTTTAACGCCGTCGACTTCGATGACTTAATTTTACTTCCTGTTGTGCTTTTCCAAAAAGAAAAGAGCGTCTTGGATCGCTGGCAGAATCGTATTCATTATTTATTGGTGGACGAGTACCAAGACACCAATACCAGTCAATACCTGCTGGTTAAGCTATTAGTGGGAGCTCGAAACGGTTTAACCGTAGTGGGGGATGACGACCAGTCCATCTATTCCTGGCGCGGTGCACGCCCCGAGAACATGATGGAGCTGGAGAAAGACTACCCCGGGCTTAAGCTGATTAAGCTAGAGCAGAACTATCGCTCCAATAATAATATTCTGCGAGCGGCCAATACGCTTATCGCCAATAACCCGCACTTATATGAGAAAAAACTATGGAGTGAGCTGGGCCTTGGTGACCCTATACGGGTTCTGGTCACCCCAAATCAGGACACCGAGGTGGAACGCATCGCCACGGAAATTCTGAGCATGTGCGCACACAAGAATCTCAAATTTCGTGATTTTGCCGTATTGTATCGAGGCAACCATCAGGCTCGAACCCTAGAGATTCATCTGCAAGCCCATCAAATTCCGTATCAAATTACGGGAGGCACCTCTTTCTTCTCGCGCACAGAAATCAAAGATGTCATGGCTTACCTGAGACTGCTCATCAATCCAGACGATGACAATGCCTTCTTACGTGCCATCAATACCCCTAGGCGCAAGATTGGCCCCTCAATTTTAGAAGCCTTGGCGAACTATGCCACTGAGCGAGGAGTTGCCTTATTGGCGGCATGCTCAGAGATTGGCCTAGGCCAGCACTTGAACAATAGTAAACGCGAGAAACTGGTGGACTTCGCCCAGTGGATTGAGCGCATCAGTGAGCGCTCCCAGCGCGGCGACAGCATTGCCGCTATTAGGGAGATGCTAGCGGATATGGACTACGAAGGCTGGATTCATCAAAATTCTCGCACACCACCAGCCGCCGAACGCGCCTTGGCCAATGTGGACATACTCATCGAGTCTTTGCAAAACAGCCTCAACACAGCCGAGGAGGAGGATGGTGACAGCGATATTGAGGCAGCCATCAATAAACTCATTCTGCGCGACATCATGGAGCGTCAGGAGGAAGAAAGTGTCGACAATCAAGTACAGCTGATGACCCTGCACGCGGCCAAAGGCCTGGAGTTTCCCCAAGTGTTTATCATGGGCATGGAAGAAGACATGTTGCCCCATCGAAACAGTATCGAAAACGATGACATCGACGAGGAAAGACGACTAGCCTATGTGGGTATTACACGGGCAAAGCGCGGCCTATGTTTCACGCTGGCCAAAAAACGCAAGCAGTTCGGCGAAGTCATGGCCACAACACCTAGTCGCTTCTTAGAGGAGCTGCCTCAAGAGTTACTCGAATGGGAAGGCAGGGGCGACTCCACACCCGAACAAAAGCAGCAAAAGGCAGATGTGGCCATCGCAGGCCTCAAAGATATGTTTTTGTAGAGCAATTACTGCAGACACAAAAAAGGGGCCTAAGCCCCTTTTTAGCAAACAGTGTAAGTTGACCTTACTTGCTGTTATCTACCATGTATTGCACTACGGCTTTCAAGTCATCATCTGTACACTCAAAGCACATACCTTTAGCAGGCATAGCGTTAATGCCCTTAAGTGCGTTTTCGTAAACAGCATCAAAACCTTTCTCTAGACGAGCAGTCCAATCAGATGCAGTCCCTACTTTAGGTGCACCGCCTACGCCCGTGTTATGGCACATGAAGCACTTTTGTGTGTAAGTGGCTTCAGCATCAAAACCGTCTGAGACAGCCGCCAATTGCATTACTGCATTGCTTCCAGCGCTTGCCGAACCGGCCATTAGAACCAATGCTGCTACGGCACCCACTTGTACAACACCAGACTTGATCATTCTTGCAATACCCATCATGTCTACTCCTAATTAACTGTTTCCAGTTGTTACTTATACATACATAGAATGCGCTAATTTATCTTAATATAAGATGAACAAGCCCTTATTTATTGAGCTGTCAGGTAATCCACCAGCTCAGCGATGTTCTCGTCGCTACATGTCATACACATACCACGCGCAGGCATCGCATTGATACCATTGATGGCATTGCTCACCAAGCCGTCCATACCTTTGTCTGCAATTCGCTTTGCCCACTCATCAGAATCACCTAGTTTAGGGGCACCCGCCATACCGGAAGCGTGACAGACGGAGCAGTTTTGCTGATAGGCATTCTCCGCCACAAACTCACCAGATGCGGCAGCCGCAGGAGCCGCTGTGCCGCCAGCACAGGGGTCACCAGCAACACATACCTCACCCACAGGCTTTAGGCGCTCTGCGATTAAGTCCGCGCTAGACTGAGCCGTTGCGCCAGTCGCGCAAATCAAGCCCAAAAACATTACGCCTGAGCGCAAAATATGCGAAAAAATACTGCTGTTAAACAATGTCACGCTAAATTCCTCTCCAATAAACTCAGTCAAGATCTTATAAACTGTGACTCGTTAAGGCGGCTTCGTTTGCCACCGGCTTTGCGATCGACTGCCTAATCGTTAACGAGATGTCCCGATTATACAGTGCCAGCGTACTCTTAGTAAATTTAGAAACGACCTCTATCGCGCTTTTCTAGTCTATGGCTGTACCACAAGGCTTATGGGCGTTTCATGAAAATAGACCTCATTTGGCTGAGCATCTAGCCCATAGCCAATGAGAAACCCAAGCTCAATCTCGTTAATGCCCAAAGCAGAAGGGGTAATATTTAACAGAATATCAAGCGCTTCCTGGCTGGCCAGAGTCTTTCTCTGAGCCGCGGTAATGCCTCCAGCACCTATTGGCAGAAAGTCTCCAAACTCATTCTTTAGCAATATTTGACCATCTTCCATTATGGCTGCGATGACAAGAAAACCTGGCTGTCCAATATGGGCTGGGTCTACTGCGATATTCCCGAGCACGTCGAAGGTGTCGTCAGAGGTCACCGCATTCACATAAGTCTGACCTCGATTAATCGTGACTCCACCAGTAAAGCTAGCAGAGGAAACCCCACCTAGAAGACTTGTCTCATTGCTAAGCATAGGCTGGGAGGGCAGTTCGAAACCAATATCAAGCCGATAACTGCCTTCGGTACCACCGCATTCCGTTGCCTCGGTAAAGGTATTGGCAAGAATCACATAGCGCCCGGCGCTTAAAGATTCGCTTAACTGAGCATCACATCCTCCGGCGCTATCATCGTCAGCTGCAAAGATTTGCGAATCCACATCCATTAGCAGCAGTACAGAGTCCAAAGAGGGCGCTCGCATCGTGAGATTAAGAGTGGTGTCCTGGTCTAGATCAAGCTGATAAACGTCTACGAAGCTATCGTCATTTGCACCGCCAGCCAACTCCCTAACCGTACAATCCCCTGTTGCCAGCTCTCCGTTCAAACTGCCGAAACCTACCTCCGTATAGGGGCAGCTTTGGTAGCCGGAGTACAGATCATTAACCCCGTTAATATCGTCGGACTGCAAGGCAAAATTATTTGACACTGTTGGTACCATGATTGGGCAATCACCCGCGCGCAAACAATCATCATAGTTGAAGGTCGAGAGTCCTTCCTCGGCATGCCTCATGCCAATGGCATGACCCAACTCATGCAGTGCGACGCGGCGAAAATCGATAAGGTCTAAGGGAGTAAAATTAGGCTTGGTATCGTAGACATCCCAGTTAACAGAGTCGTTGAATAAAACGTCGGCCTCGGTAATCTCGACGTTCAAACTGCCAAATTCATGAGAATAAAAAATGCGGGTCACGGCAAGCACATAATCTTCAAAGCCTTCACCACAAATGCTACTGGTAAAGTCCATGCCATTGAGACCGTCTCCTGAAGAGAAGTTAGGGCCCAGATCGGAAGAACCATCGCAAGGGTCTTTATAGTCATTTGAAATCTGAAACTCAAAGCTCGTTGAATCGCTCCACTGCGCAGCTGCATCTTGTACCGCATCGCGCCAGCGCACGCCGCTAGGTGCACTACCGTTGATGCCCGTATAAATTAGAGTCGTTGGGTAAGGCCATCTTTCACCTTTGATGGTATAGCCGTAGATAAGGCTACTAAGTAAAAATAAAGCAACACCAAATAACGCTTTCTTCATTATTCGCTTCCCTTTCACTGCTCGTCCATGATCGCTCGAAGAGCCTGCTTAAACTGTCTGGGCGTCAGCGGTTTAGTGAGCTGCTTCGCAAAGGCAGACTTAGGCACCACTATTCCTTTTGCTACCCCTGTACTAAAACTGCTGCTAGCGCTCGCTGAACCTGCGTTTACCGCTACAACTGCCTGCCCGTCTGCGGTGCTAATGATGGTATCGCCACCTATCCGCTCAATCAGATAATGCCCCTGAGCCCAACCCACTAGCGGGCTAACCATTGACTGGCTTACTGATTCAACAAAATAGATACCGACCTCTCCAACTGCAGGAATTTGCATATCGGAAACACGCAACTGGCGATCGCCAAGCCGCCCACCTAAGTAACTGAGGTCAATAGTGTCATTGCTGTAGGCGCCCTTTATGAGATCTGTTACCGCAAAACGAACATAAGTGCGAATGCTGCCATCAGCCCGCTCGACAGTATCGGTTGCCAGCACCTCGCCCTCGAATACGAGCTCCGCTCGGTGAAGAACCTGTTCAATACTCAACTGCATCAGGGTACTGGCATTGGCAGTAGCAGAGCTCAACAAAGCCAGAGTCAGGGTGAGAGCGAAACTAAGCTGGCGGCAAACCTTATGGAAGAATTTCATGACTATTCCTATTATCTAAGCCTATAACGGGCAGGGCATTCCTTTACTTGGCCAAGTATCTCATAATTTTTTATTTGTTGAAGTCAGTGTTTAATTCCACTTGCCTAAACCATTCACAGCGTTCAAGATTTGTCCGCTTCTGCCGCTGATAACAGTGTGTATCATTCGCTTGTTTTAAAAGAGTATATGTCATGGGTTTTAGGCCTCTACTACTTACCATCTTTCTATTTCTTGGAGTTCATGCTCAAGCTGCCGAAATTGAGTTCTCCGCGGCCACTTACACCGTGGCGGAAAACGTTTCTCCATTAGTCATTACTGTCACTCGTACCGGGGATACCACAGGGGCTGCAAGCGTTACTATTACATCGGCCGATATCGGCGCAAGCGCAGGGTTCGACTACACGGCGATCTCCAGTACTTTATCGTGGAACGCGGGCGATGCCACTGCACGAACGGTCAATATGACTATTCTTGATGATGCCTTACTCGAAGGCGAAGAGACTCTCAGGCTTACGCTATCGGGAGAGAGCGGCGACACACTAGGCGCTATCGATACTGCCATTATTACCATAACGGACTATGAAGAGGGCGAAATTTCGCTCACAGCCGAGAGCTACGACATTTCCGAAGACGTGGGTACGGCAGCGATAACCGTACAGCGTACATCCGGCACCAGCGGTGAGGCACAGGTTAACTATGCAACAACAGCCGGCACAGCGACATCACCAGATCGATTTACCGCCACTAGCGGTACGCTAGTATTCGCCGATGGTGTTAGTAGCCAAACTATCAACATTCCCATCATCGATAACGAGATAGGCGAATTAGACACTGCTTTTACAGTCACTATATCGCTCGCCACTGGCGCTAGCTTGGGCGACCAAGTAACGGCGACCGTTAATATTATCAATGACGATGCCGACTATACTGGCGGCCTCACCTTGATTAGTCCTACAGTGACAGACATTACTCAGTCTTCCGTTGTCAATCTGTCACAAGAGTCCCCTTTGCTCTCAGGGGACACACTGCTAGAGACCATGAACCGAGTGCCTGTTTTACTTAGCACCGAGCTAGAAGTCACTCAGGTCGTCGCCAGCGGGCTAGCGGAACTGATTGTGGGTGACGTCAGCGCTCACTTTTATCCCTATCGCGTCATTCGATTGGACGCCATCGAAGATGCGGAAGTTTATATCGCCCAAGACTCTAGCGGCAGATTCGTCACAGATGAGGGCCTGCAGATCGAGTTCGAACCGGCACTGGCCAGCATCAGCACATTGCAGACATTTCTTAGCGATCTCGGCATTCCTGAACTAAGCATCACCCCTTACGGCAATATCACTGTTCAAGGCAATCAAGGTCCACCCCCTTTCGAACTAGACGATGAGGGTAAGGTCTATATTAACAACTCCTACTATGATCGCTATAACCTAAGACCGAGCCTGACCTCTTATGTACTAGACCCAAATATAGAAACCGATACAGGAGTCTATTTACTAGAACATTTGAGTATTCCAGGAGGCGTATACCTATCCGTTGTGTACACAGCAGGCGGCGAAACGCGTTTCCAAAACCTTAGCACTGCACCCACCATTTCCTCTGAGTTTTTAGCGGGACTGAGCGGTTTGAATGGCGTCAGCAATATTCGAATGAGAGACGATGGCACTACCACATTTATGTTTAATGGCCGCTCCATGACGATGTATGCCGACTTTGTCGTGCGCCGCGTCGACCCGGCCACTTATGCGGATAGTTTCGCTACAGGATTATTTGGTGCGGGGGACCTAAACGCCGACGGCACTGCAGACTTCAAAATGGTCTACAGCACAGGCGATGAACAATACTTTTTCTTTTTCGAATCCTAATACGGCGAGAGACGCTTAAAAGCCTTCGCAATAACTGCCATCTTGAATCTTGCGCCACCAGGATTCGTTGTTTAAGTACCAGTCAATTGTTGAGCTCAAGCCATCGCCAAAACTTGCCTTCGGCTCGTAGCCCAACTCGGACATTATCTTGCTGGCATCAATTGCATAGCGAGTATCATGTCCTGGGCGATCCGTTACGAATTCGATAAGTTCAGAGCTAGCTCTGCCCTGTGCTGCGGGGCACTGCTCAAAGCGCTGGCTCAACTCACTTTGCTGAGAAAACCGTGCGTCCACTAGCTCGCAAAGCAGCTTAACCACATCGATATTCGTCCACTCATTATTGCCGCCAATATTATAAGTTTCCCCAACGCGTCCCTTCTTGATAACTAAGTCGATGCCTTGGCAGTGATCCTCCACGTATAACCAGTCTCTTATTTGCAAGCCATCGCCGTAAATAGGCAGGGCCTTGCCATGAAGAATATTAAGCAGGCAAAGGGGGATAAGCTTTTCTGGGAAATGATATGGCCCATAATTATTCGAGCAGTTGCTAGTTGTCACTCTTAGACCATAGGTATGATGGTAGGCTCTTACCAAATGATCAGACGAGGCCTTGCTAGCGGCATAGGGAGAATTTGGCGCATAGGGCGTAAGCTCGGAGAACGCCGGATCATTAGGGCCCAAGGTGCCATAGACTTCATCAGTGGAGACATGATGAAAATGATGAGGAGTACTCTCATCCGTGTCTAACCAACAGTTTTTGGCCGCCTTTAGTAAACTATGGGTTCCCACTATATTGCTTTCGATAAAGGCATCAGGGCCCGTAATCGATCGATCCACATGACTCTCGGCCGCAAAGTGAACGATGGTGCGCACATCATGCTCTTTTAGCAGAGTTTCAATAAGAGCCTGATCGCAGATGTCTCCCTTCACGAAAGTGAAGTTTTTATTTTCCCACACATCGACTAAATTCCATGTATTACCAGCATAAGTCAGCGCATCAAATGCGATAACATGATCGTTTGGATAGCATTTCAGCCAGTAGTGGGTGAAGTTTGCGCCAATAAAGCCCGCTGCTCCGGTAATTAATACGCTCGCCATTAGTATCAGTTCTCTTTCTTTATGATTTTTATTGCTCTAGCCAAATCAATTGCTAGAGAGCTCTACCAAAACTTCTCGTAATTCTTCGCGCCAGTGCTTTTGCGCGCAGTCGATCTTGCTTAAGGTCTCGTGCTTATCCAGCACGCTATAACTCGGCCTCGTCGCCGGTGTTGGAAACTGACTCGCCGGAATTGGTGTAATCTGCACCTCTTTACTGAGCAGGCCCTGCGCCATCGCCTCATGATAGATCGCAACTGCAAAGTCATACCAACTGGCCGCGCCGGCGTCAGTCCAATGATGTATGCCACCGCGTAAATCACCGCTGAGCAAAGCCGAGATAAAACGAGCAAGACTGCGCGTAGAACAGGGTGTGCCTATTTGATCATCGACTATCGTTAAAATGTCTCGCTCGCGCATTAGCCTTAGCATCGTGTTAACAAAATTATTGCCTGTCGCCGAATATAGCCACGCGGTGCGTACAATACTGGCCTGTCCGCCTAATATTTTAATGACTTGTTGCTCGCCGGCTAGTTTGCTCTTACCGTAGACACTCAAGGGATTGAGCTCATCGTTCACTCTATAAGGAGAATGGGCGCAGCCATCGAATACAAAGTCTGTAGAGATATGAACCAGATGTGCATCGTTTGCGCTAGCCCACATGGCGAGATTCTGAGCGCCATTTTCATTAATGGCAAAAGCAAGCTCTGGCTCGGACTCTGCTTTGTCGACAGCGGTATAGGCCGCCGCATTGATTATGATGTCGGGGCGCGGTGCATCTAGAGCTTTTGCCACCTGTTGTGGGTCACTAATATCCAAGGCAGCGCGATCGAAGCACAGGAGTGTATAGTCTTGCGCCAAATCAGATTCTCTAAGCGCCTGACCCAGCTGTCCTCCTGCACCGCATATCGCTATGGTTTTTCCTTTGGCTTGCGTCATTAGTTTTTCTCGCGAATTGATACTCAGGCGTAGGTAGGCGCATTGTTAAACAGCTGGGCCGCTTTGTCTTTGTCTGACAAAATGGGCTGATCAATGCCCTCCATTGGCCAATCAATAGCCAATTGCGGATCATTCCATAACAGCGAATATTCATCGTCCGGGGCGTAATAATCCGTACACTTGTAAACCATTTCTGCGCTATCACTTGTGACGATAAAGCCATGCGCAAAGCCCGGCGGAACCCACAACTGTTTGCGGTTTTCTGCTGACAGGATTTCTCCTACCCACTGACCATAAGTAGGCGAACTTCGGCGCATGTCTACGGCCACATCATAGATTTCGCCGGAGACCACTCTCACCAGTTTGCCCTGGGGCTGCTGCAATTGATAATGCAAACCACGCAAAATGCCTTTACTAGACTTGCTGTGATTATCCTGAACAAAACGCAATGACGGGGCCACTTCGGCCAATGTACTCTCGCGCCAAGTCTCCATAAAAAAACCCCTGTGATCGCCGAATACTTTAGGTTCAATGACGATGACGTCGGGGATAGCGGTAGGTGTAAGTTTCAATCGCTTGCCTTTTACTTTCTTATCTCGTGAGTTTAAATAACACTCTAGCGCTCAAACTGCCGCACAATAGAGGCTAGCTCGTCGCCTAGGTTTGAGGCCGGATTATAGCCTAGTTCCTGTTGCAGTTTCTCGCAGGAGAATACATTGTCTTGTGTCAGCACTCGATAAGAGCGCAGGCCCGGCGCATTGGCAAAGCGCAGCACTCTGCCCAAGAGCTCTAAGGTCCAGGCTCCAAGCCAGAAAACGGGCAGCGGCATGGCCCACTTGGCTGCTGGCTTGCCTTTTAAACGGCGTATATTAGTCTCCAAGCCTTTAAGGCTGTAAGTGCGCCCATCGGTTACCGTATAGACCTGGCCATTGGCGCGATCGTGAAGGGCAGCCAATAATGCAGCCTCACACAGGTCACGACTGCCTACAAGAGAGAGTCTAGCGCTGGGGCTTGGCAAAGGAGGGAAGTAACCCTTCATCATTAATTTTATAAGACTCAAAAGATTGCCCTGCATACCCAAGCCATAGACATTGACCGGGCGTAAACACACTACCTCTATCTGCCCTTTTTGAGCAGCGTCAAGCAGCAACTGCTCAGCCTCTCGCTTAGCAAGGCCGTAGGCGCTGATCGCGCTATCCTCGGCAGCTGCCAAAACACTGCTGAAATAGACTATCCGTCTGACACCCTGCTCCAAAGCTGCCTCGAGCAAGCATCGTGTTCCTTCTATATTGGTCTGCCGCATCAAAGCAGTGTCATGCTGATTGACGTGCGCATAAGCTGCGAGGTGAAAAACAGTATCTACACCGGCGCAGGCGTCGTTCAATATAGCGCTATCAGTAATATCTCCGCAGAAGTAGCGACAGCCTTGAGTATCGGGGCCTTGGGCTGGCGCCTTGCGACTTAGAACATTGATGTCATAACGCGACTCCTGCAGTCGCTGCAGCAAAGTTCGGCCTATGAACCCGGTCCCTCCGGTTAGCAACACACGCTTGCCGTGAACATCTATCTTCATAATAGCCGCCAGCCATGGGAGTGGAAGAACCTCAGTCCGGAACGGGCAAACATGAGGATATGACGCCAGCCCTTCTTCGCACTATGGCCTCCATGGTGGATGACATGCACCCAAGGCACGTAAGCAATTAAGCCATACGCTCGAATGCGAATACTGATATCGAAGTCTTCAAAATAGAGGAAATAGCGCTCATCAAAGCCCTCAGCCTGAAGCAAGGCGTGCGTTCTAAATAACATGCAGCAACCACTGCTGATAGGGATGTCCACGCTAACGGTATCTTCGGCTAAGTCGTGCATTTCGTAGTGAGCAAGGCGCTTAGCAAAGCGTCTCTTAAGCATTTGCGGGGCAAACCCGCGCAGCAGAAAATCAAACACAGACGGGTAGCGTTTACAGCCATGTAAGCTCTCTCCGGCATCATTCTTTATCTGCGGGGCGACAAGGGCCACCTCTTTACGCCCTGTTAAAAAGCTTAGGGCCTGAGTTAAGGCATCATCAGCCAACTTGAGGTCTGGGTTCAATACCAAATGAAACTCGGCCTCTGACTGCCTAATGGCAATATTGTGACCTGCGCCAAAGCCTATATTGCCATGCCCAAAACTGTGATCCACGGTAATACCTTGCGCGCGCATCGATGCTATTTGTTCTTGCACCGAGGGTGCACAGTCGTGAGCCAGCGTGTCATCGTTATGTATTAAGGTGACGCCAAGGCTCGCTAGCAAACCCTTATCGCGAGCATGAACGAAGGCGGCTGATAGCGAACGCAAGGTATCGCCTAGCCAGTCGGCATCGGGGTGGAATAGAACGATAGAAGCTGAAAGGCTAATAGGCTTAGACACAATGGTGACGACTATCGCTCAACCAAGCGATCGCCAAAAGGGGTGCGAACTAAGCGCATTCCTTCTGGGACATCTTCGGGGGCAATGCGACGTGGGGCGAAGCGTTCACGGCGCCTTTGCGCCGTATCGCGAACCTCTTGGCTATCCGCATTTTCCGCCGCCGCTCGCAAGGCCGCAGCAAAGGGGTTATCTGGCGGCACATCGGCATCGGCAGGCTGCTCGGCTGTCTCAGGCTCAGGAGCCTGCTCCGTTCGCCTGATAATGGGTTCTGCCGTAGCCATACTCAATATACTCATACCATCGACACAACTGACGCCTTGATCCATGTCGCTGACACAAGGTTGGCTAGCTGGGTGTCTAAGCCTCACCTGCCTAGACTGAATATCAACAACGGTGAAACCACCCGAGCCGGGCACTGCCACGCCCGCACCTGCCCTAAATTCGACTCTTTGCACCTCGCCATCACTGCCGCGCAGCAGCGCAGTATGCTTCCCGCCGATCCTACTGGTTCCGACTAGGGTGTAGGCAGGCCCTGAAACCCCATTGCGACGAGGGCCAGCGTCATCATTGGCAGCCGCCGACGTCGACGAATCGGTCTGGACTTCCTCAAAGAGAGTAAGGTCCTGTGCCTGCGCCGCAGCAGTCGCTGCCACAATAACGAAAGTAAAAAGCAATCTACTGAAATCAGTCTTCATATTATTCTCTTTCTAAAGTCGGTACTGCTGCGTATAAGCAGTTTAAGCGCGCCCACCATGGTACTCTTTTGACGTAAGTGGTTCAAAAATAGTTTTTATGCCCTCGCCATGTGAGAATAGGGCCTGACTACTTGAAATTTAGGCCTTTCACCATCATCTGGTGGGTGTAAGCCAATATAGCCAATAATCAAAAAGTGTTTCTAACACTAAGGAAGTTCAGTGCCCGATATAAAACCTATAAACCCTAACAATCTTGCCGGTAAATACTGGCTCGAAAACGACAGTTACCAGTTCACCTCCCAGGACAGCCTGTGTCCAATCGTTGCCGAGGAGATGGCTAAGATTATTTTTAACCTGCCCACGGGTTTTGCCAAGAAGGGTGAGTCCTCATTTCGCCTAGTGTCGATACAAGGACTAGAGGGCAAGAAAAACCTTTGTATCAACACCGAGGGTCAATGGCAGGTAGGCTATATTCCGTCTCTTTATCGTAGTTATCCATTTGCCATTCGCAAGAATGCACAAGGCCAACGCATCCCTTGCGTAGACCTAGAGAGCGATCGTATTAGTACAGATAGCGCCGGAGTCGCCTTATTCTCGGAGGATGGGCAACCAAGCGACACGCTGAACAGTACTCTGAAGTTTCTTAAACGCTTGGCGGTGGCCCGAGAGAAGACCAATATTATTTGCGACGCACTTAGTAAGCACGAGCTCATTAAACCCTTAGCAATTCAAGCGAGTTCACAAGAGCAGAAAAAAGCTATACCTGGTGTTTTCGGCATCGATGAAGCTGCACTTAATGCCCTATCAGAGTCGGCATTGAAGGAGCTACGGGACTGCGGCGCATTAAGTGTCGCTTACGCCCAACTTCTGTCTACTCATCAGTTCAGCAATCTAATGAAGCTAAATAATTTACGCAAAGCCGCTGAGGAGAAAGGGGAGCAGCAGCCCGTAGAGCTGGATTTAGACTTCCTTCACAACCACGGCAATATCAGCTTCGGTGATTTGTAAGCTCATGACTAAACCCATTCGCGAACTAAAGCGCATTACGACCGAGTATGTCGGCAGCGAAGATCGTTTTCGGCTTACCGGACAACTATCCGAAGAGGAGGTCGTTGAGGTTTGGTTGACTCAGAGGCTCTTACTCAAGCTATTGCCGCACCACCTCAATTGGTTAGAGAAGCAATCGGACTCCAGTTTGCCCAAAGAGATAGTGCAAAGCTTTGCTCAACAAGCAGCCAAAGCTAAACTTAAGAAGGAAGCCCCAGTTACCAGTAAGCCGGAAACTGTTTCCTGGATTGCTCATGCGGTAGACCTAGCCCCAGGTGACAAGGCTTTCCAGATGGCGTTCAAGGGAAAGGAAGATGCGGCGGCTCTGCGCCTGAACCCAACCCAACTGCGGCAGTGGCTGAATATTGTGAGACAAATTTGGCAACAAGCATCCTGGCCAATGGATATATGGCCAGAATGGATGGAGACAAGCGATAGCGACAAGTCGAACGACAATAGAGCCGTCCACTAGGCTATATCACTTTCAGGGCTTTTAGAATTGGAAGCTGGCTATTGAGAAAGTCTTTTGCACTTCGCGAAAGATCTGCCAGTATTTCGGCTTCAGTTTCTAGCAATTTTCCTTCCCTTGTGATTTTCTGACCTTGCTGGGCGAGTATCGTGCTGACGTAACGGGCCAGTTGCTCCTCATTATTCATCCCTTCATGTGTAGCCAACATAAACAGTTGCATAAATCTAGGCGCTTTTATGCCCCCACCCGTAACAGGGCTTACTAAATAATTAATTTGTTCTGCATTACGAGACTTGAGCAATATAGCTCGATTCAATTTATCCGTTTTTTCCTTCTGCTTCGCAATTGTTTTTTCGTCTTGAGCCTGCTGCAAGTAAGAGCTGTGGGCGAGCACTAGAATCGCCTGCATTAACTTACCGAAATTTAGACCCTTCTGGACGACACTCTTTTCAATCTCACCAATAGAGCGCGGCTGAAAGTCATTCATCACGTCAAAAATCGGCTTATAGATGGCAGGATCAGCCTCAGCCTCTCCAAGGTTTGCAGTAATTTTCAGCGGCCCGTTTGGTGCCGAGGCCACAAGCACAACGCGCTGTTCCCGCACCTGTGATATGGCCTCGGCGGTTGGAATTGTTCGCAAGCCTTTCACCCAAAAATCGCGCCTGAACATTTGATTTACCATGAGGTCCCTGACGCCTTCTTTAAAGTGTTCGTCTGGGATATCACGAAGAAAACTTTGCTGTTCCGGCGTGAGATTAAGTGAATCGATATGATCCATTAGCGTAGCGCTGCAAGCGAATTGTAGCTTTGCCTCTTGTAATGCCTCAGCAACTTCCGAGAAATACATAGGAGTCCAACTACGATTAAAATACTCGTGAGCCAGATAGTCAGGCGACTGTTTAGATATCTTATCGAATCGCTTCTGTGCGTTCGGAACAGCATTGACAAAACCGGGCTTGGTTTTAATCATCTGTGAAATAAAATCAACGGCGCCACCTACTTTCTTGATAGTCCCCAAGGCCTTCCCGGACATCAGATCTGAATGTTGAGACATGAGGTGACGAATGGGTGCAAATGAGGCCCAACCTGGCTGAGTGTTATAACTGATATAGAGCACTCCTCCGACTGCCAGCCTCGCCTTAAGAAAATTTACAATGTGTTGACGGTTCTCAGCAGAGACCCAGCTCCAGATACCATGGAGGGCGATAAAATCAAACATCGGCAAGTCATCACGCAGCGCGTATTGCTCAAAGGACTCGTCGGTTAATTGGGCGCCAGAAGCACAGACGGCTGCGAGTTCTTGTGCAAAGGAGGCTTGAGCGGGAAGAAAGTCGGTTCCATGCCACTCGACATCGCTTCCCGCAGCGTGCAAATTAATACTCACGCCCTGACCGTAACCCAGTTCACAGGCACTTTTGACTTTGGGTGCTTGAAGGCCCTTATTGAGAAACGCAAGGCGCAACCAAAGCGGGTTCAACTCCTTATAGTACCCGTAGGTATAACTAATATCGTCTACGTAGCCTGCACTCCAATCGTTCATTCCTGTTTCCTTATTCTGTACAACTTAAATTCTAGTCACTACCAAATAAGTCCCGACTGTAGACCTTTTCGGCCACATCGCGAATATCGTCGGTAATTCTATTAGCAACAATTACATCGGCTTCTTGCTTAAATTGATCAAGGTCGTTCACTACTCGCGAGCGGAAGAAGTCATCGCCATCTAGCACCGGCTCGTAGACAATGACCTCGATGCCTTTAGCCTTAATTCTTTTCATGATGCCTTGAATGCTAGAGGCTCTAAAATTATCGGAGCCCGCCTTCATGATAAGTCGATAGATTCCCACAACTTTAGGGTTACGCGCAATAACGCTGTCGGCGATAAAATCCTTACGCGTGCTATTTGACTCTACAATGGCGTGAATAAGGTTTTGCGGAACTTCGCTATAGTTTGCCAGCAATTGCTTAGTGTCTTTGGGCAAACAATAACCCCCATAGCCAAAAGAGGGGTTGTTATAGTGATCGCCAATACGTGGGTCGAGACACACACCATCCACGATCTGCCTGGTGTCTAAGCCGTGGGTCGAGGCATAGGTATCAAGTTCGTTAAAATAGGCAACTCGCATGGCCAAATAGGTATTCGCAAAGAGCTTTACCGCTTCGGCTTCAGTTGAGTCCGTAAACAGCACCTTGACATCTTTTTTCTTCGCGCCTTCGACTAATAGCTGTGCAAAGCGTTCACCTCGAGGGCTGCGCTCTCCCACCACCACACGAGAGGGGTATAAATTATCGTAAAGGGCCTTTCCTTCTCGCAAAAATTCTGGTGAGAACATCAAATTATCTGTGCCAAACTCCTGCCGCGCTCTCTTCGTATAGCCTACGGGTACTGTTGATTTTATCACCATGACCGCTTTCGGATTAACGCTCAACACATCTCTGATAATCCCCTCTACGCTTTCAGTATTGAAAGAATTGGTCTTGGTGTCGTAGTCCGTTGGAGTTGCGATTACGACAAACTCGGCATCTGTAAACGCTTGCGTCTTATCGAGTGTTGCAGTGAGGTTAAGGTCTTCGCCGCGAAGATATTGTTCAATCTCCGCATCCTCTATCGGCGAAATTTTGGCATTTATTTGTGCAACTTTGCTCGCATCAATATCCAGAGCAACCACCTCGTTGTTCTGTGCGAGCAGCACCGCGTTGGAAAGTCCGACGTATCCGGTGCCAGCTATAGCTATCTTCATGTCTTGTCCTTTTTACGATGACGGCTTTATGCGTCAAATTAAACACGAATCCATTATATGAATGTTTTATGACGAGTTTGTTGCGCTGTAGCACTGGGTTTATTTGCTAATTCAGCGCGTCTGCTCATGAAAGTTTTGCGACTATTTCTTCCACGCACTCATCTAAGCTCTTCTGTGCGTTGAGAACATGGACTTCCGGCGCCTCGGGGGCCTCATAGGGACTATCGATACCCGTGAAGTTCTTCAATTCACCTTTTCGCGCCTTAGCATATAAACCTTTCACATCCCGGCGCTCACACTCTTCGATGGGAGTATCGACAAACACCTCGATAAACTCGCCTGTCTCAAACATTTCTCTGGCCATCTGTCGCTCGGCTTTAAACGGCGATATAAAACTCACCAGCACTATAAGGCCAGCGTCCACCATCAGTTTTGCGACTTCGGATACACGACGAATATTCTCAACACGATCGGCTTCGGTAAAGCCCAGATCTCTATTGAGGCCATGGCGAACATTATCCCCATCTAGCAAATAAGTATGCTTGCCTTGGGCGTGAAGCTTTTTCTCTAGCAGATTTGCAATGGTTGACTTACCGGAACCAGATAAGCCCGTAAACCAAATACATGAAGGGCTCTGCTGCTTGTGTCCAGCACGAGCTTCCTTGTTTAACTCTAAGGCCTGCCAGTGAATATTGCTGGCCCTTCGAAGAGCAAAATCAATGACACCAGAACCGACAAGCTCAGAGCTGGTCTTATCGGTAAGATAAAATGCACCCAGAGTACGGTTTTGTTCGAAAGGTTCAAAAACAATGGGCTCGCTGCAGGAAAGGTTTACCGTCGCTATCGTATTGGGTGCCAGTGTCTTAGCCGCTAAGTGGGCGCCGGTATCAATGTCTTCTTGATATTTGATTTCTGTTATCGTGGCCTGAACCTCTTGCCCGGCCAATTCCAGCAAATACTGGCGGCCCGGAGTCATAGGGTTACCACTGAGCCACAACAATTGTGCTTCAAATTGATCGGCAACTTCAGGCGGACAATCGGCTGCCACAATAATATCGCCACGATTGGCGTCTAAGCCATCATTCAAGCTTACATGAACAGTTTGACCTAAGTGCGCAACTTCCACTTCAGTTCCATCAAGACACACAGCTTTGGCGGCTGCTGTCTTGCCCGATGGGAGCAAGCGCAACTCATCACCAGCTTTAATCGAGCCAGCCGCAATAGTGCCAATTACGCTTGTTGAACCCGCAGAGTGACTTTGCGCCGAGTGAACAGGCATACGCAAAGCTCCTTCGCGCTCGATGCTCTGACTCTCAATAGCAGATTTTAGCTGAGTTAATCTAGCATCTAGACTCGAAGATGCAGCGTCTCTCATCTCTTGAGACTGGCTTGCTATGACTTCTAGAGTATCAAAAGAAAAATCGATACAAAATTCGCGAAGAGTTTTGCCCAGCTCGTCTTTGGTGTGCTCGTCAGTCTCGATGGCATCGGTAACTAAAACCAAGTGCCTGATACCCGCTAAGGCGATAATGCGGATTAAGAGTTTTAGCGACACGTGCAAGCCATCGCGCGCGCTTACAAACACCAGAGCCAGGTCTGAGGCTATGGCGGCTGCCAAAATATCTCGCCCTAGGCGATCAACGGGGGACTCTTCGAGGGTAAGGAACCTTGTGTTGGGAAACAGGCGTGAAGTGAGGGCACTCTGGTCAGCACTTGGGCTACCACAAGCTATGACCCGCAAGGTCTCATTATTTTGCGGCATTACCATAAAGTCCTTTAGTGTTTCTTTTATGCAAAATCGCAGTGAGAGTTCGTGCTATTTCACTCTTGGAAATCAGGTAAGTTGGCAGATCAACGCAATAGGGCTTGCTCAGACGACTCTCACCGGCCAAGCAAGCCAAATCCGATAACCTTATGACTTGTAGTTAGCCATGAACTTTGCAATTTCCGCATCATTTTTAGCCAAGTGATCTTTCACATATTGGCGCTGCTCGTCGGTCAACTTCTGACCAGCGGCCAAGCGAGCCAAAATTTGAGGCTGATAGAAACGGATGGCGGCGGACAAAACAAACACTTCGTCCACCAAATCTGCGGTAGTGCTTGGTGAACAAATATCAGCAATATTGTCCGAGCCCATACAAATATGAACGCCTGCCGCTAGCATTTCTAAGATACGCGGAATGGAGTTATAGGTAGGGGTCATAATCGGGCGATACATTCGCATACCGAGGGCGGCCGATGGGCAGGTAATCAAGCCAATATTGCACTCGACCATGCCTTCTACCATTTTATTAAAACGCTCTTCATCGTAAGTGGACGGCGAAATCAGATGCACGGCCCAAACCATAGGCGTTCCGTCTTCACTAAGAGGAGCGCCAACTTCACGCACGGCTTCGATTAATTGCTCGGTGCCCGACTCTGATGGCTCATTGCGTTGATCCGTATGCACGTGCAATGGCTTATTGAGCTTCTTCGCCAGTAATAATGTCCGGCGACAATGCTCCATAAAGCCAATGTGATCCGGGTATTCGTCTTGATCATCCGCCTCGGGAAGAGCCGCGATAAAATCAGCCTTCTCGGCACCTTTTTCAAACAGGTCCCAACGCTCTGGCTCAGAGTCTATAAAGCCTACCGGCGTATAAGAGCCTATTCGCAGGTCAATTTCGTCTTTGCGCTTTTCCTTAATAGCGAGCATCCGATCCAGTGCCGCTAGTTCGAGGCCATCGGTCGTACAATCGACTAGTGTGTCTGCACGGAAAGTATTAACCGCAACCATATCGTCTATGAAAGCATTCAGACGACGATTAAAGTCCTCTTCTTCATAGGCCGGACCTTGGTGCAGATTAGTGATCATGCTGTGCTTCTTGTGCAATGAAATATGAGAGTTCTGCAGAATCTCATGACCAATTTGCTGCATATACACTTCATCTAGCGTTCCCGCACGATCTAAGTGTAAGTGGGCGTTGAACATGCCCCCCAGACGACGAATCTCGTCGTCGAGCCTTTGGTACCAGAGGCTATTCTTCCTTCGGTCAATCATTACAAAAATACTCCAATTAAGTCAGCGGACTGAATATTAGCAGCTTTATCAGTCCACCTGAACTGACACACGACAGGGGCTAGCACCTTTACCAGAAAAGCGAGTCACACCCTCATCGATCAAATCTATTTCCAAAGTCCATTCACCACTCTGCGCTGGGGATTGTACGTCTAGCAGCAGTGTTGCGGACTCTCCTGCGTCCAAGGGATTAGCCAGCTCAGCGAATCCATCTATTTCTTTGTGAACCCGCCCTTGCGAGTCTAGCCAACGGTTGGCAAGCAATATACCACTGCGCTGGGTATTGAGCCAACGCACAGCACTAGTATTCGTGACTTGAACGGCAAGTTCTTTGGATTCGGAACAGTGCAGGCTCAATTTTTCGTCACATGTAATACTCGCCCTATAGGCGTGCTCCGGCAACACCTGCCATTCGCCCTCAGAAGGCTCAAAGTCAGGTGCGAAGCGCTCCTCTAGCACTTCATCTAGGTGCGCCTTTATGCCACCCACTAAGTCTTGGACATTGGGTTCTTTAAAAAACTGTCCATGGGCACCTAATACCTCTCGCCACACCATTGGCCCAGAGTAGTACTTACGCCATCCTTTGGAAGCGTCTCGATAATAGCGCTTGGGGTTGTAAACACTATCCTGACCAAAGCTGAGAGCTACCGGACCATCGTAAGAATAGGGGATAAATTTCTCATGCAGAATGAGCAGAGCGACTTCATAACCGCGCTTTTTTAATTGCGCCGCTATCTGGAAGGCAATCTGTGCCGCCTGACAGTTACCGCCAATACGGAAAGGGCCCTTAGGCTCAATCGCCAGTATTTCATCAACATAGAAGCTGGCAAGCATATTGATATTGTCTTGAGTTTTAATCATGACTCGGTTGCCCGAGCGCATACCATAAACGGGCTGTTCTTCCCCAAGGTATCGAGCCATCTGGGTTAGCTCTTGGTAACGCTGCAAACACCAGAACAAAGGAGGGCGGCTGCCCTGCGTGTTCAAGCCAACGGTCACCGAGTCTGCGGTTGCCCGTTTACCCTCCCAGCTGGCAGTATGGCTGCGCAAACCATGGTAAATATCCATTGGCAGTGCGATATCTTGCCTCTGTGCATCTTCGGCAGCTAATTTGTCCGCATTCTCTATCCCATAGGCTAAATTCGCCACGGTATCTAATTGGGCAAGGGCTCGTGCAGGTACGCTAAGACCCAAGCTCTCTTCCACCTCGTGTACCAATTGAACCGAGAGCAGAGAATGTCCACCTAGTTCGCGAAACTGATCGTTAATGCCTACATCATGATCGAGCCAGAGTACCTTGCGCCATATCTTGGCGAGGGACGTCTCAAGATCAGTTCGAGGCGCTTCGTAAGGCGTCGTCAATCGACTTCTGTCTGCAGCAGGCTTTGGCAGTGCCTTAAGGTCGACGCTTCCGTCAAGCAATAAGGGGAACTCATCCAGGGGGATAAAGGCGACAGGAACACGAAAGTCCGGCAGGGACTTGGCGGCAAATTCTCGAATTGCTTCTAGCTCCGGGACATCATGCTCGTTTAGGACCAAATACGCGCTCAGTAAACCTGTTTGAGAGTCAGGAACTACGATTGCATTGTCTATCTGAGGATGCGAGTTCAGTAAGTCCTGTACGTCATTGATGGGCTTACCTAGCTCGGGCAAGGCAGAAATCGGAGCATCTGGATTGTCCAAGACTTCATTAAGCAATTGGGCGAAACGCTGAACCAAGCGCTTGACTAAGGGCGCGACAAATATATCGGCATTGTAATCCAACACGCCAGAGATAATGCCTTCGTGCCGCTCTAGATAAAGCGCCATATCAAAATCCGCCTCGCCTTTACGCACATTGACAGAGCGCGTTTTTAAGCCACTTAGGCCTAGGTGTTCACTCGAGGATTCTTGAAACGACACCATAGCTCTTGTTAAAGGCGTGCGCACCAACTGAGGTAACTGCGCCAGGCTTTGCAAGGGAACAAACTGATTATCGAAAGCCTCTACGGATAAGCGTTTCACTTGAGACAGTATGGCTCTAAAACTTGGATCGCCGGACAGGTCGCTACGCATGACGACAATATTATTGAAGTAGCCGATCATGTTTTCGATGTCGGCATGCTCACGGCTGGCCATGGGGGCGCATAGCAGAAGGTCTTCCTGTCTCGTATATCGCTGCATTAAGACATCGAATGCGGCAATAAAAAGCACAAAGAGGCTAACCTGCTCACTGCGAGAAAATTCGGCTACCTTAGTGGATAAGGCTTCGGGAAAAGTCAAGTGAACACTACCCGCCTTGCCTTTAGCAGGCAATCGCTTTTTTTGGTTCGGCGTTACGAGAGGGGGCACATCTCCCTCAAATTTACCACGCCAGTATTCAAGCTGTTTTTCTATTTTCTCATCGGATAGACGCTCTCGCTGCCAAGCGGCATAGTCGACAAACTGAATAGGCAGCTCTGGCTCTTCAGTACTAGTCTCGCCAATAAATTGCGCATAGAGATTGCCAAGTTCACGCAGAAATATAGCCTTGGACATGCCATCAAAAATGATGTGATGCATCGTCGCTGCAAGGACATGAGCGCCAGAACCTAGACGGAACAAACGCACGCGCCAAAGCGGGCCTTTTTCCAAATCAAAGGATTTTCTGACCTCTTCTTGCAGAAGCTTGTCTATCATCTTACTGCGCTGCGCAGGTTTAAATTTGGCGAGGTCGCGGCTGAGATCCGTGACGGGCACCACAAACGGTGCATGCTCTGAAATTCTAATACTTAGAGTCTCTGCGCTTTCACCAATGAAGACAGCTCTTAAAATCTCATGTCGACGCTGTATCTCATTTAAGGCAAATTCAAGGGCATCACGACGCAGCTTTCCGTGCAAGACAAAACACGTAGGAACATTATAAACGCTGCTAGAACGCTCCATTCTCGCCAATGACCAAATGCGCTGCTGCCCTTGTGTAGGGGGCAAGTCACCCTGCCTGTCGACTGACTTGATACTAAAAGCATCCTCGTCATCGCTACGCGAAAGAAATTCAATAAGCGCAGGCTTATTGGCACTCAGGCGGTCTTTGAGCTCCGGAACCAGAGCGCCTTGCGGGGCATTAACCCTTAAGCGACCATCTTCTACCCAGAGTTTAATATCGCGCGCTGCTACTTCTTCTAGAAGTGAAGCTAAACTTTCCACTGAATCTGTCAAAGCTCTATCTCTTCTCTACCGCGAACACTTGCAACGGTCTCATCAAAACCAAGGGCATTAGCCAGTTTCATCGTTTCTTCTGACAGGAAATCGTACTCATAGGCAGTCTTCCACTGATCAGCAACGCCAGACTCAATCTTCTTATGTTGATGGAATTTTGGATCGCCAATCATTCGCGACACATCGTGAATACCGTCAGTCATTCGATCTTTCTTGCTGCCTTGAGGGTTCAGCATTTCGGCATCGAAGGGCACTCCCATAGAGTCACAAAGAGAGCGCATGGTCGGTTCTGGCTTTGCAACCACATCTTCGAAGCGCAACTGGCACTGCCGATCGGAGGGAATATCTTGCAAAAATTCCAGAATATTGCGGTGCAACATGAACCAAATCATCTCTGCCAATTGCAATCTGGCAAATGGGAATTTGTCTAGGCTAAACGCATCACTGCCAACCAAGCGCGGGAACCAAAGCTGATCGAGCTTCGCTTCATCGAAGGAGCGGATCATGGCATAGGGGTGGCGCAACAGGTGGACATAGAAGGCATCTTCGAAATAACTTTCCGCTCTCAATAGAGCGGCCAGATCCACTGCATAGGCCGGAGTCTTATCCACCAATAGGCGCTCGCCCAACCATTCCTGCATCATGGCGTAAAAATCGGCCACAGTGCACGCCTTGGCTTCAAGCTCGGCAATAAATGCCTGACAATGCTCAGCACTCTCATTGCGCGCCTGCATCATCGCTCGCACCAAGCCTTCTAGCTGAGATCGATGAGAACCTGAGAACCATTTTTTTCTGTCAGCCATGTTCTCATAGGACAGAAGATATAATTCAGGTGGCGCAAACAATTTTGGGTTACCCGCCATCATCGCTCGCAACAATGTGGAGCCAGAGCGAGGTGGGCTCAATACAAAAATCGCACGCTTATTCTTCTTAGCCAGAGGAGTAGCTGCTTTAGTAATAGGACGAGCTAACATTGCCTCTAATTGCTCAAGCATTGCGGGCGTCACTTTCCCCACACTTCCTAAGTCACGCTTCACCGAGCCACCGGTGATTTTGGCGACTATCTCTGGATAGTGTTGATCCAGATATTTTTCATATAAAGCAATAGTGGGCGCGTCAAAAACAGAGGATACATAAATGGTCTCACCCCATTTTTGCTGCAAAGAATTAATAAAACTTGCCGCCTTCAAGGAGTCGCCACCGATATCAAAAAAGTCATCGTCTAGGCCAATATCGCTGGTATCTAGAATGCTCGCCCACATATCGAAAAGAGCTTTGGATACAACGCTTTCCGGCGCTCGGTAGCTGGGCCTGCTAGTTTTTTGACTTTCTAGCGAACCATATTCTGCAGCAATAAGTGCGCGCTGCACCTTGCCGTTCGCGCCAAGCGGCACTGACTCAACAAAATGGATATTCTTGGGTACCTTAAAGAAGGCCATCTGCTCTCGACTATACGCCTTTACATCTTGCTCAGTTAGGGTGCTATTGGGCTCAAGAACCACTAGGGCGGCAACATCCTCTCCTAGCGTAGGATGGGGAATTGCGAAAGTGGCTGCATCCCTAATCTCGGGATGTTGGCGCAAGGTGTCGTCCACTTCTTGTGGCGTGACTTTCTCGCCCCCTCGGTTGATCATGTCTTTTACGCGACCAGTGAGAAACAGATACCCCTCTTCATCGATGCGGCCCAAGTCGCCGGTATGGAACCAGCCATGGCGAAAGGCTAGAGCATTATCTTCTGGTGCGTTTTCGTAACTAGAGATGACATTGCTTCCCTTAACGACAATTTCACCGACTTCCCCTTGGGGCAGAATTGTGCCATCTACGGCGGCGGTCGCGACCTCTGGGCCAGCGCTGATGCCTACCGAGCCTTGCTTTCTAGAAGCCGGGGGTAGAGGATTGCTGGTAATCACTCCAGCGGTTTCGGTCATACCGTAAATTTCGATCACAGGAGTATTAAACGCCGCCTCAAATGCCTGCATTCTTTCCACCGGAAGCGGAGCAGACACTGAACGAACAAATCTTAGCGTATGCGATGCGACTATCCCCTGGTGTTGTTCACACTGGCTGAGCATCTCCTCTAACATGATAGGGACGCCTTGAGTCCAGGTAGGTTTGAAGCTTGCTAAATCACGGTAGAAATCGGTAGCCGAGAAACTCGGCGCACAAAACACGGTTCCCCCGCTGAGCAGCGGCGCACCCAATACATCGACAATGCCGCCTATGTGAAACATCGGCAGGAAATGCAGGACTCGATCCTCGGCAGTGAGGCCCAAAGATCGAATAAGATTATGCGCAGAACTGGCTAAGTTGCTCTGGGTTAAGGGCACGATTTTTGGCTGGCCCGTAGTGCCCGAAGTCTGCAGCACCATGGCCTCGTCCGGCGAAGCAACAGCCTCATTGTCGATTCGTTCAAGGCCTTGAGAAACCTTTAAATTGAATATGCCCGCTGAGTCGTCGGTATTTATCTCCAATTCCAGTACTGGGATATTCAGTCTGCCTGCCGCCTCTCTCGCTGCATGTGCGAGCCCACTAGGCATAATGACAATGCTGGGACGCAAGCGGGTGAACATCATTTCGTATTCGACTTGCTTGTAATCCGGATTAATAGGCGCCGCAGAGCATGTGCTAATGACTGCGAGGCTGGCAAGGGCTAGTTCCGGCCCGTTTGGCAATACAAGAGCGACACGATGCCCACCGACAATGCCTAAATCATTTAAGGTATGGCGAGTGCTCTCTATGTGCTGAAGTAGGGCGGCGTAATCTAGGGGCTTTCTATTCAATGCTTCTAACGCTATAGCGTCAGGTCGACTGTTTGCTTGTTGAGCTATGCCTTCGAACAGTGTGTTAGCTCGAACCATCGAATTCATTTTACTTCCTCTGACAAACCGAGATAACGCAAAAGGTTTGCGTGTATCTTTTCATTGAGCTCTCCCCCTTGCTTCTGTAACGGAGGTTCAGGTATTTGATCTACCTGATCGCTTATTTTTAAGTGCTCCAGCACGCGCCGACTTTGGGCCTCGTAGTCGCCAACTAAGTCTTCATACCAAACGGTGAGCACGTTTAACTTGGCCGCTTGGATGAGCCGCTCCCATCCAAAATCGTCACCCGCAATCAGTCGCGCAGCATGCAAGCAGGCATAGGGATGTATTTCGACATCGTCGGTACTGCCGTGGCGAGAGTCCTCAGAGCTCCAAACTTGCGTCTGCTGAGCGATAGCCTGGGATATGCCTTGCATTAGACGATCGCGTCGGCGAATCCAAATAAGTTGGTCAAAGCCCGAAAGAAAGGCCACCAGTTGCTTATTGGGCTGCTTAACCTTAAAGAGTGATAGTAGCTGGGAATAGTGTGTCTTGATACCGAACACTCCATTGCCAGACGTGCGGCGCGACTCCATGAGCTTTAGGTATTCATTAAGCTGTAGAGTCTTTTTACCAGCTTGCTCAGTGGCCAGCTGAATAATAGGGGGGTTGAAGTACTCTTGTGGGTCACCGGCCAGCTTTGTCTCGTAAAGCATTCTGCTTAAGAGAGTACTGCCTGAGCGCGGACTGGACAAAATACAGTAACGCTGTGTGACGGGCACGCTTTTAGCAAAGTCCCTTGAAGGGTCCATCTCTCTGCGGTTCTTATCGGAAATTCTTATTGCCATGGGTATGCTTAGTGCCGGTTTTCCCTAGCGCTGACTCCTAATTTACTTCTTGGATTTTTTATTACGCTTGGCCTGTTTAGCATTCTTTTTCTGCAAGGCCTGCTTCATCACATCTTTTGCATTGGTTGAGGACGCCTGCATGTATTGCTCGCGCTGTTTTAATTGCAACTCATAATCTTTGCGTGTTCGCTCTATAACTGGCTCTCGTACAGCAAGGAAGCGGTCGACGCTAGTTTGAATATCGTGATTTTTAGCCTCGATCTCAACTTTTTCACACAAGCCTTTATAGTAGTCCTCGTCATGCCAAACTTTTTTCACTGCCTCTAACCAAGGACGAACATCATCCTCTGTTGCGGCGGTAGTCTTTTCATCTTGTACCGTCTTGCTTAACTGAAATAGTTCGCCGGCATCACCTACCAACTCGGAGGAGCCACCTGTGTCGCTGGCAAAAACAGGAATACCATTGATCAAGGACTCTGCAATAACCCGCGCTCCGCTCTCATACCAGGTTGAAGGAAGCAGCAATACCTTGGTATTGGCGTAAACTTTTCGCATATCTTTTTGGTGGCCAATAACCGTTACATTGGGGAAGTCGTCTGGCTTAAAGCCTAAGACTTTTAGCGCTACACCCCAGCGACCACGGCTCTGTACCACAAGGAAGTTAATTTCTGGACATTCTTTAGCCGCTAACTTGGCCAAAGGCAGGAATACATTGACGCCTTTTTCAAAGCTAGGGTTGATAAATGTGATGTATTTGCGGTCATAGCGTGGCGCCTTGAACAACTTAGGGTCGATAAACTTGCCAATGGGGTAGCAGGTTAAGTTATGGCGTTCCTTATACATATTTGCCGTTGCTTGGGTATCAGTGACAATGGCGGAGGCGTATTTAAAGGTGTCTTTGTTCTTATAGCCGCTATTTACTAGGTAGAAGAAAACGGGGATGCCCGCTTCTCGCGCCTCACGCATAATCGACATTTCAAGCAACATGCCGCCCCATAGAATAATCATGTCGGGACGACGGTTTATAATCTCGTTTCTAAAGCTGCGAATATAACGCTCTTGCTCCATGCAGGTCATATCGGGTCGGCGAACGGCCTTTGTCTTGACGATTATATGCTCAACACCCAAGACTCGCGTCTTCACAATATCCTTGTCTTTGGCCTTGTCGCTTGCCTCATTTACATGCTCGCCGCCTTGGGCGGAATCAAACAGAGTGGCTTGCAGAGCGACGGATCTAAAGCCCCGCGCCGCCAATGCAGACAAGAAAGTACGCATGGAAAGAGCAGCCCCACTGGTGATATCCAATACGCTCATAGGGGAGGCAAAAAGAACACTAGGTCTATTATCTTCAACGGGTTTTTCGGCGGTGGGCTTAGCGACTTCGTTCATATTCTATTTGCCTGCTTTCTGTACATTTTAAGCTCTTATTGAGCTCTTCTTGGTGAGTTTCGCAAACGCTAAAGCATACTAGGAAATGGCTTTGGAAGGTAGTTAGGATACGAGGCTTTTAAACATTTGAAGCGCTCATAAACCACTGTACAAGCAAAAAAGCCCGCCGAGTTTCCCCGGCGGGCTTTTCTTATTCAATCCCCGTTAAGGGAGAGAAGCTTCTCTTATGTGAAGTTGCCAGATACTAGATCAGCGAATGTAGTAGAAGAGTTCACTACACCAACCAAGGTCACTGAGTCAAAGTCTGCATCGGCAGTTTCAACCGCGTTGAATACGAAGAATGTATTCGCCGCGCCAGAGGCTGCTGTCACAAACGTGTAAGTACCAGCACCAGCTGTGGCTGCAAGACCATCGTACTCACCGCCGTTCAAGGCCGCTAGTAGACCCACTTCAGTAGTGATGTCCTCACCACCAGCGATGTCAGTCAATAGAGTCAAGTCACCGTTTGCCAGTACTGTCGCACCTGGGTCAGCCGCATAAGATGCGAAGTTATTAGCGTTATCAACGTCTAGCACATCGTTACCCAGGCCAGCTTTGAAGCTGAACAGAGTATCGGCTGTATTGCCGTTAACACCACCGTCAAGAACAACTCTGTCGTCACCAGCACCTAGGAAGATGTTGTCTTGCTCAGCAGTACCAGCAACTTGCGAGCCACCGGCTCCAACAGTGATGGTTGTGCCTGTAGCAACACCGGCTAGGTCAAGGTTCAAGAAACCATCCCAGTCGCTTGCATCGATAGTACCGATAGAGTCGAAATCGTTACCAGAGTTGATGAACACGCCAGCAGATGAGTTGCTATCACCACCGATGAAGGTTACGTCGCCATAGCTGTTACCGCTCGCGCTTTGGTGCTCGATGTAGAAGCTTGAGTCTGCACCTAGCTCTACAGTGATGTCACCAACGTCGCCGCCAGTACCACTGAATACGAACTCACCAGAGAAGCCGTCACCAGCGTTGATATTGATATCACCAACATCACCACCACTATTTTGGAAGTGATCAATTGTACCGCTTACACCTAGAGTGATATTGAAACCACCGATAGATGCACCAGCACCACCACTGAACAGGAATTCGATTTCTGCTCTGTCACCGGCAGTGATATCGAAGATACCGAATGATGTGTCACCAGAGTAACCCAGCATGCGGAAGTCGATGTCAGCATCATCGCCAGCAACTACAGTGATGTTGCCTACATCACCTTCGCCAGATACGAAGTCGAAGTAGCCAGAGAAGTCATCGCCCGCTGTTACAGAGATATCACCCATATCACCGTCTAGGCCGCTTACAGTAAGGTCTAGGTAGTAGTTATCACCAACAGTGGCAGTGAAGCCTTCTACATCGCCGTCACCAGAGGCAAAGTAAATATCACCTGAGCCTTCGTTACCAGCAGTCAGAGACACCATGCCAACAGCTGTGTCAGCAGATATTTCTATATCAAACTCGTTATCGTCACCGGCAGTGATTGTCACGTCGCCGATTGTACCGCCAGTACCACCGGTACCTACGTTGCGAGCAAACAGATCCATGCTACCAGAGGCGCCGTCACCAGTAATATTGAAAGCTACATCGCCGATGTTGCCACCACTTGCAAGAGCGTATAGCTGGAAGTTGGACTCTTCACCTGTGATGTTCAGAGTGATGTCGCCGATGTTGCCGCCGCGAACATAGTCGTCATCATTTTTGTCATCGTCTGTATCACCGCTCATCCAAGAGGCGTATAGATCTAGGTTGCCAGAGGCCTCAGTACCGTTAACATTGATTGTTACATTACCAATGTCACCACCGCTAGACTCGATATCGCCAGAGAATGTAGTGTCATCACCCATAGTCAGTGTGAAGTTACCAACGTTACCAGTAGTACCGTCGTCGTCCTCGTCCCAGGAAGCGTTAGCACTTACATTCAGGTCGATGTTTGCACCGTCATCAAGAGTGATTGTGATATCACCGATAGAGCCTGCAGATGCGATCAAATTGACTTCAGAGCCGCTTGCACCCGAGCCAGTCAACGTTACATCAACAGTACCGATGCTACCAGCAGATACGCCAACACCGAAATTCAGGTCGCCGTTATCAGATGTAGCAGTGATATTGCCGATGTCGCCGTCAGTAGTTGTGAAGTAACCTTGGAAGTCACTACCAGCGCCGATATCGATAGTAATATCGCCTAGGTCGCCGTCTACAGTATCTACACCAGCGCTAACGAAAGAGTTTTCACCAACAGAGATAGTGATGTCGCCACCAGTACCTTCGTCTGCATCGATTGTTAGGTCGACATTTGAAGCATCGTCACCCACAGTTAGAGCAACTGCGCCAATACTGCTGCCAGCATCAATTGCATCGATGTCTAGGTTGAGGTCGTCATCGCCAACAGTTACTGTGATGTCGCCGATGCTGCCATCTTCAACAATCAAAGCACCGCTTACGATGAAGTCAGAGCCAACACCAACTGTTAGTTCAGACTGGTCACCGTTCAGAGTGATGTCACCCGCAACAAGAACACCGCCAGCACCTGTAGTATTCAGGATTAGGCCAGAAGTATTCTCTAGTGTGACGTCACCATAAGAAGTAGCTGCAGTTGTGCCAAAAGTGGCCGTTAGCAGTGCTGCACTCTCATCAGTATAGCTAAGGTTAACGTCTGTACCGCCAGCGGCCTGAGTAGTCGCTGTGAATGACGTTACTGTTGAAGCCACATCAGTAAACGTTGCATTAGCGCTGCCACCGGCGATTGCTAGAGCAGTCAGACCAGTTGCATTTTCTAGGTCGATGATCGCTGCACCGTCAAAGTCAGCTTTCAGAGTTTCGATACCCGTAAGCGTAGGCTTAACAAGTGTCGCACCTGTGAAGTTAGCACTTAGCGTGTCCATGCCTGTACCACCAGCAAGCGTGTCGGTAGTTTGTAGCGTGTCACCCAAAGTGAATGTGTTAGTACCAGTAGAAGTAGAAGCATCTAGGTCTAGGATCGCTGCTACTGAATCACCAGCAGTTAGATCGAAAGTGTTAGTACCGTCACCAGTGATTGTTACGTCAGTAGCGTTAGTACCAGCCGTTAGGCTTACTGTGTTAGTACCAGTAGTGGCGATAGTTACCGCTTCGATGCCATTGCCATCAGCAACGTCTAGGTCACCAGTTGCGCCAGTCAAAGAAAGCTGAGCTGTAGTTGTACCAGCAGTAGAGTCGAAGTCTACAACTAGGTTACCAGTACCACCCATGCCGAATACTGTGCTTGCGCTCGCGCCAGTGACAGTCAGGTCACCAGTACCAGACTTGCTGATAGTGGCCGCAGAGTCGGCATCAGTCACTACTAGGCTACCAGTACCTGTAGAGGAGATGGCGTCTACGTCGTCAGCATCTGTGATAGTCGCTGTTACAGCACCAGAAAGCGTGAAGTTAACTGCACCGCCTTCGAATAGGCTAGCGTCCAAAGTTGTACCAACGCTGTCTTTAACATTGATGTTCTCAACATTGCGAACAGTTACAGCTGCTGCTGGGTCGTTAGCATTTTGAACAGTCAGAGTAAGCGTGTCTGTACCGCCTTTACCGTCGATTACGTCGCCAACACCGTAAGTAGTCACACCGTGACCAGTGGCAGCGTCATCACCGTATGTACCAGTGATCGTATCGTTCTTACTTGTACCAGTGACCGTTTCACTAGCAGAAGTTAGCGCGAAAGATTGACCCGCATCACGCTCAGCGATAGAAGCATCGATAGAGGCTTGTAGAGTAGCGTCATCGCTAGTTACGCCAGACACTACGTCTTGCAGGTCTTCTAGAGAAGAACCGCTTAGATTAGCGTTAACTGTGTAGAAAGTTGCCGCTTCAACTTTGTTATCCAAAGCAGCAGAGGAAGCGCCGTATACCGCATCATCAGTTGGCACGCCGTCAAGAGCGTTGATTGCCAATACGATTAGCTCACCGCGGCTAGTGCCTGCATTTAGCAAAGATACGGCGATATCAACAAGCTCAGCCTGTACAGCTGAATCAGTTTCAGCAAATAGGTTGGCAACGAATTGCTCAGAGAACTCTTCGTTAGTTAGGAAAGTTGGGTAAAGACCAGTGAACACGCTAGTGTTAGCTAGGTTGTTCGCGATCTGAGTGATGCTTTCACCAGCTTCGTATTGAGCGGCTAGCTCTGTAAGTACTGCAGCACCAGGGGCGGCGCCGAACATACCTACCACGAGGGTGATAATTTCTGAACGAGCTTCAGCTGTTATAGCCATTTATTACTCCTTAATTGGATCCAAATTGTTTTATCCGATTGTGACATGCCGTAGCAGCGGATGACCCCACTCGGTTTGCCAAGCATACGCAAGTCAAGTTTACTCCCCTGTGACCACAGTCACACGGAAGAAAATTTGACTTACATTCCTTGTTTTACCCCCACTTGGGCATAGCAATTCCTGACCACAAGCGGACATGCCACGCGATAGTACTAAGGCTAGAAAAAAAATACAACAGGTTTGCCGCTTTAAGTGTGGCTCGTAAGTGTTTATTTTTAATAGAGTATCACTCTATTTAGAAACGATAATTAACACCGAGCTCCAAAGTGGTATTCAGGCTGTCGAAAAGGGGAATATTGCTGTCTTGATGCTGATGGAAAAAGTTCATTAAAAACGAAGACTTAGCTCCAATTTGCTGGCGATACTGTAGCAGTACATAGTAGCGCTGTACCTCCCTCGATAGATCATCGAGAAGCACTGGGCTGTAGCCCCTATCATCTTCAGTATTCGTGTAATTAATTTGGCTGCTAAGGATGCCTCTATAGAGAGGAAACTGCCAATCAATAGAAGCCTGCCACGCCTGCCTGTCCCCACCGGGTCTACTCGCGCCCTGGGAGTTATTATTGATTAACGCCAACTCCAAGCCTATGCGAGAACGCCAAGAGGCAAGCGAGACGACACAGTTGCGCCCGGCACTGATGCGGGTCTCGACCGCATCCAATTGATCTTGCCGGTGGTAGAGTTGATGCTGAAGTTCTAGACCGTAGGCGTTGCTACACACTTCACTACTGGCACTTTGATAATGAGCTCCGATTGTGCTGGCGCTGTAGAGGGAGGTACCGCCGAAGACCAAATGGGCCAGCCCTGCATTGAATCGCCATTGATGATCTTTAGCCGGTAATTCAAAAGCATAGCGGGTGTCGAATTGCAAAATATCGGACTGAGAATCCTCACTCAAGCGTCCCCTAAGCTCCGCGCTTCCATTGTGCCGGTGGCCTGGTGCAAATTGGGTGAATCTTCCTGCTACGCGCCCATTAAGATAGGGACCACTCTGAGGCCGGTATTCCTCACTTAGCGGGAGAAGTACTGGCTCACCAGACAAGGTGAGAGTAATTTGGCTAGGGTCAGGAGCGCCATTTAAGTTGTCATCGTAACCTGCCAGCAAGTCGGCCTGAAATCCCATTTGCCTTGTTTGGGAGCGCCATAATTCATCCCGCTGCTCTAGGGCTATTCGCAAATTATCGGGCGCATCATTGCGACCCAATATTTGACCATTAAGGTCCAATGCGGAGAACAATTGTCCACGCTGATAAAGGGCCTGGGCGTAATCGATTTGCGCCGCCCCATTATCTGGATCTAGAAGCAGGGCTCGCTCTAAAGTCTCTAGGGCTTCTGCTAGTTTGCCCATACGCATCTGCACTGCACCAAAAAGCGCGAAATACTCCGAACTTCGTAGACACTGGGACATCATAGCGGCAAGTTCCGCCTCCAGCTGCAGGGCTAATTGCGGATCTTGTTCCGCGCTTTGCTCTTGTAAATAGTACGACTGCAAGCTAGGACAGGCTATCGCAAGGGAACTGCCCGCCCACATCACGAGAGCGACGATTAGCGTCTTGACGGACTTCAATAGGGATAAGCGCTTGGTCAATTGACTATCGCAGGGCTTGCGCCAAAAACTGAACATGAGCGCAATTATCGTGAATGAGGTATCGGGGCGCAACACTAATCCTTGTGAGCGATGGCGAGAAAACGCGATGGCATGGAGGTTTTATTTCAGACCGCCCTTAAGAACAGTCAAATTGGGCTGATCACTACGCTCGCTGCGGTAGGCTTGTGACAGCGCCGGAGAAAATAGCGTATGCGGAATTCTTAGTCCACTTAATAAATAACTTCCTTGAGACTCTAGCTTCTGATCGCTTAGCTGACGGGCAACACATTCACCCAGCAAAATTGGCTGAGCCAGTTCCGCCGTCATCTCTTGAATGCGCAGCGTAATAGTCACCGTATCACCAAGTAAAGTATGAGTGCGTCGCTGAGCCGGACCGATGGAGCCGATAAGCACGGGGCCTTGCTCAATACCAATCCCCAAGGCCAGAGGCTCTAAACCCTCCGGTGGATCTTGCGGCAGTATGTCCTCGCCTATGGCTTTGATCATACTTTGTGCTGCAGCGAGTGCTTTCACGGCAGCCACAGAGTCGTGGCCATCCCATACGGCCAGCAAGCCGTCGCCTTTAAACTCATGAATACGACCGCCTTTGCTCTCCACTATCTCGGTCGCCTTGGTGAAAAAGTAGTGCAGTAGGGCAGCCGACTCTTCCGGCGGACGTGCCTCACCGAAGGCAGAGAAATTACGCAAATCGGCGCTCAATAAAGTGGCTTCGCATCGTTTGGCATTAACGCTAGAACTTGGAAGATTAAAAGCTATCTCTTTCGCTACATCGCCTGGCAAATAGCTATGCAAATTACCAAACACTCGACTGCGCTCACTTCTTACCCGCATATGCTCAAGCAGGATTAAGGCGCTAGCGGCAACAATACTGTAGATCGCTGGCATTAACCAACCTAGCCAAACCTCAGAGGCCGACAAAAACTGAATGTGTAGCGCTAAAGCCAAAACAGGCAGCGCCAGCCCAGCAAGCGGCAGACTAAGACTGGAAAAACGGTCGCGAACACAGGCGATAAAGAAAAGCGCCAGCGCAAACAGCCCTGCGATAACTATTAGGAATAGATTGGCACCCTTTGGCGTATAAGGTACTTGAGCATCCAAGAGGCTGCCTAATAACCTAGCCTGCAACTCCACACCAGGCGTTATGCCGCTATAGGGAGTCGGTACAATATCGCCAATACCGAAGGCAGTAGCACCCACTAAAACCCAGCCATTTTCAATGAGGCTCTTATCGAAGTTGCCGTTAATGACATCAACAGCAGACACGGCACGATAGGAGGCAGGCGACTTTTGGTAAGAGATTCTAAGATTTCCCTCTGCCGTCAATGGAATTTGCAGGCCAGGATAAGATGCCAGGCTGAGGTTTTGCTCTGCCGCAAACATACTCTGGCCTTCGCTCAACTCCCCGCGCCACTGCTCGCTGCCGGAAGCTTCCAGAAAGGCGCTGATAGCCAGTGCAGGATAAGCCGCGCCATCAACACAGATAAGGGCTGGCACTTCACGCACGGCACCGTCTGAGGATACGATCGGAGTAATATGGCCTTTTGCAATACCACTAAAGCCAGCATGGTTCGCCACAAAGCTAGTGGTATTCGGAACGCCGTTGGCACAGCTTAGACCCGATAAGGCATGACTCATTTGACCTGTACGCACGCCCTGTCGAGTATCCAGTACTGGAACTTGCGCCAAAACGGCTGAATTGGCAGCACGAAGGGAAGCGATCAAGGCGTCATCGCCTTCACGGCTTTGCGGGTAAACTATGTCATGCAGCTGCAACTGTGCTCCAGCTGCATCTATTGCCGTCACCAGCCTAGCCATTGTCTCGCGTGACCAAGGCCAAGACTCATACTCCAAGCTTTTTTCGTCAATCGCAACGACGGTAATACGTTGTTCAATCGTTTCATCAGCACTAAGAGTCCAACCCAAAGCACCTAGGCGCTCCTCTAATGTACGAAGACCGTCTCCGAAAACCAGCAAGAGCAAACCAGTGACTACCGCCGCCACCGCTAAAACAATAGCGCGCGACACCGTTGGCTTTAAGGCCAACAGCGCAGATTGCGCTTTGCTATAGAGTGAAAGGACAGTATTGGACATTTACTGAACATCCCAAAGGGTCAGACCCTGAACAGTGCCATCATCAACTTGTTTCTGGAAAAAATAGCCTGCCTCGGAGCCATCAATGGACGTGGCGCCTCTAATTTCTTGAGAGTCCGTAATGTCATAGAAATTGCCGGCATCTTGCAAGCGACCGGTAGCCGAGAAGCCAAGGGCTCCCGTCGCATCGCTATTCAAGCTAAGGTCTGTCGCAAAACTACGGCCAACAAAATCAATCTCCAAAGAGCCATCATTGACCTCCATGGCAGCCACACCACTAGCCGAATGGTAGAATGCCTGAGCGCTGCTTAAGCCAAAGCTAACGACTGTCAAATCACGATCAGGGCGCGCAGTATCCTCTATCGGCCGGTATAAGCTGTAGTAGCTACCAGAACTAAGAACAGAGATAAAGCGCTCACGCCCCTCGCTGACATCCCCAGCATCTTCGGCCAAACTCACGGTAATGCGCTCAGCAGAGCCCAACGTGTCAGACCAGCGACCCCATACCAGCTGACGGGCGTCTAGCTCTTCCACCGGTACTGGCTCAGCAGGCGTCACATCAACGGGCTCTAAAATAACAGGCCCATCCGGGTCAGTGCCGGCAGTCGTTAATGTCAACTCATCAACGCGCTGGGACGCGATGTTTTCGCTATAAACTTCCACGTCTTCGACTCTTTCTTCCTCCGCGTCCGCGTCGCTATTCTCTACTTCTGCCACTTGTACGCGATTATCAGAGGTCGACTCTTCGTCCCGAGGGATCTGGATGACACGAGGGGAAGCACTGTTCTCGGCCACTTCAACCGCTTGCATCGTGCTTTGAGTTAGCTCAACCCCATTTACCGCACACGGCCCAAAAGCATCTTGTAGGCAGTCAGTGGAATAGGGCGCCATCACAATAGCTCCCTCATTAACCAATGCCCTCACAGACTGACCCGAAGCGCTCACTACAAAATCGGTGCCACGCACACCGATTGCAGCGATAGGAGTATTCATTCTGAAGCGATCGCGAGCAGACTTAGCTGCATCACCGGAAATAGCGCGCGTCACGCCTTCCAGTAGATTGAGCTTAACGCTGGAATTCTGAGGGTTTGCGGCGTTGTATTCGTAGTTCAGAATCTCTAAGCGAGAGTCTGGGCGCACGCTCACCAAGGCGTCATCTACAAAGCGCACATGCACATGCCCGTTTGATTCGGTCACAATGTGATCGTTAACGCCTATTTGCATGCCAGCCATAAGCCGTTTGGGCTTCTCGCCCTCGCTTACGACAAACGCCTTGCCCAGCACCAGACTTACCTCTCCCACTTTCGCGGTTTGCTCTAATTCACCGTCTGCCTGTGCTGTGCCTATGGCCGCACAAGCCACACCTAGGCCAAGCGCGATAGCGGCCCTAAGCTGGCGGAGCTTTGTCGATCTGAGATGTTGATTCATATGCGTCTCTCCACTTTGGGAGTGCCTCAAATTTGAGTGTTTAGGGAATGACCCAAACTAACAGGACCAATATTAACCGAACAGTATTCTTAGTCGAGGTGATTACAGTCACACGACATCGATTTATCGGCGTTTGCTATTACCCCTTAAGCTCTTATAATGCCGAGCAACGCCGAATTTAGCCACTAGCGCAGAGCCGGGATTCAACTCTATCGTGGTAACCCCAGAGCTACTTAGCACCTTTCCAATTCTAAAGTCTCTACCTCAAACTACTTTGAGCCAGTTGGGACAGGCCGCTAGCATCCGTAAATATGCCCGCAGGGGCATCGTTCTAAACGCCGGCGAGCAAGAGGAGAATGTCTGCTTCTTGTTCGAAGGACGGCTCCAAAGTGTCGATTTTACTATAGATGGACGCGAAGTGGGTCTTTACTTCATAGAACCGGGCGATTTCTGTGGCGAGCTTGCTTTATTCGACCAGGGTCCTCAGCCGGACTATGTCATCGCGCTTACTTCCGCGGTCGTGGTGATGATCCCCCTCGAAAGCTTAAGAGAGATCATGCTGACCGAGCCCACTGTCGTTAACTTCCTGGGTATGCGATTAGCATCGAGGCTAAGACAAATGACTCGCCAACGCTCCTTGTTAGGCCTGCCCAATATTGCTCAAAGAGTCTGCTGCCAGCTGTGGATGTTGGTTGACGGCCCCAAAGCACAAGCGGAAAAAAGCTCCCAAATAAAAAACCCTCCGACGCATATGGAGATTGCAATCATGCTTAATCTAAGCCGAGAAAGCGTGACAAGAGTATTTCAAACCTTGCAGGCTAAAGAGGTGGTAAAAAGGGATGGCCCTTCCCGCCTGCTGATTAACGACGTGCAAGCATTGAAAGAGTATGCAGAAGGAAGCAAGGAACTCTAAGGCGGTTTTTGCTTTCACATTATTAGCCTAAAGCGTGTACAATCGTGCGCAAGTTTGTGCTAGGGCTTGAATTTTTAGTTTTCGGCCCCAGTTAGTGCACTCTAGTGGGCTTATACTCCTCTCGCGCAAGAGGCTTAGCCTCAAAGTCAATCTCGCCCAATACAAGAAGCCTCAATGAGCCAAAATACACCGCCGAAAAAGACTCCGCTTCAGGAGACCCTTACCGCACTTAAGCAGCACATAGTTTACGTGGGATGTTTTAGCGCCGCCGTTAACTTACTGATGCTAGTACCTATTATCTACATGATGCAGATCTATGATCGCGTCGTGTCCAGCGGCAGCTTATCGACTCTTGGCATGTTAACGATCATCATGATCTTCCTTCTAGTGGCCTCGGGGGGCTTTGAGTGGGTTCGCTCGATGATCATGATCAATGCCAGTGGCCGTCTCGATCGCATGTTTCGCGATCGCGTATACAATGCCACGTTCAAGCAAGCCTTGCTCACTGGCGGCGTTCCCGGCACTTTGCCCAATAATGATTTGAGTGCTCTGCGACAATTCCTCACTGGCAGCGGCCTATTCGCTTTCTTCGATGCCCCTTGGTACCCGATCTATGTCGGATTCATGTTCATCTTTCACCCCTGGTTCGGGGTCATTGGTATAATCGCCGGTGTGGTGATGGTGTCTTTGGCTTATGTCACCGAGAAAGTAACGAACGAGAAACTACAAGACGCCAACGCCGAGGCTAATTGGGTAACGAGCCAGATAGGTGGAAGCATCCGCAACGCCGAAGTGATCGCCGCCATGGGCATGAACGATAGCCTACGCCAGCGCCAGCAACAGCGCTCCGACAAAGTTCTTGGTTTGCAGAACAACGCCAGCCGCTCGGCCGGACTATTAGGCAATCTGTCCAAGTCTTTAAGACTTATTATGCAATCCTCTACTCTCGGTGTTGGTGCCTACCTAGCCATCCACCAAGAAATATCACCAGGCATGATGATTGGTGGCTCCTTGCTATTGGGCCGAGCTCTGGCACCCATCGACACATTGGTAGGTAACTGGAAAGGCTTCTCCGTGGCCCGAAGCCAGTACTCGAGACTAAAAGAATTGCTAGCTTCCACGCCAGAAGATGCCGAAAAAATGGAACTGCCAGACCCGCAAGGTCAGCTGAGCTTGGAACAGGTAGCCGTAGTACCCCCTGGCGCGAGAGCGCCTGTCGTACGTGGCGTAACGCTGGCTCTCGCAGCAGGCGAATCCCTCGGTATTATTGGGCCAAGCGCTTCGGGTAAATCCAGCCTCGCACGATCAATACTGGGCATTTGGCCAGCTGCGGGGGGCAAGGTTAGGCTTGACGGCTCGGATATCGCGCAATGGGACAGAGTAAAACTGGGCCCATTTGTGGGTTATCTTCCGCAAGATATTGAGCTATTCGACGGCAGCATTTCAGAAAATATCTGCCGCTTTGGCGAAATGAATCCCGAGAAGATCGTTGCCGCCGCAAAGCTTGCAGGCGTTCATGATTTGGTTCAACGTTTGCCCCAAGGTTATGACACCATTATCGGCGGTCATGGCGGCATTCTTTCTGGCGGCCAACGGCAAAGAATCGGTCTGGCCCGAGCGGTATATGGCGACCCTAAATTAATCGTATTGGATGAACCCAATTCAAACCTCGATGACCAAGGTGAAAAAGAATTAGTAGCCGCTCTAGCTCGAATAAAAGCCACCGGCTGCACGGTCGTAGTGATTACTCACCGCACCATGTTACTTATGGCAGTAGATAAAGTACTGGTGATGAAAGAAGGGCAGATGGCCAATTTCGGTCCTCGCGACAAAATCCTAGCCGGTCTAATTGCCCCACAAGATGCGCGCAAATCGGCTCAAGGCTAGTTTGATCTAAACCTGAATTTTATTTGGAATAAATTGTGAGTGAAGAAAAAGAGAATTTTGCTGTAGTGCCAGCCGAGTCAGCCCGTGGCGAGAAAGCCCGCGCGCAGACAATGGCTGTTAGCGACGAAGAGCCCATTGCTCCCGAGCAAGACTACGCCAGCATGGAGCTGTCTTTTGCTACCATCAAGCGTATCGGGCTTATTCTAGTGCTGGTAGTTTTTGGTGGTTTTGGCTCTTGGGCTCTACTCGCCCCAATCGAAGGCGCCGCGCATGCCCCAGGCACAGTGACCGTTAAATCATATAAGAAAGTTATCCAACACCTTGAGGGTGGTATCGTCGAGAAGCTCTACGTGCAAGACGGCGACTTAGTGCAAGAGGGCGACCCCATTCTGGAGTTGGACAGGACGCAATCTGAAAGCCAACTAGAAATGGCAAATGGCCAGATGGTTGCGCTGCTGGCTTTAGAGGCAAGATTGATCGCTGAACGCGATAATAAAGAGAGCATCAGTTTTCCCAGCAGCCTCGATCCCAATTCAGAAAGCGCGAAAGCCGAAATGCTTGCTCAGACAGAGATATTTAATGCTCGCAGAACAACACAGCAAGGTCGTAAGGCCGTACTGGAGCAACGCATTGAGCAACTTCGCTCTCGCCTAGAGGGGCTAAAATCACTTAAGGCAACAAAAGAGACACTTGCCGCCTCTTTTGCTGAGGAAGTGGCTGATGTTGAAAACCTATTACAAGATGGGTTCGCCGACAAAAACAGACTTCGAACATTAGAGCGCAGCTTGGCAGCACACCAAGGCGAGGCGGCTGAGCTAGTTTCCACTATATCTTCCACCGAGATGCAAATTGGTGAAACGCGCCTGGAAATTTTACAACTAAACAACGAGTTTCAAAGTGAGGTCGCTACTCATTTAAGTGATACACAAACAAAACTGGCTGATACTCGAGAACGCGTCAACGTATTGCAGGATATTCTGGAGCGAACCGTTGTGCGCGCACCAGTAGATGGCGTGGTCACTGGCATGCAAGTGCATACTGAAGGCGGGGTTATTGGCAGAGGCACACCGCTTGCAGAGATTGTTCCCCAAAGCGATGATCTCGTCATCGAGTCCCATGTATCACCTGTGGATATCGACCGCGTTGTGCCGGGACAAGAAGCCAATATTCGTTTTTCAAGCTTCGGCCGTAAAGTGCCTACTATCAACGGCCATGTATTGACTGTGTCTGCGGATGCCTTAATCGATCAATCGACAGGCGCCTCTTATTATCTCGCGCGCATTTCTGTTCTTCCAGAAGACATGGTAGAGCTTGGCGACTTAAGCTTAGTACCGGGAATGCCTGCAGAAGTCTTTATTAATTCTGGCTCGCGCACTTTCTTTCAGTACGCAACCAAACCATTCTCTAACGCACTCGCAAGGGCACTAAAAGAAGACTAATGGAAGTAGCCAAACGTTCGTATATTGCCAGCCTCAGCCTCGTTTTTACGCTAGGCTTCTCCGGCATCTGTTTTGCGGCAGAAACAACGCAAAGTGCCGATACTATTTTGCTAGAGGGTAGCACTTTAGAGGACTTTTTTACCTCTGCCCTAGACTATAGCCCGCGGCTGAAGATTGCGGAGGAATCTATGAATATAGGCTCCCAGCGAAGAAAGGCCGCGACAGGGCAGCTCTTGCCACAGATAAGCGCACAGGGTAGCTTTTCTGATAACAAGCAAGATGTCAACGGCGCCATAACAGACTATCCCGGTGAACGCTATTCTGTTCAGTTGTCCCAGGTCTTATTCAATTGGCAAAGTTTTGCGGCCAGAAAGAGAGCGTCCTATTTAGAGAACCAGGCCGAAGCCGAGTATTACAGTGAGTTGGGCTGGTTGCTGACCGAGGTAGCTGAACGGTACTTGGACGTTCTTTTAGCAGAAGATACGGTGACCTCCATCGCCGCCGAAGTGGAAGCCACTGCCAATCAACTCAAACAAATAGAGCGCCTTTATTCAATTCAATCAGCGCAAATTACTGACTTATACGATACCCAGGCAAGACTGGCGGCTATTGAGACTCAGCAATTGATTGCAGAGAACGAGCTGGAGTTAGCTAGAGAAGCATTGCGCTCAGTATCGGGCATTAATGTTGGCCCTTTATATCGACTCGATGAAGACGTCGACTTACCTGGCGTAGACTCCCCAATGGGCGATTGGCTAGAGCTAGCCAAAGAAACAAACCCACAAATTCGTTCGCGCATTTATGCCGCTAGGGCCGCCGACAAGCAAGTCGACCAAGCCAAAGGCGCATTCATGCCCAGCGTAAACTTAGTGGCACAAAAGCAAATTTCCGACCTAGGTTTCGACAATACTTCGACTTCTCGTAGAGATACTGAATACATTGCGCTCAACCTCACCGTTCCTATCTATGCTGGCGGTCGCAATAGCGCAGCACTTAGCGAAGCACGCAGTCAAAAAACAATCGCACAAGACCAATTACGGCAAATGCGCTTGGACGTTTTGGAGCGTACTCGCACCGCTTATTTGCAACTTAGGTCAGCGGAACAGCAAGTGGCATCGGCCGAGAAATTAGTGGAAGCGACAAACCTAGCGCACACAGCCAGACAGAGAGGCTTTGAGCTTGGCGCCGTGACCAGCGTGGATGTTCTCAACGCCCTACGAGATAAATTCCAAGCCGAGCGCGAGCTGCTACGCATGCGCTACGATCAAATTCGTTACAGCCTATTCCTGAGACGTGAAGCCGGTACTCTTAGCCCCGACGACGTCATAGAAGTGAGCAGTTGGCTTACAGTAGAGCCGCAGTAGGGTTTATTCTGGCACGCGCGCAGGCGCGATGTCAGGCAGGCGCCCATAGGGGTTTACTAAATAGACTCGTGCTCGGTTGGCATAAGAGCGCACTTCCCAAATTTCCATATGCGCCTGAGTGCTAGGGTCTAATTGCTTGTCGATCTCTTCTGCGTCTAAGCCTTCATCGTCTTCCGCTACGGCTTTGGGTTTAGGGTAAGCAAAAACCGTAAAAAAGTTTGACGTATTAGAGCCAATCCAGTTGGATAGCTCCACGAAGTTTTCCACCGGCACTAGCTCTCCCACATCTCCCTTGCTCCTAAAATCTCTTTCCTGCCGATAGGCGATAATTTCCTCTATCAGCTCATCATTTAGGCCCGGCAGCAGGCTCATCGCCTCTCTGCTGGCTAGGTTCAAGTTGACGGTCTGGGTATTGCCGTAGATGGTGAAGGCCGCATTTAGGTTCACGTGACCAAAAATTTCATCGAAACCACGAATCAGTAATAGCTCTTCGACGCTATCGAGCTGAGCATAGTTTCTCGCCGTATAGGGAATGTCTAAGGACTGATAGTACTCATCTTCTGCCCCATTTATTCCGGCCAGATCGTTCAGGTCGGTCCAGTCCGTCCAGGCCGATAGCAGCTCTTGAACTTTCTGGTTATCAATGTCTTCACCCATTTGCTTTTCGATCAATTGTTGCAAATCCCGACGCCTAATTCGGTTTAGATTAATTTTTCCAGCGTGATCGTATATGCGCACCACCATGTCCTCACCGGCCGGGTAATGGAGTGTTAATGGCTGCCCATTAAAGCGAAGAGCGCTACTGCGATTATTCCCCTCATCGTCTAAATTGAGAGGCTCGTCAATGGGGCGCGTCATTCTCTCAAGCATGAGTTCCATCTCTGCTTTATTCATTGCCGATGCGGTGTCGGCTAAAGAGTTTACGGCTAATTGATTATGAAAGGCGGTTCTCGCCGAAAGCTGGATCTTACCGGCCATTACCGTAACTAAAATGGTTAAGAGTATCGATGTCCATAGGACTATTATTATGACGGAGCCGTTTTGCTTGTGCATCTACAGCCCCCCAAACGGTGTATTGCGGGTAGCGGGAGTACCGGAGCCACTGCTCGTGGTAGCGCGAATGCTGCGATGGGTATTAGCCTTAATTTGCGCTACCAGCTCTATGGGCTCACGCTGCGAACCGTTAATTGGCTCTAATAGTATGTATACCGCCAAAGGCAGGGCGTTTTGTTCGCTGCCTAGCCATTCGTCTCGCCATTCCTTGCGAAAATCCAATTCCTCATAGAGATATGAGAAGCTGGCTTGGTAGTTAGGCAGCAACACTGTTGCCTCGGCGTCTTCGAGGCGCTGCTCTGGGCTGTCGCTCAGCGCCGGCGCTAGACTGACGTAGACCCCTTCATCGCCGCGCGACTCCAGCTGCCAAGCCATTAAGCCCGAGTCTCGCTGCGGGGACACGGTAGACACCCAACGCAGCACATCGTCATCGCCTTCGAAATAGATATAGCGACCGAGAGAGCTTTCATCTCGATAACTGTGAGCAAAGGCCCCTTTTATTGCTCTCTCGATCTGAAGTAGGGCGATCGTCTCATCGAGACGCTCATCGAGTACTTTGGAGTCTCTGTCCCAGTCGCTCATCACGGCGTATGTGCCCGCACTGAGCAGGCTTAAGAGCAAGGCAGTCAGAGCCAGGGCGAGAATAATCTCTATTAAGGTAAACCCTTGTTGAGTTGGAAGACGCGTGCTTTGCATGGCTTATTGGGGAAGCTCAAGTCGTGCCCAGCGAGTACCCGAAATGACTTCATCGCTTTGCTCATTGACGACTTCATAGGGCTGGAGCACAAAGGTAATGGGTTCGGTTTTTCTTGGGACGTCTTCTAAATAGTCCTGAGCTCTTATTTCCAGCTCATTGGCTTGTAGAATCTCTTCTACTTCGCCGTACTCGTCCTGTAGCAATGCAAAATTGATAGCGGCCCTAGCTTCCAAGGCATCGCTAAGACTCGCGAAGGAGCGATAGGCAAGCTGCTTGCTTCCGGTAGCCAAAGTAAAGAGACCGCCAAGGACCATGCCTGTGATGGTTAGGGCGACTATCACTTCAAGCAAGGTAAAGCCTTGTTGAGTTTGGCCTAGCTTAGAGAGGGGCTTACTCATCATTCGCCTCCAGCGTCACTCTGCCAGAAAATGGATTCACTGATATCACCGCTTCTCGCTCATCTTGCCGAATAATAAGAGCACCGCCGGTGCTGCCACCCTCGGGGAAGAAACTGACTATTAGGCGATCCTCCACCGGGCTCTCGCGCCCCGTGCTATCCCGGTGAGCCAGGCTCAACTGCTGAGCGTACCAGCGCTCTTCTCCTTCGCTCGCTGTGCCGTTGCTTCCCGAGCCTTGCTCGCGCTCAGTCGCAATGAAAACAGCCTCGGTAGGCTGACCCGTCACAACCGCCATGCGTCTTTCGTAGTTCAGTAGATTAACCGCATCTCGGGTTTGCGCATTGAAAGACGCACCTGAACCACCGGAAATATTAGGTATGACAATAACACTACCCATGGCGATAATTGCCAGAACGACTATGAGTTCGAGCAAGGTAAAGCCCGCGGCTGGTGACTGCAATGGCCTAGAGGCGAATGTCGGCGTCATTACCCTCACCGCCTTCGACACCATCTGCCCCATAAGACATCAGCGTAAAGCTGGAGCCATCAGACTCATAGAAATACTCGTTGCCCCATGGGTCTTTGGGTACACTGTTTTGTATATAGGGGCCGTCCCAAGAGGCACGCCCTGTGGTGTTCTCTATTAAACCCTCTAAGTCGTCCGGGTAACGTCCCACATCTAGGCGGTGCTGAGACAGCACGGAACTGACGGCGGAAATTTGACTTAACGCGGCGTCTCTTCTAGCCCCATCGGCTTTGCTGAACAGATTCGGTGCCACCATGACGGCGAGCATACCAAGAATAGCCATAACGATAAGTAGCTCAATAATCGTAAAGCCGCCTTCAGATTGTTTTCTATACTGCGATGGAGTGATCATAAAATACCTCTTGCTCTTTTTAGTTTTAGACGCCAGTTTATTGAGCATCTTCTAATAGCTGGGACGCCAACTCAAAACGCTGCAAAATCTCGTTATATTGTGCGCCATTAAAATCATTCAAATTGACTATTTCGGGACGCAATACTATGAATAGCTCTTTGCGCTCTACCACGTCCTGCTGGTAGGAAAATAGATTACCCAGTACCGGCACTCTATTGAGATAGGGAACGCCCGTATTAAGGTCACCGTCGCTAGACTGTATTAGGCCCCCGAGTACGACATTTTCACCGTCTCTTACCACCACTGTGGTACTAATTTCCTGATTCTGGAATATCGGGTTTCCCTCTACGCCCGTGCCATCCTCTATTGAAGACAGGACTTGGCGAATAGTCATATTAACAACGCCATCATTATTAATGCGGGGCGTAATATAGAGCTCGATGCCGGTGGGACGGTATTGGATATTACTAATAATATTGTCGCCATTGCCCGTTGTCTGCGAACCCGACTGCACCGGCACTTCGGAGCCTATTTGAATTTCGCCTTCCATATTATTGATAACCGTCAAGGAGGGACGGGCTAACAGCCGAACTTCATTATTGGTCGCGATGGCATTTAGCGTGGCCTCAACCCTAGAGGCGCCATCGAGAAATGATTTTGTAAACAGCAGCCCGCCAAGATCGCCCCCAGGTGTAAAACTGGTACTAGTCTCGGTTGACGTAGAATTGACGGTAGCGTTATCGGCTATTCGTGACCAGTCGACACCGAATCGAGTTTCATCATTTAGCGTGACTTGCGCAATTACCGCGTTGATCATTACCTGCAGGGGCACCGAGTCTAGCTGATTGATCGTGGCTAATAGCTGGCGATAGTCGCGAGGGTTTGCTCTAATCAGCAGGCTATTGGTGGCCTCATCCGCCACAATAGTCACACGCAAATCTGCCGAAACCGCCACACTATTACTAGAGCTAGGTGTTACAGTTCTGGTAATCGTTTCCCCTTCTGGGTTGATAACGCTTACCGTTCGAGTTTGCTCCTGTTGGCTATCCTCGTCGCGCGGTGGCACACTGTCTTCGTCGTCTAATGCAAAAACATTAGTCAATGTGGTCGCTAGCTCGGTCGCAGTAAGATTCTTCACGCGATAATGGAACAGCTGTTCTGCCTGTTCTTGCTGTCCAGCATCAAGCAGTTTTACCCAGCGCGAGATTTCTTCAAAGCCTCGGTTAGCTGGCGCCGTTACCAGTAGTGCATTGATGCGCTCCAGACCCTTCACTTGGTATGCAGGGGAGGGGCCCTCTATTAAGGCCAGCACTTCCTCTAGCTCGGTGGCAATATCGGCAGCATTGGCATTGCGTAAAGAATACAACTGCAAACCTTGATTGCTAAACGGATCCGCATCAATCACGGTCAATAGCTCGTTGATACGATTGAGCTGTGAGGCACTAGCCGAGATTGCGAGCGTAGTATTATTAAGTTTCACTATCACCCCGTCGCCACCTACCAGAGGAGTCAGTATTTCCTGGGCCGAGCTCAAGGATATATAAGTCACCGGCGTGATTTGCATAACGAAGGCGGAGGTTCCAGCCCCAGCCTGGCCCTGAGTACTAATTTGTGTTGGTAAGCTGCTTTCTTGCTTACGCGCATAGTAGACATTGCCCACTCGCTCCACGCTGACACCAGCCTGACGTGACAGCAATCTTATCAGTGGCCAGATGTCGGCTTGACTCAAAGGTCTATTGGGCGAGGTGCGAAGGCTTACTTTATCGTCAATACTAGGGTCGATAATGATGCTGATATCCAGGGCATCGCTAAGCTCTTCTAAGACAATCCGTAGGTCTGCTTGCTCATAGTTGAGCTCGAGAACCGTATCAACAGGCGGCGTTACTGCAGCAGGAACATTCTCATTGTAGCTAGCGGAAGTATTAGCTCGCCCATTGCGATTTATCTGTTCAATGAGTTGTGCCTGTTCATCTTGAGCCGATTGTGCGCTACTTACCTCAAGCATGGTTTCAACGGTGCTTTGCTGATTGGTCATGCCGCGCTGGGCCGACTGCGCACCGTCGCTAGCCTGAGCACCATTGCTGCCAGTGTCGATTGCGACGCACGAGGAAAGCCCGAAGGCTAAGCCGATACAGGCCAGTGTATTTTTGCTATTCACTAAACTCACTCCACATCAATCCTAAAAATCGACGGCATTCATGCTGAACACTGCCGAGAGCATCGTAATGGTTATTCCACCCACTGCGATGCCCAGAAATAAAATAAGTGCTGGCTGTAGTGCCGACACTAGGCTGGACATTTGATTCTTTACATAATTATCGAAAGTTTCTGCTGTTTTAATCAGAATACTTCCTGTGCGACCCGACTCCTCACCAACGGCAACCAGTTGATGCAATAGGGTAGGGAAGCGACCAGATTTTTCTAAAGAGATTCCAAGGCCTGCACCACCGCGCACATCGTCTTCTACTTGATTCAAGGTGCGTGATAATTCCATATTGCCCACCACTTCTCGAGCAACCTTGAGCGCCCTTATCAGCGGAATACCGGCTTGCAAGAGTGCCCCGAGAGTCCTAGAGAAAACGGCACAGTCTTTATACAGCAGTAAGTTACCCAGCATAGGGGTTTGCAGCAGGGTGGCGTGTTTGTGTAAGCGTCTACTAGGGTCGGTGTCTAGCCATTTCCACCAAGCGACTACAGCGATAATTGCGAGAATTAATAAGTATCCATAACTTTGAATACCACTACTGACAGACAAAAGAAACGCGGCGGACGCTGGAATCTCGGTGCCTGCATCCTCAAACATCACAGCAAACTGAGGCACAACAAAAACCAATAACAAAAAGACAGAAATAATACCGGTAATCAGAAGGACTATCGGATAAATCATGGCAGAAATAATGGCCTGCCGGTTCTTGGCACTAGTCTCTAAGAAGCTCGCTAAATCGGGGAGCAACTGATGCAAAATACCCCCTTCTTCACCGGCTTTTACTATATTGACGTACATCTTAGAAAACACTTCGGGCCGCGTTTCCATGGCAGCCGCCAAGGACTTACCTTCTTTTACGTCGCGGCGCATATTGACCACTAGTTGACGCATATTGGCAGATTCCGTAATGCCCTCTAGCAGATGGAGCGCCTTATCAATTGGCACGCGGGCCTCGACCAAGGTACAAAGCCCAGTGGTAAAATCAAGCAAGTCACTCGCCTTTACACGTTTGCCTTTAGAGCCTAGCTTAAGCTCTTGCTCGGACCGAGCTATTTTAACCGGTATCAGTTTCTTGCTTTGCAGAATACGCAGCGCATCACGCTCGGACTCGGCATTTACCTGCCCAGTTTGCACCTTGCCTTGAGCATCGTAGGCCTGATATTTGTAGTAGGCTGCGCTCATAGGGCCCTCGTCACTCTCACCACTTCTTCGGGTGTGGTCAGGCCTGCAGCTAGTTTCTCTAGAGCATCCTGACGCAGGGTCTTCATGCCTTCTTTTATGGCCTGCTCTCTAATGATATTGGCATCGGCTCCGCTAGCAATGTGATGGCGAATGGCATCGGACATCACTAATAGCTCATAGAGGCCAACACGAGAGCGATAACCTGTATTCGCGCATCGTTCGCAGCCTTGCCCGCGGTAAATATAGGGGTAGTCTTTAGCATCGACCGTTAGCACATTGGCTTCGTCAGCACTAATAGGATGTTGCTGTTTACACTCTTCGCAAATTCGTCGTACCAAGCGTTGGGCCTGAATCGCTAAGAGGCTTGAACTAATCAGATAACCTTCTACTCCCATGTCCTGCAATCGAGTCACAGCACCGGCGGCATCGTTAGTGTGCAAGGTAGAGAAAACCAAGTGGCCGGTAAGGGCAGACTCGATGGCGATCTCTGCTGTCTCATGGTCACGAATCTCGCCTACCATTAGCACATCAGGGTCCTGACGAACAATTGAGCGCAGCCCCGCCGCAAAGCTTAGTCCGATACTGGCATTAGCTTGAATTTGGGTGATGCCGTCTAATTGGTACTCCACGGGATCTTCGACCGTGATAATTTTCTGTTCCTCACTGTTTATTTTCTCTAGCGTGGCATAAAGAGTCGTGGTTTTACCGCTGCCCGTTGGCCCCGTAATTAGAATCATGCCATGAGGTTGCGTGATGAGCTGCTGATAGGTCTTGAGTATCGTTTGAGGCATGCCTAGTTGCTGCAAACTAACAGCCGTATCGCTTCTATCGAGAATACGTAGAACGACGGATTCGCCGTGTACCCCAGGCAAAGTCGAGACCCTCATGTCGAGCTGCTTTGATCCGATGCGAGAGTCGATACGACCATCTTGTGGTAAACGTTTTTCGCCAATATCGAGTTTGGCCATTAATTTCAAACGGGAAGCCACTGCAGTGTGAATATTATTGGGCAAGCGCTCAATTCTAGTCATAATGCCGTCGACCCGGCAGCGAACATCTAGGTAATCTTCATTGGGTTCGAAATGTATATCACTGGCATTTAAGTCCAGAGCTCGAGCAAAGAGATGGTTAACTAAGCGAATAATGGGCGCCTCGGATGCTAAGTCTTTCAGCTCTTCGTCGTCCTCATAACCAGAAACAAATATATCGTCGCTCTGCTCAATTTGCGGGGAGAGCTCAGCGCGCCAGAACTTCATCAGCCGAGCAACTTCGTCGATATCGCTAACTCTGAATTTCGTTTGAGCTCCCAGAATAAAACGTATCTTACTCCTTAAGGGGATATCCGGCGCCTCATGGCATACTAACACCGAGCTATCCGCATAATTTTGCGCAGGCGCTATACCGGCTGGTTCCAACAGCTGACTGAAAGTAGCGAGACTTATGGGATAGTTTTGTTCTAAGACTTCAGACATCGCCACTCTCCCGTTCAATACTAGCTCGGCTAAAGCCCACCACAGTAATGGTTCCCGCATAGCGGTTGCGGTTACGCCGCAGGCTAAAGGCGCTAATGCCAAGCTTAGGAGTGGAGTTCTCTACGCTGCGCAAAAAACCTAGAATATTACTTTGGTCATCTGTTTGTATGGATAGCTCTTGCTCCACTAGCAGCCAACCGTCCGAACGCATAGACTCTGCCAGCTTGCTGGAAGTGATATTGAGACCTGCATTATTAGCGTGGGTCCTCACAACTCTTTGTAGATTAGCGCTAATGAGTGGAACTGTAGTTTCCTGAACAGTGAGCTGTCTTAAGTTCTCTAGTTCTTGATCTGTATTCAGGCGTCTTTCTTGCCAGATTTCGCTGTCAGCGAATAGGCGTCGTTCGCGTTCTATATCGGATTTTATTTGCGCAATTTCTGCCTTGTTCTGCGTGTACTTTTCTTTCAGTAAAGGAAAGCCTTGGGTAATAGCGAACACTACGGCAACAACGGCGGCCAGCAATAGAATATTTTTTTCTCTTTTAGTCATTGATATCGCCTGCCTTAACGCCGTTCATCTGGGAAATACCACTGCCTATAACTATCGAAATCAACAGTGCTTAGACGCATCTCGATATAGTAGCGGTTATTATTAGTGGCGCGAGAAAAGTCTACACCCGCAAACGCTGGGTTTTGCTCTAAGCGTTGGAGTATGCTTTGAGGGTCTGGGCTTTCACCCTCAATTTCCACTACCCCCTCATCGACCTCTAAAGAGCTCAGCACACTGGGGCTAAGTTCCTGTTGCAGTGCTAACAGCATGACGGAAATGTCCTGCACTGGAAACTCCGTCAAGGCTCCCCATTCGCTTTCGAAGTCACGAACTATTGCTTGGTTTTCTCTTGCTTCGGCAGACTGAACACGCGCTTGCGCCAGTTGTGACTGTAAGCGGCTTTTTTGTATTGTTTGAAACAGGAACGGGCTCATTGCCAGTAGCACCAAGACGATACTTGCAGCAGCGGCAACGATGGTTCGCTTGCCTTTGACCTTTTCATTGGCCACCTGCTTGGCCGCACGCGGTACAAATGAATAGGGGTGTTGGTAATCTGATGACAACAGGCTGTGGTAGTCCTCAGCGCTGCGGCAAGTCAGTATATTTTGTTCACCGGCCTGTAGCAGAGCCTGTTCCCACTGAGCTTTAAAGTGGGGCTCTTCTAAGTCGGCTTTTTCAATTTGTTGCCAGCTGCTAATAAGACCATTCACAGAGCTCACTAAAGTAATAGTAGTGCTGTCTTCATCCAATAGGGTTTGCGCTTGAGCGTTACTGGCTTGAGCCGCCGCTCGCGGGGCGACGTCCGCTAGAAAGATGCCTCGCTCTTTGAACTCACTATAGTAATGGTCGATTTTTGCGGTATTGACCCAGACTACTTGGCGTCTATCAGACTCACTTAGTTTGGACCCTATGCTAAAGCTTAGCTCAGCCTCATAGCTGGGTATTAGGACGGCGCTTTGTAGCGCGATGGCCGAGCGCAGAGCTTCTCCGGATATTGCAGGAAGATGGACCTCTGTAGTCAAAAAGTCTTGCGGGGGCAATAATAGCCGCACACTGAGAGGATGCTCACTTTGGGGCAATAGTTCAGCGACGGCGCTAGCAAGCTCCGCGGCGTTTAGCTCGCTAATGGTTTGCGTACGACCTGTTTCTACATTGCATACACAGTTGTCAAAAAGTAGAACCGTTGCATCGATAGTCATCGACTTTGGAGCAAGCAGGGGAGAGCTTAAGAGCTGTTGCCAAGCGATACTGGCGCGCTGCTGAAGCTTCTGGCTAATGCTTAGTTTACTGTCTATGGTCATATGGGCTTGAGCTTATAGGGTTTGTGGCCGTTTGTTTGACGTATTGATGGGGCAAATAGTTTTAATCGCTTGGGTTTTCATCGCTGTTTGGCTCGTTTTCGAGGCAAACCCTGTTGCGGCCCGAGTCTTTAGCCCGATAGAGGGCCTTATCTGCTCTTTCAAAGACTTGCTCAATCTTACTGCCTTCCCGGTACTCGGCCAGCCCAAAGGACATGGTTATTTGGACCTGCTGCTCTTTGAAGTGAAAGGGGCACTGAGCTATAGCTTCGCGTATAGGCTCCATGAACTCAGCGGCTTGCTCTATCGGAGTATTAGGCATGATGAGCACAAATTCTTCGCCCCCATAGCGAGCGAGAAAATCTTGCTCGCGTATTCTCTTGCGTATTTCCTTCGCTAATATCTTCAGCACTTTGTCGCCGGCTAGATGCCCATAAGTGTCGTTGATATTCTTGAAATGGTCGACATCGCAAACGCTTACTATGGCGTTATCGGGCTGGCTATTCAGGGCTTCAGGCAGTTCTTGTTTTACCCATTTATCGTAAGCGGCTCGGTTCGGTAGGCCAGTGAGCGCATCTTTCAAGGCGTTTTCTTCCTGTTGCGCTAGGCTGTTTTTCAACTCGACGGACTCTTTTTCCATCACTTTTATGCGCTCTTCAAGCGCTTGTGTGCGCTCATCGCTTGCTTCATGGTGCTCTTGTTTGATGGCTTTAAAGCTATCCATTGACTCAATAATGTTTTCTAACTGTCCTTGCACGGACGTTTTAAGCTCTTGAATATTCTCTGCCGTGCGCACAGATTCAGCGATATCTGCTACTTGAGTTCTGACTTCCTCATCCAGGGCCTGGTCGGATTCGCGATTCTTACCATCACTCTCACGAGAGGTCTTAACGTATTCCTGCACCTGTTCGAGACTAGAATTAAGCTCATTGAGGAACTGTTGGAACTCTTCTCTTTCTTGACCTAGGGATGAGGTAATAACCGCAGATATGTCTTCCAAAACCGCAACAAACTCATACCAATTAAGCCCAGAGGCAACCTTAGTTTTTATCTTTCGGGCTAATGCCTCGGATTTCTCAGAGACATAGATGTTTTCCAAGATTCTGAGCAAGGCCGGTTCGGCGTGATTGGCTATCGCAGAGAAACCGGGCTCAGATTCCGGCTCAACGAGGGTATTGGGCGCTCCTTCCTTGGCTTGCTCAGACTGTGTCTGTGTGCGAACAGGCGCACTATGAGAGCTTTCATGGCTGGAACTAGGCTTTTGGCTCAAATCCGACAGATCAAGATCGCTGGGCTCTGGCTCGCCGGTGTCATTGCTGTCTCGCTCGCCACGCGCCTCAGCCGAGTGCTCGCTGTCTTGAGCGCCTTGCTCTATTGTCGTTCGCTGAATTAGCGCCGGCGTATCGAGTGCAGCGGCTTTATTGGCAGGGCTTGGAGTTAAGGTCGGGGTGTCAGCAACGCTCTCTTCTTGGCTCGCTTCGTTCTCTGCTTGAGCCTCTTTACCTCCGGTCAAGAAACTACGCCAGAAGCCTACTTTCTCGGTCTCCTCAACCTTGTCTTGATGCCCAGAAAGAGCTTCGACAACACTCTTTAAGAGTTCGAGATACTCAACTATGAGCTCCGGATGGTTTTGACTATCTCGTATTCGCGAGGGCAGCGACTTGGCATATTTGCGAATACTGCGCTTTTTATCTCGAGGCAAGTCCAGAGATTGAAGCTGAGCCACACTGGTATTGAGTGCCGATTGTAAGGCTTCGCTGCTTTGTTCTTTGCGGGTATCAAGGCGAAGCACTGATTTCTCAATGCGCTCGAAGAGGACCTCAAAACCCGCCTCACTCTCTTCGGCCCGCAGGCTTGAGCGTAAGGACGCTAGCTCTTTATCAAGGTCAGGGTCGAGGCCATCACCAGCAAGGCTGACACCTACCAGCCCTCGGCGAAGTAATTTAATGCGGTTATTGAAACTCTTTTCACGCTTTTCCTGATCCTCTAGGGCATCGAGAAATTTGCGCTTCCATCGTTCGGCTTCTACGCTATCAGTATTCCTTTGGCTCATTATTTTGGCTCTTAGGCAGGAATTAAGCAGCTAGCATAAACTACAAACCCTCACTACAGCAGCTAATTTGCCATAATGAGGGTTATGTTTTGACGCGAAGTTGCGCCTTACTAGCTAGATGTTCTTTCTTTGTTCACCAAGAAATCGACCACTTCTAGCATTTCTTCTTGGGTGCGAACAGACTCACCTGTAGAGATAAGATACTTACCGTTCACCACCATATTCGGTGTACTGCGAACTTGATACTCGCGCATCTTAGCTTCGGCTTGATTCACCTTAGTGCGTACAGAGAAAGAATTGAACGCCTTAGAGAACTCCTCGGCGCTGACGCCACCGTGTTCTGCAAATAGCGCAGCAATTTGCTGCTCCGTCGCTAGGCGATTGCCCTGAATATTGATGGCATCAAAAATAGGGGAATGTAGCTCTTCCAGCTTTCCTAATGCTTCTGCCGCGTAAAAAACCTGAGCGTGGATCTTCATTAGATCGTTCCACATGCCTGGAAAACGCACGAAATCAACGTCAGCAGGAATAGAGGCTTCCCAGTTTTCGATGAGTGGCTCGAAGCGGAAACAGTGTGAACAGCCATACCAGAATACTTCTACTACTTCTATTTTGCTGGGGTCATTGGTCTTAACAGCAGTTGGGAGCACGGTATAGTGCGTGCCGGCTACATACTTCTCCGGCTGCGCAACAACGGCAAATGCCAGCGGTGCTAACAACAGGACTGCTAATAACTGCTTAATTCTCTTATGCATTTTAATGCTCCTCTCAATATAGAAAACGCTAATCTAGTTTGGCTGCAGTAAAAGACCGCTATTTGCCGTAAATCTTGCCCTTACAAGGTCGCAAGATTTGCCAAACGATTAATGCAGGCCAGAAATATAGCTTGCTAGCGCGTCGATTTCTTTATCAGTCAAGCGTTCAGTCACAATCTGCATAGGCATGGAGCTGCCATCGTTTGTTCGTGCTTTTGAACGGAATGCTTTCAACTGGGCGGCAGTGTATTCAACGTGTTGTCCGCTTAGCGCTGGGAAACCGGCCTGAGCGTTACCCTGACCCGTAGGAGAGTGACATGCAGTACACGCCGCTACGTTCAAAGAGCTGATACCCGTTCTATAGATGCTTTCGCCAAGCTCAACAAGCTCGGGGTCTGCGGCACCAATGCTGGGCTCCTGAGCTTCATAGAAAGCTGCGATGTCGGCAAAATCCTGCTCATCCAGATTGTTCAATATTCCAGACATGAGCATGACTTCACGTGCTCCGCTTTGAATATCTTCCATTTGCTTAATGAGATAGCTAGCATTTTGGCCGGCTAGTTTTGGGTTACCAGGAATAGTGCTATTTCCGTCGGCGCCGTGGCAAGAGCCACAAACAGCAGCCTTGCTCTCGCCTGCATCGGCATTACCTTGCGCGTAAGTCGTACCCGCAAATAGCGCTAGAGTCATAGTGGATAACAGGGTCAATACGGTCTTTGTGGCTTGTATTTTCATGGATAGTCCAACTTCCTAAAGTTACTTAATACTAATAGATTCGACTTAACGGCGACTTAATGAGCGACTTAAATACTACCTGCTCTAAGCGCAATTTCCGCTAAACAGCTTGGTTCGCGGCTTATGAGGCGGTGAATTATATCCCATTCGCTAGCATTACTCTATGAATTGGCCCCTTAGGCGGCTAATAAATCGAGGCTTTATTATGAAAGAGGTAATAGAATTGGCGCTAGTATCAGTCGCAATAGACTTGCACCAGCCTCTAGCATGCTGTATCTAAGGCCCCTCGCCCGACAGTTCGCTCTGCTGGGTCAATAAAGAGCCGCCGCTAGGGCATTGTCACCACACTGGATTTTTGACTATGAATTACCAACTCGCCAAGTTTACCACCAGCGCCGTGCGCCTTGATGACTGTCCGCAAGACAGCTTGAGAGAGGTGGCTTTCGCTGGTCGCTCTAACGCGGGCAAATCCAGCGCGATCAATACCCTGACCAATCAGGCACGGTTGGCGAGAACGAGTAAAACCCCAGGGCGCACCCAGTTAATTAATTACTTTGAGTTAGGGGAAGGGCGCTACCTGGTGGACCTACCTGGTTACGGTTTCGCCAAGGTGCCACTGGCCGTAAAAGACCAATGGCAAAAACACTTGGAGCAATATCTTAATGAGCGCGAGGCATTGACCGGCTTGATACTGCTAACAGACGTGCGCCACGCTTTTAAAGACTTCGACATGATGATGATCGATTGGTCGGCACAGGCAGAGCTGCCTATCCATATAATGCTGACTAAAGCCGATAAACTGAAGAGAGGCGCCGCGCAAAACGCCTTGTTGGGAGCCAAAAAACAATTGGCAGACTACCCACTAGCCAGCATCCAACTATTTTCGTCCCTCAAGAAGACTGGCGTACAAACACTGGAGGCGAAGCTCAACGAGTGGCTGCAGCCTACAGAATAGGCGCCACTAGTGCGCCTGATCCCAATTATCGCCTACGCCAATATCGACAATCAGTGGTACCTGCAAAGCCGCAGCGCTAGTCATTCTAAAGCGCACCCCTTCAGCCAATAGGTCTATATCGGACTCGGCGACTTCAAACACGAGCTCATCGTGCACCTGTAACACCATTCTTGCGTCCACTGCCTTCGTGTCTAACCAATGGGCAATATCGACCATGGCCTGTTTGATGATGTCGGCGGCGGTTCCCTGCATTGGCGCGTTGATAGCTGTGCGTTGCGCGGCCTTCCGCAGCATGCCATTGCCTGCGTGAATATCGGGCAAGTACAACCGGCGCCCAAAGAGCGTCTCGACATAGCCATGCTCATCGGCAAACGCTTGAATCTGCTCCATATAGTCTTGTACGCCTGGGTACTTCTTAAAGTACAGATCCACATACTCTTGCGCCTGCGCGCGCTCCACACCTATTTGCTTTGCCAAGCCAAAGGCGGACATACCATAGATCAAACCGAAATTAATGGCCTTGGCACTGCGTCGCTGCTGCGCGCTAACCTCCTCAAGTGGCACGCCGAATACGTCCGATGCCGTAGCCTTGTGCACGTCTTGAGCATTAGAGAACGCCCGTAGCAAACCCGCATCCTCTGACAGGTGGGCCATGATGCGAAGTTCCACTTGGGAGTAGTCGGCAGCAAGCAATTTATAGCCGTCTTTAGCGATAAAGGCCTGACGTATCTTGCGACCCTCTTCGGTACGAATGGGAATGTTTTGTAAATTAGGGTCCGTGGAGGATAGGCGCCCTGTCGCCGTAACGGCCTGCTGGAAGCGAGAGTGAATTCGCCCCGTACTGCCCTGAATATCCTGAGGCAGCTTATCCGTATAGGTTGATTTTAATTTACTGAGCCCGCGGTAATCGATAATGAGTTTTGGCAGCTCGTAGTCCAAGGCTAACTCCTGCAGCACTGGCTCGGCAGTTGAGGGTTGGCCCTTGGGAGTCTTCTTTAGCACCGGAAGCTTCAGCTTTTCGTAAAAAATGCTTTGGAGCTGCTTGGGAGAGCTAAGATTAAACTCTTCACCAGCCATTTCGAATGCAGTACGCTCAAGCTCTATCAATCTCTCCCCAATTGCATGGCTCTGCTTGGCTAGCATATCGGCATTCACACGAATACCGTTGCGCTCCATGGTCATGAGTACCGGAGACAGTGACAACTCATAATACTTATACAGCCCCGCAAGCTCGCCAGTATCAGCCAAGGCTTTGGACAATACAGACTGAAGTCTGTATACCACATCAGCCTGCTTGGCGCCGTGCTCGCTTGCCGCCTCTATGTTTAGCTGACTGAAGCGCAGCTTGCCCTTACCCTTGCCAAGCAATTCTTCTTCACTGGCCAGCCTGTACTGCAATTGATCATGGGCGATAGCGCGCAGATCATGCTTGGAACTTACCGAGTTAAGTACATAGGAGGCAGTCAAACTATCGAATACGACCCCCTGTAGTTGGATATTGGCATTAGCCAGAAGGTGGGCGTGCCGCTTGGCGTCGTGGGTATACTTTCGCAGCGCGCGCTCTTGTAATAGAGGCTTTAAGCGCTCCAAAACTTGTGGCCTATCGAGCTGATCGGGAAACTCCAAGGAGTCATGTCCTAAGGGGATATAGTAACTCTCACCCGGCTGCACACACAGCGACACAGATACGATATTGGCACTCATATAATGCTCGCCATCGTCCTCTATATGGATGGCGACTGCGTTATTGCTCTTTAGCTCGGCTAGACATGCATCCAGCTGCTCGTCCTTAAGCACAAGCATGGTCTTAGTCTCAGCAGCCAGAGCCTGAACCCCTTCAGCTTCCGAACTCTCGCTATCAGACTCGAGGATTTCCTGAACATCACTCGGAGTGGCCCCTTTTTCTTCAGCCTCTTTCACCCAACTCTTGAACTCGTATTCTTGATAGAGCGCCAGCAACTGATCGAGCTGTTCTTCTTCATGCACCAGCTCCGAAATGCTGACATCTAGCGGCACATCGCACTTAATTGTGGCCAATTCACGCGAAAGTGATAGAAGTTCTATATTCTCACGAAGTCGTTCACCAATTTTGCCTTTAATCTTGTCCGCGTTGGCAATTAGAGATTCGATAGAGCCATACTCTTGTAGCCATTTCAGCGCGGTCTTTGGCCCCACACCCGGAACGCCTGGAATATTGTCAGCCTTATCGCCCATCAAGCCTAAATACTCGACAATCGTTTCAGGCGGCAGACCAAACTTCTTATTCACCCCCTCGATATCGAGAAACTCATTGGTCATTGTGTTGAGAAGACAAACACGATCGTTCACCAGTTGTGCGAGATCTTTATCGCCGGTAGAAATTAAGGTATTAATTTTGGCATCGCTTGCCTGACTTGCCAGAGTGCCGATGACGTCGTCGGCCTCGACCCCGTCCACTACTAATAAGGGCAAACCCATAGCTCTAATAATGGCGTGGATGGGCTCAATCTGACTTCGCAGCTCGTCAGGCATTGGGGGGCGGTGGGCCTTGTACTCGCTATACATATCGCTGCGGAAAGTTTTGCCTTTAGCATCGAATACCACCGCGATATAGGAATCGGGGTATTGCTTCACCAAACTACGAATCATATTGATGACTCCCTTGATAGCTCCAGTAGGCTGTCGCTTACTGTTAACTAAGGGAGGTAGGGCGTGGAATGCTCTGAACAAGTAAGAAGAGCCATCCACCAATATGAGTTGTACGTCTGACAGCATGATTAATCCTATGGTCTATAAGGCTAAGATTTCTGAGCGTCTAGGGCAAAAGGCAACGCCCAGCATCGGCTATAAGGGTGCTCATGAGCTCGACATATGAGTTTGCACTCAAGGCAATATCATCGCCAAGCGGATCTAGCCTGCCTTCACGAACATCCCTCTCGCCAAACACCGTCTTTATCGTTGCCGGGTTGGCTGTTGGGTCTACCAAGAGACAGTGAAGCTCTTGAGTCTCCAAAGACTCTCGTAACTCTAACAAATGTCTAATACCGGGCTGTACCTCATGGTTGGGGACAACAACAAACGCGTGCTCGATACCCAACTGACGCTCCAGGTATTGAATGCCATTGTGGTAAACAGCATAAGGTAGCTGCTGGAATCGCTCGCCTTCGACTTGCATCTGCCGTTCAATACCTTGCAGGCCAACTAAGAAGGTATTTAAGTTCTGCTGATAGCGCTGCGAATTAGCGACATCCAAGACACTGAGTTGCTCAAACAACTCATTCGCTAGCAAGCGAATATTATGAACATCCAGCCAAAGATGGGGATCTACTGCATGTTCGTGTTCGGAGTGATCCTCATGAGAGTCCTCGTCACCTTCAAGATCAAACAATACGACGCCCTCTAGGGTCGATGCCTGAATAACATGGGCATTAGCAGAGGCCTGTTCGATTGCCTGCACCAAGAACGTCTCCATTTGCGGCCCTATCCAAAGAATAAGATCGGCCTCGGCAAGGCCGCGCGCATCGGAAGGGCGCAATGAGAAGAAATGAGGAGACTGCCTAGAGGGTATTAGCAACTGGGGCTCATTAACGCCTTCCAACAAGGCGGCTGCCACCATTTGTAGAGGCTTAATGGTTGCAAGCACTTTAATTTCAGCGTTGGCAAGAACGTTCCAACTCGCCAAGAAAATGCCGAGCAGTATTGAGGTGTAGCGAGTTTTTAGCATGGGATTAGGAATTAATTCACGTGAACTTAGGTGCGGCTATGATATACCATTATGCCCGTCGTCGAGACCTCGATTTTTCTTCAACAATTAAGGCCTAGCCATGAGCACAGACTATTTGATTAATGCACAGGACATCAGCATTCAATTTGCTGACCGCCAAGTGCTACAAAAAGTCTCTCTCACCGTAAACAAGGGGCAAGTCGTTACACTAATTGGCCCTAATGGCGCAGGCAAGACGACGCTTGTGCGTATTGTCTTGGGCTTGCTTAAGCCACAGTCCGGAACGGTGCTCAAACCAAAGGGGCTCAGAATAGGCTATATGCCACAACGACTGCACGTCGAACCAACGCTGCCGATTACCGTGAAGCGTTTCTTGCAGCTCGCTCATCATTCCAAGGATGTGTCGGTATCCAAAATATTGGATGAGGTGAGAATTCGCCATTTAATGGACCAGCAATTAGGGGCTATTTCTGGTGGCGAGCTACAAAGGGTTCTCTTGGCGCGGGCGCTATCACAGTCTCCGCAACTACTAGTGCTAGACGAGCCAGCGCAGGGAGTCGATGTAGCGGGGCAGGCCGAGCTCTATGAATTGATCGACAATATTCGCAGTCGCCACCAGTGTGGCGTTCTTATGATCTCCCATGACTTACATCTGGTGATGTCGACCACAGACGAAGTTATTTGTCTTAACCATCATATTTGCTGTCACGGCAGGCCGGAACAAGTAAGCGTTGATCCGTCCTATCTGGCGCTGTTCGGTAAGAAAGAGGCCGAGAGCCTAGCCATCTATACCCACCATCATAACCACAGCCATGACATTGCTGGCGAGGTGATCGAGAAAGACCATGGCTGATTTTATTCTTAGGGCAATTATTGCCGGACTATGCATCGCAGCGGTAGCGGGGCCATTGGGCTCTTTTGTCGTTTGGCGTCGAATGTCTTACTTTGGAGACACATTGGCTCATGCCTCACTGCTAGGCATCGCGATTGGCATTCTCAGCGATATTAATTTACAAGTCGCCGTTATATCCAGCTCGGTCATTTTCGGATTACTGTTGATATTTTTGCAGCGCAGAAACGCACTGTCCACCGACACCTTATTGGGCATTCTCGCCCATAGTACTCTGGCCATCGGTCTCATCATTTTAGCTTTATCGAGCCAGGTTCAGGTCAATCTAGTGGCCTACCTATTTGGCGATTTGCTCACAATTAACGACACCGATATTTACTGGATTGCGGCAATTTCAGTATTGGTAGCTGGACTAACGTTTTATTTTTGGAACGACTTGCTAGCAATAACGGTACACCAAGAACTCGCCGAAGTAGAGGGCTTAAAAGTACAGCGCCTACAGGCATTAATGGTGCTTATGATTGCATTATTAATTGCGGTTTCGATGAAGATTATCGGCGTCTTGCTTATTACATCGCTGCTGATTATACCGCCAGCAGCAGCAAGAAAATTCGCGCAAACACCAGAGCAAATGGCAATAGGGGCGAGTGTAGCCGGCTGTATTTCTGTGGTGCTAGGCTTATGGATGTCCTATGAGCTAGACACTCCGGCTGGGCCATCCATCGTGGTGAGTGCTTGCTCTTTGTTTTTGCTTAGCTACCTTGCACCAAGCCTGCTAGGAAAGCGTTCCTAGAATAGCGCTCGAATGGCTGGATAGGCGCGTGTAAGCTCGGCGTCTTGAATAGCCGCATCGAAGAAACCTATGTACTGCCCTTCTGGGTTGATGATTAGAACATTACCACTATGGTCTATGTCGTAGTTTTCCATCTCACCCATATCGTGTCCGCTATGATCATCGCTCGATACCGGAGGTGGCGTATGAGCAATATAAAGCTGCCTTGCGAAAGCCTCTATGTCGGAATACTCCCCATTAACTCCCAGAAAAGTTTCATGGAAATTTTCCATATACTGCGCCAAGGCCTCTGTAGTATCTCGAATAGGGTCAACTGACACCATAATGACTCGAGTGTCCTCAGCCATTGGACCATCACCTAGCGCCAAGTAGAATTGCCTCAGCTCCGTTAATGTTAATGGACAAATGTCAGGACAGTTCGTAAAACCAAAGAAAATCAGGCTCCACTGCCCCCTCAGGCTATCATTGGAGAAACGCTGTCCATTGTGGTCAAGCAGGGAGAAGGGCTGAAGATTTACTGGCTCATCGTATACTAACGCACCCAGCTCGCGTAACTGCTCAGGGCTCATGGAAACATCGTTGTTTCCCGTGATGCGGAAATACGTCAACACGAAAACCAGGGCCACAAATAAGAAGCAGGAGATAACGGTAATCTTAATATTTCGATTCATAAATTAGTGTCTAGCAGTAGGAAAATTAGTTTATAGATAATGGTCGATCAGTAGTACGACAAATAAGACCATCAAATAGACTATGGAGTAACGGAATGTATCCATAGCGGTATTCGACTTTTGCTTAAACATGAGCAATAGGCTCCAAGCCAGAAAGCCCAAGCCCAAAACGACTGCAGCCAGCAGATAAATAGGCCCACTCATGCCGGTTAGATACGGCAGTAATGTCGTTAGAAACATGATGATCGTGTATAGCACGATATGAATCTTCGTGACCTGCTCGCCGTGAGTTACGGGTAGCATTGGAATCCCGGTCTTGGCGTAATCGTCCTTGCGGTGAATCGCCAGCGCCCAGAAATGGGGAGGGGTCCAGGCGAAAATAATAAGCACTAGAATCAGTGCGCCTGGCTCAATAGTGCCAGTGACCGCAGACCAACCCAATAGAGGTGGCATGGCACCGGATAGGCCGCCAATCACAATATTCTGCGGTGTCGCGCGCTTAAGATAGCCGGTATAGATAAAGGCGTAACCAATAAATGATGCGAGTGATAGCCAGGCACATAAAGGGTTGACCCATACCATTAGGATCACCATGCCTATAGAGCCAATTACCGCCGCAAAAATAGCGGCTTGGCGCTGGTCAACACGGCCCTGTGGGATTGGCCTGTTGATGGTGCGCTTCATGATTAAATCGACCTTATGGTCTATCAGGTGATTTACCACGGCGCCAGAGGCTGAAATTAGGGCAATGCCTATATTTCCCAAAATGAGGATATCGAGAGGCACCATGCCAGGCACCGCGAGAAACATGCCTACCATAGACGTCAGAATCATGAGCATCACTACGCGAGGCTTACACATCTCGTAGTAGTCACGCCAGCTAACTGCTTGATTATTAGTCAGTTCTGCCACCAAAACCCTCTCTTTCACCATTTATGCGTTATATTCGCTCCATTGCGGACACGCCATGTGCTATTGCGAAAGCGGCACCGGCGAACGTCATACTAGGGAGCGGTGCGAATTGTACTAAAACTTGAGCAAAAATGGTCTAAGAGTTTGCATTTTCGTTAAATTTCACGCCAGAAGCGTCGTTTTCGCTTGCTAGAGGCGCCTGCTCAAAGCCCAAGACCCCAAGAGACCCTTTTGGAATTCAAACACGTTTCTATAGTGATCACAATATTTGCCCCCAGACTACTCAAACCCTTGAAATCTAGTCTTACAACCCTAGGTATTAGCTTAAGAAAGCAAAATTTTGTCGGTTTGGAGATTTTTCAGAACACTCAGCGAGTTCGTGCAAAAAGATGGCGACAATATATTTTGGAAGTTGTAAAGTAAAACTAAACCCACGGAAGGGGCAAGCTTGTAACGATTGTCAGCAATTAGTGCAAAAAGCAGGAGAAGCCTTATGAAATGCGTATATTACTTATCACCATCCCTTAAAAGCACACAGCAGATATCAGACGATTTGCACTCTATTGGAGTTGACGACTGGTTTTTGCACATCGTGAGCAAAGATGAAAGCGGGCTGAGCAAAGAGCGTCTTCACTCTAGCAACTATCTCGAAACCCTGGATGTTATCCGCGACGGCTTAATCGGGGCGGGCCTAGGCTTCTGTGTCGGTTTGCTAGCGGCACTTCTGGCGATGGCCGTTCAGCCTTTCGGCACCGATATTCCACTACTGGGCTATATCGCAATCGTTTTCGTTTGCAGCTGCTTCGGCGCCTGGGTTGGGGGCTTGGTGGGTATTGCTAGCGAGAATAAGAAGCTAGCCAATTTCCATGACGATATTGCCCAAGGCAAATATCTTATTCTTATCTACGCCAAGAAAGGGCAAGACGACAAGATCCAAAAAATGATGAGCGAGAAGCACGGCGAAGCCCGCTTGGCGGCAGTCGACGCCCATTTTCTCAACCCATTTGCTCAGCTTAAATTAAGCTCAGCGGCCTAAGTTTTCAGATTTCACACAAGCGTTACACGCTTAAACGGTTGGAATCTTTGGTATAACAGCATTCATGAGGCTTACAGTTCGAGTAGCAATAGCCCTGCTACTCGGGCTGCTCTGAGCCCCTCTCGCACTCAGCGCATATCCCCATACCCTCCACCATAAAAGCACTTGCGGACATTTTGACAATGCTATAGCATCGAAATCGACTGTGATGTAAATGCACACAGCCCAACGATTTGTGTATGACGTTGAACGCCCATCCATTAATAATAATAAAGGAGGGAGCGACGTTGTGAACGCGATTATCTGTACCGTTCGTAGTCAACTGCGTGACTTTTGTAGTCTTAGCAAGATCCTCACATACTGGAACTTTGCTGGCAGTATCAATAAATTTTCGTCCACTAGCTTTCATAACTAGTAGCGAAAATGACTTCTCTAATTGAACTAATCCAAGCCTCAAGAGCTTGGTTATTTATGCTTCTGTCGCTACGCGACGGAGTTTCTATTGCCTATAGAAACTGCAGATCTACCCTCTCTCGTTTCTCGCTGCTATTCGCTGCGAACTCTCATGCACATTTTTTCACAAGGATTAACAGCATATGGCTATAGCAGTTGTTCTGGTACTTCTCGTGCTTGGTTCCTTAGTCTTTCACTTTGCGAGCCCTTGGTGGTTTACCCCGATAGCCTCTAATTGGGGCAGCATCGACTTCACTATTAATCTCACTTTCTGGGTAACGGGCGCCGTCTTCGTCGCCGTCAATCTCTTTCTGGCTTATTCGGTATATCGATATCGACACAAAGAGGGACAGAAGGCGGTTTACGAGCCAGAAAATGCCAAACTGGAAGTCGGTTTGTCGGTCATCACTGCGATTGGTGTTGTCGCTATGCTCGCTCCAGGGCTGTTCGTATGGGCGACTTTTGTCACCGTTCCCGACGAGGCGGCCGAGTTCGAGGTCGTTGGCCAGCAGTGGCAATGGAGCTTCCGCTACCCTGGGGAAGATGGAGTACTTGGAACTGTCGATACACAATACATCAGCGAAGCTAATCCCTTTGGCGTGAATCCCGACGACCCCAATGGCCAAGATGATGTCTTGGTTAAAGACCCAGTGATGTACGTACCTATCGATAAACCTGTTAAGGCATTGCTGCGATCGAAAGACGTGCTTCACAATTATACCGTTCCCCAGTTTCGCGTAAAAATGGATATGGTGCCTGGCATGGTGACCTATCTTTGGTTTACTCCTACGCTATTAGGCGAATATGACATTCTGTGCGAAGAACTTTGCGGCATAGGCCATCACGTGATGCGCGGCAAGATCGTAGTGGCAGAACAGGCAGAGTACGATGCATGGATAGACGCTCAACCCACCTTCGCACAAACCCAGGCAATGGCATCGGCTGATGTAAGTGCTGGGCAGCAATCTTTCGCGGTTTGCGCCAGTTGTCATGGACAGTCAGGCGAAGGTAATCAAGCGATGAATGCGCCGAAGCTCAACGGTTTACAAAGTTGGTATATAGAACGTCAGATTAAATACTATCAATCTGGCGTGCGTGGTGCTCACGAAGATGACCAATACGGCGCTCAAATGGCGGCAATGGCCGGCATGCTGACCTCCCCAGAAGCGATTCGCAATGTATCAGCCTATATCGCGCAGCTGCCGGCTACCGAGTCGGCTACAACCATCTCGGGCGACATCCGAAACGGCGAGCGAATCTATAATGCCAATTGTGCAGCCTGCCACGGCAAAGACGGTGCGGGTAGTTGGGCAACCGATGCGCCAAACCTGATCGGCATGAATGATTGGTACGCAGCAACTCAGTTACGCAATTTTAAAGCCGGTATTCGAGGGGCACACCCCGATGATGCCTATGGCGAACAAATGGTTTCTATGGCTACCGCAATGAGAAACGAACAACAGCTAGCCGATGTGTTGAGTTATTTGAACTCACTGCAGTAGGAAGAAGGAATTTTGAAACAATAGTGCCACTAAATTTTGCGACGAGTGTGCACACAATAATAAGCGATCTAGGAGGGCAGTTTAATGGCATATGTTCCAATAGCTGATCAAGCTCAAGAGCTTCATGATCCCCATAGCTTTATCACGAAGTACGTCTGGAGCCAAGATCACAAGGTCATTGCCATCCAGTATGGGGGCACTGCCATTATGGTGGGCCTCGTGGCACTTTGTTTGTCTGTTGCAATGCGTCTTCAATTAGGCTTTCCTGACAGTTTCAGTCTTATTGACCCTAGCTCTTACTACCAAGCGGTCACCATGCACGGCATGATCATGGTAGTGTATTTACTTACGGCCTTGTTTTTGGGTGGCTTTGGTAATTACCTCATCCCTCTTATGTGCGGCACACGAGATATGGTGTTTCCGTTTCTCAATATGCTTAGTTTTTGGGTCTATCTTCTCTCTGTACTTATTTTGCTTTCCAGCTTCTTTGTCACGGGCGGGCCGACAGGTGCAGGGTGGACGCTCTATCCACCGCAAGCAATTACTGGAGGTACTCCCGGCTCGGACGGTGGAATATTCTTAATGCTCGTCTCGCTTGGCGTTTTTATTATCGCCTTTACCATGGGGGGGCTTAACTACGTTACGACTATTTTCCAAGCTCGCGCCAAAGGCATGACCATGATGAGGCTGCCGCTTTCGGTTTGGGGAATTTTAGTGGCCACTGTTCTGGGCCTATTCGCTTTCCCCGCGCTATTGGTCAGTGCCATCATGATGACCTTCGACCTGAAGTTGGGAACGAGCTTCTTCATGCCTGCAATCATGGCAGCGGGCGAGCAACTCGATTACAACGGTGGTAGCCCAATTCTATTCCAACATTTGTTCTGGTTCTTTGGCCACCCAGAAGTTTATATCGTAGCGCTTCCAGCATTCGGGCTAGTATCGGATGTACTCAGCACCCATGCGCGTAAGAATATTTTTGGTTATCGAATGATGGTATGGGCCATTGTGGCCATCGGTGGTCTTAGCTTCATAGTGTGGGCTCACCACATGTACGTCAGTGGCATGAACCCTTATTTCGGTTTCTTTTTCGCCACTACCACGCTCATTATTGCAGTCCCTACCGCTCTAAAGGTTTACAACTGGGTACTCACTCTTTGGGAGGGCGATATTCGACTGAATACACCAATGCTCTTTGCTATCGGCTTTATTTTTACCTTCATCCACGGCGGCCTTACTGGACTGTTCTTAGGTAACGTCGTCATCGATCTACCGCTTTCTGATACCTATTTCGTTGTCGCCCACTTTCATATGGTGATGGGTGTTTCGCCTGTGCTTGTAGTGTTTGCGGCACTCTATCATTGGTATCCCAAGATTACCGGTAAGATGATGAACGAGACGCTAGGCAAGCTACACTTCTGGTGTACGTTCTTAGGCACCTACGCCATCTACCTGCCAATGCATTACCTAGGCTTTCTCGGTGTACCGCGCCGTTATTACGCAATCGGCAGCACAGACTTCATTCCAGCATCGGCTCAAACTTTGAACGAGAACATCACCATTGCTGCGATTTTTGTCGCACTAGCCCAAATTCTATTTTTCATTAATGTGTTCTGGAGTTTACGCAGCGGCAAGCCGGCTGGCGGTAACCCTTGGGGCGCGACCACTCTCGAGTGGCAGACGCCAGACACTCCGCCTAAGCACGGCAACTGGGGTGAGAAACTGCCTGTGGTTCATCGCTGGGCGTATGACTATAGCGTTCCAGGTTATAAAGACGACTTTATTCCTCAAACTGTTGCTGGCGATTTCGGCGTTTCTGATGATCACGATAGCAAGGAGTCTTAATGAGTATCTACAAAGAACTGAGCTCCAAGCCCTGGGAGTATCGGGCTCCTACTGAGGGAACTGCACTCGAATCCGCCTTTGATTTGGCGCCAGAGAAGGTGGCACTTAGGCTCTTCATGGTCGTGGCGGGGGTTATTTTTTCTCTTGTCGGTGTGACCTACTACGTTCGCCTAGATTTGGGCGACTGGGTACCCCTAAGCGATCCAGGTTTACTATGGTGGAATACTGGACTACTGGTAGTAGGCAGTGTTTGTTTGCAGATCTCACGCAATGCAGCGTTTGCAGACAATAGAGCAAAGGCACGGTCGATGTTTATTCTATCTGGCCTCTTTTCTGCCGCGTTTGTGACGGGACAGTGGTTCGTATGGCAGCAGCTCACTGCTGCCGGTTTGGGGGTCAATACAAACCCCGCAAGTGCCTTCTTCTTCTTGCTCACCGGTTTACATCTGGTGCATGTTCTAGGTGGTTTGTGGGTATGGTCTAAGACCGCTTTTCGATTACTGGGCAAGGCAGACTTAGCCACAGTAAAGCTGAGTATTGAGCTGTGTACTTCCTATTGGCATTTTCTATTGGTCTTATGGGTGTTGTTGTTTGCCGCCTTGGCAAATACATAGGGCCACTAAACTCTTGATTCATTGTTAAGGAATTGACATATGAGCAACAGCACTACGAATGATTCACCAGAGGGCGTAGCAGGCCTGGTGCAAGACTGGTCTGCTGACAAGCAAGCCTATAATGTCCATTGGGGAAAGCTCATGATGTGGCTATTCCTAGTGAGCGATACGTTCATTTTCTCTAGCTTTCTTGTGGGCTATATGACGGTGCGAAGCTCTACCGCTGAGCCGTGGCCTTTGCCTAGCGAGGTGTTCGCGCTGTCCTTTTTTGGTAGTGATCCCATCCCACTTATTTTGATTGCCATTATGACCTTTATCCTCATCACGAGTAGCGGCACCATGGCACTCGCGGTGAACTATGGCTATCGAAAAGATAAGCGTATGGCGGCCATTCTTATGTTGGTAACAGCAGCGTTTGGTGCATCATTCGTAGGGATGCAAGCATTCGAATGGTCGAAGCTAATCGCCGAGGGAGTTCGACCATGGGGGAACCCGTGGGGCGCTCCGCAATTCGGTTCGGTGTTTTTTATGGTAACGGGTTTTCACGGACTTCACGTAACGGGCGGTGTGATTTACTTAAGTATTGTCGCCAGAAAAGTTGCTCGAGGTGACTATGACGAGAAGGGCTATGAGATCGTAGAAATTACGGGCCTATATTGGCATTTCGTGGATTTAGTTTGGGTCTTTATTTTCGCGTTCTTTTATCTTTGGTAGGGAGGGAAACAGATGTCAGCCGAAGCAGATCAGCAGCATCCCCTAGGGATCTATCTTAAAATTTGGATACTACTTTTTGTCCTGAGTACCTTAAGTTATTTAGTGGACTATTTGAACTTTCAAGGTTACTTACGCTGGAGTTTGATTCTTATCTTCATGGTATTGAAAGCCGGTTTTATCATGGCGATTTTTATGCATGTTATGTGGGAGCGAATGGCACTAATCTTAACGATAGTGGGGCCGCCAGTGGCCTTGCTATTTCTGATTGGTTTTATGGCCGTTGAGGGAAGTTATACCTTAGGCGCTCGGGTAGAATACTTCGGCCAGGATGCGAATGCACAACCGTTGCCCGTTGTGCACGGGGAATCACACGAAGAAGAACATTAAGAAGGCGGCACGGTAGCCGCCAAGCTACCGTGCCATGTGTCATTTATCCTAGGCTTGAGTGTCGAAGGAGCGTTTCTAGGTCGCTCATTATATCTTGCGCGGTTTTATCTTCGGTGTAATACATCATGACATTGCCAACAGGATCAATGAAAATTACATAGCTTTCATCAGGCAACTGCAAGTCGATGTTAGCATCGCCGAAGTTACGGCGAATTCTTTGATAGTCACTCACTGCAATGCCCATGCTCGGGTAATCTTCTCGAAACATCTCGCTTAGCTCGGGGCTTAAGTCAGTGCCAGAGGCGTTCACAAAATAGCGTCGCACCCTTTGAATGTCTTTGCCTAGTGCTACATGTAGCTGCCTGAGTTCATAGATTCTATCCAAGCAAGCCTGATCGCAACTCTTGGCAGTAACATAGACCATCATCCAAGGTTGAATTTCATATTCGTCGTCATCGTCTAGTTCGGCAATAATATCGTCAAAGGTTTTGAACGCCGGGTCGCCTTCGGTAGTGCGTAACTCTAGTGCAGTAATATCCATTGGCGGCGTAATTAATTGGCCCTTATTAGTAGTGCCGCCGAAGCTGCCATCATTCATGGCAGCTCGAAAACTCATAGTGGCGAAAGTTATAGGGAGTATTGTCACTAACATTAACGCCGCTAGCTTAATTTTGTTTTTCGTATCAGGAGTCATTTTTCCTCTGCTTGCTTCTTGCTATTAGGGTTCTTAAAGCCAAAATAGGTGTATAACAATATAAGAGCGGCTAACATGGCAAACCATTGCACCGCATAGCCGCGATGTTTTTCCGGCGATATATTGATTAGCGGCCAGTCCACCGTTAATGCGCCGATTGATCCTTGTGTTAAACGTACGGTATAGGGCATTAGTTCCAAGCCGAGCTGGGCTTCTAGAAAATCCATATCGATAGACTGTATGAGTTGTGGCCAACGCTCATCAGAAGCTGGAGCGCCGCTTAACACAAACGCTTCGCCCAGTGGGACATATATACTGGCGGCGATGCTGACCTGTCCGTTAATGCTCGGTATTTCGGGGATATCCTCTCGTGTCCTGCCTTGTGGTAACCAGCCGCGATTCACTAATAGTGTTTCACCGGACTGGGTGGTAAATGGTGTCAGAATTTCGTAGCCCACGCGTGAATTATTGATGCGGTTATCCAGCAAAAAGCTGCGAGCATTATCAAAGCTACCATTCGCGCTTATGTTCAGAAAGCTTAGGTCATCTGCCTGCCAGTCGACATCACTAAAGTCTAGTGGTGCAGCGGTTTGCCGGCTGTCGTATCGCTGTTGGAGTACCAACTTCTGTTGTTCACGCTCAAGTTGCCACATGCCCATCTGGAAGAGTATGGGACAAAACAGCAGGGTGAATAGCGTCATTTTCCAACCGGGTTTAAAGGCTGTCATTATATAGGCCTTGGAGTAAGCGTTCCGTCTATCGGTTTAGGCGGCTGCATTTGCTATTATGTAGCCTGTTAATTGGACTGGAATACTCTATGTTGAAAATTATTATCGTATTGCTCTTAGTGGGTATCTTACTTAGCCTTGCTTGTGGCTTTGTCTTTTTCTATCAAGACAAGGGCAGATCAAAAAGAGTCTTATATGCACTAGGAGTCAGAATAACTCTAGCGGTGCTATTAATGGTGTGTGTTGTTATTGGTTTGGCGACTGGCAGCCTAGCTATCGATGCACCGTGGCTGTAATGACTTGATCGTTAAAGGGCGTAAGTAGAACGTCTGTATTAAGTGCTGGCTAATAATAGCCAGCACTTAATTCTAGATTTACTTAGAATAAGTAAACAAAGATAAATAGACCCACCCAAACCACGTCAACAAAGTGCCAGTACCAAGAGGCAGCTTCGAAACCAAAGTGATCGTCTGGCTTAAAGTGTCCCTTAATGGCGCGTAGCAGCATGATGAATAGCATGAAGCCACCTAGCGTTACGTGGAAACCGTGGAAGCCGGTCAACAAGAAGAATGTTGAGCCGTAGATACCAGAATCCAGTGTTAAGCCTAGTTCGTGGTAAGCGTGAAGATATTCTTCAACTTGTAGGAACAAGAAGATAACAGCCAAGACAACAGTCACTGTTAACCATTGAATGAGGCGCTTTCTGTTCTCGGCCTTAAGCGCTGTATGTGCAAAGTGCACAGTAACAGAGGATGTCATCAGAATAATTGTGTTCCAAAGAGGCAAGTAGCTAGCAAAGAAGCCAACCGACCACTCTTTCACGTCCATCGCTTCGTGAGGGTTAGTAAACAGGTCGCTATTGGGGTTTTCTACTACAGGCCACGCAGCTTGGAAGTCAGACCACAACATATCGCCCGTTAGGCCCTTATCACCTTCACCGCCAAGCCACGGTACTGCGAAGTTTCGCACATAGAATAGGGCGCCGAAGAAGGCTGCGAAGAACATCACTTCAGAGAAAATAAACCAAGCCATGCCCCAAACATAGGAGCGCTTAAGTTGATCGCTATTGAGGCCCGCATGGTTTTCACGAATTACTGTGCTGAACCAATTAAATAGTATGGCTGACAGAAGCAGAAAACCAACGATCGCGATCGCTGTGGATACGCCTGTCGGATCTGATGCCTTAATGTCATTGAGCATTGCGCCCAAGCCATAAACTGTCAGGAAAAGCCCGATAGAAGCAAAAAATGGTAGCTTCGTTTCATCGGGGACGTAATACGTTTCGTGGGAGCTTTCGCCAGCCATCTCTTCGATCTCCAAATGTAATCAAATCGTTCTTATCTTACCGCTACTGACTCGGCAGCGTTTTGCTCTTTAGTAATATCAAATAGCGAGTAAGACAATGTTAGTTTTGTAATATGCTTGGGAATGTCTTTGTCTACAAAAAACCGTAATGCCATTTCAACTTCTTCCCCTGGGGCTAAGTCTTGTTCAGCAAAACAAAAACACTCTATTTTTTTCAAGTACTGCGCAGCCTCATTTGGGGCAACGCTAGGTATAGCCTGTCCGGTCATTGCGTAGTCTTTAACGTTTTTCGCCTGATAACTTACTACTTTAACTTCACCTGGCTTTACTTTGACCTGAGGGTCATTGGCACGAAACGCCCAAGACATGCCCTCATTATTCTGAGCAAGGAATTGAACAGTAATTTGTCGCTCTTCCAACTGCTCAGCGCTCTGCTCAAGCTCCGCTGTATAGCGGCCAGAGGTCTTGCCATTTAAACCAGTGATGTCGCAAATGACGTCGTACATTGGAACCATGGCGAAACCGAAACCGAACATCCCTACCGTGATCAAGAAAAGCTTCTTAACCAGTTTTGTGTTCGCGTTGTCATTCTTCGCATTCGCCATGGCTACACCTCAATTACTATTCAGACCCTTACTGATCGTGAATCAGCTTTGGATCAGGCGGAGTTGTAAATGTATGGTATGGAGCAGGGGAGTCCACTGTCCATTCCAGACCTTGGGCGCCTTCCCATACTTGCGCAGTCGCCTTCTTACCACCTTTAATACACTTGATAACGACTACCAACAGGATTAGCTGAGAGGCACCAAATAGGAAACCACCAATACTAGAGATCCAGTTAAAGTCAGCAAACTGTAGTGCATAGTCTGGGATACGACGTGGCATACCTGCTAGACCCAAGAAGTGCTGTGGGAAGAACAGTATATTTACACCAATGAAAGACAACCAGAAATGCAGCTTGCCTAGACGCTCGTCGTACATATAACCAGTCCACTTTGGCAGCCAGTAGTAGCACGCCGCCATAATCGAGAATACAGCACCTGGCACTAGTACATAGTGGAAGTGAGCAACAACGAAGTAAGTATCGTGGTATTGGAAGTCAGCTGGCGTTACGGCAAGCATTAGACCCGTGAAACCACCCATGGTGAACAGAACAACGAAAGCAATAGCGAATAGCATTGGCGTTTCGAAAGTCATGGAGCCACGGAACATAGTCGCAACCCAGTTAAATACCTTCACACCCGTTGGTACGGCAATTAGCATCGTCGCATACATGAAGAATAGCTCACCGGCGATAGGCATACCCACTGTAAACATGTGGTGAGCCCATACGATGAAGGACAAGAATGCGATAGACGCTGTTGCATAAACCATTGAGTCGTAGCCGAACAGACGCTTTCTGGCGAATGTTGGGATGATCGCAGAGACCACACCGAAGGCTGGAAGAATCATGATATACACTTCTGGGTGACCGAAGAACCAGAATACGTGCTGGAACAATACGGGATCACCACCACCAGCGGCGTTAAAGAAGCTGGTACCAAAGTGGATGTCAAACAACATCATCGTCACAACACCAGCAAGCACTGGCATTACGGCAATCAATAGATACGCAGTGATCAACCAAGTCCATACGAACAGAGGCATCTTCATAAGAGTCATGCCTGGTGCGCGTAGGTTCAAGATTGTCGCGATGATGTTAATGGAACCCATGATGGAGGAGGCCCCCATAATGTGTACCGCAAAAATGAAGAATGTGACGGAGTCAGGCGCGTATGTCGTAGACAGCGGCGCGTAGAAAGTCCAGCCGAAATTAGGAGCACCAGATTCCATTAGTAGCGTTGAAGCCAACATGGCGAACGCGAATGGAAGAATCCAGAAGCTCCAGTTATTCATTCTAGGTAGTGCCATATCTGGCGCCCCGATCATCATCGGAAGCATCCAGTTCGCTAGGCCAACAAACGCCGGCATAACAGCACCAAATACCATGACTAGACCATGCATGGTCGTCATCTGGTTAAAGAAGTTAGGGTCTACCAATTGCAGGCCAGGTTGGAAGAGCTCGGCTCTAATAACCATGGCGAATGATCCACCGAGGAGGAACATTGCAAAGCTAAACCACAGATAGAGGGTACCAATGTCTTTGTGGTTGGTTGTAAACAACCAACGTCTAAGACCCTTGGCTGGACCGTGATGATGATCGTCGTGTGCTGCGCTCATTTGTTCTACTGTCCTCTACTGTGCGGCTTGTATGATTGAATTAACTTCAGCTGGCTGGACTAGATCACCCGTCGTATTACCAAACGAGTTTCTGATATAAGTCGTAACAGCAGCTAGCTCTACTGGGGTCAATTGTCTACCGAAGGCAGCCATCGGAGTGCCTGGTCGACCATTGATAAGAACGTCGATGTTCTCAAGCAGGTCACCCGTTACTACGGCGTTATCTGCCAAAGCGGGGAATGTAGGCGGTAAGCCTTGACCGTTTACTTGGTGACAACCGGCACAAGTTCGGTTGTAAACCTCTTCACCTTGCTCGAGAGATTCACTCATAGTGACGACTGTATTAGCCATCTCACGAGTCATGCGAGCGTTCTCTTGCTGCTCGGCATACCATGCATCGTATTCGTCTTGCTCAAGAGCATGAACAACGATAGGCATGAAACCATGGTCGATACCGCAAAGCTCGGCACATTGGCCGCGGTATACGCCAGGCTCTTCTACGATAGTCCAGCTCTCGTTGATGAAGCCTGGAATAGCATCCTTCTTCACAGCGAAATCTGGCACCCACCAAGCGTGGATTACGTCGTTAGACGTGATGAGGAAACGAACCTTTTTATTTACCGGAATAACAAGCGGCTTATCAACATCAAGCAGGTAATGCTCTTCTTTTGGCAGCTCGTTGCTAATCTCTTCGCGGGATGTGCTCATGATGCTATAGAAGCTTACTTCTTCATCATCAGCATTCTGGCGCAGATAAGTGTATTCCCAACGCCATTGATAGCCCGTAATTTTGATATCTAGTTCAGACTCAGTCGTATCATAAGCCTTCGTTAGAACATCGGTGGCTGGAATTGCCATCAAGATCAGTATGATGAAGGGAATCACAGTCCAAACGATTTCCACTTTAACGCTTTCGTGGAAAGTGGCTGAAACTGCACCCTTGGATTTGCGGTGATTAATGATGGACCACAACATTACACCGAAAACAACGACACCAATGGCTACACACCACCAGAGTATTGTCATGTGGATGTCATACGTCTCTCTACTGATTTGGGTTACACCCTGGGTCATATTCAGATCCCAGGCCGCCTGAAGATTAGTGCTAAGCATTGTTAATGCAGCAACTACCAGGCCTAACCACAGCTTTGCTTTAGGCAACATTCGCCATGTCTCCGTGTATTAGAAAAAGGCTGAGTTTAAAAATTATTTATTTTTTATATGTGAAAACTATATTCGTCTTCACAGCTAAAATTACAGGACTATCTAGTTAAACCTGGCGGCAACACTCATATAAGAGTACGCCTGATTCCATCTGAGTGGACTATATGACAGGAGTAAGTCGATTTACCGCATACCACAAACTAGTAATAGTGAGGGATGCATTAATCTAAACGCTAAACCTTTCGCTACAAGTGATTAAATTGTAGCCAAATTGGCTTAGGCTTAAGATCACAGCGAACCAGACCTCACCTTTAAATTACTCGCTCAATATCACGCGGGTGCAATAAAAGCTGCGGCATTATAGCAAAAGCTATAGGAATAATACTATCGCAAATTGCACTCACACTATCATGTTGACGCAGCTTTGACGGCATACTACATCTAGTTGTTTGGGAGTAAACCATCCTGTTTTAGAAGGGCCGAGAGCTCGGGCTCTCTCCCCATGAAATTGACAAAAAGTTCCAGTGGGTCCGCGCCGCCCCCACGAGATAGCAGAGACTCCAAAAACAGACTGCCCACCTGAGCATTGAACACCCCCTGATTGGCAAATTTGGAGAACACATCGGCGGAGAGTACCTCCGCCCATTTATAGCTGTAGTATCCAGCGGCGTAGCCACCCGCAAAGATATGAGAAAAGCTGTTTTCGAAGCGGTTGAACTCAGGCGCCTCAAAGACATTCGTGAGCTCTCTTGCTCTTTTCATTTGCTCACGCACAAAGCTGCTATCAAATCCGAGGCCCGCCTTGTGCACTTCAAAATCGAATAGTGCAAACTCTAATTGCCTTACTGTTTTCATGCCGGCTTGGAAGTTTTTAGCCTGCAATAGTTTTTCGAGCAAATCGGCGGGTAATGGCTCACCACTTTGATAATGCGAGGAAATCAAGGCAATGGCATCACGATTCCAGCACCAGTTCTCCATTAGCTGGCTAGGCAGCTCCACGGCGTCCCAGGCGACACCATTAATGCCGGAGCTGCGCAAATGCTCTTCGCTAGTCAACATATGGTGCAGGCCGTGACCAAACTCATGAAAGAGGGTGGTGACCTCGTTATGGGTCAGTAGTGATGGCGTACTCTCAGTAGGTACGGAGAAATTACAAACCAAATAGGCCACTGGAATCTGCACAGTTCCATCCGCTAGCCGGCGGCGCGAGCGGCACTCGGCCATCCAGGCGCCTGAGCGCTTGCCTTCACGGGTATACAGATCAAAATAGAACCTGGCAATAACATCCCCATCTCGATAGATGTCATAGGCCGTCACTCCCTCATCCCATGTGCATATTTGGGGGGCCTCTTTCACTTCAATGCCATAGAGTTTATTGGCAACGGTGAAAAGCCCGGCTTTGACTTGTTCCACAGGGAAATACGGCCGCAGCTCCTCTTGGGAGATATCGAAGCTTTGCTTTCTCAGCTTCTCGCTATAGTAGGCAACATCCCAGGCCTGCAGAGTAGCAATACCAAACTCTTTCTTTGCAAAGGCCTCTAACTCGGCAAACTCGCGCTTGGCGCTGGGTAATGCCAGTTCAACTAGGTCGGCAAGAAACTCATCAACCGTTTGCGGCGACTTAGCCATTTTGCGCGCGACAGAAACCGCCGCATAGTGCTCATAGCCCAGCAATTTAGCCAGTTGTGCGCGTAGAGAAAGAATCTCATTTATGATCTCGGTGTTATCGTATTTCTTATCGTGAGGCCCTTTCGCTGAAGCCCTCGTGACAAACGCTTGGTATAGGGTTTCACGCAAGCTGCCCGAGTCGGCATTGGTCATCACGGATAAATAAATAGGGAAATCGAGCGAGAACAAATAGCCATCGCACTCCTTACGCTTTGCCGCTGCCTTGGTGGCCTCTAGGGTTGTGTCGGGTAGGCCGCTAAGCATATCGCTATCGGTCACGAGATAACTCCACTCCATAGTGGAATCCAACACATTATTGCTGAACTTATTCGATAATTCGCTTAAACGGCTTTCAAGTGCGGCGAACTGCTGCTTTTTGTCCTCATCTAATGTTACGCCCGAGAGCTTAAAATCTAATAGATAGTCATCTAGGATTTTCCTCTGTGACGCTCCCAGGTCCAGAGTATCAAAGCGCTCCGACAATGAGCTTATCGCCCTATAGAGGGCTTCGTTCTGTCCCATCATCGTGTAGTACGCAGTAATGAGGGGCTGACACTTATTGTAGGCATCACGAATTTCGGGGCTGTTCTTTACCGCATTGAGATGACTGGCAGTCGACCAAACCTTACTCAAACGATCCTCCATTTCATCCAAGGGCATCATCAAGGAGTTCCAAGTATGAGGCTCATCGGTATCCAGTATTTCGACTAAACGCTTTTGGTTCGACTCCAAGACTTGAGTAACTGCAGGCTCAATATGCGTGGCATCGATGAGGTCAAACTGAGGAAGCGCATCGAATACTAGTAAAGGATTGGTGGTCATAACGGTCCTGAAAAGTTCTTTGGATTTGTGAAAAAGGTATACTACGGTAATCTAATGACGTCTTATTAATCAACCAGCTTGAGGCCAAAGAAATGGATATCCGTCCCTTTGAAAAACACCGACCGGAAATAGCGGATAGTTGTTTCGTAGACCCTAGTGCAATAGTGATCGGGCAGGTGAGTATCGGCGCCGACAGCTCGATTTGGCCTCTTGTCGTCATTAGAGGCGATATGCACACCATTAAGATTGGTGAGAGAACCAGCATCCAGGACGGCACCATCGTTCACGTTACCCATGACGGGCCTTTCAACCCTGGCGGCTTTCCCACCAGCATCGGCAGCGACGTCACCGTGGGTCACCAGGCTATGTTGCACGGATGCGTCATTGGTGATCGCGTGTTAGTTGGCATGGGAGCCACCATAATGGATGGCGCGATTATCGAGGACGAAGTGGTGATAGGCGCCGGAAGCTTAGTGCCGCCAGGCAAGCGTCTCGAAGAGGGCTACCTCTATGTGGGCTCGCCAATTAAGCAGGTACGCAAACTGAGCGATAAAGAACGCGAGTATTTTGTCTATTCGGCCCAAAACTATTGCAAGCTTAAAGACCTACACATTGCATCGCTAGCAAGCCAGAAACCCTAGGCGTTGCTATTAATTTGCTCGCGTAAGCTAGCAATCACTTCGGCAGTGCTCGGTTTTACGCCGCGCCAAATAGCGAATGACTCTGCCGCCTGCTCGACCAACATACCCAAGCCATCGTATGCCTTGCTAGCGCCATGGCATTTGGCCCAGGCCTGAAAAGCTGTGTCGCCACTTCCGTAAACCATGTCGTAACAGCTTGAGCTAGGCTTGAGAACACTAGTCGGTATGGGAGGCACGCCGCCGCTCAAACCCGCCGACGTGCCATTGATAACCCAGTCGAAACTAGCGTTTTTTAGGTCTTCGTATGCACAGGCACTAGTGACACCACCCACTTCAAGCGACAATTGCTGAGCCTTCTCTAGGGTGCGATTTACAATACAAACACTGGCTGGCTGCTCCGCTAGTAGACTTGGAAGCACCCCCTTGACGGCACCCCCGGCCCCCAGTAGCAATACTGATTTATCTCGAATCTGGCCACTTAGGTTTTCAGTAATATCGCGCAGCATACCCTTACCGTCCGTGTTATCAGCGCACAACTGGCCCTGATCATTCAAATAGAGAGTATTTGCAGCGCCGGAGAGTTTGGCTGCAGGGCTATGATTCTGGGCCATGGCCCATGCGCGCTCTTTAAACGGCACGGTGATATTTAAACCCTTTCCGCCCGCTTCGAAAAACTGCGTAACCGTTTGTTCAAAGCGCTCTGGACTCACTTCTTGAGCACTGTATTCGATGGCGTCACCTGTCTGTATAGCGAAGGCGGCATGAATAGCGGGGGATTTGCTGTGCTTAATAGGGAAACCAAACACAGCGTACTGATCGATAGCCACCTTTACACCCACTCACGGGGCTGAAGAAAGTCTGTGTAGAGTTTCGCCTCTTCAGTGCCTGGCTCTGGATGCCAGTCATAATCCCATCGTACTTGCGGGGGCAGAGACATCAAGATTGACTCAATACGCCCAACTCCCGATTGCAGCCCAAAGAGAGTTCCTCTGTCGAATACAAGATTGAACTCTACATAACGACCTCTGCGATAGCATTGGAAGTGCTTGTGCTTTTCGTTAAACGGAATGTCTTTGCGCTTTTCTACAATCGGCGCATAGGCGGGCAGGTAACTATCTCCAAGCGTTCGAACCAAGGCAAAGGCCTCTTCGAAGGGCAACTCGTTGAAATCGTCGAAGAACAAGCCACCAATTCCACGCGGCTCTTTCCGATGCTTGAGATAGAAGTATTCGTCGCACTCTTTCTTGAAACGAGGGTAGAACTCATCGCCTATCTTGTCACAAGCATTCTTCGCAGTTCGGTGCCAATGCTCACAATCTAACTCATTCCCATAGTAGGGGGTTAAGTCGTAGCCCCCACCAAACCACCACACTGGATCCTCACCTTCTTTTTCGGCGATAAAGAATCGGAAATTGGCATGGGAAGTTGGAACAAACGGATTATCCGGATGTATAACCAGCGAGACCCCCATGGCTTGAAATGATCGGCCCGCCAACTCTGGGCGAGTCGCCGTTGCGGAAGGGGGTAGTTTATTACCAAAGACATGAGAGAAATTGACTCCGCCCTTCTCAAATACAGCGCCTTCGGCGATAACTCGCGTACGACCACTGCCGCCTTCATCCCTCTCCCACTCATCGGTAATAAAATCCTTCTTACCATCAATTTTCGCTAAGCCATTGCAGATACTGTCTTGTAGAGACAATAGATAATCTTTAACTAGCTGAATCTGTTCTTGAGTAACACTTACCGCGCTCATAGTCGCTCCCTTTTTGCTTAGCCGAACTAGCGCAATACCTTGCCCGTTACAGCATCAATGATTGTAGAGGGCTCTTTGGAACCGCCTAAGTTTGCTCTGAAAATGCAATCGACCTGATTGCCCATTTGTTTTTGCACCATTAGCGCTGTTTTGGCAGGCCGCAAACCGGCACGATTAGCGGAAGTGGAAACGATTGGACCGCCAAACTCGCGGCATAAAGCCTCCACCTGCGGATGCGCACTGACGCGAACTGCAACCGAAGTGTGCTCGCCCTTTACCCACCAAGGGATAAGATTATTATGATCGGGGATTAACCAAGTAGTGGGCCCTGGCCACGAGGCCAGTACTTGATTAGCTTGGGCGGGTGAAAGAGAGTCCAGCAATGGAGCAACTTGTTCCGTGTTAGCCGCCACTAGAATTAGACCTTTCTCGACCGGGCGTTTCTTTATGGCAAGCAGTCGCAGACAAGCATCGCGATCGAATGGGTCGCAGCCAAGTCCCCAAATTGCCTCAGTAGGGTAGGCTAATACTCCGCCGGCTCGAATACAGGTAACGGCCCGTTTAAGCTTCATACCTCTAGAGCGATATTGACCCAAAGTAAATTTCCTCGTTGTTCTTTACCGTGCTTGCTGGCAAGAGGCGTCTTGAGAGCGATAGGGCTCGGCCTTTACCATTCGCAAAAAAACTGCATTAGACACTCATGCCTAGCGAAAAATAGGCGGCTGAAAGTACAGCAGTCCCTGAGTTCTTGCAAGGGTGCTGATTATGCCAATACGTAAGCACCAGCTCTACACTCAATTCGCCCTTTAAGCTCTAGTTGAAGCAATAGGGTTTGCAGTGGCGCGACAGCAATTCCCGAGCTTGCGCAGAGAGTATCTATGGAAACCAAATCATAGCCGATCAAATTTAGTATCACACGCTCTTGTTCACTTAGGAGCTCCTTTTCACAAGCATCTGGACTAGGCCCATTGGGCTCACGGGAGCTTGGGTTAAGTGGGCTGCACATGGGGGCCAGCACTTGCGAGACTTGGGAGCTATGATCCAACAGCTGGGCGCCATCTTTGATCAGTTGATGACAGCCCTGTGCCTTGGCATTTCTAATAGAGCCGGGGACTGCAAAAACCTCTCGCCCTTGCTCCATTGCCAGACGAGCGCTGATTAAGGAGCCACTTTTCAGCGCCGCCTCTATTACTATAGTGCCCATGCCCATTGCGCTGATTATGCGGTTACGTTTGGGAAAATGTGACGGCTTTGGCCCAGAGCCCAAGGGCAGCTCGCTAATGAGCGCGCCTCGCTCCATGATTTGCTGCGCTAGCGCCGCGTTCCTAGCTGGGTATAGTAAATCCGCACCTGTTCCCATGACGGCGATAGTAGTGCCATTGGCATTGATGGCTCCTTGATGAGCGTAGGTATCTACCCCATAGGCTAGGCCACTTACAATGCTATAGCCCTGTTCGGCGAGGTCCACAGCGAAGCTCAAAGCATTGCGCTTGGCGTCTGCACTACATGCTCGGCTGCCGACGATTGCGATATGAGTTTCGAGAAGCGATTCTAACTGGCCTCTTACGTAGAGCAGTATTGGAGGGTCCGATATCTCAGCTAATAGGGGCGGGTAGTATTCACTGTCGATAGAAAGGAGGGCATTGCCAGATTGAGCCGCCCAGTTCAGAGCCTGGTCAACTGTCCGCTCAATGGATTGATCTGCTTTGTTAAACAGGCGGCTAAGGGCCTCTACCGCTTGAACTTTGAGGCCGAAGTGAGCTAGCTGCTTCTCGGTGCATTGGGCGATAAACGGAGCGCCCCCTATGGTGGCTAGCAGGCGGTGTTTTTCGGCCGCCGTAAAATGCGGGCTTAAGGAAAGGCGCAGCCAATGGGCGCTGTGGTCTTCATTCATAGGATCATCCTTGATCTAAATGAATTGATATAGGGTGGAGCGGTAGTGATTACTCGGGGCTATTCACTTCCTGCCCAACTTCCGCCGGCTCGGTCAAAGAAAGAATCACGCCATAACTTAGTTTATCGAATACCTTGTAGGCCAATACCATTCCAACTTCCGAGCCCGGTAGTTGTACTTTCTTGCCGGTAACGGGGTCTTCAACGGTCTCTCCGGCTCGCGAAATCGAAAGTAGGTCTCCGACCTCCAAGCCATCGACCTCGCCCAAATTCAATACTAGGGATTCAAACTGGGCTGCTTTTTCGGACTCATTCAATAAGCCAATGACCTTGCCTGACATGTCCCGATCAGGGGGAGTAGGGAAGTAGGTATCATCTAGAACCTGACGCTCTTTAGGCAATAGACGATCGCCCGCCTTCAATTCAACTTTGCTACGCACAATGCGGGCTTTTCTGACTTCGTCTGCTTCACCCGGAATAACGCTGAGCTCCCCAAGGCTCACAGCCTCTTGGCCTAGGAGCTCTTTGTCTGGCCCCATATAGGCTTTGCCAAGACGGAATATTTCATAGTCCCTATTTGCGCTAAGCCAATCGCCGCGCACATAGACCTCATGCCCAGCACTCATGAGCAAGTTGCCGCTAACGCTCGCTAGAATATAAGGAGCACTATTAAAAGTGTCGCTATCGACGATACGGTTATCAATCAAAAAACCCTGTAGCGCTTGGCGCGAAATTGCGGGGATTGCACTGGTCAGTGCTTCTTCCCTAATTTGCGGGCTTAGTTTAACCGTTTCTCTGCTACCCCTTTCCATGACGATTCTGGGCTGGCCATCTATATAGATAAGTCGCAGCGAGTCGCCTGGAAAAATAAGATCGGGGTTAGAGATCTCCGGATTTACTTGCCAAATTTGCGGCCACCGCCATGGTTCTTCGAGAAACATTGCCGAAATATCCCACAGGGTGTCGCCCTTTTTCACTACATAAACGTCTGGGGAATTTGGGGAAAGTGCTATGTTTTGTGCTTGCACGGCGGACGCCCCAAGGAGGACGGCAATGCTTAAGCCACAAAAAGTAAGTAAACTCTTTAGTCTTATCAGTTTCATCTTTACAATTCTCAATGCACGTTTAGGTTAAGTATCTTAGCAATAAGGTATACTTAGCACTAGAAGCAAGATCACACTACTGATATTAAACTTAAATTAGCTCAATACCTTAGAGCCCAATATTAGACTATGGCTATACTAGAAATTCTCGAGTTCCCAGACGCTCGTCTGCGTAAGAAGGCGACACCTATCGAAACGGTGACGGACGAGCTGCGACAAACAATCGACGATATGTTTGAAACTATGTACGCGGCCCCCGGTATTGGCTTGGCCGCTACCCAGGTGAACCTTCATAAACAGTTGATTGTTATGGATATTTCTGAGGAGAAAGATGAGCCTCTAGTGTTTATTAATCCTAAAGTAGAGATTATAGACCAAGAATTAGCGGAGTATGACGAAGGCTGCCTATCCGTGCCCGGCTTTTATGAAACAGTATCGCGCCCGCGTATGGTTCGCATCAGCGCGCTAGATCGCAATGGCGAGCCATTTGAAATTGAAACGGACGGACTTTTGGCGACATGCATCCAACATGAGATGGACCACCTGAACGGTAAGCTGTTTGTGGATTATCTGAGCAGCCTTAAAAGGGGCCGAATTAAGAAGAAGCTGGAAAAAGCTCATAAAGAAAACGCCTAAGTTTCACCACCCACTGCCGGAACACGCATGCCATTGAAAATCGTATTTGCAGGCACTCCTAGCTTTGCAGCCGAGCACCTTCACGCTTTAATCGAAGCAAAACACAATATTATCGCCGTATACAGCCAGCCGGACCGCCGCGCAGGGCGCGGGAAAAAATTGCTGGCTAGCCCCGTAAAACAACTGGCGCTAGAACATGATATCCCGGTATACCAACCCCAGAGTCTAAAAGACGAAACTGAACAAGAGACACTAGCGGCACTACAACCAGACCTCATGATAGTGGTGGCATATGGCTTAATTTTGCCTCAGGCCGTTCTAGATATTCCTCGTCTTGGTTGCATTAATGTACACGCCTCCATACTCCCTCGTTGGAGGGGCGCGGCGCCTATCGAGCGAGCCCTGTTGGCCGGCGACGAATATACCGGTGTCACGATTATGCAAATGGATCGGGGCCTCGATACCGGAGACATGTTGTACAAGGCGCAAGTGCCGATTACACAAGAACTGGATAGACAGATGCTTGAAGAGGCTCTTGCCAAATCAGGCAGAGAAGCACTTTTGCACACTTTGGCTCATATAGAAGAGCTAAAGGCCCAGGCAGAAAAGCAAGACGATAGTTTGAGCACTTACGCGGCCAAGCTCGATAAGCGGGAGGCTCTGATTGACTGGAACAGTGACGCGCAAAGCATAGACCGTATTGTAAGATGTGGCATCGGCCGCACCCCAGCATATACGTATATTGACGAAGATAGGGTCAGAATAATTGAGGCAAAACCAGTAGGTGAGCGCTCACACCAGGCCAATGGCGTTATTATATCCGCAGACAAAAACTCCATTCGCATCGCCTGCCAAGACTCCGTTCTTCAGGTGACGAAATTGCAGATGCCTGGAAAAAATCCTGTTACGGCAGCCGAAGTCCTTAATGCAAGAAGAGAGCAATTTGCCCCAGGTAAGCGTTTCACCAATGGCCCAGACCAATGAAGAACCCCAGCGTCAGAGCTACCGCCGCCAAACTTCTCGCTAAGCTAATAAAGCAGAATGGCTCTCTGGCAAGCGCCTTGAATACTCAAGCTCTCTCCAATGATCAAGAACGGCCGTTGCTACAGGAACTATGCTTTGGCACTTGTCGCTGGTACTACCAGCTCGACGCTATATTGGAATTACTGATTAGCAAACCACTAAAGAGCAAAGACGCCGATATACACTGCCTACTACTCATCGGCCTATACCAAATTCATTATATGCGCGTTCCAGACTATGCGGTGGTAAATGAGTCCGTCGCTGCAGTTCAGTCTTTCGGTAAACAGTGGGCTAAGGGTTTGGTAAATGGCGTGCTGCGCCGCTTCATTCGAGAGTCGGCTGATTTATTGGCGAGCCTCGAGGGCGATGTGGCCAAGCGGACTGCTCACCCCCAATGGCTAGTCGGCAAGCTCCGCAAAGCATGGCCCGATGTTTACGAGGATATTCTAGCCGCGAACAATCAACGCCCGCCTATGACGCTTCGTATAAACACACTAAAAACCACGAGAGACGAGTATCTTTCAGCGCTGGCAGATTGCGATATTGAGGCCTTCCCCGGTGTGCTTGCCCCATCCTGTATCTATCTCAACAAGGCATGTTCGGTAGAGAATCTACCCCAGTTTGAGCAAGGCTTTGTCAGTGTTCAGGACGAGGCCTCTCAGCTTATTCCATCAATTTTACAGCTATCTCGAGGGCTAAGGGTATTAGACGCCTGCGCGGCACCGGGCGGTAAAACCTGCCATATCATAGAGAGTGAGCCCTCACTTTCAGGTGTTGTCGCCATCGATGAAGACGATCGACGCCTAGACAAACTCAGAGAAAATTTGGGCCGCTTGGAACTTCACGCCGATATAGTCGCGGCGGATGCCTCAGACATCGATGCCTGGTGGGACCAGCAAGGCTTCGACCGAATTCTATTAGATGCCCCATGCTCGGCTACCGGCATTATTCGTCGCCACCCCGACATCAAGATTCTGCGACAAGCAGACGACGTAAAGAAGCTTTGCGAAATACAATTTGAGCTACTCAATAGTGTTTGGCAAACCCTTAAACCTGATGGTCTGTTGCTATACTCAACATGCTCAGTTCTGCCAGAAGAGAACAGCAAAATGATCGCACGCTTCCTAAGTCAGAGCTCGGATGCAAAACATGAAGAAATCCAAGCGCAATGGGGGGTAGAATGTGAGTTTGGACGCCAGCTTCACCCCAGTAACGGTGGCAGTGATGGTTTCTTTTATGCGTTGCTGCGTAAAACCGCGGCTTCTTGAGTCACCAAAAGGCAGTTCAGGCAATTGATATTTAAGAAGTCGACGCAACTCGGAGAGACAAAGGCTTAATGAAAATTATCATTCTCGGGGGAAACCACGTTGCCGCCTCTTTGGCAGAAAATCTGGCGAGTGAAGTTAACGATATTACGATAGTCGACCCGGACCCAGAGCTACTTAGCGAACTCAAGGATCGTCTCGATATCGGCATCGCGGTGGGACAATCTTCACATCCTGACGTATTACGCATGGCCGGAGCAGAAGACGCCGACATGTTGATTGCGGTTACCGAAAACGACGAAATAAACTTACTCGCCTGCCAAATAGCCCACACTCTATTTAAGACTCCGAAGAAAATCTGTCGCCTACGCTCTGCCTCTTATATGGCAATCGATGGCCTATTCCATCCAGGCGGAATCGCTGCGGACGTGGTGATTAGCCCGGAGCAACTCGTTTCTCACTATATTGAGCGCCTGATAGATCTTCCCGGTGCACTGCAGGTACTTGATTTTGCTGATCGCAAAGCGCAGTTAGTGGCGGTAAAAGCCTATTACGGGGGGCCGCTGGTAGGCCAGGAAATTCGTTTCTTGCGCGAACATATGCCCTCTATCGATACGCGAGTTGCTGCCATCTTCAGGCGCGACAGGGCAATCATGCCAGAAGGCTCAACGGTCATTGAGGCCGACGATGAAGTGTTTTTCATCGCCGCGCAAAACAATATTAAGGCCGTAATGGGCGAACTACGTCGGCTCGATAAACCCTATCGGCGTGTGATCATCGCAGGCGGTGGCAATATTGGCTCGCGGCTAGCGGAGGCTATTGAAGGGCGCTATCAAACCAAGATCATCGAGCGAAGTGCAGAGCGCTGCGCCTATCTTTCTGAGCGTCTTAATAAGGCAATTATTCTTTGCGGCGAATCCTCAGACAAAGAGTTATTGCTGGAAGAGAGCATAGAGGACACCGATGTTTTCCTTGCACTAACCAATGACGATGAGGCGAATATCATGTCGTCGATGCTGGCCAAGAGGCTCGGCGCCCGCAAAGTCATGACGCTTATCAACAACCCAGCCTACGTAGACTTAGTGCAAGGGGGAGAAATCGATATCGCCATTTCCCCCCAACAAGCCACCATCGGCAGCCTACTTACCCATGTAAGGCGAGGCGATATCGTGAATGTGCATTCGCTACGGCGCGGGGCGGCAGAAGCACTAGAGGCTATTGCTCACGGTGATTCGCAGTCCTCTAAGGTAGTGGGCAAAGCAATCGAAGATATCGAGCTGCCACAAGGCACTACTATCGGCGCGATCGTCCGTAATGATGAGGTACTCATTGCCCACGACAATATCGTCGTGCAGTCCGACGACCACGTAATTCTATTCTTGGTCGATAAGACACGAATTCCGGAAGTTGAGCGTCTATTCCAGGTGGGGTTAACCTTCTTCTAAGCCTATGCATTTCTCTATCGTTTGTAGAATTCTCGGTGTGCTCTTGATGCTCTTTAGCATCTTGGCCAATCTGCCTTCTATTTTTGTATCGCTTATCTATAGCGACGGAGAGATTGGCTCGTTCTTCACCTCTCTGCTCATTACATTTGCAACGGGCTTTATACTTTGGCTATCCACAGTGAGCGCAAAGAAAGAGCTGCGAACGCGTGACGGGTTCTTAGTAGTCACCTTGTTCTGGACGGTGCTGGGCACCTTCGGGGCCTTGCCCTTTTTCTTTTCACAAGAGCTCCCGCTTAGCATCACCGACTCTATTTTCGAATCCATTTCTGGCCTTAGCACTACCGGTGCTACGGTAATTGTGGGCCTAGATGATTTACCAAAGTCCATATTGTTCTATCGTCAGCAACTTCAGTGGCTAGGCGGTTTGGGTATCGTCGCACTCGCCGTAGCCGTACTCCCTATGCTCGGTATCGGTGGTATGCAATTGTATCGAGCCGAAAGCCCAGGGCCTGTCAAAAACGACAATCTAGTGCCCAGGCTGGCAGAAACGGCAAAGGCGCTTTGGTATATCTACTTGGTCTTAACACTGCTTTGCACCCTGTGCTTCTGGGGCGCGGGCATGACATTATTCGATGCGATATGCCATGCATTTTCGACGGTCGCTATTGGCGGCTTCTCTACTCATGATGCCAGCTTGGGTTATTTCGATAGCGCAGCTATCAATTATATTGCCACGGCCTTCATGTTTATCGCCGGCATAAACTTCGCTTTGCATTTTTCGGCTTGGCGACAACGAACCTTAAGCCAATATTTGAAAGACCCGGAGGTTAAGTTCTATGCCGCTATTTTGGGATGCGTGTCCTTAATCAGCATTTTGGTGTTATATACCACCAAGACTTACGATCTTGCCGAGGCCATTGAGCACGGTATCTTCCAAACGGTTTCAATAGCGACAACCACTGGCTTCACCACAGCAGATTTTAGTTCTTGGCCCTCGATGTTGCCTTATCTCCTCATTTACGCCTCCATCGTCGGCGCTTGTGCTGGCTCTACCGGTGGCGGCATGAAGGTTATTCGTATTCTATTGATTCTTAAGCAGGGTTTGCGGGAAGTACAAAGGCTTATTCACCCTAATGCCGTCATTCACATTAAGCTTGGCCGCACGCTAGTACCCGATAGAGTCATTGAGTCGGTATGGGGTTTCTTCGCCGTTTACGTAATGGTTTTCTTGGCTCTATTGCTTGCGCTACTCGCCACCGGGCTCGATGTGGTGACAGCCTTTAGCGCTGTTGGGGCAAGTATTAATAATCTTGGTCCTGGTTTAGAGGGGGTGGCACAAAACTACGCGGAGCTTTCCGTTGTCGCCAAGTGGATACTCTGCCTCGCTATGCTGCTGGGGCGTCTCGAGATCTTCACGCTATTGGTATTATTTCTACCGATGTTCTGGCGCCGCTAAAACTCAATACAAAGAGTTCTTAGTATTGTCTGGCTGCCTTTTGAAGCGTCGATACTCCCACTGATATTGGCTTACCGCCTGTAGCACACAGTTTTCTACCGATTTGTTCATTGCCGTGGCAGCCACAAGCACGTCTTCGGAGTCTATGCCTTTCTCCGCGGGCTCAAACACCAATTCGAAGCCTTCGCTCTTGGGTAGCCGGCGCATGACCATGGTAAGAACCAATGCCTTGGTCTTTGCCGCGATCTTAGGTACCAGTGTCATAGTAAGAGCCTGGTTACCAAAGAACGGGGCGAAAACACCGCCCTCATCTTTAGGCTCTTGATCCGGCAAAATGCCGACAATCTCCGCGCGCTCCAGTGCTTTGAATATCTGCGCAACCCCTCTTCGGTTAGTAGGCACAAGACGAGCGCCTCCGCGGGATCGCACTTGTGTCATTAACTCCTCGAATCCCTTTAAGCTAGGCGGCTTAAACAGATAGGTAGTCTTGCCGAGAGTAGACAAATACAGCCCTGCTAACTCCCAATTACCCAGATGAGGAGCGAGGACTATGACACCGCGACCCGCCTTGCTCGCATCTTCGACCAGATCGACACCCGTCACTTTCACTACACTAGCAAGTGACTTGCGCATTGGTGAAAGCCACGCCAATCCGAGCTCGCAGCCCGTCTTCATAGTATCTATTAGGCTGGTCTTAACTAGAGCCTCACGCTCGGCCGCAGGCATATCAGGAAAACAGAGCTTAAGATTGCAGCGAGTGATATGGGCTGAGGTAGAGCCGAAGCGGTAGCTAAGTCGGCCCAATACTCCAGCAAGCGCGTGCGCCCAAGGCAAGGGCAGAAAGGAGAGCAGCCTTAGGCTTACTCGAATGAGCAAAAACTTAAGCGTTTGAATGTTCTCTCTCCTAAAATGATTTTCGAGGACCCTTGAGTGGCGGTGATTCTACCTTAGGGGCAGCAACGGAGCAAAAGGCCTAAGGCCCATGCTTTAAAAGGCCTAAGTATAGATATTACAAGGTGAATCAAGGATAATTGCCCACTTCAAAAAATACGTCTTGGAGCTATTCTTGTCAGCCACAGATTCATCGCCAAATTTAGCCACTTTTCAGGGTCTTATTCTAGCGCTTCAACAGTTTTGGGCGCAGAAGGGCTGTGTTCTTATGCAACCATTGGACATGGAGGTGGGTGCCGGCACCTTCCATCCTGCAACGTTCTTACGAGCCATTGGTCCAGAAAGCTGGAATACAGCCTATGTGCAGCCTAGCCGCCGTCCCACAGATGGCCGTTACGGCGAAAACCCTAACCGTCTCCAACACTATTACCAATTTCAAGTTATCCTGAAGCCTTCTCCGCCCAATATTCAGGAGCTGTATCTAGAGTCATTGGCCAGCCTGGGCATTGATTCAACAGTTCACGATATTCGCTTCGTAGAGGACAACTGGGAATCACCCACATTGGGTGCTTGGGGTCTAGGCTGGGAAGTTTGGCTTAATGGGATGGAAGTCACTCAGTTTACCTATTTCCAGCAAGTTGGCGGTTTAGAGTGCCACCCGGTAAGCGGCGAAATCACCTATGGTATCGAACGAATTGCCATGTACCTTCAGGGTGTAGATAGTATTTACGATATTGTTTGGACCGACGGTCCAAACGGCGTCGTAACCTATGGCGACGTTTTCCAGCAAAACGAAGTCGAGATGTCCGCCTACAACTTCGAGCACGCGAATGTGGACATGTTGTTCCAAAGTTTTGATGACTGCGAAACCCAGTGCCAAATGCTTATTGAGAAGGGCTTGGCACTACCGGCATACGAGCAAGTACTCAAGGCATCGCATTATTTTAATTTGTTGGACGCCAGACATGCTATTTCAGTGACCGAGCGTCAACGCTTTATTCTACGGGTAAGAACATTATCTCGTTTAGTAGCGGAAGCTTATTTCGAAAGCCGCAAAGCCTTAGGTTTCCCTTTGGCGCCAGAAGAGCTTCGAAAGCAATATTTGGAAAAATAAAACTGCAGCCGCACTAATAATTGTTAACGACTATATGAAAACGCATCTCACTGTTCCCCAGTGAATATTGCGCACAGGAAACCATGGCGACAAAAGATTTTCTAGTTGAAATAGGAACAGGCGAGCTTCCACCTAAAGCACTCAAGCAGTTATCCACTGCATTTAGCAATGGCATAAAAAGCTCACTGCAAAAAGCTAATCTTAGCTTCGATAGCCTTCAAAGCTTCGCAAGCCCTAGGAGACTCGCGGTTCGTATTAACAAGCTGCAAACAAAACAGGAAGATAAATCTGTAGAGCGCTTCGGTCCTGCCGTTGCCGCCGCCTACGATAAAGATGGCAAGCCAAGCCCCGCCGCAAATGGTTTCGCACGCTCTTGTTCCGTTGCATTGGAAGAGCTGGAGCAGCTTGAAAAAGATGGCGTTCTGAAGCTTGCGTATCGAAGTGTCGTAAAGGGCCAAGACACTTCAGAGCTGCTAGCCGATATCGTTACGAGTAGCCTTGCCGCATTGCCTATTCCAAAGAAAATGCGCTGGGGTAGCAGTAGGGATGAGTTTGTTAGACCAGTGCACTGGGTTGTCATGTTGTTCGGCACCGACGTTATTCCAGCAACTATTTTGGGTATAGCGTCGGGCCGCGAATCCCGTGGCCATCGCTCCATGTCCAACACGGCGATCACTTTTGACTCTCCAGATCAGTACGAAGAAAAACTAATCACCGGTAAGGTGATTGCCGACTACGCGCAGCGTAAAGATACTATCAAGTCCCAGATCGAAGAACTTAGCAAAAGCCTTGAGGCCAATATCGTCATAGACGAAGACCTACTAGAAGAGGTCACGAGCCTGGTCGAATGGCCTGTCGCACTGGCGGGTAAGTTTGACGAACACTTTCTTACGGTACCACGAGAAGCCTTGATCTCCTCGATGAAGTCTCACCAAAAGTGTTTCTATGTTCTGGATAAAAACGATGAGCTTCTGCCTTACTTTGTCACCATTAGCAATATAGAGAGTAAGGATCCTCAGCAAGTGATCTCGGGGAACGAGCGGGTTATTCGCCCCCGTCTAGCAGATGCTAAATTCTTCTTCGATACGGACAAGAAACAAACCCTTGATTCCAGAACTCAGAAGCTCGGCACTATTGTTTTCCAAAAAGAGCTCGGAACGGTTTTGGAAAAATCAGAGCGCGTAGCCAAGCTGGCCAAGTTCTTAGCGAACAAGCTTTCGGCTAACGAGCAATGGTGCGAGCGTGCTGCGATATTGTCCAAATGCGACCTCGTGACCGACATGGTGTCAGAGTTTGCTGAGCTACAAGGCATAGTAGGGTATTACTACGCGCTAAACGATAAGGAACCAGAAGAGGTCGCACTCGCTCTCAATGAGCAATATATGCCGCGCTTCTCAGGCGATGCCTTACCAAGCACCATGACCGGAAACCTATTGGCGATTGCCGATAAGCTCGACACTATTGTCGGTCTGTTCGCCATTGGGCAACCACCTACAGGTTCAAAGGATCCATTTGCGCTAAGAAGAGCGGCACTAGGTGTGCTGCGGATTATCGTTGAAAAGGGCCTTGAAATAGACTTGCTTGAAACAATTGAGTTTGCGGGCCAGAACTTCAATGGCATGGAGCTCAAGCCCGAAACCAAAGCGCAAGTTTTCGATTTTCTGCTAGATAGGTTCAAGGCTTGGTATCAGGCAGAGGGTGTCAGCGCCGAAGTCTTCCAGTCAGTCTATGCGCTCAAGCCTAGCAAGCCATATGATTTCGACCTTAGAATTAAAGCGGTTAATAGTTTCAGTGCGCTAAACGAGGCTCAGTCCCTAGCTTCATCCAATAAGCGGGTATCTAATATTCTACAGAAGGAGAAAGGCGCAAGCACGACGCTTTCAGTAGATCCCTCTTTATTTAGCGAGGAAGCCGAAAAGGCGCTAGCTCAAGAGGTAGAAAGACAAACCTCTTTAGTAGGGCCTCTGTTCGAAGCGAAAGACTATACGAAGGGTTTAGAAGCGCTGGCGAGCTCTAAAGACAGCATCGATAAGTTCTTTGACGAAGTATTAGTGATGGCCGAAGATCCGGCCGTACGTGCCAACCGCATTGCATTATTGGCGCAACTTAGGAACTTGTTCTTAGGGGCCGCAGATATTTCCTATTTGTCTCGCAGTTAGAGTCAGCACAGTAGACTACTTAGCTATGAAATTAGTAATTCTGGATAGAGATGGGGTAATTAACCAGGATTCGGACGACTATATAAAGTCGGCTGAAGAGTGGCAACCCATCCCCGGCAGCATCGAGGCAATAGCCGCGCTGAGCAACGCGGGCTATACCGTTGCGGTCGCGACCAATCAATCGGGAATTGCCAGAGACTATTTCGACGAGTTCGAACTATCGGCTATGCATCAAAAAATGTGTTCTTTGGTGGAAGAGGCCGGTGGTGAAATTAGCGGTGTTTTCTTTTGTCCTCATTTGCCCGATGAAGGGTGCGAGTGTCGCAAACCGGGAATAGGCTTGCTCAAGCAGATGGAGTGCGAGTTTGGCACCTCTGTCGAACAAGCGCCTTTTGTTGGCGATAGCGCAAAGGATCTATTGGCAGCTAAGCTCGCGGGCTGCCAACCAATTTTAGTTAAGACCGGCAAAGGCGAACGGACTTTTTCACAATCTAGTGAAAATGAATTAGCCGGCGTTGGAGTTTATTCCGACTTAAGGAGTTTTGTTAAAGACTTCTTGAACGAAGCCTAAGTTCACAAAGGCCTTATTTTCTCACCCCTATATAGACCATTAGTTCCACTATGTTAAAGCAAGTTATCCCTTTTCTAAGGTCCTGCCTCTTCTATGCAGGCTATATGATAGCCACCCTTATTATTTCTTTACTGTGTATAGTCGTATTTTGGCTTCTGTCCGTTAGAAATCGTTTCTTTCTGTACTCTCTATGGTGCCAGTTCGTACTCTTTTGGCTTAGAGTCTGTTGTGGTATTCGATACGAGATTGAGGGTTTAGATAATATTCCCGATTATCCTGTTGTTGCTTTGAGCACCCATCAGAGCACGTGGGAAACCATTTATCTGTATTATGTCCTGTCTCCTGTTTGTCCGATTCTGAAAAAAGAGTTACTCAGTATTCCTTTCTGGGGCTGGGCCTTAAGACTTCAACGGCCTATCGCTATTGATCGATCCAAACCTCGGGAGGCAGGCAAGTCTCTACTAGTACAGGGAAAAGCTCGATTGGAAGAGGGGCTATCAGTAGTTATCTTTCCAGAGGGTACGCGAAGCAAAGCTGGCACAGTTAAGAATTTCTCTAAAGGCGGCGCCATGCTCGCTGTCCACGCTAATACACCAGCACTACCCGTTATTCATAATGCGGGCGGCTGTTGGCCAGCAAGAAAGATGGTAAAAATGCCAGGTGTCATTAAGGTGAGGGTAGGGGAGCCAATAGCCGTTGAAGGTAAAACGGCCGCGCAGGTCACGGCGGAATATGCCCAGTGGGCAGAGGCTAATATGGATATCATTAAGAACTAAGGGCTGCGAGAGCAGCCCTTAGTCTTGCCAATATTAGATATCCAAATTTTGCACAGCCAGTGCATTGGTTTCTATAAACTCACGTCGAGGATCGACGTTATCACCCATCAATGTAGTGAATAGCTGATCTGCGCTAATGGCATCTTCGATAGTTACCTGCAGCATTCTTCGGCTATCGGGGTCCATCGTGGTCTCCCAAAGCTGGTCTGGGTTCATTTCTCCCAAGCCTTTATAGCGCTGGAGGTAATGGCCGCGCATTGCATCGGAAGTTAGCCAGGCCAATGCTTCAGCAAATGAGCTGACTTCTTTAGTACGCTCGCCACGCTGAACAAAGGCGCCATCTTCAATAAGGCCTTCAAGGGTCTTACCCAAACCAACAATCGCCTTATATTCACCGGAATTCACAAAATCTAAGTTGAAGTGGTATTCCTTAATAAGGCCATGGAAGGATTGAATGATATGAGGCAGATAGATATCCCGCTCTTTATCCTTTCTCGCCGTGATTTGATAGCCACTTGCAAGTTTGGGGTGAAGCGCCAAGAAACTAGCTTTTAGCTCCTCAGCCCACTTAGTAACAGAGGCTTCATCCAACTCATTCTCTTTAAGTTGACGGGTAAATATCATCGACTCCAATACTTCAGAAGGATATAGACGATTCAGTCTTTTCACTATTGCATAGGTATCGTTGTATTGAGTAACGATTGCCTCGAGTGCATCGCCAGAAATGGCTGGTGCATCTGCGTTCACATGTAAACTTGCGCCTTCTAACGCGATATGGGTCTGATATTTCGTTAACTCGTCGTCATCTTTCAAGTAGTGCTCGTTTTTACCTTTGCGTATTTTGTACAAAGGCGGCTGAGCAATGAAGATGTGCCCACGCTCAACCAACTCTCGCATTTGTCGGAAGAAGAAGGTCAATAGTAGAGTACGGATATGTGAACCATCCACATCAGCATCTGTCATGATAATGATGCTGTGGTAGCGTAAATTGGAGGGATCAAATTCCTCATTGCCAATACCGCAGCCAAGGGCTTTGATGAGAGTGCCAATCTCCGCAGAACTTAGCATCTTATCAAAACGGGCTTTCTCAACATTCAGAATCTTACCCTTAAGAGGCAGTATCGCCTGATTCTTACGGTTTCGACCCTGTTTGGCAGAACCACCCGCCGAATCACCCTCCACAATGTATATCTCTGAAAGGGCAGGGTCTTTCTCTTGGCAGTCTGCTAGCTTGCCTGGTAGTCCTGCGATGTCTAAGGCACCTTTTCGCCTGGTCATTTCACGGGCTTTTCGTGCCGCTTCTCTGGCTCTAGCTGCATCTAACATCTTGTTTACAATAGCTTTTGCTTCCTGTGGGTTTTCCATCAGGTAATCTGTTAGATGACTGGCCATCTCTTGCTCGACTACTGATTTCACCTCTGAGGAAACTAATTTATCCTTAGTTTGAGAAGAGAACTTAGGATCTGGCACTTTGACAGAAATAATAGCGGTAAGGCCTTCTCGTGCATCATCACCAGTGGTGCTGACTTCCTTGCCTTTTTTACTATTCACTTCTTTATCTATATAGGTATTTAGCACTCTGGTAAGCGCGGCTCGGAATCCCGCTAAATGGGTGCCACCATCACGCTGAGGAATATTATTCGTGTAAGGGAATATATTCTCTTGGTAGCTGTCATTCCATTGTAGAGCCACTTCTACGGAAATGCCGTCTTCTTCACGCTCGGCAGCAAAGTGGAAAATCTTGTTCACACAGGTTTTATTCGTATTGAGGTAGGCAACAAATGCCTGAAGGCCACCGTCGTACTTATAGGTTTCGTGTTTGCCGCTACGCTCATCGATTAGTTGAATGCTCACGCCTGCGTTTAAGAAGGCGAGTTCTCTGAGTTTCTTAGCGAGAATATCGTAGTGGAATTCCACATTAGAGAAAGTTTCTTTTGATGGCTTGAAGTGGGTTTCAGTACCGCTGACATCAGTTTCACCCACTACGGCTAACGGTGCTTGAGGAACGCCGTGCACATAGTGCTGTTCATGAACTTTACCCGCTCGACGAATGGTGAGCTTCAGATTTTCGGACAAGGCGTTTACGACTGAAACACCCACGCCATGCAGGCCACCAGAGACTTTGTAGCTATTATCATCGAATTTACCACCGGCATGCAGCACGGTCATAATTACCTCTGCTGCAGAGACACCTTCGGCGTGCATGTCTGTTGGAATTCCGCGCCCATTATCGGAGACACTGATAGTTTCTCCTGGGTGAATGGTGACTCTAATATCATCGCAATGGCCTGCCAATGCTTCGTCAATTGAGTTGTCCACTAGCTCAAACACCATGTGGTGTAAACCCGTACCATCGTCAGTGTCACCGATATACATGCCCGGGCGCTTGCGTACTGCGTCTAGGCCCTTAAGCACTTTAATGCTCGATGAATTATAATTAGATTCCTGACTCATCTATGTTCTCCCATTCCAACTCAATTTCTGCTGTTTGATGCTATTTTGCAGGGCCCTAATTATCTCATTCTTAGGGTACAAAGGCATTGATTAGACAGATTAAACTTGCGTTATTTTACCATGTTCCACGTGGAACTTTCTTGGCAAACGGTTCTTACTCCAATATTTTTCTACGTCCTCCGGGTCCACACAACTCAGAAACACTTGAGAGTCCAGCCTATCTAGCAAGGCACAGACTTTGGACCTGTTCTTATCGTCAAGCTCCGAAGGTAGATCATCTACAAGATAAACACTTTTCATTGCCAGCTCTCTCTCAAGCAAAAGACCCTGGCTAATTTTGAGCGCACACACTAATAGTTTTTGTTGTCCTCTAGACAGGACATCTGCCGCGCCTAGCGAGCCAACTCTTACTACTATGTCCGAGCGATGTGGCCCCACTTGAGTGGCACCATACTTTATATCCCTATTCAAACTCGCGGATAGGGCGTCAGACAAAGCCTCATCTTTGGGCCAACCTCGATAATACCGAACACTGAGATCTGGCAAATCAATCAATGAAGACAGTACTTCGTGAAATATTGGTAGAAAGGCCTCAAAAAAGGACGCTCTTGCCTGATCCACCAGTTCTGCCAAAGGAATTAGTTCTCGATCCCACGCCTTAATTTGTGAAATATCTGGGCTTCTGTGTTTAAGAAGCAAGTTTCTTTGGGCGATACACTTAGAAAGTCGACGCCAATTACCAATAAAACTATGTTCCACGTGGAACACACCCCAGTCCATAAAGCGTCTTCTCACCTTAGGGCTGCCTTCTAGTAAGGAGAAAGTGTCCGAATTAATGACCAAAATCGGAAGATGCCTCGCCGCTTCAGCCCAATTCCTCTGTTTCTCACCCCTAAGCTTCAGAGTATGACCGCCGCGACGACTCTTGAGTAAGCCAAGATCGACCCCGGAGCTCAATTTACCAAACACAATACTGTCTTCGGCAGAGTCTTGAATAATAGGGTCCAACTTGCTACTTCGAAAGGAACGACCAAGGCCGAGTAAATGAACAGCCTCCAAGAGACTAGTCTTACCACTACCGTTTACGCCGAAAAGAATATTGATACTATCGCTAGGCTTCAGTCTTACCTCCGTAAGATTTCTAAGCCTAGCGACTTCCAGATGTTGTATCGAGGACATAAGATGGATTGCAGTTTAAGTAGGGCAAAGACCTACAAGCGCAACGGCATTACCACGTATAGAGCAGAACCACTGCCGTTAGCGGGCTCCAGAAGGGCACTACTATTAGAATCGAGAAGAGTAATCTTAGTCTTGTCGTTATTTACTACAGACAAAACATCCAATAGGTAGCTCACATTAAACCCAACTTCCAAGGCTTCACCAGAGTAATCGACGGATACCGACTCTTCAGCTTCTTCTTGATCAGGGTTATTTGCGATGATTTTAATCTCACCTTCAGACAAAAGCATGCGAATACCGCGATACTTCTCATTAGACAAAATCGATGTGCGCGTAAAGGCTTGCTTGAGTTCCTGCGTGTCACCAATAACAATCTTATCGCCGCCCTTGGGCAACACTCTGTTATAGTCAGGAAACTTGCCATCGACCAACTTAGAAGTAAAAGTATAGTCGGCAGTGCGCGCTCGAACATGACTACGCCCGAATACGATAGACACCGACTCTTCCTCATTCACCAAAAGCCTGCCTAATTCGACCACACCTTTGCGCGGGACGATCAACTGAACAGGCTCTTCTACATTATTTTCAGCCGCCATGGTTTGCATAGCTAGGCGGTGTCCATCTGTTGCAACGACTCGCAAATAGTCCTTTGCTAACTCAAACAACATACCGTTCAAATAGTAGCGAACGTCTTGCTGTGCCATAGCGAATGCGGTGCCGTCGAGAAGTTTCTTCAACTCGCCCTGTGCGAGCGCCAATTCCATAGTGCCGGGCTCGTCCTCAGTATTAGGAAACTCAGCCGCGGGCAGTGTTGCCAGGCTAAATCTACTCCGACCTGACTTAATGACCATCTTCTGCTCGTCAACCGAGCAATGCAGCATCGCGTCATCCGATAAGGACTTACAAATATCTACCAACTTACGCGCGGGAACTGTGATCTCTCCAGCGGTAAATTTACCTTCAAGTTTAACGCTACCAACCAGTTCCACCTCCAGATCAGTACCCGTAATAGCCAACTGACCCGAGTCGTCCAACACTAGTAGGACATTAGATAGAACCGGTAGAGTTTGACGACGCTCTACCACTCCAGAGACTAGCTGTAGAGGCTTTAGTATTGCTTCCCTTGAAATTTCAAAATACATATAAGATTCACTCGGTCGAAAAGGTTTATGACAAATTATTGTTCTAGGTCAGTCTCACATCATATCAGGTAGCGAGCGCTCGGAGCAGATTATTATAGTCTTCCGATATATCCATAGAAGAGCTTCTCAAATTCTTAACCTGCTTACATGCATGCAAGACAGTCGTATGATCTCTACCACCAAAAGCATCGCCGATCTCAGGCAAGCTATGATTGGTTAATTCTTTAGATAAACTCATTGCCACTTGTCTTGGTCTTGCTACCGATCTATTGCGACGCTTAGACAGCATATCGGACATCTTAATTTTATAGTATTCGGCAACCGATCTTTGGATATTGTCGATCGTCACTAATTTGTCATGCAGAGCAAATAAGTCTTTCAAAGCTTCTTTCACTAACTCCAAATCGATAGGTCTACCAACGAAGTTTGCGTGCACTATTACTTTCTTAAGAGCTCCCTCCAACTCACGAACATGGGAGCGTAATCGTTGCGCAATAAACATTGCGGCGTCACTAGGAAGGTCGATATTACTTTGCTCTGCCTTATTAATAAGAATTGCCGCGCGAGTCTCAAGCTCCGGCGGCTCAACAGCGACTGACAAGCCCCAACCGAACCTAGACTTGAGCCTCTCCTCTAAGCCATTGATTTCTTTATGATATTTATCACTAGTCAGGATAATCTGCTGACCACCCTCCAACAGAGCATTAAACGTGTGGAAAAACTCCTCTTGGGACCTTTCCTTACCGGCAAAAAACTGAATATCATCAATAAGAAGTGCATCAACAGAGCGATAGTAACGTTTGAACTCATTTATAGCATTTAGCTGAAGGGCTGTAACCATTGTGGCGACAAAGGTTTCAGAATGAAGATAAACCACTTTAGCATCCGGTTTGCGAGCGACTAAATAGTTGCCTATTGCATGCATCAAATGGGTCTTACCCAGGCCTACTCCTCCATATATAAATAGAGGGTTGTATGCGCCACCAGGATTCTCTGCAACCTGCATCGCAGCCGCACGTGCCAATTGGTTCGACTTACCCTCGATAAAACTATCGAAGGTATTTTCTGGGTTTAAGCTACCTTTATGTCGCAGCTTACCGTCGATGATCACTTCCATATTTTTTGAAGCGGGTCGACTTAACTTAGAAGCGGCAGGGAGCACGATTGAACTTTCTCTACTTGCTACAGTAGGGGTTTGCGCTTGCATCTGCTCTAGGTGATCGCTTGTATCAAGAACCAGCTTAGGGGCCACCTGATCAGGTTTACCCTGGCCACGCTCCTCACTAGCTTTTAGCTCAGACTCGGGAGTATTGCGCTTTGAGCCAATTTCTAAAACAACCTCTACTGGTTCTGCGCTTGTTTCCTTTAGCAGCTCCATGATGCGCGAAAGAAACTTATCTTTAACCCAATCCAAAACAAAACGATTGGGTGCATAAAGCGTTAATTCATGGGCTGAAGATTCAGCATATAGAGGTCTTATCCATGTGTTGAACTGCTGAGAGGGCAGTTCGTTTTTTAAACAGCTAACGCAATTTTGCCAATTCACCGAAGTCACTCTTTTTATTACCTATCTTTTATCGTCTGGAATTAATTGGATTGTCGATAATACCCCCACCATCAAGACTTATCCACACCGAAAACGAAAATTTGCCATAATTTAGACATGTTTTTTTTCTTTATTTTTCAATGCTTTATAAACTTACCCCCAGAAAAAACCGCTAAATAATAGTGTGAAATTTTTTAATATACCGGGTTTTATATCCTGTGGATAAAATGTTATTAACAACGTATAAATTATAAGTCCTTGTTATACTGAGACTTAGCAATTCATACCCAGAGCACCGCTTAGTGAATTTTCAATTTTCTTAGCAAAATCATTGCAATACATATGTGAAACATCTAGAATTCGCGCTCGGTTTAAAACCGTCCAAATTATTGCTAATGATTAAATTTAAAGAATTACTGGACTCCATCATGAAAAGAACATTTCAGCCAAGTCGTATCAAACGTGCCCGTACTCATGGCTTTCGCGCCAGAATGGCTACTAAAGGTGGCCGTCTTGTGATCAAAAGACGTCGTGCTCAGGGCCGCGCTAAGCTTTCTGCATAATAAAGCTTATTCTTTAATTTGCCGCACTCAAGAAAGACGAACCTATGGCCGACCTAGGTTTCAGTAAGAAACTCCGTCTGTTGAGTGCTGCAGATTACCAGCCTGTATTTAAGAACGCCCGCTACAAGGTGTCTTGTCAGCAAATCTTATTGTTAGCAACTGATAGCAATACGTCTTACCCCCGACTAGGTCTAGTCATAGCGAAAAAGAATATCGCTAAAGCGGTTGCCCGAAATCGCGTTAAACGCATCTTTCGAGAGTCTTTCAGACACAATCAACGTTTGCTCCCTGCGCTAGACATCGTTATCCTAGCGCGCAGCGGTTTAGGGTCTCTCGACAACAAGCTTATTAGAGACAAGATAGAACGTCTTTGGAAAGACCTAAGCCAAAAGGCTGGCCGAGCCTCAATTAGCAGAGACCGAAAAAATGCTTGATAAACTCGCCATCAAAACGATTAGCGTGTATCAACACAGCCTAAGCCTTCTAATAGGTGGGCAATGTCGCTTCTATCCTACTTGTTCCCATTACACTCAGGAAGCAATAGAAAAGCACGGCCTCGGTAAAGGCATCTATCTAGGCGCCAAACGAATATTGCGTTGCCAGCCACTTCACCCAGGCGGTATAGACCTCGTACCGGAACCCAAATCTTCCACTGACCCTCAGCGTCATCACTAGCGTAGTAAAATTATATGGATTCTCTAAAATATATACTTTTTGGTGGCTTGGCCGTCGTTTCCTATCTACTTCTTCTGGCATGGCAAGAAGACTACCCGCGAAATGCAGACACTCAGGCCAGCATTGAAACGCCTAGTGCTGAAAACTCAAACACGGCAGACATTCCCGCATTAATTCCTGACGCTCAGACTAGCAGTAACTCAGCGACTGCTTCAGACATCCCGTCAATCAATGTTCCAGCTGCAACAGTTGCCGATGACTCTGATCGCCTTGTTCAAATCTCCACCGATGTCCTAAACCTTACTTTAGACCTTCGCGGCGGCGATATTGTTGGAGTTTCTCTACCTGAGTATTTGAAGACTATCGACGTAGAAGACGACCCCTTTGTGCTACTCGAAAATACCGCCAACCATACCTATGTAGCAAAAACAGGTCTTATTGGCCGAAACGGCATAGATAGCACTGCCAGAGCATCTTATACAGCAGATGCCCAGTCTTACGAAATGGCTGCTAACCAGAACGAGCTAGAAGTATCAATTACCCATAACACTGGCGATGGAATTACTGTTATCAAACGATTCCACTTCGAGAGAGGGAATTATCTCGTTGATATCACCTATGATGTTATCAATAACACCAACAACAATTGGCAGGCCAATATCTTCGGCCAAATTAATCGAAATAATTTTGCTGACCCTAGCAGTGCTGGTGGAATTGGTATGTCATCGTTTTTGGGTTTTGCTACAACCTCCAGTGATGACCCCTATATTAAAATAGAATTCGACGACATCGATGACGGTGTAGCTCCACATGAAACTGAAGGTGGTTGGATAGCCTTAAGTCAGCATTACTTTCTTTCTGCTTGGATACCGCCAGCTCAGAACACTAATAATTTTTCTGTTAGAAAAAGCCCACAACGCCCCAATGAATATATAGGCAGCTTTACTACGCAACAGCTCACCGTAGCGCCGAACTCACAGGGTAGCCAGACAATCGGGTTTTACGCTGGGCCAAAAGATCAATATGCACTTAGAGAAATATCTGAAAACCTAGATCTTACAATAGACTATGGTTTCTTGTGGTTTATCGCCTCGCCAATTTATTGGTTGCTAACCCAGATAAACAATTTTGTAGGAAACTGGGGTTTCTCCATTATTTTGCTAACAGTATGTGTGAAAGCTGTCTTCTATAAACTGTCAGCAACTAGTTATCGATCGATGGCGAAGATGCGCCAAGTGATGCCGAAAATGACGCAATTAAAAGAGCGTTACGGCGATGACAAGATGAAACTGCAAAAAGCGACAATGGAGCTCTATCAAAAAGAAAAAATAAATCCTTTTGGTGGATGCTTGCCTATGTTGGTGCAAATGCCGGTATTTATTTCTCTCTATTGGGTATTGATGGAAAGCGTTGAGCTTCGTCACGCTCCTTTCATATTTTATATAAACGATCTATCTGTGATGGACCCGTATTTCATTCTGCCTTTGATAATGGGCGCGTCCATGTTTGGCCAGCAATTGCTAAGCCCGGCACCGGCTGATCCTATGCAAGCGAAAGTTATGCGCTTTATGCCAGTTATCATGACAATTTTCTTCCTCTGGTTCCCTGCTGGACTAGTAGTTTACTGGATCGCCAACAGCGTTCTAGGTATTGCTCAGCAGTGGTATATCACTAGGGGAATTGAAAAAGAGTTTGCCGAAAAGAACGCATAACCCTTACTCATAAACTAAGAAATCATCATGTCATTAGAAAATGACAAAGATACTATTTGCGCAATAGCGACATCACCAGGAATTGCGGGTGTCGGTATTGTGCGAGTATCCGGTAGTCGCTGTCAGCAGATAGCCGAAAAGATACTGGGTTTTATTCCGCAAAAAAGATACGCCACTTATACCCACTTCTATGATGTGGATTCCAAAGAAGTCATCGACCAAGGCATAGCCTTGTATTTCGAGTCACCAAACTCCTTTACCGGAGAAGACGTCTTAGAACTACAGGGTCACGGCGGCTATTTTATTACCGATAGAATTCTTAAAGAAGCTGTAAAGTGCGGAGCCCGCCTTGCTAGGCCAGGTGAGTTTTCAGAACGTGCATTCCTAAATGATAAATTAGACCTTGCACAAGCTGAAGCTATAGCAGACCTTATTGAAGCCAGTACCGAGGAAGCAGCAAGAAGTGCATTGCGAACTCTTCAGGGCGATTTCTCACTACTGATACACGGCTTATCAAACTCTATTATTGACCTAAGAGTTTATATTGAAGCTTCTATAGACTTCGCAGAAGAAGAGATCGATTTCCTCACAGAAGGAAAAACGACAGAGAAACTTCAAACTATTATAGATGAAGTAGACGCTATTTTTTCAAAAGCTAAGCAAGGCGCCATCCTAAGAGAAGGGATGTCAGTTGTTATCGCTGGTAAACCCAATGCTGGCAAGTCGAGCCTTCTCAACGCATTAGCCGAAAAAGACTCGGCCATCGTCACCGATATACCTGGCACCACAAGAGACACTCTAAGCGAGCATATTAATATAGACGGTATGCCACTTCATATTACCGACACGGCTGGTCTGAGAGAGAGTGATGATGTAGTGGAGCAAGAAGGCATCCGCCGCGCTCATAGCGCCATAGAAAAAGCCGACCGAATACTTCTTGTCATCGACAGCTCCCAAGAACAACTCGATACATCGAAGCTGGAAGACTATTTTAGAGAGCTTGGACTTGGCCCTTTAGTTCAGTTAATAGACCAGAAACGACTCAGCGTTATATTCAATAAGATAGACAAGTTAAATGAATCACCCCGCCTTGAGCAAAGCTCCAACGCCAATGCCCAGTCGCTAACGACACTGTCCTTGTCAGCAAAGCAGAAACAGGGCATTGATATCCTGCGCCAACATCTAAAAGACTGCATGGGCTATCAGTCTTCCGGAGAAAGCGGCTTTATTGCCCGCAGGCGACACCTTGATGCTCTTAGCCGAACCAAGCAGTCTCTTGAGCAAGCACTCACACAATTGAGTCAACATAAAGCGGGTGAATTAGTCGCCGAAGACCTGAAGCATGCCCACCGAGCTTTGGGGGAAATAACAGGTGAGTTCACGACTGATGACCTGTTAGGCAAAATTTTCTCTAGTTTTTGTGTGGGTAAGTAATTTTTTTTATAGCGTATAAGAGGTGAATTAGATGTGCATAAGCCTGTGCATCGCGCTTAATAACTAGTGCACTAAAAAACGCCTATTTTTGCTCTATGTATAACTTCGCTATTTATGCACAGTGAGCTAATAGGCTCTCAATATGATAAACATGATCTGTACACTGGGTTATACTTGCTATAAGTCATTAATATTTCTACACTAAATAGGCTTATCCACTAAAATAGTCTGCACCATTAGTAATAACAGTATTAAGTTCTTTTATATATTCTTTATATCTAAATAACTTTTTATTTATTAATTAAATCTTATCAACAAGCGTAATTTCACTAAAAATTTAGTGCTTCAAATTTAAAAACTAAGCCGTATACTAATCGACCCTCAAATACGACAAGCATTGGGAGACCCATGGATTTTTCGAAACGATACGACGTGATTGTTGTCGGCGGCGGCCACGCCGGCACTGAAGCAGCTTTAGCAGCTGCTCGCATGGGCGTGCGTACTTTGCTTGTGACTCACAATATCGAAACCCTTGGCCAAATGTCCTGCAATCCCGCCATTGGGGGCATTGGCAAGTCCCATTTGGTGAAGGAAATTGATGCTCTTGGCGGCGCAATGGCTAGAGCCACCGACCGTGGCGGTATCCAATTTCGCGTTCTGAACAGCAGCAAAGGACCAGCGGTTAGGGCTACCAGAGCCCAAGCGGATCGCGTCTTGTACCGGGCCGCAGTGAGAGGAATTCTAGAAAATCAGCAAAATTTAGAGATTTTTCAGCAAGCCGTAGAAGACCTGATTATCGAGGGTGAGTCAGTCGTAGGCGTAGTGACTCAGATGGGGCTGAAATTCCGGGCACCAACGGTTGTGCTGACAACGGGCACTTTCCTGGGTGGAAAAATTCACATTGGCCTAGAAAACAGTGCAGGCGGTAGGGCAGGAGACCCGCCCTCAATCGCATTGGCTGATCGACTCCGGGAACTACCGTTCAACGTAGGACGCCTAAAAACAGGCACTCCCCCTAGAATTGATGCTCGAAGCGTCGATTTTTCAGTGATGACAGCCCAAGCTGGTGACACCCCAATACCGGTGATGTCCTATCTTGGGAGTGCTAGCGAGCACCCAGAACAAGTGAACTGTTATATCACGGCAACCAATGAAAAATGCCACGATATTATTCGTAATGGCTTGGATAGGTCGCCGATGTATACGGGCGTAATAGAGGGGCTTGGGCCGCGCTACTGTCCGTCGATAGAAGACAAAGTGATGCGTTTTGCCGACAAAACTTCACACCAGATTTTTGTCGAGCCAGAGGGCTTAAATACCCACGAACTTTATCCAAACGGTATATCAACAAGCCTACCTTTCGATGTTCAAGTAGAACTTATTCATCAGATCAAAGGCTTTGAGCAGGCACATATTACCCGCCCAGGTTATGCCATTGAGTACGACTTTTTTGATCCACGGGATCTGAAGTATTCACTTGAAACCAAGTTTATCAAGGGCTTGTTCTTCGCCGGTCAAATTAATGGGACGACTGGCTATGAAGAGGCCGGAGCTCAAGGCTTGTTAGCTGGCTTGAATGCAGCTTTGGCCTCTCAAGAAAAAGAAGCTTGGTGTCCGCGTCGAGATCAGGCCTATATCGGCGTCTTAGTGGATGATCTCATTACGCTAGGAACCAACGAGCCATATCGAATGTTTACCTCTCGTGCCGAGTATCGCTTGCTGCTTAGAGAAGACAACGCCGATATTCGCCTAACAGAGATAGGGCGCGAACTTGGCCTCGTCGATGATGAGCGTTGGCAGTTCTTTAGTGACAAACAAGAGGGTATTACGCAAAAGCTCGCCAGCTTTAAGTCTCGTTGGATACAGCCTAAGTCAGTCGAGGCAGAGAAAATCAATGCTCGACTGGATAAACCATTGGCTAGAGAATACTCAATGGCAGACCTTCTAGCCCGACCAGAACTGCGCTATGAGGACTTATTGGACGCCATCGGTGAAGATAGCGCGACGGTTGAATTGAACTCCCTAGAAGCGCAAATTCAAGAGCAAGTCGAAATTCAAATTAAGTATCAAGGTTATATCGACAGGCAAGAGCAGGATATTCAGAAGCTAAAACGCCAGGAGAATACGCCTTTACCAGCCGACTTCGACTATACACAAATGCAAGGCCTCTCTAATGAGTTGAAACAGAAACTCAATAGTGTGAAACCAGAAAATATTGCCCGTGCGTCTCGCATACCGGGAATGACGCCCGCTGCTATATCTCTGCTGCTCATTTACTTGAAGAAGTATCAAGCACTCGCTAAGAAAACAGCCTAGAACGCGGAACCGGATGAAATGAGCAACAATGAACTGGCGAGCGAGTTGCAACGGGGCCTAGACGGCTTGAAGTTGAGCCTAAGCGACACCCAGCAGGATCTTTTGCTCCAGTACTTGGCCTTACTGCTTAAATGGAACAAAGCCTTCAATCTTTCCGGAGTTAAGACTCCATCTGAGATGCTCACTAGGCATATCTTAGACAGCTTAAGCGTAGTGCCGTTCATTACAGGACAATGTGTCCTAGATGTGGGAACAGGGCCTGGTCTTCCTGGAATACCCCTAGCCATCTGTTATCCGGACAAACAATTTGTCTTGCTGGATAGTAATGGCAAGAAAACAAGGTTCATATTTCAGGCACTAGTGCAGTTGGGCCTTAAGAACGTGGATGTGGAGAACACTCGAATAGAGGCGCTGCAAAGCGAGAAACCGATAGACACCATTGTTAGTAGGGCATTCTCGTCTATTGTGGATTTTCTAAGCTTAACCCAGCATATTGTGAAAAAATCGTCGAAGCCCGTCAATATAGTGGCAATGAAAGGCCTTTATCCTGAGGCAGAGCTTGCACAATTGCCAAATGACTATGTGCTCAAAGCTTCTACATCGGTTAAAGTACCGGGTCACGAAGCAGCCCGACATATCATTGAAATAACGACTAAAGATCGGAGTTCGACCTAATTGGCTAAAATATTCGCTATAGCAAATCAAAAAGGTGGTGTTGGAAAAACAACGACCTCTGTGAACTTAGCCGCCTCTTTGCAAGCGACTAAGAGACGAGTGCTCCTGCTAGATTTAGATCCCCAGGGTAATGCCACCATGGGGAGTGGGGTTGATAAATCCAGCCTGCACAAATCTATTTATGATGTTCTTGTAGAGGAGGCGACTGTAAAGGAGTCTATCGTTACTACTGAGAGTGGATTCGATATTCTGCCGGCCAATGGTGATTTGACTGCTGCAGAGGTGGTATTACTGCAAACACCGAACAAAGAAACGAGACTGCGTGATGCCTTGGCGACAGTGGCCGATGACTATGACTATATAGTGATAGACTGCCCACCTTCTCTTAATATGCTGACCATTAATGGTTTGGTGTCTGCTCAGGGCGTCATTATTCCGATGCAATGTGAGTATTATGCCTTGGAAGGTTTGTCTGCATTAGTAGAGACAATACAGGCAATCAGTAGTACGTTTAACCCTGCCTTAGAAATAGAAGGCATATTAAGAACCATGTATGACCCTCGTAACCGCCTGACTTCAGAGGTTTCGGGGCAGCTTTACACTTATTTTGGTGACAAAGTGTACCGCACAGTAGTCCCTAGAAATGTCCGCTTGGCCGAAGCGCCTAGTTATGGAATGCCCGTGCTTCAGTACGATAAACAGTCTCGAGGCGCCATCGCATACTTGGCGTTGGCGGGGGAAATATTGCGACGCAACGAACCTGAAAAGGCCTAAGCAAAGGGTTTTAGAACAAACAAAACGGAATAACAGATGACGGCGAAAAGAAAATTAGGCAGAGGGTTGGATGCACTGCTAGGTGGCGCAGCGAATAAAGTTGATGCCAGCACCACTGCAGAAGTACCGGTAGATCCTGCAAATAGGGACAAAAACGGCGATCTACAAAATTTGCCTGTCGACCTCATTCAAAGAGGGAAGTATCAGCCGCGTACCGATATGCATGAAGAGGCGCTGCAAAATTTAGCTGACTCCATTAAGGCCCAGGGCGTTATGCAACCTATTGTTGTCCGCCCTATATCCGACACCCGTTATGAAATCATTGCCGGCGAGCGTCGCTGGCGTGCTACACAGCTTGCCGGCTTGGACAGCATACCCGCACTAATCAAGCCTGTGAGCGATGAGTCTGCCATAGCCATGGCACTTATCGAAAATATTCAGAGGGAAAACTTAAATCCTATCGAAGAGGCAATGGCCTTAAAGAGGCTTCAAGACGAATTTGAGCTCACACAGCAGGAAGTCGCCGATGCCGTGGGCAAATCCAGAGCTACTGTTACCAATCTACTTCGTTTGATTGGCTTAAACCCAGATGTGCGTGTAATGCTCGAACATGGCGATCTGGAGATGGGACACGCCAGAGCCTTGCTCGCATTGTCGGCGGATCAGCAAAGTGACGCTGCTAAAATTGTAGTCGGTAAGGGCTTATCGGTAAGACAAACAGAAGCACTTACGCGAAATCTGCTCGCTCAGAATGGTAATGATAAGAAAAAACCAGAGAGTCCGGACGCCGATATCCTCAGTTTGGAGACCGAGCTTTCAGAGAAAATAGGGGCGCAGGTCCAGATTCAGCACACTGCCAAGGGCAGTGGCAAATTGACATTGAAATACAATAGCCTAGATGAACTCGAGGGGATACTCGCCCACATCAAATGAGTGCGTTCAACTGTTGATTAGGCAGGTCAAAATCCCTATAATGCGCAGCTTTGGATGGCAGCGAATTTGACGGCCTAGAATTACAAGGGCTCAGTCGAGAAAATAATAAAACGTGTCAACCATTAAAGCTCCTCCCATCTATAAGATAATAGCCAGCCAGTTTGTCGCTGTTGGTGTAATTACGGCGATCGGATACACGATACTGGGTTGGATGAGTGCTTACTCTTTGCTGTTAGGTGGCTTGATTTGTGCGATACCCAATGGGTATTTTGCGACGAAAGCGTTTCAATACCGGGGTGCAAGAGCAACGCAGAAAATTGTCCGAGCGTTTTATATCGGTGAGGCAATCAAGATTTCATTGATGTGTGCCGGGTTCGCCTTGGCCTTCATTTATGTGAAACCATTGAGCTATTGGGCTCTATTTGGCGGATTTTTAACAGTATATATAGTTGGTCTTTGGGCGCTTATCGCAATACAGCCCAAGAGCCAGAAAAATTGAAACCCACAATTACTTTAAAAGTGTAATTCATGGCTAATTCTCACGACACAGTTGAAACAGCACAAACTGCTACCGAATACGTCTCTCACCACTTAGGCTTCCTAACCTTTGGGCAGAAGCATGACGGCACTTGGGGTTTTGCCCATTCCGTAGAGGAAGCCTCAGAAATGGGTTTCTGGGCGATCAACGTCGACTCGATGATGATCTCGCTAATCCTCGGCTTCCTATTTATGGGCCTATTCCGTTTTTGTATTAAAAGAGCCACCACTGATAAGCCAGGCGGCCTCCAGAATTTCCTCGAGATGATCGTCGAAATGGTACAGAGCAATGTGAAAAGCAGCTTCTATGCGAAGAACGACCTGATTGGACCATTGGCTCTCACTATTTTCTGCTGGATTTTCCTCATGAATACCATGGATCTAGTCCCTGTCGACTGGATTCCACTACTTGCACAAACGATTGCCGGCGACCCACACTTATACTTTAAAGCCGTGCCGACAACAGACTTGAACATCACTATTGGCTTCGCCATCAGCGTGTTCTTCCTGATCATTTACTACAGCATTAAAATTAAAGGCTTGGGCGGCTTCCTAGGTGAGTTTGCTTTCCACCCGTTTGGTAAGTGGGCCTTGCCGCTGAATCTATTGCTTGAGCTTCCGGGCTTCTTGGCTAAGCCAGTGTCATTGGCACTGAGGCTCTACGGCAACTTCTTTGCCGGTGAAGTTATCTTCTTGGTTATCGCGCTAGTTGGTATTTATCAACTACCGCTTCACTTTGGTTGGTCCGTATTCCATATTCTTGTAGTCACACTGCAAGCATACTTGTTTATGATGCTATCCATCGTGTACTTAAACCAAGCTCACACAACTCATTAACCCTTAAAACAAACTGCAATATCCTTTGTAAAACTTGGAGATAAAAAATGGAAACTGTACAGGCTTTTTCTTTGATCGCAGCCGCAATCATCTTTGGCATCTGTGGTGCTGGCACCGCTGTTGCGTTTGGTAGCCTAGGTGGCAAGCTTATCGAGAGCTCTGCTCGCCAACCAGAACTAGCACCTAAGTTGCAAACTCAGTTCTTCTTGGTAGCTGCGTTCGTGGACGTTATCTCCATCATCGGTGTTGGTATGGCGTTCCTGTTCATCTTCGCAAACCCATTCGTATAAGCGCTAAGCGCCTACGACTGAATTAAGCGAATTACTCATTTAACGACCACTCACTGAGGTAGTTGCATGAATCTCAACGCAACCATAATCGGACAATCATTCGCATTCTTTGTGTTTGTCTGGTTTTGCATGAAATATGTCTGGCCTCCGATTACTGCCATCTTAGAAGAGCGGCAGAAAAAAATCGCAGACGGACTAGAAGCAGCCGATCGCGCGCAACGTGATTTGGGCCTAGCCCAAAACAAAGCCGCAGATGAATTGCGTGAAGCGAAGCAACAGAGTGCTGCATTAATCGAACAAGCCAATAAGCGCGCCAATCAAATCGTTGAAGAAGCGAAAGATAAAGCCCGTGAAGAAGGCCAACGATTAATCACTGGCGCGAAAGCAGAGATCGACATGGAGATCCAACGTGCGAAAGAAGCACTGCGGGCTCAAGTAGCGGCAATTGCTGTTTCCGGTGCCGAACGCATTTTGGAAACTGCTGTTGATCAGGCAGCAAACGAAGAGCTTCTGAAGAAGCTCGCAGACGAGCTATAGGCGATAAGCAATGGCAGAGACAATCACTCTAGCGAGACCCTATGCGAAAGCAGCTTTTGATGTTGCGCTTGCATCCAATGAGCTCGGTGTGTGGTCTAAGTCTCTTCGGCTTCTAGCTGAAGTGACGGCTGATGACCATGTGCGTGGTGCATTACTCGCTCCTTCGAAAAGCGCAGCAGCGCAAGTGCAATTACTTATTGATTTGTGCGGCGAAGAGCTAGTACCAAAGGCCCGTAACTTGATCGACCTTTTGGCTGAAAACAAGCGTCTAGCGCTTCTTGGCGATATATCTGCTTTGTTTGATGCTTTGAAATCGAATCAGGAAAAAACTGTTGATGTAGAGCTATCAACAGCGTTTGAACTGAATCAAGACGTTGTAACTAAAATTACCCAGGCACTCCAGACTCGTTTGAATAGAGAGATCAAGTTGCAGACTCGAGTTGATAAGCAATTGATCGGTGGCGCTGTCATTAGAGCAGGCGACACAGTGATAGACAGTTCTGTCCGGGGAAAATTGACTAAATTAGCCGAAGCAATGAATTCCTAGACACCTGGGAATGAGGGAAAAAGCATGCAACAACTGAATCCATCAGAAATCAGTGAAATTATTAAGCAGCGAATCGATAACCTCGATGTTTCCGTGCAAGCGAAAAACGAAGGCACAATCGTAAGTGTATCCGACGGTATTATCCGGATTCACGGCCTCGATGACGTAATGTATGGCGAGATGATCGAGTTCGAAGGTGGCGTCTTTGGTATGGCGCTTAACCTTGAAAGAGATTCCGTTGGTGCTGTTGTACTAGGTGACTATAAGTCACTGGCCGAAGGCCAAACAGCCCGTTGTACTAAGCGAATCCTTGAAGTGCCAATTGGCCCAGAAATGGAAGGTCGCGTAGTAGACGCACTAGGTAAGCCAATCGACGGTAAAGGCGCTATCAACGCTAAGCTATCTTCTCCAGTTGAGAAAGTAGCGCCAGGCGTAATTGCTCGTCAATCGGTTGACCAACCAGTACAAACAGGTCTGAAAGCAATTGACTCCATGGTACCAATCGGCCGTGGACAACGTGAGCTAATCATTGGTGACCGTCAGGTAGGTAAAACAGCAGTAGCTGTTGATGCCATCATCAACCAGAAAGGCAAAAACGTTAAGTGTATTTACGTAGCGGTTGGTCAAAAACAATCGTCTATCGCTCAAGTGGTAAGCAAGCTCGAAGAGCATGGCGCCATGGAGTACACAACAGTAGTAGCGGCCAGTGCTTCTGACCCTGCTTCAATGCAGTTCATTGCTCCTTACTCTGGTTGTTCAATGGGTGAGTACTACCGTGACCGCGGTGAAGATGCCCTAATCATTTATGATGACTTGACTAAACAAGCTTGGGCTTATCGTCAAATCTCTCTACTTCTACGTCGTCCACCAGGCCGTGAAGCTTACCCAGGTGACGTTTTCTATTTGCACTCTCGTCTATTGGAGAGAGCGTCTCGCGTAAACGCCGAGTATGTAGAAAAGTTCACGAACGGTGAAGTAAAAGGTAAGACAGGTTCTTTGACTGCTCTGCCTATCATTGAGACTCAAGCCGGTGACGTATCTGCTTTCGTACCTACTAACGTAATTTCGATTACAGACGGTCAGATCTTCCTAGAGAGCGACCTCTTTAACGCCGGTATTCGTCCAGCGATTAACGCCGGTCTATCGGTATCGCGTGTGGGTGGTTCGGCACAAACGAAGATCATTAAGAAGCTTGGTGGTGGTATCCGTATCGCACTGGCTCAATACCGTGAATTGGCAGCGTTCGCCCAGTTCGCTTCTGACCTAGACGATGCGACACGTGCGCAACTAGAGCACGGTCAGCGCGTAACAGAGCTAATGAAGCAATCACAGTACTCGCCACAATCAGTTGCTGAAATGGCATTGGTATTGTTCGCGGCTAACGAAGGCTTCTTGAAAGATGTTGAGCTAGAGAAAATTGTTGCCTTCGAGAAGGCGCTACTTTCCTATGCTAACAGTGAGCACGCTGATCTGTTGGCCAAGATCAACGAGAAAGGTGACTTCAACGATGAAATTGCTGGTCAGTTGAAAGCAACAATCGAGAAGTTTAAATCTACTCAGACTTGGTAATTTAAAAGATACGGTGAGTTATGGCTGTTGGCAAAGAGATTAGAACGAAAATCTCCAGCATTAAGAACACGCAAAAGATTACCAGTGCCATGGAGATGGTGGCTGCCAGTAAGATGCGCAAAGCTCAGGATCGCATGGCCGTAGGTAAGCCCTACGCCACGCGCATTCGTGAAGTGATTGGGCATGTGGCAAACGCTACCCCAGAGTACCATCACGCTTATTTTGACGAGCGAGAAGTGAAACGCGTTGGCTACATCGTGGTTTCTTCTGATCGCGGTTTATGCGGCGGTTTGAACGTTAATACGTTTAAGACTGTCGTGAAAAGCATGATGGAATACAAAACACAAGACGTCGAAATCGACCTTTGTGTTGTAGGTGCCAAAGCGGCGTCCTTCTTCAATAGTTTTGGTGGCAATGTTGTCGCGTCAGTAAGAGACCTTGGCGACACACCAAAACTAGAAGACGTTATTGGTGCGGTGAAAGTGATGTTAGATAAGTTTTCCGATGGCAGCATCGATAAGCTCTTCATAGTGAATAACACTTTCGTTAACACAATGACTCAGAAGCCAGTGCTAGCTCAATTGCTACCACTAGAGGCCTCTGACGATAAAGACTTAAAGCACCATTGGGACTATATCTACGAGCCCGAAGCACAAGAACTTCTTGATGCTTTATTGCTTCGTTATGTGGAGTCTCAGGTGTATCAGGCAGTCGTTGAAAATAACGCCTGTGAGCAAGCCGCGCGAATGATGGCAATGAAAAATGCCACAGATAATGCCGGTGACCTGATTGAAGCGCTAGGCTTGGTTTACAACAAAGCCCGTCAAGCTTCTATCACTCAGGAGTTGTCAGAGATTGTCGGCGGTGCTGCTGCCGTATAAACGGAATGCAGCCGAAGCGATTTAAATAATTTTTTAACACGAATTCAGCAAGAATCTGGAATTTAGACCTTAAGAGGAACCGAACATGAGTAGCGGTCGTATCGTTCAAATTATCGGCGCGGTGATAGACGTACAGTTTCCTGGGGATGCAGTCCCTAAGGTGTACGATGCACTACACGTCGAAGGTAAAGAAACCACGCTAGAAGTACAGCAGCAGTTAGGCGACGGCGTAGTTCGTACCATTGCTATGGGAAGTACTGAAGGTCTTTCTCGCGGCCTAAACGTATCAGATTCAGGTGCTCCTATTTCTGTACCAGTAGGTACCGAAACACTAGGCCGCATCATGGATGTATTGGGCAACCCAATCGATGAGCGCGGAGCCATTGGTGAAAAAGAGCGTATGCCTATTCACCGTAAAGCGCCTGCCTACGATGAGTTGTCAGCGTCTAACGAATTGCTAGAAACTGGTATTAAGGTTATCGACTTGATTTGTCCTTTCGCAAAGGGCGGTAAAGTTGGTCTCTTCGGTGGTGCTGGTGTTGGTAAGACCGTTAATATGATGGAGCTTATTAACAACATCGCTAAGGCACACAGTGGTCTATCCGTATTCGCTGGTGTGGGTGAGCGTACTCGTGAGGGTAACGACTTCTACCACGAAATGCAGGAATCTAAAGTTATCGATCTAGAGAACATGCAAGACTCTAAAGTATCGATGGTATACGGCCAGATGAATGAGCCGCCCGGTAACCGTCTACGTGTAGCACTGACTGGTCTAACTATGGCCGAGAAGTTCCGTGATGAAGGCCGTGACGTACTGTTCTTCGTCGATAACATCTACCGTTATACACTTGCCGGTACAGAAGTATCAGCCCTATTGGGTCGTATGCCTTCTGCGGTAGGTTATCAGCCAACACTGGCTGAAGAAATGGGTGTATTGCAAGAGCGTATTACGTCTACTAAGACGGGCTCTATTACGTCTATCCAAGCCGTATACGTACCTGCCGATGACTTGACTGACCCATCGCCAGCAACAACCTTCGCTCACTTGGATGCGACTGTTGTACTTTCGCGCTCAATTGCTGAGCTTGGTATTTACCCAGCGATCGATCCACTAGACTCCACATCACGTCAGCTTGACCCGCTCGTTATTGGTCAAGAGCACTATGATGTTGCACGTGGTGTACAGTCTGTACTTCAGCGCTATAAAGAGCTGAAAGACATCATCGCAATTTTGGGTATGGACGAGCTGTCAGAAGAAGACAAGCAGACTGTATCTCGTGCACGTAAGATCCAACGCTTCTTGTCACAACCATTCTTTGTGGCAGAGATCTTTACCAACACACCAGGAAAATATGTACCTTTGAAAGATACGATTGCCGGCTTTAAGGGCATTCTGGAAGGTCAGTATGACGACATTCCTGAGCAAGCCTTTAACATGGTTGGAAGCATCGACGAAGCCGTTGCTAAAGCCAAAAACCTGTAATTGAGATCTAAGTTATGGCCATGACATTACACTGTGACATCGTAAGCGCCGAAGAACAGATATTCTCTGGTTTAGTAGAGATTCTGGTAGCGACCGGCACCTTGGGTGACCTTGGTGTTGCGCCGGGCCACGCGCCTTTGCTCACGGCTCTAATTCCGGGGCCGGTTCGCATTGTCTGCCAAGATGGTACTGAACGAGTTTACTACGTATCCGGTGGCTTCTTGGAAGTGCAGGGCGGTATCGTTACGGTATTGGCTGATACGGCTATAAGGGCTGACGACTTGAACGAGTCAGCAGCACAAAAAGCCATTGACGATGCTAATGATGCAATCGCCGATAAGAATGCTGAATTCGAGTATTCTACTGCGGCGGCTCAACTAGCTGAAGCAACAGCGCAACTACGAGCTCTAAGACAGATGCGCAAGTAGCCCAAACTGTTTCGCGTAACACATAAAAGGGTGGCATTAGCCGCCCTTTTTTTATGTCAAATTACAATCGATATAAGCATCAAAGAGCATTGTCAGTTAAGATAGAGCGTCTATGTTAAAGAAGAAACGGACTCTATGAACGAGCGCACTAGCCAAGAATTAGACGTAGTAATACTCGCCGCGGGCAAGGGCACGCGCATGTATTCTGATACTCCAAAAGTTCTCCATAAAGTTGCTGGCAAGCCTATGCTTAGGCATGTCATAGACTGTGCCCGCACACTGTGCGCCACCAGAATTCATGTGGTTGTTGGCTTCCAGGCTGAGAAAATACGCAGCGTAATAGACGACAGCGATATTCATTGGTCCCTGCAGGAGCAGCAGCTCGGCACCGGCCATGCGGTAAAACAGGCTCTACCGGCAATACCTCAGAACGCCACTGTTCTAGTACTCTATGCCGATGTACCCCTTATAGCCCCTTCGACTCTCAGCACCCTGCTGGAAAGCGCCGGCGATAGCCGCCTAGCTATCCTCAGTGTACTTAGCCAAAACCCCTATGGCCTAGGTCGCATTATCCGCAATGCTGCGAATCAACCCATAGCGATAGTCGAAGAAAAAGACGCCAATGAGCAGCAAAAACTCATAAAAGAAACGAATACCGGCATACTGGCCGCACCTGCTAGCCAGCTTCACGGCTGGATAGATCGACTAAAGAATAATAATGCACAAGGCGAGTACTATCTCACGGACATACTCGCTATGGCTGTATCCGATCAGGTGCAAGTCAGTGCCGAAGTCACAGAAGACGAAACAGAGGTATTAGGCGTTAATAACCGGCAACAACTGGCGATTGTAGAGCGCCAGTTCCAGCTGCAGCAGGCTAACGATCTTCTGCTACGCGGTGTTAGCCTCGCAGATCCAAAACGAATCGATATTCGCGGCAAATTAGAGTGTGGCCGTGACGTCGAGATAGATGTTAATGCCGTAATAGAAGGCCACGTCATATTGGGCGACCGTGTACGTATTGCTTCAAATGTTTATTTGAAAGACGCTGTCATTGGCAATGATGTCCATATTCACGCCAACTCACATATAGAAGATACCAATATTGCACAGGAGTGCCAGATTGGACCGTTTGCGAGGTTACGCCCTGGTACCCGCTTAGCCAAGAACGCCAAGATTGGAAATTTTGTTGAGACCAAGAAGGCTAATATTGGCATCGGGTCTAAAGTTAATCATCTTAGCTATGTGGGGGATTCCGAGCTCGGTGAGAACGTGAATATTGGTGCTGGCACCATTACTTGTAATTATGACGGCGTAAATAAATTCAAAACCATAATTAAAGACGGTGTATTCGTTGGCTCTAATACGGCACTTGTAGCTCCCGTGACTCTAGGAAAAGGTGCAACCATAGGCGCTGGTTCAATCATTACAGCTGATGTAGAGGAAGATAGCTTGGCCGTTGCACGTGCCAAACAACGATCCATTAGTGGTTGGAAACGACCAGTCAAAAAATAAAGCAGAAAACGAGGACTATTATGTGCGGCATTGTAGGCGCTATTGCCCAAAGGGATGTTTCAGGCATTTTAATTGAAGGATTAAAGCGGCTTGAGTATAGAGGCTACGACTCAGCCGGTATGGCGCTTATAGACTCCAAAAGCAAAGAGCTGGACTGTATAAAGGCTATCGGGAAAGTTGAAAAGCTCGAAGCCTCTTTAGCACAGCGCGCCTTTGCTGGGAAAGTAGGCATAGCTCATACCCGCTGGGCTACCCACGGTGAGCCTACCGAAGACAACGCTCACCCACATCTGTCCCATTCTACTCTCGCTCTTGTGCACAACGGCATAATAGAGAACCATGTAACGCTAAAAAAAGAACTCATATCTCAAGGCTATACTTTCCGCTCTGAAACCGATACCGAAGTAGTCGTTCACCTGCTGCACAGAGAAATGCAGAAACAAGACATTTCATTGCTGGAAGCGGTTAAGTACGTAGTCACGCTCTTGCACGGTGCCTATGGCCTTTGCGTGATTGATCGCGAAGATCCCGATTGCATTATCGTAGCTAGAAGCGGAAGCCCACTAGTTATTGGAGTTGGTATTGGAGAAAACTTTGTAGCCTCCGATGCATTAGCCCTCGGTCAAGTTACCGATCGCTTTGTTTATCTAGAAGAGGGTGATATTGCCGAAATCACTCTAAAGAAAAGAACTATTTGGAATGGCGGTAAAAAAGTCGACCGGCAAGTCACTAAAATAACCAGTGAGCTCGCCGCAGTAGAGAAAGGTAGTTATAGCCACTTTATGCTTAAGGAAATACACGAACAAGCAACAGTAGTGCGTGATACCTTAAGTGGTAGAATAAGTGATACTCATGTTCTTGAAGAATCATTTGGCGTAAAAGCAAAAGCAATATTTGATAAAGTAACAAACGTTCAAATAGTCGCCTGCGGTACTAGCTTTCATGCAGGTATGATTACGAAATACTGGTTAGAAAATATTGCGAAGCTGTCCTGCCAAGTCGATATAGCCAGTGACTATCGATATCGCAACATAATAGTTCAACCAGGCACTTTATTAGTAACGATCTCTCAGTCCGGCGAGACCGCCGATACACTCGCCGCACTGCGCTACGCACAGGAAAAAACCTATGTCGGTACTCTAGCTATTTGCAATGTAGCAACAAGCTCTTTGGTGCGAGAGTCTGATATTTGCCTTTTGACCAATGCTGGAAGAGAGATAGGTGTTGCTTCCACTAAAGCATTTACAACACAGCTTTGCGCCCTACTTATTCTCACTTTAGCCTTAGCTAGAAGAACAGGGCTAGCCGAGAAAGAAGAAACTAAGTATGTCCAACAGCTAAACTCGCTACCCGAACACCTAGCTAAGACTCTTGAAATGGACAAGCAAATTCAAGAGTTATCTGAAGACTTCATGAACAAGAACCACGCTCTGTTCTTAGGTCGAGGCATACAATATCCCGTGGCCAAAGAGGGTGCTCTGAAGATAAAAGAAATATCCTATATTCATGCCGAAGCTTATCCTGCGGGCGAACTAAAGCATGGGCCGCTAGCTTTGGTAGACAAGGAAATGCCAGTAATTGCCGTAGCACCCAACGACGAATTGCTCGGTAAACTTAAGGGAAACCTTGCCGAGGTGAGCGCACGAGGTGGTGAATTAATTGTATTTGCTGATGAATCCAGTGGCTTCGAGAATGACAAGAATATGAAGGTCTTGAATGTACCATCGGTTCCAGATGTGCTCGCACCTATTATTTACACTATCCCACTTCAATTGCTCTCCTACCATGTCGCTATATATAAAGGAACCGACGTAGATCATCCTCGGAATCTAGCCAAGTCAGTTACGGTCGAGTAGATACCCCCGAGGCCCCGAGAACCGATGAAAGCGCAATATGGTATCGAACTTGGTAACGGTCATACTCATTTTTTGGATATGACGTTTGAAGTACCTGGAAAGGAAATCGCCGGACTGGATACTTTAAGAGATTGGAATGAAAGAGCTCTTTTAATTCCAAGGAGCAAGCTAAGAGATGGTATTGATACAACTGAGCATACTAATGCCAGACAATATCTCAACTGCATGTTTGCTTTAGCCGAAGTGTTGTTTCAGCAAAGTGGTTTGCCTGTTTTCGAAAAGCCTCGCATAGACGAAGTGTCTCGCGTGTCCTCTGAAAAACGAATGTACAAAGTTAAAATTCGTTATTTCGAGATTGACGAAGCACCAAAAGATATCTTCAAGTTTATGTATAACACTTGTTTAAGGTTGTGTAACTGGATGCTAGAAAATGAGCTTACAGAGAAAAACCAGAACAAGTTTTACGAAATGATTATGGAAAAGGTTATTAGCCCAATAAAGAAAAGCTTTCCAAGCGGAAAGTCGACAATGCAAATATTGCGCTATGCTCATGAAGCTAGGATACCTTACAGGCATATCGGTTTGGGCGCCTATTTATTAGGGTGGGGAAGTAAGGCTATTAGACTCGATCGCAGTGTTACCGATCTCGACTCAGCGATAGCGCTTCGTCTTTCTCAAAGCAAAACTGCTACTGCTAATTTTCTTAGAAACGCTGGGCTTCCCGCGCCTAAACATAAAGTAGTAGGTGACAAAAAATCAGCTCAAAAAGCCGCGCTGTATTTAAAGTATCCGGTAGTTATTAAACCTAACGATCTAGAGAGAGGAGAAGGGGTTACAGTCGATATTAGCGACGACAATGCACTCATAGCGGCATTCGAGTCTGCCAAGAAGCTATCTCCTTCCAAGAGAGTTTTGGTAGAGAAACAGGTGGAAGGGGTATGCCATCGTGTTTTCATAACTGGCGGACAAATGCTTTATGCTGTTCGTCGAAATGCTATGTCCGTAGTTGGAAATGGCAAAAATACTGTTCTAAGCCTACTCGATGAAGAGTTACAAAAGCAGTGCAGAATGCCACCTTGGATGCGAAGTGAAATTGAGCCAATGGATGATTTGGCCAGGGAATCGATTAAGAGAGCAGGCCATACTCTAGATAGCATCCCTAAAGAGGGAGAGAAGGTACCTTTAAGAAGAATAGAGTCTACACTGTGGGGAGGTGTAGATGAAGAGGTCACCAGAACCATTCATCCAGAGAATATTAGAATTGCAATAGATGCCGCAGCACTGTTTGGTCTTAACACGGCAGGTGTTGACATTATTTGTGAAGACATTTCTATCCCTTGGTTTAAGAGCGGAGCGATTATTAACGAAGTGAACTTTGCTCCTATGCTTGGTGGTGCGGAAATTTCGAGAGGATATGTATCGGAATATTTAAGCCGTGCTATCGATGGCGATGGTCGTATTCCAGTACGCTATGTATCCGGTAAGAAAGCAAAGAAAGCCGCAATGGAAATGCAACAGAAGCTTCTCGATAAAGGCCTGCGCTGCTATCTTACTAGCGTCGCTCAAACCATCGATCATAATAAGAAAGTTGTGCCTCTTGCTCTAAATACTTTGTTGGCCAGAGTGCGAGCCCTGCTCATGCGTAAAGACGTTGACGCCTTGGTGGTAGTTGGAGACTAGTTAATTTTTGTAGTTACGCAGTGTTCTTAAGTTTTTATTCATGTTCTTAAGATGGTCTTTAAGCATCGATTTACGATAGCGAGCAACCCCCATTGCGAGTACATCTATCACCACTAGGTGAGCTATGCGCGAGGATACCGGTGTGAATTCGTGCAGGTCTTCCTCTACATTAACATGGATAGCAATGCCGCCGAGTTCGCTTAATGGTGTTCCTTGCGGGGCCAGGCATATCACTGTTGCACCGGCCTCCATGGCAAGAGTCACACTCTGTATGAGCGCCTTAGTTCTGCCCGATTGCGAAATGGCGACCACCACGTCTTTTTCCCCCAGGGAGATTGCTGACATCAGCTGAATATGTGGGTCGGTGTAGGCGGCGGTAGAAAGCTGAAGCCTAAAGAATTTATGTTGCGCATCTGCGGCCACAGAGCCTGAGGCACCAAAACCATAGAACTCTACGCGGCCCGCATCGCTAAGCGCGTTTATGGCCTTCTCTAAGACTTGAGGGTCTAGTTGATCTCTGACGGAAATGAGAGATCCGATGGTGGAGTCAAACACCTTATTACCTAAATCAGCTACAGTGTCTCTATCGTCCACGGAGAACTGAGAGTAGCTGCTGGTGCCTAAGTGCTGTGCTAGAAGAAGTTTAAAAGATTGAAAGCCATCAAAGCCAAGTGCGCGACAAAATCGTAGTACTGTCGGCTCACTAACCTGTGCGCTGGAGGCCACGTCTACGATACGCATATTGATGATGGCGGCGCTATTATCCAGAATGAAGTCGGCGACCTTTCTCTCAGACTTTCTTAAGCTGTCTCGATGTTCTTTGATTTTACTTATGGGGCTCTGAGACTCCACTGTCACATCCTATTGCTTGGCTAATGCTTCGAAGCGCGCCCATTCGAAAGGCGCCTATACCTTAAATCCGAATATAACAGGAAAACCAAGCAGTTAACTAGCATGCAGAGGGGAAAGTTGCAGACAACGGGAAAGTAATTGCGCTTGTTTGGCTGTATGCTCTATTGCTTTAGAATGAAGCAATTTCGACCCTTTACGGATACCTTATGAATTTGCGTTTCGCCTATTGCACCAGCGTGAGTCAGATCGGCGCAGAAGCTTGGAATACACTGGCCGAAGGGGCGGGCCCCTTTCTCCGCTATGAGTTTCTATCAGCGCTGGAGGAGAGTGCTTGTGTCAGTGCCGATACAGGCTGGGAACCCTATCACTTAGCCGTTTGGCAAGACGATGGAGAGGGGCAGGAGCGGATAGCTGCCTTAATGCCGCTTTACAAGAAACACCACTCGTATGGCGAGTATGTATTCGACTGGTCTTGGGCTGACGCCTATCACCAAAGTGGCCTACGCTACTATCCGAAGCTGCTGACTTCTATACCGTTTACCCCTAGCTATGGGACAAGAGTCCTCGTGCGAGAAAGTTCGCAAGAACAAGCGCTCTTAAAGGCGATCCTTATAGAGGTAGCCGCGGAAGCTAAGCGTCAGGGCAATAGTAGCTGGCACATACTATTCCCAGAAAAGCGTGTGAGTGATTTGCTCGCACGCGAAGGGGCTCACCAGCGGCAGGGCACTCAGTTTCATTGGTATAACAATTCATATGAGTCGTTTGACAACTTCCTTGAAAGCTTCACGTCTCGCAAACGTAAGAATATTAAGAAGGAACGCAAGAGCGTGTCGCTAAGCGGAATTAGTTTTGACAGGCTCGAGGGAGCAGATATTACTGCCGAAGACTGGGCTCGCTTCTATCATTTTTATCAGCGCACCTATCAGGTTCGCGGACAGCAAGGCTATCTTAATGAGGCCTTCTTTACGCGAATAGGTGAGACTATGGCAGATAGCATATTGTTGGTCGTAGCAAAAAAGGATGGACAGAGCATTGCGGCGGCACTTAGTTTTAAGGATGACACAAGGCTCTATGGGCGATACTGGGGCTGCCTTGAAGAGTATCAGTTCCTGCATTTTGAGACCTGTTACTATCAGGGAATTGAGTACGCAATAGATAAAGGGCTAGCAAGTTTTGACTCGGGCGCTCAAGGCGAGCACAAGATTCAGCGCGGCTTTAAGCCAATTATTACCTATTCTAATCACTGGATAGCCGACCCACGTTTTGATGCTGCGATAGCAGACTATCTGCTACAAGAGCGCAAGCATAGTGGAATGTATCGAGAAAGTGCCGAACAATTATTGCCCTTTAAAGTGAAAAACTAGTACAAGAAAAAAAGTTGCTGAGCTGCTATTCTTTAGCAGAAATACACTCATAGAAGAAGGACGGTAGAACATGCGCAATTTTTTCAGGCTCGTATTTAAGCCAATACTTAGCCCCTTTGAAAAAGGCAGCGACACCTATACCTACCGCCCCTCTCAACGTCTAATACTATTGGCGGTATCGGTGTTATTTCTATTCCTATCGAGCATCTCTTTGTACTTTGGTCTTAATGCTGGCGGAGTAGGGGCGTATATCCCTGCGCTTGTTTTCTTCTTGGTAGGCTTTGTATGTTTTGTAGTCTCTGCGTTGGGCAATGAAAAGGCCGTCGCCAAGATATGGGGTGGAAAATAGGCCTACCCTTGCGTAAAGCAGAGTTACAAGCTTCCCTATGCTGCCCTTTCGATGGAGCAAGCCTTGTCCTACAAGGGCGGTCATTGCGCTGTGAGTCTGGGCACTGCTTTGATTTGGCTAAGGAAGGCTATGCTAATCTTTTGCCAGTTCAAAACAAACGCAGCAAAGAGCCCGGCGACAACAAAGAAATGGTTGCGGCGCGAAAACGTTTTCTAAGCTCTGGTATATACGATGTTGTCGCTGATGCCATGTGTGACGCTGTTCTATCTGGCGTAGACGAAGCTGGGTTCAGCTGCCTTGATGCTGGCTGCGGCGAGGGCTACTACTTGCGTTTCTTGCACTCTCGCGCTGATGTGACTGTTGATGCGATTGGTTTAGATATCTCAAAGTGGGCCGTAAAGGCTGCGGCTAAGGCAGATAAGAACGCTACCTATATAGTGGCGAGTAATATTCGCTTGCCGGTAGAGGCTAGCTCTATTGATCGGCTTATATGCATGTTTGGTTTTCCCTGCTATGACGAGTTTCATCGCGTCTTGGCAGCTAGAGGGTTATTAATAGAGGTAGAGCCCGGGCCTGAGCATCTGCATCAGCTTCGAGAAATTCTGTATCCGACCCTAAAACCATCACGAGAAGACGGGCAAGGCCTACCAGAGGGGTTCGGTTTAGTTCGCCAGCATACAAAGAAAGAGCTTATTCAATTAACTGACGAGCAGACAATTCAAGACCTGCTGTTAATGACCCCGCATTATTATAGGGCCCCAGTAGACGGGCGCGAGAGGGCTGCTGCTTTGAAATCTTTGAGTGTCACTATCGACATTAATATTCGCGTTTTAAGTAAGTTGTAGCTTACAGATACAAAAAAGCCCAGGGAAACCTGGGCTTTTTGCTTCAGTGCTTTGGCTTCATTCGCCTTACACTTTAGGGCTTGGGCTTACTTACCCTTACCTTTATTGGAGCCGCTTGAAGCAGGCTTAGCGACAGAGGTTTGTGCCACTGTGCTTTGTAAGGCATCTTTTTCTGCATCGCTGATGTGACCAGCTTCTAGCAAGGCATTTAGCGTTTTACCTACACAGCTAACATACTTGCCGTGATTCTTGGCACCGGCTTTACATTCTTCAGAGGAGGCTACAACGATATCGGCTATCGTTTGGCCGTCTGCCAATAGAATGTTAGCAACGCCAGAGTCACTTCCTTCTACAGAAACAGTCGCTGACAAATCAGAGGCGTCATTTACGTCAGCGTTGTCACCTACACCGTCACCATCTAAATCTGAAGACTCATTAGGGTCAGTTGGGAACGCATCGCCATTATCGCCTACGCCGTCGCCGTCAGTGTCGGTCGTTTCATTAGGGTCAGTTGGGAATGCATCGCCATTGTCGCCTACGCCGTCACCGTCGGTGTCGGTAGTTTCATTAGGGTCAGTTGGGAATGCATCGCCATTGTCGCCAACCCCGTCACCGTCGGTGTCGGTAGTTTCATTAGGGTCAGTTGGGAATGCATCACCATTATCGCCAACGCCGTCACCATCAGTATCGGTCGTTTCATTGGCATTGTCTGGGAAGGCATCTTCAGAATCCGGTACGCCGTCGCCATCGGTATCTACAATGGTGAATATATCACCGCTCATGGAAGTGACATCGCCACCTAAATAAGTCTCGTAGTAGTTGCCGGTAAGGTCATCATAGCCGTAGTCGTCAAAATAGAAGTGGCCGTAAACGCTTGGATCGTCAAGTTGTTCCTGTGTCGGTACGAATGGCGCTTCAGTAACGCTATCGAACAGATCGAGGGCATATTTATAAAAATACACCTGTGCGTAGGTATAGTTATACGCACTACTATTGTAGTTCTGTTCCTGAATATAGAAATAGGATTGCTGATTATCACTATAGCTATTGGTATAGTCGATTTGGTAGTTCTGTATATAGTTGTAATAGTAGTAGCTGTTCTCTTCGTCAATCTCTAGCAGGTTGTGCAGTATAATTTCGCCAGAACTGTCATAGACCGCTACTTCCATTGATTCTATTGCATTTTGCCATTGGGCATATTCTTGGACGTAGTAGCTACCAGTATACTCACCAACATAGTCTATCGGCGCTGTTTCGTCATATATCACTTTAACGGTAAACGTAGAGGCGTCGCTAACATCGATTAAATTGCTAGCATAATAATCATAGGCGTAAGTAATATCGCCTGAAACGGTAAACTCGGCGGCATAGCTGCTGTGAGCAGTAGCCATGCCCAGTGCGCTAATGGCCAAGGCCAATTTAGTCTTATTCATTCTATTCTCCATATAGGGATTGGTAGGCTTTATCGACGAGTACTTTACCTAACAATTATGCTGTTGTCATTTATAAGCTATAAAATCAGAAAACATGGTCAAAAACTAAACAATGTATAAGCTATTTAGTGGGAGTCGAAGGAAATGAAGCTAAAAAGCAATATGACTATCAATGGACGTCAGTACAAAGAGGGTGATGAAATATCCCCCTGGTTTGTTTATCCATTCTTCCTCATTCACTCGCTAATGTTCGGTGCCTCCGGTTTTTTCATGGCTTATACCCCGGACGGACCGCCTCTGTTCTTTATGTTTATTCACGGTGGCTTCGCCATTCTCATCTACCTGCTGTTTTACAGCACGATGTTTGGCAAAGAGGCTATTCGTTGGATGTTTATTAATGCAGGCCTGGGGCTTTGGGGGATATATGCAGAAATAGACTGGTTTTTGTCTTTTTTTGGAACCACCGTTTCCGACTATCCGCTATATAGGCATGTCATACCATTTATGTACTATGTGCTCTATACGTTTCTAATACGGCAAGCCATTATTGATATTAGTAATGCCAGGGAGAACGCAATACGAAGAAAACGAGTGGAAAGAGCCTATATCGTGGGATCGTTGCTCTTATATACCGCAATATTTATTCAAACCCGCTAGCTGAAAATAGAGCTCAAAGCTAATTTAGCTAGGGTTCTTTAGTAAAACTAAGAAATTGATTATTGGCCGGCATACTGTGGTCATTGGTAAATGCGAGGCCCGCTTCGGCGGCTAAGCGCTCTATTAGTTCGAAATCTCTAATACCACTGCGTGGATCCCGCTTTTTAAGCCAGCCATCAAATGCCTGATTGCTATCGCTCGTAAACTCACCTTTGTACTTGAATGGACCGTATACACACAGACGAGCGGAGGGAAGAAGAACACTGTCTAAATGCTTAAACAGTTCAATGACAGCGGTCTCGGGCATTATATGTAGGCTATTAGCCGTAAACACATAGCTCACCTTTATGGCTGGCCATGGGCTGTCTGTAACATCGAGGCAAAGTGCTGGAGCAAGCCCTGCGGCATCAAGCCTTAGGTTCAGCGTATCGATATTGCTAGGGACATCCGAGCTTTGCCATTTTAGCCAAGGCATGTGCTGGGCAAAGTACTCCGCATGCTGCCCAGTGCCACCGCCAATTTCTAGAACGGCGCCAGGCTTGTCAAAGTATTGCTTGAGAATATTAAGAATAGGGTCCTTATTGTTCTCGCAGGACTGACTGAAAGGCAGAGTCATGAATGCTATTCGCTACTCAGTAGAAACTGAGTGACCTGCTCACGGGTGTGTTTGTCGCTGGAGTCAAACTTAATATGCATGGTGAAAAACTCGGAGGAGGGCTTTTTCTCCATTGCGGCTAGGCTATAGATGAAGCCACTAATATCCGACACAATGCTGCTAGCATCGTTCCCGGGAGACAAGTCTGCTTTGATAGGGGCAAGAATGGCAGGGGAGCTTGCCGCGACTTTTGCAACAACCACCATCTCATCGTTGGTAATGGCGCGCACCATGCACTTTACCTGACCTCCTGGGAATTTAATGACCCCAGTGCCTTTCATCTTAGAGCTTTTCTTATCTTGTCCACCTGAGGTTAATGCTTCTGCTGAGCCCTTGGGGTCGTTTTCCCCTTTTTGGCTGAATATTTCGACCGAGCTAAACACACCGCCGCCGGTCTTGGGTGTAACGGGCTTAGAGGCCT
>JAWWAY010000007.1:0-157752 GCA_033721235.1 Pseudohongiellaceae bacterium | reverse complement strand
GTGGAATCGCTGCATGAGACCCTCGAGGGCAAGGATGCCCGAGTGGAGCCTACAAGGAAGTATTCACGGCGTGTCTCGTGCAGCGATACCGCTTCCGGGCCTTAGTGCTAAAGCTATGAACCATCCTCATTGGAAATATAATTAAACCACGCCCTCTATTCGATATTGAGTCCTGTGACACGCCGTGAATACGTCCCTGTAGGCTCGACGACAGCATCCATGCTGTCGACGGTCACATGACTCATGAACCTAAACTAGATAACTACCGACGGTTAAGCAAGATAACTGGACTATTCGGGATGAGTCAGGATGAAGATAGATGGGGTGAATGGAACTAAGTTGCGCCCTGTGCAACTGATGAATACCGAATACTAAGAATCAATTGTGTCCTGTTGAAGCCGCTCTTTGACTGGCGGATTGACCTTTTTCCACTTTTTCGCGGCCCTATCTTCCGCGTATTCAAGAGCTTTAGCCCAATTCTCACCCACTTGATAAATTGAGAATATGACGCATACCCAAGAAGCGATCGCAACACAAGCACAAATGACCACAGTGAAAATATTAACGAAGTAGCCCAGCGAGATCTGGCAGAGTGCACTAAAAAAGGACAAATAGATCGAAAGCAAAATTAGCTTTGAGAAATTCCTTAAATTCCCGTAATAGGTAACTTCTTGTCCTTTACTTTGGCGCTGAAAGATTGAATTCTGATACTCTTCCGTGTCGTAGTAGTCATCCTTCATGACCTTCATAATTACTGCCTTCATAGAAAACAGAAATGCGCCAAGAGTAAAGCCCGAAATGAATAACGCGGTTCTGAACTCCAGATAATACGTAATTAGGCTTTCTGTGAATGTGTCAGTCACGGAACTTGACCAAATATGACAGTGTTTGAATTAAGTATTTTAATCATATCAGTTGCCGCAACGCATGAGTGAAAGTCTTTCCACTTTGCTACAGGCAGCATTTCCACATAATCGTCATAATTGATTTTTCCAAAATCATCGCTATTCTCGCCCAGCCTTCTCGTTAACTCCTGTCCAGAATGGGCAAGTCCAGCTAACGTAAAAGACTTAGGTTTGTTCTTATCCCAGTGACCAAAGACCTTTTTTATGACCTTCTTAATATCTTTGATTGTGTGATTTTCATTGTCCATTTTAACAGAGATTCTGGCATTTTTAGCGTAAGTTTCCAACGGTTGAAACCTTCCAGCGACCGACAATGCATCCTCAGCTGCAAGGGATATACTCCCAATATCCTGAAACTGTTCAAGCAGCCTGTCGAGGTCGGCGGGCGTCTTAAGGATTTTGAATTCATAGGTGTTGGTCTCGCCAAATAGCCTTTTTAGCTCGTCTTTATCTTTACTTTTTTGCCGCTGCTTTTTTTTAAGTTCACTGCGGACAATATTGTGAGAGCGCTTAAAGAAGTTCTGATAGCCAGTCTCTGAAAGCGACCCATAGTAAGAGTACATTACCCCTCTACCCGTTAATGGATTTATAGTAAAGATGCTGACCTCTGTTCCATGCTGGCCTGCGCCAAGTTCGTTTTTCTTAACTAATAGATCACCATTTGCATCTCGCTCGCTAACTAGGGACTTCTTAGACGTCCTGTAACTTAGAATCAGGCCTTGAATATAGTTGTTGGCAATTCCAACATACGGAACGTGAATTCGCCCGAAAATTTTGATTTCTGAATCGCTCATGCCTATCAGATTATCGTAGATTGATTGAAAATCGACACCTTTGCTTGGCGTAAGCTCAAATCCGAGAATAGATACCTTCATTTATCTTTCCTTGTTTACGATCAAAAGTTTCGTTGTATAGCAGTAGGGCAAATTACCTTCGAAAATTAGGTGGTTCGTTTGTGTTCTTTATACAGATAGGCCTTGTTGTATTTGCTTATCCAATTTTTCGGCTACAGATTGAGCTGGATCGTAATAATCCGTTGCCTGACTTGCTACCTAAAATATCTCCATTGAGCCCTTATGCTGTGCTTTGGAGACACTTAGTGAATACAGCATGAAAAAAGGCTTGGCGGCTAACCCCGAATCTCAATGTAGTGGTTGACCCACTAACTTCCGGTAACGCATTATGAAACATAGTTGCGACAATTGAAACTACATAGGCTTTGTTCCATAACAAATAGCAATCGGCCTAACTGATATTAAGGAGCCAAAATGGACGAATTTAGCTTTAAGGTACACGCCAATAGATGGGGAAGTACTAGTACATACAAGGTAAGAAAGACGGATACAGGCTGGCATGTTGCTCATATAGCGATCAATGGTGACTGTGAGCCTGATGGCTCCCCTTTCCTGTATTCCAATTTCAAGCAAGATCATATCTGCTATCCATCAGGTCTGGGGAACCAGCTGGAGTGGCTTTGGAGACAGATCGATGAGTGTGAAATTGATTGGGAGGACGCTCAAGAGAAGCTGCAAGAGCTAGGAGACTGGGTTAGTACCTGTGAAAAAGCAGAACCTCTTTGGTCAGGTTGGAACCTATAAGCTGTAATAGCTGCCAAGTAGTACTTTACACCCAATTTGCACAAATCACTGGTATAGTCTATACCTTATATATCGAATCCGCTGGAAGCGTGGTGAGAGAGACGGACGGGACGGGGCGGCAGGCAGCTGATGATTGCCTGTCGCCCACTTGGCTCTCTTCAATCGCTGAATTTACCGCATTGGTAGGCATTATTTCGCTCTCACTAGGCGGTTTTTAAGAAAATGTCCTAACGAAAAGCCAACGAGGTAGTCAAAGTTGAATCCAGCTGAGTCCCTAACTAGATCGATAGCAAAGTCCAGTAGCTCTAAAGAGCTAGTCGTTACGCTGAGCGACGTAGGAATTGATCAATTTATAGATAGTGGTGTCTTGCGGGACATTCCCATAGTTGGGTCAATAGTCGGATTAGTTAAAGCTGGCAATGAAATTCAGGCTTTCCTTTTTGCGCGCAAAGTGCTTGCCTTTTTGGCCGAAACTGAAAAAGTTCCTCTAGCAACACGCGCTGAGTTTGTTGCCAAACATTGTGATACTAAAGCAAATTCGGAGCACGTAGGTGAGGTACTACTGTCCTATCTCAGCAATATAGATCACGTTAAGCAAGCACAGATACTTGGACGTATTTTTGCCAGATTTATGTTAGGCGAAATTTCGAGAGGTTCTTACGATTGGCATTCAGCTGTAGCACGAAGTCTAAACCCATACTTAATAGCTCAAATTGAAATGTATTACGGAAGCGCAAATGGATATCGGGTTGATGCGCCAGCTGTAATGCAATTGGCTAACTTGTTCCTTTTGGAAGTTGACTACGCACAAGCAGATCCGCGCATGAAATATAGCAATATCCCTCTAAGGCGATCCCCTCGAGGCACCAATTTCGGGAGTCATTTCTTCGACCACTACCTTAAAGGGTTGGAATAGCGAAGGATCGACAGGAAGTGGTAATTTCGCTTGCGTGTAAGCACATTTGTCTCTCATCAAGCGCTGTGTTAGGTGCATTACCAGGCTCGATGGAGCTGTCAGGCGGCCTTTTGAGGCTCGGACGTAGATCGTTTGGCTCGAAGTACCTTGAACGTAAGATCAGGCTGTATCAACATCTCAATCGGCTCTGTCGCATCTGGCTTGGGTAATGCTGGGTTCAGCATTAGAGTCATATACCCTTCAAACAGCAGGTCGCGACTGGTCGATCTAATCACTGCGCCTGGTACCGATATCGACCACGTAGAACCGTTCAGTGTTGTCTTCATGTCGATAGGCTCAAATGTCTTCAAACAGCTTGTGCTGACGCTTTTCGCGTTCTTCCGCTCGCATGGTCTTGACGATCCTATAGATTACGGAGGTCGTAAGGCCATACTCTTTGGCAAGTGCATAGTGGTTGTCGCCTCGGAACTTTGAGTAGATCTCGGCATTGCGCTCACTCATCTGAGACGCGTCTGCTTTTCTGAAATAGACCTGCTGGCCACCCCATGACGTTCTTGTGTCAGAGACGATTTGGCACGCCGCATCGTGCGCGACATCATCAGCTACCCCGCTATTTGCGAGCACGCGCAAAGCTATCTCCTGAAGCTCCAGAAGCACGTCATCATCTGCATTTCGCGCGAGATTGCTCACTTTACTGAGTATCCTTGCCTTTTTTGGTTTCTCGTTTCAGCCATTGTTTCAATGACTCGATTACTTCAATTGCCGCTTCTTGCGGCAAGAATTGAGTGGAGCTATAGCCAGCGCCTCTATTGAATCGCTTAGTATTAGATTCCAACCATGCATTGAGAGATGCATAGGTACAGCTCTTTAGCGCTCCGGCGTCATCCAGCTGTATCCACAACGAGCTGATCAAGCCTAATTGCCCACTGGTCGCCATGCCAGCGGCTTTACTCGACCTGCTTCGACGACTGTTCTTAAAACCTCGACGCTTTAAGTGACGGATCACCTTGGCACGCTCAGCGTCACTCATCACGTTGACTGCTATTGAGGTTTTGCCGGTCAGGTTCTTTAGCATTTGGCGGTAAGTACTCAGTACTCCACGCTGCGAGTTGCCATCTTCGTCGCTTATCTGCAAGTCTTTAATTGCGATCTTTATGACAGCGATATCTTTTCGAGGATTAGCCATGAAACACCTCATCAAACAATTCGTTGAAGCTCTTACTTGCTCGTGGTACTGCTTGATGTGCAACTTTTGAAGTTGCTAATTCAGCGCGAAACCATGAGATATCAACGCTGGAGTCTTTGCATTTAAACTTCTCGACAACGATATCCGAAGATTTAGCGCCAAAGATTTTTCGAGCTAGAGCAGTAGCAGCTTGCTTGGCTCCTGCAGTGCAACTGGCCCGTTCTGACCGAGCGGAAGTTGACGCTTTGTAAGTACCGCAACTGTCCTTAACTTTTATGTATATAATCATTGCTACCACCTAATAAGTTCAGCATCAGAGAACGGCAATCCATATTTTTGAGCAAAGTACTCAACGAACTCCCATGCATTGTTAAAGCCTTCATCTATGGCAAGTTTGTGCGTTTCCAACAGAGTCAATGGAGTTCCCGACAAAAATGGGACGTAGTCTTTATTAATAGAGAAAGCCTCAACCGACTTCACCGTAGTGACCAGTAATCGCTTGCTTTGAGCAGTTCTTAGCCTTACATGAAGCGATAGTTGCTGGCCTTTAGCTAACAATTGTTTTCGTCGGCGACGGATAGTAGATCGCTTCCTTCCACTTAGGACTGGCCCCTCAAACTGATCATCGAAATTGTAATGACGCATGGTGATCTCTCTCCTTCAGGCATCAGTCGTCTAGCTTCGCCTGAGCGTTGTGAACCTGTTTTATTGCTTGCACTACCTCATCCTTGAGACCTAGCGCATGCATCGCATCAGTGCCTTCAGAGAAAGTGTATTTCTGTTTTGAAAGCAAAACAGGTCTGGCCGTATAGCCATCCGCTATAACTGGCTTACCAACCACATGGTTGGGCATTGATGCGTCGACACACACGAACAGAAGTGCGCACAGCGGGTCTTGTGGATTACCCATATTGATGATCACAAAAACAGCGTCAGCGCCCGGGTACCATTGGCCATTTGATTGCTGCGCTAGGCTCGAAAAAGTAGTTTCATATTGAGGTGACTTTTGCGTCATATCACACCTCCGCGAGCGTAGGAACACTGGCGATATCGAGAGGGATCTGACGATAGTTGTCGGTGTCCGCAATACGCTCATAAACGCGAATGTATGACTTGCTTCCGACCACCTGCAGAGCATCGCTAATGGCATCCATAGCCTTGCTCCATCTTTCATCATCGATATCGTGGCGACGTAGCGCGAGGATACGTGCTGTGCGAAGTTCACCGTTGCGGTCAGTTCTGAAAGCGTCATCAATCATCACAATCAAGCCTTTGTGAGCGCCTTTACTCCACTCTTGCAAGCACTCATCAATTAGCTTCTTCGCCGCTTGAAGCCGTTCATCAAAGACGATGTGATCATGACGGGCCAGCAATACTTTATAGCGCCCGTCAAAGGACAAGAGGCTGACGTTGCCCTTACTGCCGCCTAGCTTTACATCGTACTGCTCTGCAGACATCTCCACGAAAGCATCGATGTCGTCGTGAATACTTTTCTTGGTGGCCGCAAGCTGATCGCTAATCTCTTGAGCTTTGGCAACGATATCCATCACCAGCTCGTCTCTTGCTAAATCGATAGGTTTGATAGATTCAATCGGCGCTAGGCGACCTTTTGTGTCTAGCTTGAATCCTTCTGGAACTACTGTGTTCATGTTCTTACTCCTTTGAGTATTGTTGGTTAGGCGTGCTTTAAGTGGGTACCACGTGTCTGCCACTTTTTAGGTCGCCGACTTTTGGTGGGCGCGTGTAGTCGCCCATTGTTATTGCTGATTGTTTGGTACCTGCGCTCCAGCTCTCTCAGCTCCTTCTCGGCCAGTACGTTCGCCTGGTACTCTTCATCCTCAATTCGCTGTAAGTGATCGCGCAGATCTGCTTGTCGAGGAAGTAACGGTAGCGGCTCCAAGTCATCTGGCTCTTTCCGAAATTCATCGAAAATATGCGCTCGCACGTAGCCCTTCGGGTTGAGCATAAAGCTGTCGAAACTCACTCTGTGAAGCGCTGGATTAGATTGATAAATCTGAGACCAGAACTCGATACTTGCTGAACTATAGAAGTCGTCGATATCGAGGCTGGGAAGACTGTACAGAGTGTCGCGTCTTGATGTGAAGTCGCGATACGTCTGCACAATCACTGTAATACTGAGGCCAGCTATTGCTAGTAAGAACAAGTCCATGATTAAAGCCCTTTGATAAGCTCAGCACTAATCTTGCTTTCGCCAATCTCGACGCAAGAGTTCATAGCGACTGTCACTAAGTTGTTTACAAGAAGTGGATAAGCCATATTCACAGGGGTACGAGACGTGCCTTTGTGAATGGTCAATCTCGCGCGTATCGCGTCGAAGGCATCGCTCTCAAATATCTCGTCAAGCGATTTGTTCATGCGCTTAAACTTCAGCGCAAGGTAGTCTTCCAAAGTGCCGTTGAGCGGTCTCAATTCGATGATTTCACATCGACGAGCAACCTCTCGAATCTCTGGATGCAGTTGCTCGTTGAGCGTGTTTTTAAGCTCTGGCTGGCCAACTAGAATGATACTGATCAGCTTCTTGAAACCGTCTTCCAGTTCCCAAAAACGCTTCATGAATTTCAGTGTTTGGATTGGGATATCGTGGGCCTCTTCGATCATAATCGTGTGGGAATTTCCTGCCCGTGCCGACTCGGCAAGCATCGCCTCGATCTGACGAGCTTTTGCCTCCAGAGAGGATTTCGGTTTAACTTCCAGATCCGCCAAAATGGCATCGCAAATTGAACTGGCGTTAATGCGAGATTTGTCGATGATGCGAGGAAAGACAACTCGTATGTTCGGGTCTTCACGCTGCACTCGATCCAGCAAGTCTCTGCGAAGAGTTGTCTTTCCAGCCCCTGACTCGCCGACCACTGCAATGAATCCACCGCGCTTAGCAGTCTGATACATCGCCCCTTTTACATAGTGCTGATCGGCAGACATGAACACGTCCTCTGCACAGGTCACATCCTCGGTGAAAGGATCGCTGAACAGTTTGAAATGTTGTTTTGCTTTCTGTGTGAGCATTGCATTCTCCGGTAGATCGTCATGGATAGTTTCAGCTTTCTTCTTCGATTCAGGCCGTACAAACTTCGCGGCCTTTTGTAGGTGGCCAGCGTAGGTAACGGGATGATCGTCATCGTCGTGTTCCCACATCGTTTGTTGCTCTGACGCTTGAACGCCTTGCTCGGTCAAACACTCCTTTATGTCAGCACGCAGAGAGCGCGCCTCGCGATTGGATGGCCAGATGTTGTAGTTAATAATCTGCGCGAGTGTAGAGGTCGGTAGGCTGATATCTCTGGCCAGTGAGGCTTGCGATATACCCGCATTGAACAGAACTCGCTTTAGTTTTAATGGCACACTGGGATTGACCAGTGCGTTCGCTTTTGTCGGTGCCATAGACTCTCTCCTTTCTTAGGCTGACTATTTGACCAGAGACAACTTTGCTGCTTCTGGCGCAGGGTTCGATATCGCATTTACAAGCTGATCGTATTCCTCAACAGGGACGCCGCTTGGGTACTTCTCTCGAATCATCGCGTTCTCTTCAGGCGTTAACGCACGGCCCAACGATGCGCGAATGCGCTTGCAGGTCTCGATGATTGAAATAGGTTTGTTTTCGATTCGGTTTGTATCAGGCAAATCGATATCGGTGCCTGGTCGAGCGATGTACGCTGGTGTGTACACATCTCCTAAATGGGAATGAGCATCTAAGCCGCCGAATGGTGCGGAGTTTTTGCTCTTGAGCTTCTTGATCTCATCTTCACTTTCGGCGTCAGGGAAGGCATTGCGATCAGCTGCTTTGCGATTTGTATCAACAATGGTATCTGGCTTGCTCTGGTAGTCTTCGCCCCACACAGGAGCGTCAACTCGGAAGCCGCTGAGATCGTTAAACACTACCGGCGAGACAGTGAATGATTGGCTCTCGTCCTTGTAGTTGGTGACCGTGACTTTGACTTGGCAATCGCCATAGACCAGTGGTGCAACGTCGACTGTCGCCCCCGGATAAATTTCAGGTAGATCGCGCAAGTCATAGCGCGCAGACTTGCTTGCTTGCGGGTGTCTGAACGTGATAGTGAGATCACTTCCGACTTTGCGTGTTTCGCTTTTTCGGGTTAACAGAGCGCGGCACAGTGATAGCTCAGGCAGTACTCGCAGTTGCTCTCGGCGAATCATTTGCCATAGTGCAAATCGCGCCATTGGTTGAGCCATCCCGTCTCGGTTCAATCGTGAGTCGTAGGCAGGTATAGCGTTGGCGTTGTATGCAGAGCACCAACGATCTGCCGCTGCATTAAGTTCGTCAACATTGTTAACCGGCTCAAAGCGCAGGCGGCTTTCAAACGACTTCTCGACTAAGTTGTTCGCGTTTTCGACTTGGCCTTTGCCACGCGCGTTGCCCGCAGCGTGAGGGATGTCTTTGACTTCTAATGCGCCTAGCGCCTGCCTAATTGCAGAGCTGGTATTGGCGCTGCCTTTGTCCCACACCAGTATCTGAGGCACACCGTGCATTGGCCTGTTTTCTTGTCGTGCCCAGCACCACAAAAGGAACTCATAAAGATTGGTCTGCGTCTCCCCCGCGCTCTGGAAATAGCGAACGAGAATTGAGCCAGAGAAGTGATCTGTAAGCACGTAGCGCCATACTCTAAGGTGAGCCGTCTTCTCAAAGTTCTGAGGCTTGTTCTTGTAGAACTGATCATCGCTAGCAAAGCGCTGGACACCTTGGCCTTTTTTACCCGGCAGGTAGTACAACACGCAGTAGGATGGGTCAACTTGATGAACGTGATTCGGATGCAGGGACTGCATCTGCGTGTGCGCTGAGGCGCGTTTGAGCGTATCGACACTCATTGCGCGATTGCGCATGAGCCTGTTTAAATGACCATTGCTGACGTTAATGTCGCGGCCATTTGCTGCGAGTAGACTGCGAGCGTTAGTCACATCCATTATAGCCTTACCATTGGCCCTGATAGACGATGAAACCGTGGTAGCTAGATCAAGCAACACCTTGTCAGTCACGCTTGTCTTACCGGCATCAGATCGCTTCTTGCGTCCACTGTTCCAGCCGACCTGCTTCAGCGCGTTGTACACGCGAGCGTTTGACCAGCCAAGCACAGATGCAACGCGCTTTACTTCGGCACTTTTGCCGCCGTGTGGCAGCTCATCCAGCGTCTTGGCTAATGATCGAATAATGTCGGCTGTAGGCAGGTGCATTGTCGATTACTCCGCAGAATCACTTACATCAGGGAGTGGTACATACGGGGTATCGTGAACGGGCAAGTAGCCCGCCAAGTTGTTGTCGAACGAAGCCGTGAGACCGGACAAATGTTGGCTTAGGGAATTGATTTGCGCACCGAATGGCTCGACTATCGCAGCCGCTTCGCCATCGCTCAGGTCGAAGTTGTCCATTTCCTGTAAGATCTGATCGATCTGCTCGGCAAGGTGATTGATGTTCATAATCACCGCGCCGGACATCGTCATCACGTTTGAAGTAATCTCAGACACCACGCCTGACCACTGCTTTACGCGCTTGGTTCGCTCAATGAACTCGCGGTCTAGCTGATTGATTTTCTCGTCTTTTGACTCAAGCAGCTTCTCAGTGACTTCCGCCTCAGCCTTCGCTTTTTCCCGTGCTTTGCGCAGCGCGCTCTTAAGCTCACGCACAGACATTTTGTCGATGTCATCAAGTTTTAAACCGGCGACTGTACCGCCGTCTGCGAGAGCTTCTAGGTCGTCATCATCTTCAACCATTAGCTCTAGCATCTTGGATTTACCTAAATGCGCCAACGTTGGCGCTTTTGCGAACTTTACTGCTACCTGCATCATTTTTTGCGCAGCTCTAGGAGATAGACCTATTCGATCAAGCGAGCCGATAAACTCGCCATGCTTCTCGTGTTCTTTTAGCAGTATCAGTCTGCGTCCAGCCTCCAGCATCGAGGAGGCGGATTCGCGTAAGTAGAATTGCGTTTCGTTTTCCAGCCTAGTCTTGTCGTAAGGCAGGTTTTCACCATAAGTCTGATCGATGACTACTAAGTTTTGCTCTTCTTCAATGCGGGCTTGATTGAAGGCCGCTTCTTGTTCAATCAAGTCGTCAGGTGTCTTTGTGACGCCTTCTGTTGCTTTCTTTTTAGGCGCAGGGTTTTTTGGTCGTCCGGGTTTCTTCTCTGTCTTAGCGGTAGCCATGTGCTCTCTCCTAATTAGCTGAATGTGCGTGAAAATCGCTGCTCTATCTCAGCGATATTGGCTTTGATGCGAGCAATACTTTCTGTATGCGCTCGCGAAATCTGTATGAGTCGAGGGCCTAGTCGCCAGCGTCCAGTTAGCCCCGGAATTTCTTCAACCATGCCGATTTTCTCCAGCGCAGAGAGATCGCGAGTAATCGTGGGTCGCGAGACATTAAGTGCGCTTGCTAGTTCGCTGTTTCTCACGCCCATCACCTCGTTACCTGCTAGCGCTAGCAGGAGCTCGCAAACTCTTTCGTGAATGTTCTCCGCCATTACTTCTGCCCTCTTACCGTCTGAAATCGACGGTGGGGAAAGTGGCCATACATCATGTTTCCGGTTGCTAGTTTTCTGCCGTAAGTGCCACGGGATTTGCTTTGCTTAGGTTGTGAGCGTCGCTTCATGATTCTTCGTCCTCAAATAGTTGAAGGTCAGGTTGATCGGATTTGTCTACATTGGCTTTGTGCCAGCCAAGGTTTTCCATTGCTGTCACGACGGGGCCGACACAAGAAGGTGCTGAGGATTTGCCTTCGTAGAAGTCGATAAGCACTGAGACGGCTTCAGTGAGACTTGCCTGAAGTGAGTTCACGTCTCGCGCATCAGCCTTGCGGCCTGATGGGATCGGCATGGTAAGAAGTCGAGCGCTATGGGCAATATACTTGCTCACGTAGTTAGCGCCGCAGGCATGCTCGAACGGTCTCAGCATGTTAAGAGGCATTCTTCCCTCTGCCATCCACTTGTACAGGGAGTGATGGCTGGCCATGCCCATCAGCTCTGCGATGCGCTCAACAGACAAATTGCGTTTCTCTCGCGCATAACTGGTACACAGCTCAATTGCATGAGTAATACTTGTCGGTTGCACTTGGTTCCAATTTCGGCGCGGCATTAGAAGCCCCCTCTAACAGCATGTTCTAAACAAAGAGTTTTTTGCGCTCTAGTGGCAGCAAATCGAATGCGATAGGCTAATTTCCATGACAAATCGGAGGAGAGAGAAATGAGCACGCTACAGAGGGTGGAGCGGCTAGAGATGCTAGCAATGAACCAAGCTTTAATGATTAAACATCTCAGCAGTCTTGTTGTTGAGATAACACCAATGCCTGATCTGAGGCATGCACAGGAGGTATGTACCGAAGAGATGCTCCAATACATATTTGACCAAAATGTTCCTGCTGGGGCGCTAGAGCTGGTTAACGACTGGCAGACTAGACTAAACAAAGGGACGCTCATGCAGACCTCCTGATAGCGCCTATGTTGTCCAGTTTGCGAGCCAAGGCGATCTCCCTATCGCGCTCCGTCATGTATGGGCCGTGATACATAGGGATGTCTGGGAATACAGAACTAGCGGGTTTTCCAAGAGCGGTGGCAATAGCCACCGCAACTTGATAGTTGTGCCTTTTCCGGTGGGCCACTTGTGACACTAAGTTGGTTGATACACCTACAACTTTGGCTATCAAAGTGAAGTTGTATCCCTGCAACTTAAGTTTATCTAGGATGCGTTGACCTTCCACAGTGGTATACTGCCTCGATTAATATATGGTTAATTAATGCTACAAACGTGTTTATATTTAGATGATGTACGATATATCGAACATCGTCAAGAGTTTTCTTATGGATGTTCGGTATTTAGAGAAATGCGGCCAGCGATTACAGCAGGAACGCAATCAGTTGGGCCTCAGTCAGGCCCAGATGGCGGAAGCTGGTGGTGTAAAGCGAGGGTCTCAAGTTTCCTATGAAAAAGGAGAGCGGCCTCCTACTGCCGAATATTTATTTGGCATAGCCGCTGAAGGTGCAGATATTCAGTATATAGTTACAGGCGTCAGGAGCTTGAATGTAGACGAGAAGCCAAAATTGCAAGAGCCCGCGCCGTCCTATAGAACCGGTGGCGACATAGATCACAAGTTGCTGGCTGACGTAATCCAAAAAGTTAGTGAGGTGACAGGGAGGCCAAATGTGGAAGGAGAATTTACGCCAGAAGATAAAGCTCTTGTTATAGCGACTGTCTATAAGCAATTCAAAATACGTGGAATGAAACCCAAGGCTGATGACCCGGCGATTCTGACTGCATTCGCGCTGTTAGCTGGGTAAACTAACAGCGACATGAGGTATGCAAAGTTTAGCCCGAGCTGTTAAGAAGTTTTTGCACCTTGAGTTCCCATAGAGCAAGCTCAGTTAAGAATTGTTTCTTATCGCCAATTGTAGTGATTCGTAAATAGTCTGAGAGAAGAGTTTTCTCTATTGAAAGGTTTTTCTTTTTAAAATCTCGTTTCGTTGTAAAATCTACTACCTGATCCATCAGTACTTCCTTACATTTCAGTGAAAACAAAATTAGATTGCGCAGAGCGCGGAATCAAAGATACTGAACTGGATTCGTAAGACCAAAGCGAACTAGCATAAATTGAGGGTACAAATGAGTGCAAATAAATGGATTTTAATAACTAGCTGCACGTTTGCGTTATTGGGTTGCGACGACAATGAAAGTTTGCTGTTGCCAGACGAGATTCAAAATGTACTAACTGCCGTCAATGACTATTATCGGACACAGGAAGTAGGAGCCGGGTGGAAATTTTCCGAAGTTAACTATGACGCTAGACGTAATGGTGCTGTTGATATCTATATTTCTATACCAAAAGAGCTAAACCTAACACTAAGTCAATGGCAAGCTTTTTGCCCTAATCAGTACGAAGTGGACTTTTGGTCAGCAGTTAAAGGACTAGAAGTCTATATGTATTTCGTTCCCCTTCATTCGGGAGAATGGGGCGGCACCGAGTGTCCTCATCCCGTACTATAAGTGCTGGTTAATCTCAATTCTCGTGCTTTTTTGACGCGCGTCAAAAGTCTGTAGCTTTAATCATCCGTACCATAGTCTGCAATTCAAAAACACTGAGTTGTAGACATGAGTGCCAGCGCATTTATCACCGCCTTACAAGAGACGCTTCGAAAAGAGGGGCGGCTGTCCAATAATGTTGCTGATAGCGGTGGTATTACGGACTATGGTATTAGCCTGCGTTTTCTAAAACTACTCCCTCTAATTGATGCTGACGTCACGGGCGATGGCCACGTGAACGAAGACGATATTCGTGCTCTAGAACCGTCAATAGTCGCAAAGCTGTACAGAAAATACTTCTGGGACTACTACCGTCTAGACGAGATTATGCATGACCGAATCGCCATCAAGGCGTTCGACATGCTAGTCAATATGCGCTCTGTCGTGGCCGCGAAGTGTATGCAGCGCGCCTTGCGTGCCTGTGCCATTACAGTTAAAGAAGACGGTATTATCGGCACTAAAACCATTGACGCTATCAACGAAATCCGCGATTACAAAAATCTTCTCACTGCCATGCGATCTGAGTCGTTTGGCATCTACCAACTCATTGCCGCTAAAGATCCGTCTCAGCAAGTATTCCTGCAGGGCTGGAAAAACCGCGCTTACTCGTAAGGTGACACCATGGGCATTGATGTATTTAAGTTTATCACCTCCGCTTTAGACCCAGTGGAGCGAATCATCGACAGCGTTCATACGTCCGATGAAGAACGTATGCAGCTACAGGCAGAAGTAACGAAGGTAAAGAATTCGTTCTCTGGTCAGTTGCTTCAATACGAAAGCGAAATTCTGCAGTCTAAGTCTCGAATCATCGTCGCCGAAGCGCAGGGTCAAAGCTGGATTCAGAAGAGCTGGCGACCAATCGCAATGCTGACATTCTTAGTCCTGGTTGTATGCGACTCATTCGGGCTTCTCGCTTTTCGACTATCTGACCAAGCGTGGGAGCTTCTCAAGATTGGCCTTGGTGGCTACGTTGTGGGTCGTAGCGCCGAGAAGATTGCACCTCAAGTGGTGGCTGCATTCTCAGGCAAGCGATCCGGCGGGTTTTAGGTTAATAGATTGAGGAAGTGAGTTTATGGAGTTCGTCGATATTCTAAAGATCGTTGTGCCGATCATATTGTTCATGCTGGCCGCTATTGGCGGCGCGATCAGATGGATACTAGACAGAGAAGAGAAAGCACAAGCTAAAGAGGATGCAGCACAAAAAGAGTACTGGGGTGCCGTCCATGAAAGTCTGCAGAGGTTAGTGGGCGAGCTGGCCGGACAGTTTAAAGAGCATAAAGATGAACAATCCTCGTGGCGCGAACGGACAGATAAGAAGCTTGAGTCACTTGAAGAGCGGTTCGGAGAGTTCAGAGAGAGTGTCGCTGGGGGCTACATCAAACGCGATGATTGGCTTAGTCATGCGGTGAATCTGGAGCGCAAGGTCGATAACCTTCGAAACGATATACACAAAGAACTACAGATAATGGGCCGAAGCATTGCGGAGCTGGGGAAAAATAAATGAGTCTAAATGATCTAGAAACACAACGTCATCGCCTTCGCAGGCTAAGAATCCTGCAGGTGCTATCCCAAAACAGGCCAGAACCAATTGGCGACGGACTAGTCAATCGCTGTTTGCGACATGATGTGGACTTGGGCTTTACCGCATCGAACATACGCAAATCATTGGACTACCTAGAAGGTCACAAACTGGTTGAGATCACGATGCGTACTGAAGAGCGCTGGATGGCCAAGATCAGCGTACACGGCGTCGATTTTCTAGACGGTCTGGCAGATGAAATCAAGGGTGTTGCTCACCCTAATGAGTTCTAGTCATGCCTGCCGTCAGCAAAATTCAGCAGCTACCAACCGAGGTCAAGGCGTGGTTAGACTCGCGGCTCGTCGATAATGCCTTTAGCAACTACGACGAATTGACTCAGCAGCTCAATGCTAAGCTGGCCGAACACCAGCTAGAGCTGACCGTCAGCCGATCTGGATTGGGTATCTATGGAAAGGCGCTCAAGGATCGTATTGAAAAAATTCGCTCTAGTACCGCTGCCGCAAAGTTGCTGAACGAGACTATGGATGATGAAGGCGATGCGCTGGGTATGGCCAACGTTGCGTTGGCGCAAGACTTGATCTTCCAGTTGATGAATCAGTACGACCCCGACGATACCGACAACAAGATTTCTATTAAAGAGATCAGCACGCTGTTCCGTGCCTTGGGCAATATCTCGCGCGCTTCACTACCACAAAAGCAATGGGCCAAAAAAGTACGTGAAGAGCTTGCGAGAAAAACACAGGAAGCCGTTGATCAGATTCAAGCTGAAGCCGGGCTTTCCGATCAGCAATTTGAACGAGTGCGCGCTAAATTCCTTGGAATCAAGTTAGATGGCTAAATTAAGTGATGCCCAAGAGAAGGAGCTGCTTGATCAAGTTGAGGATATTCAGCGCGAGCGAGTCGGGCAGTTCAATGCATCATCGGTGCCCGATGTCCTTTTGCCCTATCAAAAGGCGTGGCATGAGGATCGCTCCCCCGTGCGGGTGCTCGTTAAGTCCAGACGTATAGGTGGCACATGGGGCTGTCTCGCAGCGGAAGCCACTTTGGAAGCTGCGCATCGCAATGGTATGAACCAGTACTATGTTGGATACAACAAAGAAATGGCCGCTGAGTTTATTGGAGACTGCGCAAATTTCGCTAAAGCATATCAAGTGGTTGCCTCCGCAATCTCAGTTTCTCTGGACAAGTCGGTGGTTGATGATGAATCGAAAGACATCCTTCGCTACCGCATTCGCATGGCTTCAGGCCATGAGATTGTTGCACTTTCCAGCAAGCCGTCAAACTTGCGTGGACATCAAGGACATGCACGACTCGATGAGGCAGCGTTCCATGATGATCTGCAGTCGCTAATCGATGCTGCCATGGCGTTCCTGATCTGGGGTGGTCGTGTTGATATTTGCAGCACCCACTTTGGTGATGGTAATCCATTCAACCAGATCATCAGAGAGATCGAAGCTGGCAAGTTGAACTACTCAGTTCACAAAGTCACTTTTGATGATGCACTGGCCCAAGGTTTTTATCAGCGCATTTGCCTGGTCAAAGGTGAAATCTGGTCAGCGGAGAAAGAGCGTGCGTTTCGAGAACAAATTTATGCCCTTTACGGCAGCGCTGCAGACGAGGAGCTTGGCTGTATTCCCTCCGCCGGTTCGGGCGCTTACTTCACGCGAACGCTAATAGAGCAATGCCAAGAAGAAACCATACCCGTTCTGCGCTTTGCAAGACCAGCTGAGTGGGTGACTGATCCGAATAGAATTGAAGAGGCAGAGCAATGGTGTAACGACATTCTAAAGCCGGTCATCGACAGCATGAATATGGGCGCAAGAACTGTTTTTGCTCAGGACTTTGGCCGAGATGGTGATCTATCTGCCATGAGAGTGATGCAAGAAAACGGGCATCGTCGATGGAGAGTCGGATTTGACTTAGAGTTACGCAAGATACCGTTCGATGTGCAAAAACTAATCATGCTTTTTATTCTAGATCATATACCACTGTTTCATCACGCCAAATTCGATGCTCGCGGGAACGGGCAGTCACATGCTGAGGCTGCATTACAAGAGTACGGTGAACAGCGTATTGATTGCGTAATGGCTACACAAAAGTGGTATGCCGAATTTTTTCCGAAGTATAAGTCTGCTTACGAAGATCGAAGCATCTTGGTGCCAAAGAGCGAAGATCACATTGCCGATCATCGTCGAGTAGTTCTCCACCAAGGCAGTCCAAAAATGAGTGAGGGAAGAGATAGAGGAAGTGACGGATTTTATCGTCATGGTGATGTCGCCATTGCTGGTGTACTTGCATGGGCGGCTGCTTTGGAGGAAGCAGAACCGGCAGCTGGGGCAAACGTCGAGTCGGATCAAAACTACCCGCTGCCATCTGCGATGGAAAGTCGGAAAAGAACCAATTTTTTTAGATGAAAATTTAAGCGCCTGAGAGGCTGTTCACGCCTCGCTATCGCAACTTGGTGCAATGATGGGCGAAAGCTAATTAGATCGCCTTAAATGCGTTTATAAACGCCGCTGCCGCGAGAGAAAAGCAATGACTAAAGAAGCTAGTAAAAAATCAGATAGAAAAACCGATACTGATGTGAGTCGCTTCGTAGAAGCGGCTGGTACGAGTATTGATGTAGACGAAGATCAATGGCGTCCGTTAAGCGGTAATAACGAACGCGATCTGGAACCGATGAAACAGGCTCGGATGCAGAAGCTTGCCAAATATCTGTGGGAGTCAAATCTTCTTGCTGATCGAATTATCGAGTTGCCTCTTGCCTTCATGCTTGGTGATGGCGTTAGGCTAACTTGCCCGGATGAAGACGCGCAAGCTGTACTCAATCGCTTCTGGTACGACCCGATCAACAATATGGATATGGCTCTAATAGAGTTTGCACGCGAGCTATCCTTGTTTGGTGAACAGTGCTACCCGGTTTTTGTGAACCCTATGAATGGACACGTGCGTCTTGGCTATCTCGATCCAGCGGAAATTGATCGCGTAATCACCGACCCTGACAACGCGCGTCAGCCTATCGGTATTCAAACGAAAAAAGATAAACAAGGGAACGTTCGCAAATTCAGAGTCATTATCAATGCCGAAGAGAACGTCTTTGGCGCTAGAGCACGGCGTAGACGCAAAAACTATAAGGATGGTGATTGCTTCTTTTTCCGTATTCGGGGGCTTGCCAGTGGATCACGTGGTCGGTCTGATCTACTGCCGCAGATGGACTGGCTCGATGCTTATGACCAGTTCTTGTTTGGTGACCTTGATCGCAATTCCTCTCTAAGAGCATTTATATGGGACGTTGTAGTTAAGGGAGCCAACGACGATGAGATCAAAGAAAAGGCTAAGAGCATAAAACTGCCATCTTATGGGGGCGTTCGAGTTCACAATGAAAGCGAAGAGTGGAACGCTGTATCACCAGACATGAAGTCGAATGATACCACTGGTTCAGCACGACTATTCCGCAACCATGTTCTCGGAGGTGCAACTATCCCTGAGCACTGGTTTGGTGGTGGCGGTGACGTTAATCGCAGCACAGCAGGCGAGATGGATGAGCCTACTTTCAAAGTACTTGCAGCGCGCCAACGGTTTTTGAAGTACATCTTGGAGTTTATTGGCACATTCGTACTACGTCAGTGGGCATTGGCGAATAGCAAGCCTGATGTTATTGATAACCCTCAATACTGGGCAACATGCGAGTTGCCTGAGATGGTACAGCGGGACACGACCAAGTACGCCGCTGCTCTGCAGCAAGTAGTAGCTGCAACCATTGGTATGCTAAACAGCAAGTTAGTTACTCGCGAAGTGGCAATTGAGCTGATTGTTGCTACTGCCCGCCGGTTAGGAGTGGATAAGGATGCGAAACAACTCTTAAATGATGTTGAGAAAATGATTAAAGATTCGTCCAATGAAGCGTACCCGACAGAGCCGGAGCACTAGATCGTGCCTACGGACAGCGAGCGCGGTAAAGCATTTAATGAGGAACTGCTTAGAATACGCAGAGAGTATGCTCGGCTGCACAAAGAGACCCCGGAACAGCTGAAAAGAATTGTAGAGCAGGCATTAGCTCAGATTCAGGACATTCTAAGAAGCGCGCCCACTGACTATCAAACGTGGCTACTCCCTCAGTTTGAAGCCCAGATTAAGCAAATTCTAGAGAACCTAAGCCAGCAAGCGACATCAACTACTCAAAATGCACTTGCAGCTGCGTGGGCCAATGGCATCGCGACTACAGACTCTCCGCTCTTGGCCGCTGGAATATCAATAAGTGCTGCGTTGCCCGTCATCGATCAGCGTCAGCTCGCAGCGATTACTCATCTTGCAACCAGTAAAATCCAAGGAATTTCTGACAAGACGAAAGAGCAAATTAATACTCACCTCGCCCTGGTCATGCTCGGTGTTGAGTCGTACTCTGATGCAATTACTGTGATAACAACGATACTGGAGCAGGAAGTACGCTATGTTGCAAACCGTATTTTGCGCACGGAACTTGCGCGAGCCAATAGCATTGCCGGTCACTTAAGAAAGGTGCAGTCGGCAGAGTATTTGCCCGGATTGAAGAAACAATGGCGTCGCTCTGGAAGAAAGTATCCGCGTGAAACTCATACGTATGCTGATGGTCAAATCAGAGAACTTGACGAACCGTTCGATATCGGCGATGTTCATATGCAGCATCCGCACGACCCAAGTGCTCCAGCCTCTGAAGTAATCAACTGTGGTTGTCTATCACTTCCCTACATGGATTCATGGGAAGTAAAGTACAAAGGTAGGCGCGATATCCCCTCCTAGCTAGATTGACGCGTTTTTTTCACGCACGTCAAAAGAATCCATCCGCAACTTTGCCTACGATGAACTCCTATTAGCAATTTCCGTATCGAAATTCATTGGGAGATCTAACAATGGCTAAAGCCAAAGCCTCTACCGCTACAAAGAAGAACACGAAGGCTGCTACCGAGCAAGCGCCTAGTGCCGAACAAACGTCTAGTTCCGAGCAAGCGTCTGATTCTGCCAGCACAGATCAAACTGTCAAACCTGACGATTCCACATCTGCTGTAGCAGGTGACAAGCCTGAAGAGACTCCGCCTAAACCCGCCAATGTAACCAAGGTAGATCCTAAAGTTGCCGCTGCGAAGTTTGTGGGCATTCCAGTCGACCAGGTGTTTCACTATGTCAAACACGGCGAACGGTTTGTCGTAATCACAACATCTGGGCGCAAACTGAAAGAGACGCCTGCCGAGCGAGAAGCTGCTGCCATTAAGGCCCGAAAAGAAGCGGAAGCACGCGCCGCCAAAAAAGCCGCTGCTAAGGCTCGCAAATGAATACTGTTCCAGTAGCAGGTATTGTTGGCGGCCTCGCGCTGCGAGAAGCTAGCGCCAGTGAATTGCGCGATGTGGTTACATTGGTGCGAAGTGCGCTAGAGGAAAAGCTAAAGCGTCAACTTGGTCAAACTGAAGTATGGTTAGACCTAGAGGCTCTCTATCCTGACCGGGCCGTGGCGCGTCTTCATGGCCGTTTTTACTCTTATCCGTACACAATTTCAGAAGACAATGTTGTCACTATTGACGATCCCGCTGAAGTTGTTCGCGAGTTTACTGCCGTTACTACTATGCGAGAGTCTGTCTCGCTAATTGAAGCCGCTGCAGAAGCTAGCTCTTCGTCCTTTCTTATTCGCATAGTCAAAGCTGGCACGTCCAAGAATAACAAAATTTATTCAGACGAAGTCCTACGCGAGTCTACTCCACTATTCAACGGCTGCAGAGTATTCCTAAAAAGTGATGAAGAGCACTTGGCAGGAAAGGGTAAAAGCGTTCGCAACCTAATTGGCGGTCTATCGGACTCGCGATTTATTGAAGGCAAAGGTGCTGATAGCGGCGAGATACAAGCAAGGCTTGATGTTATAGACGGCGATATTGCTATCAAGCTACGTGAAGCCGTTGATCGTAGTCTTACCCACCTTTTTGGCTTTTCCATTGACGTAGAAGGAGAAGCAAAACGCAAAGGAAAATTTGTGGAAGCTGTCCGTTTTACGAAGGTTCACTCCGTCGACATGATTGTGGAGCCGGGTGCGGGCGGCGAACTTATTAATTTCATTGAGGCTGTTGCCTCACAAACTGAGGAGAACGACCCCATGAAACAGCGCATGCTTGAAGCAATTCGTAAGGCCAACAACGGATCACTTCCTTCTGGTCTGGATGAAGACAACGAAGACGACGTCTACGCCGCATTCCAAGAAGCAGTGGCATCGAGCGTTGCTCCTGATACGAGCAATATGGTGACTAAGGATGAGCTGGAGCAGCTCGAAGTGCGCAGTGCTATGCGAGAGGCAGTGCGTGGTTCTAAATTGCCTGAAAAGGCCCAAGCAAAACTGATTAAACAGCTAGAGGCTGACTCAAAATTGACGGTAGCGAAATTTACCGAAGCTATCGATGAAGAGCGCGACTATCTTGCTAACTTTACAGAAACAGGAACAGTTCGCGGTCTTGGCGGTGGCGACGGTACTGTAGGTGCTCAGGGCACTGCTGAAATGCTAGATAAATTGCTGGATCCAAGCGACGCCGAAGTCATTAGTCTGCGCGAATGCTATCAAGCAGCAACTGGCGATACACGTGTGACGGGGCGTTTACGCGACTGTCGTTTCCGAGAGGCACTGGACACAGACTCATTCCCTGTGTTGCTCGGTGATGCCGTCAACCGCCGCGTGGCGGAAATGTACAGTAACGACAATGCAAACGAACTTTGGCGCGAAATTGTCAGTGACATCGTTCCGCTTTCTGACTTCAGAGAACGCAACACAGTGATGTATGGCGGATACGGTGATCTGCCAACTGTTGCAGAGAAAGGTGCTTATGCCGCCCTAAGTGAGCCTAGCGAGCTTCCAGAGAAGTACTCGCCAATGAAAAAAGGCGGCATCGTGTCAGTATCCCTTGAGATGATCAAGAACGATGACGTGGGCATGGTGATGCGAATTCCACGTGATGTGACCCGCGCAGCGAAGCGTACATTGAACAAGTTTGTTCTAGACATCATCCGCAATAATCCAACGATGACGGACACGAAAGCCCTGTTCCACGCTGACCACGGAAACTTGGGTACGGCTGCTTTCTCTAAAGCTGCCTATCTTGCCGCTCGTCTGTTAATGATGAAGCAGGCTGATCCTGACACCGGGGAGCCTTTAGGGCTAACGCCAAACCTTCTGCTAATTCCTGCAGACCTAGAAGAGAATGCATTTGATGCGTTTCGACGAGACACGAATGTCGATCCTGATTTTGCTCAGTCTACGATGCCAAAAATCCGCCCAGTGTCTTACTGGACGGATGTAAGCGACTGGTCGCTGATTTGCGATCCGGTGGATCACGGCACTATTGAGATTGGTTTCCTTGACGGTAAGCAAGAGCCTGAAATGTTTATTCAGGACTCGCCCACCTCGGGATCAATGTTTACCAATGACATGGTGACTTACAAAATTCGCCACGTTTACGGCGGCGCTCCTGTGTCCGCGCTGGGCATGCGTAAGCATGTGGTAGCTGACGCTTAAGGACGCCCTGAAATGGATTCTGCAGCGTTCGAGAGTTTGATGACCAGCTTGGTGCGCGACGACGATGCCCAACTCTCTCCGGGAAATATCTCGTCAGCCATCGAGCTGGTCATCAACCGCTACAGCAAGGATCGTCCGCTGCAGTTAGTTGAAGATTGTGAAGTACACGAAGACCTTTCTGTTGATTTGCCCAGTGGATGGGTAAACGGGTTTAGCAGCATTGTAAGCATTGAGGCACCCATAGGTCGCAATCCACCCAGTTATGTAAATGAGGATTACTATTATGTCTATAACCTCCCTGCTAGTTCTGTTGAGCTTCGCCTTCTTACTCGTGTTGTTGATGCTGGTTCGTTTCTACGCATTTGTTATGTCGCAAGGCACACCGCAACAGACACTTTCTTTGAGGACGATTTGGAGGCGCTGGCTTACTTGGGAGCATCAGTGCTTTGTGACCAGTTGGCGGCGTATTACAGCCATGACTCAGCGCCGAGCATTCAAGCGGACTCGGTGGATCATGCCGATAAAGCTCGTAAGTTTTCTAGTCGTGCTCGTGATTATCGTGCTCGTTATGACACTAAGTTCGGCAAGGGCACAAACAGCAATGCAGCTGGAACAATTGTGCAAGCAGACTCTCCTCGACGTCCGGGATTGTTCCACAGATGAGACCTCTTCTCACAATAGAGAGCAATCTTCCTCAGCTCGAGAAGCTCTGGGAGTCGGCACCGGAACTGACTCAGCACGAGTTAACGGCATCAATTACAGAAGCAGTATTCCTACTGGAGAGAGAAGTAGTAGAACGCGCTCCAGAGGGGATTGGTGGGGCAGCGGGACTGCGTGGAGGTATAGCGGCAGTACCACCGTCTCTTACAACCGATACTCCTGGTGAAGTTATTGGGCTAGTGATCGGAAGCGCTCCACACACGCTGCCGATTGAGCTGGGTACAAAGCCACACTTTGTGCCAATTCAACCGTTGCAAGACTGGGTGGAATACAAACTCGGTTTAGAAGGAAGTGAAGCAAAGAGCGTTGCATTTGCCATAAGTCGCACGATAGCTAGGCGCGGTACCAAGGGGCACTTTATGTTTCGTGACGCATTCAATTCCAATAAGGATCAGGTGGAAAAAATCATTGCAGATGCCGTTCCACGAATCGCGGCAGGACTAACAAATGAGCAGTAGTGAAACGATACGAAGTCAAATGCTTGCTGTGCTCAATAGCGTTGATGGCGTCGGCAACATGTACGCAAGAGAGAAGTATCATAAGACTGCAAAGGAACTTAAGAACTTCTATGTGACCGATGATGTTCTTTGCGGCGGCTTTATTAGACGTAAAGGTTTGAGCAAAAGAACACCAGATACGTGGACATTTATCGTCAAGACTTATTGGGAGATTGAGCTATTTAAAGGCTTCAGCGAAGCAGATGACAGTGAACTGGAGTTCGACACTCTGATCGACTCAATTGGCACCGCATTTGTTGAAAATCAGACACTCAATAATACGGTGGACTCGATTACAACTGAGGAGCAAGCAGGCATTCGCTTGGTGTCATCTCAACCGGCAATGTTCGCTGGCGTGCTAGTTCACTACGCAAAACTTAGTTTGATTACTGAACACACCGAATGATGGAGAAGAACGATGAGTAACAGTTCAAATAATGAATATGCTCCTCACAGTCTTGAGCTAAGGGCAAAGACACAAACTATGCCAACAACCGCTGGTGTTCATCTAGCTACTAGTGAAGCTGAGAGCGAGTTTCTGGCTCGTGTAGAACAGATCCGAGAGGCCATTGCGCTAGTACCCGCAGATGACCCAAGCAGTTGGACAAAAACGAAGGCCCCGAAGGTTGTTGCCCTAGAGGCAATTCTCGGATTTCAAATAACTGAAGCAGAGCGAGACGCTGCTTTTGCACATTCAAACTGATACTGGAGTAAATGATTATGTTTTTCCGAGCAGCTGAAGCCACCCTTTATGCAAAAATTGAAGGTACCTACGGAGTTATTGCTGCGCCTAGTGTGGCGGCTGATGTCCTTCGCGTATTCGACCTTTCTATTAAAGCGCTAGAGGCCGAAGTACAAGAGGATGAGGTCGCGCAAGATTCGTGGGGCAATTCAGAAATTTTCCACGTTGGCCAACATGTCTCAATAGAGTTCAGTCAGTATCTCACTGGCTCTGGAGATGCAGGAACTGAACCGTCGTGGGGACTTGCATACAAAATTGCAGGAAACGCGGTGACGTTAACTGCTGACACTGATGCCACCTACAACCCAATTAGTGTTGACGGTGACAGTGCGACGATGTTCGCCAACATAGGCGGCAATCGACATCCGATCACTGGGGTTCGAGGTACGGTGACTGGTCACCTAGACGCTAAAAAGCGCCCATATCTCAAGTTCAAGGGGTTGGGACTGTTCAACACCCCTGTAGATAAGACAACCATCAATCCAGACCTTACCGGAATTGTACACCCAGTGACGGTAGGCCAAGAATGGACAACCTGCACTCTGCACGGCGAAACCGTCAACATGGTCAGCTACATGTTTGATCAGGGTAATGACTACAAGTACATGGAAGTGACTGGTTATAAAGGGATCGATATTGATGATCGTAAGCCAAAATCAGAGCTGGTCATTATGGCTCCTGCAGTTACCACGCAAGATTGGTTCTCAGTCGCCCTAGCTGGAATAGCAGGCGCTCTGATCATCGAACATGGCACAGGCGACGGTAACGGCAACCATATTCGTATCGAAGAACAACGAGTTCAATTAAATAAGCCCGACTATGTGAAAGTCGATGGAAAATGGGCTTTGAAGATTGGCTTGCATGTTCTTCCCGGCGAAGACACAGCAGGAAACGATGAGCGACTAATCATCGTTTCATAACAAATAACCAACGACGACGAAGCGCCACTCCTCGGTGCCAGATAAACGAAGTACTGGCACCGGGGTTGGCACTGAACCTTAACTAAAATAGGAGAGAGCCATCATGGCCAGTTTCAAAAAGCGTGCAAGCAATACCTTCAAGCTGAAAGTCGCAGTATTTCTCGGTGACCAGTCCCTGGGCGACTTGGATGTAGAGTTCGAGCAACTTTCTCAAGACGACTTTACCGATGTCGTTGAGAACGAAAGTGATCAAGGGCTTTGTAAAAGAGTCATTAAATCTGTTGGTGATATCGCGGTTGAAGATAGCGACGAAGTACTCAAAGGTGCTGACGCTGTAAATCTTGTGCTTGAAGATGCTTGCTGTGTTGCAGCCTGCGCAGCCAGCTACATGGAGGCAATGAAGAGCCGTAACTTTCGTGGTAGAGGATCTAAAAAAGGTCGTTGATCATTATCATGAACACCCCGACTTGAAGGTGAGTGATGAAGAGATTGCCGAACTGATTGAGATGGGAGTTGATGAGGCTCTAATTGATGACGTCATCGAACCGGAATGTGAATCTCACTACGAAGTACTTCAAGAGAACTGGCCAGCTGTCAGGTTGTACTTGTCATGCTACGGGCAATTTAGAGTTGCAGGTAGCGGACATATCCTCGGGTTTGACTTCGGCGCTGTTGAGATAGACATGCGTCGAAGTGATATCGAGATCGATGCTGAAAGCTGGCAAAAATTCAAACTGCTACAACAGTTCACTATCACACTTCTTAATGAGCGCAGTAAAACATCATGAGTGAGTATTCCGCCAACATAAAGCTGCGAGCTGATCGATCTGGATTGACCGGAGAGATCAAGATTGCAACGGCGGATATTGCAAAGCTAAATGATGAACTACAGAAGTCCGCCAAGGATGGCGAATCTGGCGCTGCAGGTATTCGTAAGCACTCTGAGGAAACAAGTCGAGCGGCGGGTAATACCCGCAGAATGTCTACCGAAACTAAGTCATTGCGTGAGCAAATGACATCTCTGAAGGGTGTAATCGCTACTCTTGGCCTTTACAAGCTTGGAAGCGAAGCGACTAGACTTTTAGCACAGTTCCAAGATACGAGAACTATGCTTCAGGGGCTTACCGATACCAGTCGCGAGTACGCGGAAACTCAAGGCTACTTAGTCGACGTTTCTGATCGTTACAGTGGAAATCTAAATTCAATAGCAGAAAGCTACGGACGTCTCTTGGCGCTTAAGCAAGCGGACATTATCACGACTGCTGAAAGCCGCGATCTACTTGAGGGGATGTTAGATGCTGGCGCACAGCTTAAAGCCAGCAACGAACAGCTTGGTCTAGTCTACTACGGCCTATCTCAAGCACTAGGTCAATCACGCGTTCAAGCACAAGAACTCAATCAAGTTGTTGAGCCTCTTCCCGGACTCCTAAATCATTTAGGTGAAGCAGCTGGCATGACTGGCTATGAGTTTCGACAAATGGTGATGGATGGTGAGGTAACTTCTCAGTTTTTTAAAGAAAATATGGTTGCTGCTCTAGGAGCTTATGAGGGTGCTGCTGAGAGGACATACAGAAATATTTCAAGCATCTCAACTCGAATATCCAGCCAGCACCAGTTGCTTGCTGCTCAATTGGAAGCGCCAATTGATGGTTCCGTAGGCGCTCTTCTGTCTGGTTACGAAAGTGGTATAAAGGCACTAAACGCCAGTTTGCCCACCTTAGTCGAATTGTTAAGTGATCTGGCAACTATCACAGCAGTAGTTGCTGGGGTGGCTTTGAGCGCATGGTTGTACGGCATTGTTGCTGGAAGCATTGCTGCTCATGGCAGTTTAACTTTGCTCGAACTTCGCATGACTATCACCATGGGCTTAGCCTACCGTCTACGTATTGGACTCGATTTTCTTGGTCGCAGTATGACGGCCCTTGGCGGGCCTGCTGGGGTTGTATTGATTGCTGCAACAGCAATTTTAACTTTTGGCAACCGCAGCGATGAAGCAGCTCGAAGAACTTCTATACTGCAAGGCATGGTTGAGAGTCTGTCCGACTCACTTGCGAATATGACTGTTGCAGATATCGATGCGCAGCTGGCTGAAGCAAATCGTTCGTTAACAGAGGCACAAAGCGTTCTAGATGGATTGCAAGCTCCTGAGTCCCCAGAAGCGTGGGATGCTCTTGTTACTGTTGGCGATGCAGAAGCACTAGATGCTTACAACCAGCGGCTGCTAGAGCTGGGAGAGCTTGTGTCTTATTGGAGCCAGCACATTGCGCAGCTTGAAGATGCGAAAGCAGATGCCGTCGAGCGTAGTACTAAAGCTCAAGAAGATGCAGCGGCGCAGCTAACTGAGAAACAGCAAGAATTACTAGACAAGTATCTGCCCCTGCAGAAAATCACCAGAGATTATCAATCAGAGCTTGCCTTACTCAATAGCATAGAAACTGACAGCACAGAGTCCGCGCAAAACAAGGCGAGTGCCATAGCGGTTCTTAATGAGTGGTACAAGACTCAAGTAGCCGATATTACTGGCGTTACTGAAGCTGAGGAAGAAGCCAGAGTTGAGCGCGAGAAAACGCTTCAACAGATTGATCAGCTGATTCAAACATACGCGCCACTGCAGAATGCGCAAGCTGTCTACATGGAGCAGCTCACCCTGCTCTCGCAAGCTCACGATGAAGGGCTGTTGAGCTTTGAGAATTTCCAGATCGCTGTTGCGCGACTGGCCGAGAGTTATGATGAATCGATTAATCCTGGTAAGGCAGTAGTTGATCAATTAGAGGAAGAGCTAGCGGCCCTGCAACTGACTGCTGATGAGCTGGCTTACTACAATTTGACGCGGAATTTGTCAGTAGAACAGCTGGAGCTGCACGGAGATGCTATTCGTGATTTAGTGGTTCAACTGCGCGAGGAACGCGAGGCCATCTCGGAGACTGAACGAACTCAGCAAGAGTACAGTCAGCGAACTGAAACTTTGTTGGACGACCTGCAACGCACGTGGGCAGACTATTTCGACGAAGTGCTGGAGAACGGCAAATTTACATTTGAAACTCTTGGTGATTCGATCCTCTCTATTCTTCGCTCAACGATGGCCAGAGTGCTTAGTTTGAATTTAACAAACGCATTCAGCAGCGCTATCACTACGTCTGCTTCTGGTAGTGGTGGTGCTGAAACTGGGGCACAAGGAACAACCTCAAGTTGGTCAGATCTAGCATCGGTGTTTGGGAGCGGCATCGTAGATACACTATCTGCGTCAATTGTTCAAACTTCAGCTCCGATCTATGAGGGAGGACAATTAATCTCCGAAGGTGCGAAGACACTGGATTTCAGCTTATCAAATATTGGTACAAATCTAATGGCCGGGTTTGCGGGCGCGCAGATTGGCACCGCCGCTGGCGAAGCGGTGTTTGATAAAACCGCTCAGAGCAATTGGGGAGCAACAATTGGTGCAGTGCTTGGTTCTTTTATTCCCGGAGTGGGTACATTCCTTGGAGCCTTGGCTGGTGGCGCATTGGATGCACTATTCGGCGGAGATGGTTATAAGCGAGTAAGCGTAGGTTTTGACACTGGGCGTGACAGTGTTCGCGACAAGTACTACCAAGGCACTGAGACATTCAGCAGCGGACTTGTCGTTAATAAAATCAATCGACGAGGCGATGCCGAGACGATGAACGCAATTGTTGCTAAGGCCGCAGAGATAGATTCCTTTATCACCAGTGCGACTCGGCAGGCCGGTGGTTCACTTAATATGGCAGGCATGAATATTTCGGGTACCAATGGAGATTATGGGCGCGACAATGGCACATTCATTGGGTTCAGAGGTGGCGAAGACTTTGACACCGAAGCAGACGTCGACGCACTATTTTCCAATTTTGCACAGCAGCTCATTGCAAATGTTGAAGGGCTTAGTGAGGGGGTAACTAATGCCATTCAAACTGCTACTGGTAGTGCTGACGAAGTGCTGCAGCAGTTCCAAGATGCTCTCTTACTGGATCGCGTAGTAAAGTCGGGGGTGCTAGATGTTTACCGAGATAACATCAGCTTTGAGTTCTCACAAGAACTTGTGGATGCTGCTGGTGGCATGGAGCAGTTAAATGCGATCACTTCCGTATTCAGTCAAGTGGTAGCGGACAGCGCTGAAGTACAAGAGGATGTCGTCGACAGGCTTAAGACGGCTGTTACTCAGCAGTTTGAAGATCTAGATCTATCTATTAGCGACTTTACATCGATTGATGATTTCAAGGACTACTTCGACGAAGTCAAGGACACGCTAAATGCAACCGATTTGCTCAAGTTGGTGCAGGCTGGTAATGCTCTAGCTTTGCTTATTCAACAAGAAGAACAGCTAGCAGAAGTTCGCTCTGAGTCGATGAGTGACCAGATCGACAGTGTTGAAGATTTGCTGGACACCTATAAGTCCGTTAGAACTCAGGCCAATGCGCTGGCCGGTACCATTCAGAATGATATATATCGCTTGACCGATGCCCCTGCAACAGATCTGCGTTCACGACTTGGAACTGGCAGTTTTGAAGATCAGCTGGATGTTGTTGAGCAGCTTCGTATTCAGATTCTGGACAACTACAACGAAGAGCTAAGAATTAAGCAACAGCTTCATGACGAGACGCTTAGGCAGTACGAAGCCCAAATCGATGCTGCCAGACGTATTGACGACTATATCAAAGGAGTAATGACGGGTAATTTGTCTCCATTATCAGTCGCTGATCGTCTCGCACTTGCGCAAACTCAATTTGATGACGTTGTCGATAAAGCACGCGCTGGAGATAGCGTTGCAGCGCAGAACGCCACTAGGTATTTCGACAGCCTGGTTAAGCTCAATCAGCAAGCAAATGCGTCTAGCGTTGAAGGCGTCGAGCTGTTCTACACGAATCTCGCGAAGTTAGAGAGCTTGGGTATCGATCTGTCCGCAACTCCAGCACCCGGCGAGTTTGACTCTAGTGCTATTGCAGCCCCCTATGTGGATCAATTGATCGATCTGCAGGACGAAGTTGTTAGGATTCAAAACGAGACAACGACTGATTTAATACTTGGTCTTTCTAATATCGAAATTTTAATAGAGGATTTGCCAGAGGAGTTGGCACTACGATTGGCTAGCCTCCTCCCAACGGGAGTGGCTAATGCTCTCCAAGTAGGTACCAACTTGGGCATCTTGTCTGAGGACATTCGGGATTCACTTGGACTACTTCCACAAGCCACTGACTTATCGAGCACAGGGATCGCGAACAGCATTGAAGCACTGACTCAACTGAGTCAGCACCCGGAACTGCTCGCAGGTAATATCACATCACTAGTGGACGTGATGGAGATACTCATCACACAGATGCTGGAAGCTGGTGTTCCTGGTACTTTGTTGGCAGATCTCATTGCACAAAACCCAACAGCAACCGAAGCGACTAATACCTACCTCGCCAATAACGATTGGGGAACCCTTACAGACTACCAAAGCGCCAACAACGCAGAAGTTACTGATGACATGATTGTCGAGTTTGTTAATTGGTTGCAAGGCCAGCCGTTGTCAGAAGAAGAGTTCGTCTCTCAACTAATGTCAAAAGCATCCGAGTTGGGCGTTGGGTCGCTACAGATTGCAAATGCTACTGGGTACTCTCAGAGTGACTTGCTGGCATGGACTTCAAGCCTAGGATACGCGAGCTTCGATGTTGGCACAGATCGAGTGTCTCACGATCAGTTTGCCAACATACATAAAGACGAAGTGATCTTTACTGCCGCTGAGGGTAATGCGCTTCGCCGCGCTGTCGTTGAAAAAGTTACCAATTCAGGGGAGGCAAGCGACATTGCCGCCCTTGTCAGGGCCGTCACCGCACAATCGGAACTACTTGAGCGTCTAGTTGCTATTAGTCAGCAAATGTCCTCAGACCAACAACAGGCGCTCTCTAGCGTTAGTGCAGAAATTGTCGAATCAGTTGACCGCTTGACACGCGAGATAGAGGAGATAGCCGCATGATCTCCGATTCGCAATACGCAGCGTGGCTAAGAAGTAATTCGCCAAAAGTACTACTGGCTGAAATTGATTTCTACGACACAGTAAACGACGAAGTCGGTACGCTTTATATCAGCGATAAAGGCTACAATACGAACTGGTCTGCAGGTGTAGAGCATCGCCCTTATCCAGATCATATTGTTGCTGTCCCTAGCGCCAAGCGTTCGCTGAGTAATGGGCGCGCAAGTCGAGGTGAACTAATTGTCGATAATACTGGTGGGGTGCGCGATCACTGGTTAACTCAATACAAATTTGATGGCCGTAAAATAGCTTTTTTATATGGCTCACCAGACTGGGAGTACTCTGACTTTCGTCTTGTCTTTATCGGGGTGGTTAAGCAGCGATTTGGTCGTGGCAAGAACTCTTTGGTGCTGAAGTTTCGCGAGCCTGAAGACTACCTCGAACAACCTATTCAATCACAGACGTTGGCATCTGGCCCCAATGCTGGCGACTATGTCCCGATCATCTACGGCGATTGTTTCAATATCTCTCCAGTACTGCTTGATGGAGCTACTCACGTTTACCAATTCTCAGACATTGAAGCCACGTCGGTCAGTTTGGTGAAAGACAATGGAAAAGGCCCAGTTTCTCACACGGTAGATTTAGCGGCAGGTACCGTGACACTTACTGGCGCTCCAGTGGGTAATATCACAATTGACGCCGTTGGAGCGAAAGTTACCGGCACCACTTTAGTCAAGGCCGGTGAGATCATTGATCACATAATTAGCACTCGCACGAATCTACCGGCTGAATTTTATGATGATGCCGCCTTTGATGCTTTAGACGTAGAGATCGCATGGGAACACAACCTCTACGTTTCAGCGCGAAAAACAGCCCGCCAAGTTATTGATGAAGTGTTGAAGTCCATAGGCGCAAAGCTAAGCCGTAACGAATCCGGGGCAATAACCGTAGTTCGATTGGGAGAGCCGTTAGAAGTTGCAGATGTGACGATTGGTGTCGACGACATCCGTCTAGACTCCTTGGTGGCCACAACGACCGAATTGCCTTGGAGTAAAGCAAGGTTAGGGTATCGAAGGAATTACACCGTACAAGAATCGTTAGACACGACGTTGACCGCTACTGAGCGCGCTGAACTGGCTAGAGAATACTCTATTGTTGAAGATGAAAACGATATCGCTGCTATTCACCCATTAGCAACTGAGCCAGAGCTGATCGCGACTACACTGACGACTCAGTCGGGTGCGGCGGAGCGGCTGTCTGCAGAGATGGCGTTGCACAGCGTCGAGCGCTATTTCTTTGAGCTGCAAGTATATGCAGCGCTATATCAACACAGGCTTGGCAACACTATTAGCTTAGTACACCCCCGATACGGATTTTCGAGCGGCCAGAATTGTGTAGTGTATGACTCTGACAGTGTATTTACTTCTGGTAAGGCGAGGTTGAAGTTGTGGCGATAGCAAATAGTCAAATTCGAGTGATTGTGGAAAACCTAGCTAGATCAGCCACGCTGAGCGCCACCCCGGTACCGTCGCTAGTCAGCACGATGCCTGTGGAGAACGTGCAGAACAGTAATCGCACAGAGAGCTTTCGATCCACTGCTGTTGACGAAAACGGATTGACAATCGCTTTTGAGTTACCGGAACGGAAGCGTATTTCGGCCCTGGTACTTGATGGTCACAACCTGCGTGTTGGAGATACTTACCAGCTGAGGCTTTGGTCTGGGCCAAACAAGACTGGCACACTTTTCGAGTCCGACGTTGCAGAAGCACTTGTACCAAAGACCGCTGGTGAATTGAACTGGGGAATAGACACGTTAAGCGCTTCGGTGTTTGACGAGTGGGACAGACCCTATTCAGTGTTATGGTTTGGCTCTATCGTGGCCCAGTCTGGTGAGATCGTTATTATCAGTGATGGCAACCCGGCAGGCTACATTGATATTAACCGCATATTATTTGGGCAAGCGGTCTCACCTGTTCGAAACTTCCGCTACGGCTACGAACTGAGCTACAGCAGCACTTCCAAGCTTGAATTCTCTGAGGGAGGCTCTCCTAAGCGTGACGTAGGCATCAAGAGGCGTTCAATACGCTTAACACTACCTCGCATACTTGATGCCGAGCGCTCCGCATGGGCTGACTTTATTCGTAATACAGCGGACTTCGACGAGATATTCGTTAGTCTATTTCCAGAGCGTGGCGGAAAACTTGAACGCGATCACAGCATGGTGTGCTACGTGACAAGTACTTCGGGACTAAGAAACAGCAACGCCACTAAACACACTTTAGAATTCGCATTGCAGGAGGCGTGAAATGCCCGTACCTACTTTTGATCCAATTGCTTTTGATAAAGAAGATGACCCGTATGACGCAGGACAAGGCTATGTGGAGAAACTTTTAACGCTTAGCGACAATTTTACCACGCTAGCTACCTATGTGGCTCAAGCTGAGAGTCTTGCAGATCTCCAACCAACACTGGAGGCACTAGCAGCAACTGCGGAATCCCCAACACTTGCTGCGATGGCTAGTTTTATCGCTGACGCAATTGCAAACGACGAGTTACTGACCCCAAGTGACTTGGCTAGCGCAATTCAGGAATTGAATCTACCCGCTGGAGACGTTGTTGGTACTAACGACCAGCAAACCCTCACAAGCAAGACACTAGGACGCACTGCTGAGTCTGTCAACGCCATGGGTAGCTTGGGTGGAGGTGCTATAGATATTGATTTGAGTCTCGGCAACATTGTGACTGCCACTGTGGATACAGCTGCTACTACTTTCAGTCTTTCCAATCCCACAGCGGCCTCTAAGTGTGGAGGCATAGTTATCTGGCTTACTAATGGTGGAAGTCAAAGCATCACGTGGCCTGCAACCGTCAAAATACCAGAAGCAGGATTGCCAGATCTCACTGTAGCTGGCCTAGATAAATTGGTTCTAGAGACTATTGATGGCGGTGCGTCTTTCACTCTTGATGTAGTGGGACTCAACTATGCTTAGTGCTCGCAGAAACATTATGGCCGCTAAATTCGGGGCATCTGTCAGTTCTATTGAAATCAGCAACAGCTCACAGGCAGTCGTTGCAGGAAGCTCATCGTTAAGCCTATCAGTACCATCGGGAGTCGAGTTGGGAGATTTGCTGGTTGCGGTGATGTGCTGTGGCGATGATAGGGATTGGGGCACACATGCGTCATTTTCGCTACGAGCGATTAATACCTCTAATTATCCGGGCCTGTGTGTACAAACTCGCGTCGCAAGCGCATCAGAGCCGGGATCATACTCATTCACTGCCAGCGGCAGCTCAGACCTTGTTGGGTTCATGATACTTATCAAGGGCGGAGTGTGGGATACAGCTGGAAGCGTTGTATTTACAGACAATGATTCGAATGACGTTGTTGCTGAGTCTATTGTTGTCGCCAGTGCTGGAAGTCTGTTACTGGCACCTGTGGCCACACGCTTCGGAGACTTTGCTTCAACAGAAGGTATGGAGCTATTACTTTCGGAGGTCGACGGCAATAGGCCAAACCTGCAGATATTTTACGAAGAGGGGCTAGATGCTGGCGCTAGCGGTACTCGCACATTTGAACCGTCTGCAGCTTCAAGAAAAGACGCAGTCTTGCTAGCAATAAGTCCAATATAGAAGAGGTGCATCATGCCAAGTTTAAGAGTTACCGATACCGGTGAAGTAGTTTATCCATACTCTCCAACCAAGAAGCAGCTACGGGCTGATTTTCCGCGCACGCTCTTCAAAGCGAACCCTGCTTCATCTGACTTGAACGCCTTTGGTATTTACGAAGTCGAGGTTGATGAAAAGCCGGACGTAAACGAAACGTTTGTGCAGCTTTCCCATTCTGAACCACAGAAAGTGGATGGTGTATGGCGCGTGAGCTGGATACAGCAAGCCCATTCGCTAAGTGACATTAAAGAAGAGATGATCGCTCAAGTGCGTACTAAAGCAAGCACAGCACGTGACGCAGGAGTTGACGTGGGGGGCGTACTCATAGCCACAACTGCAGAGGCACGGAGCCTGCTGGTGGGCGCTCGTATGTCTACTAAGCCGACGCGAAAGATCGTTACTGAAGCTGGTGATCGATTAGAAGTGACTGACAGCCAGTTCATTGCCATTGTCGATGCAGTTGATGACTACATCCAAGCAGTTATGGATAACGAGTTTGCTTTGCTAGAGAGCATTGCTGCGGCGGCTACCGTAGTTGCACTAGAGAGTATTGATATAGAGCAGGGCTGGCCATAAAGGCCAGAGAAGAACGAGCGACTTGAGAGAGCGGCAACTCTCTCAAGACCTCAGCCACGATTAAGCCGTGACCGAGCTAGGGCTCGCCGCCGTGTACACAGCGTCGCGAAGCCTAACAGATAATCGTTGTACTGATAAAGGCTAAGTCATGACAAACCCAATAATTCCATGGATAGGCGGTAAGCGCCGTCTTGCTGACCGTATATTTCCATTCTTTCCGCAACACCAATGCTACTGCGAACCGTTCGCGGGTGGCGCTGCTCTCTATTTCCTTCGAGAACCAGCGAAAGTCGAAGTTCTCAACGATATAAACGGCGACCTTACCAACTTATATAGGGTCGTGCAGAATCACCTTGAGGAGTTTGTACGGCAGTTCAAGTGGGCGCTCAGCTCTCGGCAGGTGTTCGAATGGCTGAAGATGACTCGTGTTGAGACGTTGACGGACATTCAGCGCGCAGCGCGATTCTATTACCTGCAGCAAAGCGCGTTCGGTGGGCTAGTGTCTGGACAAACCTATGGCACTGCTACTACTCAGCCTCCGGGCTTGAACTTGCTTAGGATAGAGGAAAGTCTATCCTCTGCGCATTTGCGATTGGCCAACACTTACATTGAGAACTTGCCTTGGGATAAGTGTATTGAGCGCTATGACCGTGACCACACATTTTTCTATCTAGACCCACCATATTGGGAAACCGAGGGTTACGGGGTAGATTTTGGCTTTGATCAGTATGAGCTGATGGCCCAGATAATGCGAACAATGAAAGGCAAGGCAATTATCAGCTTAAATGATCACCCAGACATCAGACGAGCATTTGCTGGATTCCATATCGAGACAACAGACATTAAGTACACTTGCGGTGGCGGCAAGGGATCGGATGCGAAAGAGGTATTGATCTTTAGTTGGGATATAGAAGCTGAGCCAAGTGGATTGTTCTAGCTGAGTAATAGTTTCATCAGCGATAATATCGTTCAACGTGGTGAAACTGGGCAAATTCAGCATTTATCATGCTTTTAGCGCTGATTTATCACGCGCGGCATTAGACTCAACATCAAACACAGGGCCTTAAACTCCCTGCTAGATTTAAAGCAAAAGAATCCGTCATGATCGCCCCGCGCAGCACCAAAGCCCAAGAGGCGCGGGAGTGGAATCGCTGCATGAGACCCTCGAGGGCAAGGATGCCCGAGTGGAGCCTACAAGGAAGTATTCACGGCGTGTCTCGTGCAGCGATACCGCTTCCGGGCCTTAGTGCTAAAGCTATGAACTATCCTAATTGGAAATATAGATGAACCACGCCCTGCTAAACCTAAAGCAACAGAATCCGTGCGTGATCGCCCCGCGCAGCATCAAAGCCCAAGAGGCGCGGGAGTGAAATCGTTGCATGAGACCCTCGAGGGCAAGGATGCCCGAGTGGAGCCTACAAGGATGTATTCACGGCGCGTCTCGTGCAGCGATACCGCTTCCGGGCCAAAGCGCTAAAACCAAAACCGTAAAAAATGACAGGCAAAAAAAAGCCCCGCTAAAGCGAGGCTCTTTTTACAGCGTAGGATTGCTGGGCTTACATCATGCCGCCCATTCCACCCATACCGCCCATACCGCCCATGCCACTCATATCGGGGCCGGACTTTTCTTCTGGAATGTCGCTGATCATACACTCGGTAGTGATCATCAAACCGGCAACTGAACCCGCAGCTTGTAGCGCACTACGCGTTACTTTCGCTGGGTCGATAATGCCCTGCTCAACCATATCAACATACTCGCCATTCGCAGCGTTGTAACCGAAGTTACCAGAACCAGCTTTCACTTTGTCCAATACCACAGAAGCTTCGTCACCAGCGTTTTTCACGATCTGACGTAGTGGAGCAGAAACAGCGCGAAGTAATAACGCAATACCTACGTTCTGGTCCTCGTTGTCGCCCTTAAGACCTTCAACAGCCATCAATGAACGAACAAGTGCAACACCACCGCCAGGCACTACGCCTTCTTCTACCGCGGCGCGAGTCGAATGCAGCGCGTCTTCAACACGTGCTTTCTTCTCTTTCATTTCCATCTCTGTGCCAGCACCCACTTTGATTACTGCCACACCGCCGGCTAATTTAGCCACACGCTCTTGCAGTTTCTCTTTGTCGTAGTCCGAGCTTGTTTCTTCAATTTGACGACGGATCTGACCAACACGACCTTCGATTGCAGCAGAATCACCAGAACCATCGATGATTGTTGTGCTCTCTTTAGATAGTACGATGCTCTTCGCGCTACCTAGGTGTTCAATAGTCGCCGCTTCTAGGCTAAGACCCACTTCTTCGGAGATTACTGTACCACCAGTCAAAATGGCGATGTCTTCTAGCATTGCCTTGCGACGGTCACCAAAGCCAGGTGCTTTCGCAGCAGCAACTTTCACGATTCCGCGCATATTGTTCACGATCAGTGTTGCCAAAGCTTCGCCTTCAACATCTTCTGCAATAACAAGAAGTGGACGGCTAGTCTTCGCAACGGCTTCCAGAACAGGCAGCAATTCGCGAATATTAGAAACTTTCTTGTCAATAAGAAGCAGGTAAGGGTTTTCCAATTCTGCATTCATATTGTCTTGGTTATTGATGAAGTAAGGAGATAGGTAACCGCGATCAAACTGCATACCTTCCACAACGTCTAGCTCGTTGTCGAAACCAGAACCTTCCTCAACAGTGATAACACCTTCTTTACCTACTTTCTCCATTGCCTGAGCGATGATCTCACCGATTTCTTGGTCAGAGTTAGCAGAGATAGCACCCACTTGAGCAATCGCTTTAGAGTTTGTGCAAGGAGTAGAAAGTTTGCCAATTTCTTCAACTAGCGCTTTCACTGCTTTATCGATACCGCGCTTAAGATCCATTGGGTTCATGCCTGCCGCAACAGACTTCAAACCTTCGTTAAGGATTGCCTGTGCTAGCACTGTCGCCGTTGTAGTACCGTCGCCCGCAACATCAGAAGTCTGCGATGCCACTTCCTTAACCATTTGCGCGCCCATGTTCTCGAACTTGTCTTCCAGCTCGATCTCTTTCGCTACCGATACGCCGTCTTTAGTCACGGTGGGTGCACCAAAAGACTTATCCAACACTACGTTGCGACCTTTAGGACCTAGCGTTACCTTTACCGCATCTGCCAGAATGTTTACGCCTTCTAGCATTCTTTGTCGTGCGGAATCTCCAAATCTTACGTCTTTAGCCATTTTCTTTGTTCCTATAATCTTGTTTATTCGTAATCAAAAATAAGTCAATTAATCGTGTTTACTTAAGACTCGATAACACCAAAAATTTCGCTTTCGTTAAGAATCAGCAGTTCTTCGTCGCCAATCTTTACTGTGTTACTGGCATACTTGCCAAATACCACTGTATCGCCCTCTTTTAAATCTACTGGGCGTTTCTCGCCATTGTCCAAAATGCGACCTGGACCTACGGCTACGACCTCACCTTGTGCAGGTTTCTCAGTAGCAGAACCGGGTAGTACGATGCCCCCTGCAGTAGTGGTTTCCTCTTCCTTGCGGCGTACAACGACTCGGTCTTGCAAAGGTCTAATTTTCATTGCTTTTTCTCCTGAAACAATCAATTTACTTACTATGTACAGTTGCTCAAAAGGCATACTCAACCCACAGAGGGAGTGGAGCCTTGAACCTATCGAGCAGCTGCTAAAACTGTGTTTAATCTGCTGTCGCTGCCACCCATATAAGATGACTTCAACGCGGGTGCTGAGTAGATGGGGGTGAGGCTTGAGATTTCAATGCTAAAAAGAAACTTTTTTTCACTTAAGGAACACAAGAGCGACCTTTTGGCCGATTGGCTATGAAGTCTATGCCCTATGCTCACTTATCGGGCTTGTCTATCTGCTCGCTGGGCTCGTCCTCGTTGCGATACTCACCAGGGATAATCTCTCCTTCCTGGTCGAAGTCATTCGAACCCCGGTAGTAAAAAGAAGACTGACTGGAGAATCCTCCTCCCATCGCGGTGAATTTACCCGAGGCCAGCAGTTTTCTTGCCATGGCAGCCCGAAGTGGCGGGAGCAAACAGGAAAAACCAATGATATCGGTGAGAAAGCCTGGAGTAAGCAACAGAGCCCCAGAGAAGGCGATCAGCAGCCCCTCCACAATCTCCTGGGCCGGAAGCTCACCTCGCTGCAAACGTCCCTGAAATCGCGTCAGAGTAGATATCCCTTGCAGTTTCAACAGCCTTACGCCAATGAACGCGGTCAGAATGACCAAGCTAATCGTCCACAAGCCTCCGATATTATCGCTGACTTCCAGTAGCAACAGGATTTCGATAAACGGAACAATGATGAACAAATAAAAAGGAACTCGCATTACGCTCTCGTATTTTCCCTAGGACATTCGCCTGCTATCAGCAGACACTGCGCCTGAGAGTACGCGATCGTCATCGTAACGTCTAATCTGACCACCAATCCAAAGCAATAGCATTAGCCCCGGTATTACCATCAGAGACGTAAGAATAAAGAATAGCGACCAATTACCATCTAGATAATCTACTAAGGAGCCACTGCCCGCCGCTAGAGTCGTACGCCCAAAGTTCGATATCGACGCCATAAGGGCATATTGAGTTCCAGTGTAAGTCCTGCTGGTAAAATAGGAGATAAAGGATATGAAGGCCACGGTGGCGAAGGCCGCGCTGAAGTTATCGACGATGAGTGTCACTACCAGCAAGTTCACGTTGGGTCCAACTACCGCCATTAGCGCAAACAGTAAATTAGAGGAGGCCATGGCGATACCGCCTACCATCAAGCCCTTTACGACACCAAAGCGCGTATTTATCACGGCTCCTAACAGGCTAAACAGCGCCGTTACGATACCGCCAAAAAACTTCGAGTACAGTGCAATTTGATCGGTACTAAAGCCTATCTCCGCGTAAAAGACCAAGGACATTTTGCCCAACATCGCCTCTCCCAAGCGAAATACCATCAGCAGCACAAATATAGATAATGCCAACTTGAAGCCGCAACGAGAGAAGAACTCCTGAAAGGGTGCGGCAACATAGGTATAGAACCAATGGGATATTCTAGAGCCTTGCACTATGGTGGGCACCGGCACTTCGTCGGCCACTTGTTCGGGCTCTCGGATCATCAATACCAGCGCAATAATCACCACGTACAAGCCGCTCAAAGCCACATAGACTTGTGGCCAGCTAAATCCGATACTCTCTCCGCCCAAGAACAGCGCAAACGCCCCTCCCAAGAAACCGTATCCTGCCCACCACCCAGTCGTGCTAATGGCAGCGGCGAAGGGCATCTTATCGTCCGCCTCCTCCTTGCTGAAAATGCTAATACGATAAGCATCTACTGCAATGTCTTGCGTCGCCGAGAAGATGGCAATGCACAAGGCCCAAAAGCTCACCATGACGAGGCTTTCGTTTGGATTGGTGCCGCTTAAGAACAGTAGGCACAGCATAATGGCGAACTGAGTCAGCACTATCCAAGATCGTCTTTGCCCTAGCCTACTAAGCAAGGGCAGCGAGAAGCGGTCGACCAACGGTGCCCAAGCCCAATTTATGGCATAAACGGTAGCTACCGCGCCAAAGAAACCAATGGTAGAACGAGATAGCCCGGAAGACTGCAGCCACAGCGTCATAACAGAGCCGTGTAAGACCCACGGAAAACCGCTAGAGAAGCCCAGCAGAAACACCATGATCAAACGCTTGTCTCTTAGCTGCAGAAACGACTGCCACAGGGTCTTAGAATTATTCAAATAACCGCCTTTTGCCTATCTCGAAACCATTACTAAGCCGTTTAAAGGCTAGTCACGGAAATTATTAAACTGAACAGGTATTTCCAATTTGGCGTCTCTCACGAGTGCCATTACCCCCTGCAGATCATCACGCTTTTTGCCCGTCACTCGCAGCTTATCGCCTTGAATCGCTGTTTGCACTTTGATCTTGGACTCTTTGACGAGTTTGACAATCTTGCGAGCGGTATCGGCCTCTATGCCCTGTTGAATTTTCACAGGCATCAGAGCTAGCTTACCCGATTGTTTAATCTCACCCACTTCTAATGCCTTTATGTCGACGTTACGCTTGACTAGCTTACCCTTAAGAATATCCAGCATCTGCTCTACCTGAAAATCCGATTCCGCAGAGACTGTTATCTCCTTGTCTGCCAGCTCAAAGCTCGCCTCGACGCCTTTAAAGTCAAACCGCGTACCCACTTCTCGGCGCGCCTGATCTAAGGCATTATTCACTTCTGGCATTTCCACTTCTGACACAATATCGAATGATGGCATGGCTAAACCTCTGTCCTTCCCAAGCAAAAAATAAGTGCGACATACTAACACTGCAAGCTAAGATGTGTGAATCTCGGCAATCGTTCTGAATTTTACATAAGACTGCACCTTAAACACATGAAACCTGACACGAAACAGTTTGGACAATCACCTGAGCAACACTGGGCCATACTAGGGGGAGGCGCTATGGGATGTCTGTGGGCAAGCCATATCGACGCCCATCTGCGAAGGAGTCAATCCAAGCATTCAGTCAAGCTGCTGCTCCACACTCAGGAGTCCCTAGCCGGCTTCGAGAGACAAGGCAACACCATCACCATAGAGTCCGATGAAGGCATCGTGACAAATAAGCTGCCAGCCTTTCTAACGACAAGCTTTACTTCCCCTATTAGTCACTTGCTCCTCACGTGCAAAGCGCAAGATGTCAGCGCAGCTATTGCTAGCGCGAAACACTTTATAGGCCCTAGAACCCTCATCATTCTTCTGCAAAACGGCCTAAAACCTCATTTCGACGCAGTCGATTCATTTGGTGAGGAGCGTGTGATCAGTATAAGTACGAGCACTGGCGCCTATGTCAAAGAGCCGTTCCATATTTTTCATGCCGGCTTAGGAGAGACTTGGATAGGGCAAATGGGTTCGGATTTCAGCCATAGTCGCGCTCTAGTGACGCAACTACCAGCCGACACCCTACATATTAGACATGACCCCGATATATGCTCGCGACTATGGCGAAAATTCGCCATTAATTGCTGCATAAATATTCTGACTAGTCTGTACGATATTCCGAACGGTGAGCTACTGACGCATCCACAGGCGTCTCAAGAATTTCCAAAGCTGTGCCATGAGGTAGCCAGTATCTTGCATAGCATTCCCGAAGCCTCAGCGGTAAGTAACTTATTGTCAGCAGCAACGCAAGTAGCGAAGGCAACGGCCAATAATATCTCCTCTACCTTACAAGACGTAAGAAAAGGCAAAGTGACGGAGCTAAGCCAACTCAACACTTACCTGTGCCATCTGGCTCTAGAGCAAGGCTGCTCCTGCCAGTTCAACCAAGCCTTACTGGAACGCTTTGCCAAGCAATACCCCGCCTTAGCAATTCATTGAAGCAGCCGTTTCGATAGACTAAGATGCTACTGCCTATACTTTGGCAAAGCCTGTTCATTTCGGGAGAACAATAATAATGATAAAAACACCTTGGCGGCTCTTCTATCTCGCATGGGGCATAATTTTGCTCGGTGCGTTTCTAGCCCATTCAATTCAGACCACTAATAATATTGCGATTAAGGATGTCCGCTTCGCTGGGGCAAACGGCAGCATTCTTAGCGCCTATCTCTATATCCCGGAAGGGGTAAGCGCAGAGAATCCCGCACCCGGCATTCTGGCGGTACATGGCTATATTAACTCCAAGGAAGTACAGGCGGGTTTCGCAATAGAGTTCGCAAGGCGCGGCTATGTTGTGTTGGCCATGGATCAAGCAGGACACGGATATTCCGAAGCGCCCGCATTTGCCAATGGCTTTGGCGGGCCAGCCGGTTTAGCCTATCTGCGCACCTTAGATATTGTCGATAAAGACAATATCGGCCTCGAAGGTCACTCCATGGGAGGGTGGACTATTCTCGCCGCCGCTGCGGCCGACCCCGATGGTTATAAGTCGATGGTCCTCGAAGGTTCTAGCGTCGGTGGTGGTCGATCAATGCCTGGCTCTGCCGACTGGCCAAGAAACGTCGCCTTAGTGTTTTCCAAGTACGATGAGTTTGCTCCCACAATGTGGCAAGTTCCGAGTGGCTCCGTCGTTGGCCAGAGCGAAAACCTTAAGGCCCTTTTTGCCACTTCTGAAAACGTCGTAGAAGAAAGGCTCTATGGCAATATTTCGGATGGCACGGCTCGCGTGCTGTATTCCCCTCCCGTTACGCATCCCGGCGACCATATCTCACATGTTGCTATCGGCCATGCATTGGACTGGTTTGCACAGACCTTGGACGGTGGCACTCCACTGGCCGCCTCCGATCAGATTTGGTTCTTCAAAGAAGTAGGTACTCTCATTGCCCTCATAGGGTTTGTTATGCTGATTTGTGGCAGTGTGCAGTTGCTGCTTACTCACAACTACTTCGCCTCTGTTAATGGAACACCCGCCACCTATGCCTATACGCAGCGCTCGCCAAAATGGTGGTTAATGGCCGCGGCTAGTGCAGTGATTCCAGTTGCCAGTTTCTATCCGTTTATGCGCTGGGGTGGGCAATTGCTCCCCCCCTCGGCTCTATTACCCCAAAGCATCACTAGCCAAGTCGCGTTCTGGGCTATCTTGAACGGTATAATTAGCGTCGGCCTAGGCGTAGCAGTGAAAACTGGGGTGGTCAGCTTCAACCATCGATTTAAGCAATCTATTGTGCTCAGTCTAGCCACCATTGCGATTGCTTACTGTGCCGTAGTGCTTGCGGACTATTTCTTCATGATCGACTTCCGCTTCTGGTTTGTGGGCGTAAAAGCCTTGAGCCTTACCCAGTTTAAGATCATGCTGGTTTACCTAATTCCATTTACCGTATTCTTCCTAGTGACTCTGAGGGCTCTGCATGGTGGCCTGTCTGTGGAGGGTGACACTCCCTCACGGCAGTACCTCAGTAACTCCTTGGCTTTAATGGGCGGCTTCTTTGTCTTCCTAGTCGCTCAATACGCCAATTTGTTCCTACGTGATGCCCTGCTAACACCGGCAGAGGCACTCAATACGATAGTAATGATACAATTTGTGCCCTTACTATTGATTGTTGCCATTATCAGTACATTTACGTATCGCAGAACCGCCTCTTATGTTCCGGGAGCCTTGATAAACGCTCTGTTCGTAAGTTGGTATATAGTCGCTGGACAAGCTACGCAGTTTCCAGTGACCTGAAGTCACAAGAGCGACGTGCGTTACATCGAAATATTAGGAATACTCAAATTTTGATTACACGTCGCCACTTGTTACTGCTTCTCGCCTTATGCGGCATTGCGCTGGCTAGTATCCTGATTTCACTAGCTAGCGGCAGTGTCCCCATAAGCGCATCGGATCTATTATCTCTCTTAGGCAAGCCCCATGAAGGACTGGAACAACAAGTCGTTCTGGAGCTGCGCATGCCGCGCACCTTCGCCGCCTTTATCACTGGCGCCCTATTGGCCTTGTCCGGCGTTGTCATGCAGGTACTGCTGCGTAACCCGCTGGCGGACCCTTATATCCTAGGCATCTCTGGAGGCGCCTCTGTAGCGGCTCTCAGCGCCATACTCTTGGGGCTTGGCAGTGTTGCCATTGCCAATTCCGCTTTTGCAGGAGCCATACTCTCGATTACTATCGTGTTTGGCCTTTCGGGACGCAGCAATACAAGCTCTTCAATACGCTTGCTCCTAACGGGCGTGGTAGTCTCGGCAGGATGGGGAGCGTTGATCAATATTCTTCTCACTACCAGTGCCAATAATAGCGTCTATAGCATGCTCTTCTGGCTGATGGGCGATCTCAGTCAAAGCAAGCCCAGTGCCTTGAGCGCCACAGTACTCATTGTGGGCTTACTCATCTTATTGTCCTGCGCCCGATCGCTGAATATGCTTAATCACGGAGAGCGGCACGCGGCGAGTCTAGGGGTCAATGTTGGCAGTCTAAGAATGACACTATTTGGCGCCGCATCGCTCATGACAGCATGCGCTGTAACGCTCGCCGGCGCGATTGGTTTTGTCGGCCTTATTGTGCCCCATATGCTCCGTCTAATTGGCGCTAGGGATCATCGCATTCTCATACCCAGCTCGGCCCTACTGGGCGGCAGCTTTCTGGTCTTAGCCGATAGTGTAGCCAGAACCGTTATAGCCCCCATTCAACTGCCAGTGGGCGTTATTACAGCGCTCATCGGCGTGCCTGCCTTCCTCATCATCCTGCGCAGCAACGCTGCACTTAGCGCGAGGCGTTCGTGATGAGTGACAGCCCTACAGCGAGTATCGAACTCCTTAGCACAAAGGCCTTAAGCCTTTGCGTTGCTGGCAAACTTCTGATGAACGATCTAAACCTTTGCGTACCCCAAGGGGCAAGCCTAGGCGTGCTAGGCCCCAACGGCACAGGCAAAACCAGCCTCCTTCACGCCCTAGCAAACCTTCAAGGCTCATCATCAGGGCAAATACAACTGCTGGGAAAAGACCTACTGGCCTACTCGCGCAAAGAGCTATCTCTATTAGTAGGCATACTCATGCAAAGTGCAGACGACGAAATGCCAGCGAGCACCTTAGAGTTTGCGATGTCAGGACGACACCCTCATTTGCCTGCTTGGCGCTGGGAAGGAAAAGACGACTTAGCTCGTGTCTCTGAGGCTTTACGTTTATTAGGTATAGACTCAGTTCGTGACCAAGACATTCGCACGCTGTCCGGAGGCGAACGCCAAAGACTGGCCATTGCCACCCTATTAACGCAAGACCCCAGATTATATTTGCTAGACGAACCGAGCAATCATCTGGACATTGCACTGCAAATAAAATCATTGGAAATTTTGCACACAAAGGTCAAGAACGAAAGCGGTGCGCTCATAATGGCGACCCATGATATTAATCTGGCGTCGCGTTTCTGCGACCAGATTCTACTCCTTATTGGGGACGGCCAATTTATTTATGGCGATAGAGCCGATGTACTCACAACGGAAAATTTGAGCACGGCCTTCGACTGTGAAATTCAGCAGTTTACTAAAGGCCCATCGCAATTCTTTTTTCCAGCCACCTAACACTTTTCTTACGCGCACAAAAAAGCCCTAAGCACGCCTTAGCACGCTTAGGGCTTTTCGTGTAATAGCTTACAGAGCTAGCTGTCTTATATCACCTAGCAGCTGAGCAAGATAAGTCGCAAACATACCACCATCAACCCCGTTTACGGCGCGGTGATCGTAAGAGAGAGTCAATGGCAGCATTTTTCTTGGCTGTAGTTGACCATCAATATAAACCGGCTTAGTTTGCGTCTTTGATACTCCCAAAATCGCAACTTCAGGCGCATTAACGATTGGTATAAAGCCAGTGCCGCCTAGAGCACCCAAACTTGAAATGGTAAAACAGGCCCCTTGCATATCGTCTTTAGTAAGACGACGATTCTTGGCCTTATTACTCATCTCAATAACTTCTTCTGCTAGCTCCCAAATAGACTTCTTGTCCACGTCACGAATGACAGGAACAACCAGACCAGCCTCGGTAGCCACCGCTACACCAATGTGTATATAACTCTTCTGAATAAGGTACTCACCCGAAGAGTGTAAGGACACATTAAACTGCTTATATTCCTGCAAAACTTTGGCGCAAGCTTTCAGCAAGAATGGCAGGAATGTTAGCTTCACTCCTCGCTTATCTGCCTCACCGCGCATCTGCGCTCTAAACTCTTCCAAGTCCGTGATATCGGCCTCATTAAATTGGGCGACGTGAGGAACTGTAGACCAATTGCGCTGCATATTAGCGGCTGTGACCTTATGCAGCTTACTCATTGGAACTTCTTCAATTTCACCAAACTGGCTAAAATCGATATCAGGAACGGCACTGAGCATTGCACCGGCACCACTGGCCGCAGGCGCCTGAAGCTTAGCCTTCACGAAGGCGTGAATATCTTCTTTTAAGATTCGGCTCTTAGCGCCTGAGCCTTTTACTTGGCCTAAATCTACGCCTAGTTCACGGGCGAGTTTTCGCACCGCAGGCCCGGCATAAACACTTGAGCCAGCATTTGGCGCTTCGATATTGGGCACTTCAGCAACTTTTTGTGCTGGGGCTGGAGCAGCTGCAGCGGCTTTTGGCTGCGCAGGTGCTGGGGATGGTTCTGGCGCGGCCGCCGGAGCAGGCGCTGACGCAGCAGCACCGGAAACTTCCAACTCAATAATGGCCGAGCCCATAGAGACCGAGTCACCCACTTTAAGATGAACGCCAGTGACTTTACCTGCTTTGGGTGTTGGCACTTCCATCGCTGCTTTGTCAGACTCCAATGTAACCAATGGGTCTTCTACATCGATTTCGTCACCAATAGCGACATGAAGTTCAATCACTTCCACGTCACTGTCACCCCCTAAGTCAGGAACCGTAATGGTTTCAACCGAACTGCTGGCGGGCTCTGCAGCGGGAGCCGGGGCGGCCGCTGCGGGCTCTGGCTCTGGTGCTGGCGCTTTCTCAGGTTCGGGCTCTGGCGCAGCAGCCTCCTCCCCTTCAACTTCCAACATAAGGATCTCATCGCCTTCAGAGACCTCATCTCCCAACTTAACAGAAATGCTCTTCACAACACCGCTCTTAGGCGCTGGGATTTCCATGGCTGCTTTATCGCTCTCTAGAACAATAAGCGAATCGTTTTCGCTGATCGTTTGTCCGGCTTCCACCAAGACCTCGATCACCTCTACCTCTGCCGAATCACCTAGATTTGGCACCTTTATACTTTCAACTGGCACTGATCAATGCTCCTGAATTGTTCTGTTCATGTTTGTCTCGCGAACCAAAAACCGCTATTACACTGTCAACGGATCAGCTTTATCTTGGTTTAAACCCATTTTCTTCATAGCTTTAGCAATCGCATCCGAAGTCACAACACCGCGAGCTTTAAGCTCTGTAAGTGTTGCTAGCACCACAAAATTGCTATCAACCTCGAAGAAGTGACGCAGATTTTCGCGCGTGTCACTACGGCCAAAACCGTCGGTACCAAGCACTCTGTAAGACTCTGGTACGAATTCGCGAATTTGATCAGCATGTACTTTCATGTAGTCGGTAGAGGCAATGACTGGGCCTTTAACGCCTGACAGACACTCAGTGACATAGCTGGTTTTTTCTTTCTTAGTTGGGTGCATCATATTCCAACGAGTAGTCGACATACCGTCTTTACGTAACTCGTTGAAGCTTGTCACACTCCAAACATCAACTGGCACCTTGTACTCATCACGCAGAATTTGTGCAGCCTTGCGCACCTCGCGCAAGATTGTCCCGCTGCCTAGCAGCCTAACACGCTCACTAGTGGCTGCCTTACCCGATACTTTATACTCTTTACTGCCACCATCTTCCAACAAGTACATACCTTTGATGATTGCCTCTTCACTACCGGCAGGCATCTCTGGGTGCTCGTAATTTTCATTCATGGTCGTGATGTAGTAGTAAACCGACTCCCTATCCTTGTGCATGCGTCGTAGTCCATCTTGAACAATAACCGCTAGCTCATAAGAGTAAGTCGGATCATAGCTTATGCAGTTTGGAATCGTAGAGGCTAGAAGATGGCTATGACCATCTTGGTGTTGCAAGCCCTCGCCGTTAAGGGTCGTTCTACCAGCCGTAGCACCAATGAGGAAGCCACGTGCTTGAGAGTCACCCGCCGCCCAAGCGAGGTCGCCAATACGCTGGAAACCAAACATTGAGTAATAGATATAGAAAGGCACTAATGGATAGTCATTAACACTATAGGAAGTCGCCGCAGCCAACCAAGCGGAGAAAGCACCGGCTTCGGTAATCCCCTCCTCTAGCATCTGTCCTTTCTTGTCCTCACGGTAATACATGACTTGGTTAGAGTCGACTGGCTCGTATAATTGCCCCGCAGAGGAGTAAATACCAACCTGACGGAACATGCCTTCCATACCAAAGGTACGGGCTTCGTCAGGAACGATAGGCACGATGCGTTGACCAATTTCTTTGTCTTTACACAAAGTGGTCAGAATTCGCACGAACGCCATGGTCGTAGAAATTTCGCGACCCTTTGAGCCTTGTAGCTGAGGTTCAAAGGCGCTCAATTCAGGGACGTTAATCTCTTGTGCTTCAGTGCGACGCGAAGGTACAGGCCCACCTAGGGCTGCACGACGCTTGCGCATATAACGCATTTCCGCGCTATCCTCGGCCGGACGATAGTAAGGAACTGACTCTAAATTTTCGTCTGTGATCGGAATATTAAAACGATCACGGAAGCTCTTAAGCCCTTCGATATCAAGCTTCTTAACCGAGTGAGTCGCATTCTGCGCTTCAGCAGACGAACCAAAGGCATAGCCCTTCACCGTCTTCGCTAGAATCACTGTCGGTTTACCATTATTAGCCGTCGTCGCTTGTTTATAGGCAGCGTAAACCTTAAACGGATCATGACCACCGCGGTTGAGATGCATGATGTCGTCGTCCGACAAATGCTCAACCATTTTCAGCAGCTCTGGGCTCTTACCGAAGAAGTGCTCACGCGTATAAGCGCCGCCTCGGCCCCAGTAGTTGATGTATTCGCCGTCACAAACCTCGTCCATTCGTTGCTGCAATAAGCCATCTTTGTCAGCCGCTAACAGGGCATCCCAGTGACGCCCCCAAACGACTTTAATCACATTCCAGCCAGCACCGCGGAAGATGCCTTCAAGCTCCTGTATCACTTTACCATTACCGCGCACAGGGCCATCGAGGCGCTGTAGGTTACAGTTGATCACAAAAATAAGATTGTCGAGTTTCTCGCGGCCAGCTTTACCGATTGCACCCAAAGATTCTGGCTCGTCCGTTTCACCATCACCCAAGAAAGCCCATACTTTACGATCGCTATTGTCCATCAAACCGCGGCTACCCAAATACTTCATAACGTGTGCTTGGTAGATAGCGGCAATAGGGCCCAAGCCCATAGAAACTGTCGGGAACTGCCAATAGTCAGGCATCAACCAAGGATGAGGGTATGAAGACAGACCATTGCCGTTAACTTCCTGGCGGAAGTTATCAAGCTGCTCTTCACTTAGACGACCTTCCAGATAGGAGCGCGAATAAATACCAGGTGAAGAGTGTCCTTGGAAATAGATTAGATCACCGCCATGGTCTTCGCTGGCGCCGCGGAAGAAGTAGTTAAAACCAACATCGTATAGGGTTGCTGCAGATGAGAAGGTGGACATATGGCCACCTAGCTCTGCGCCAGGTTTTTTGCCTGCACGCATCACCATTGCAAGAGCGTTCCAGCGAATAATGCCGCGAATCTGACGCTCCATGAACATATCGCCAGGCATTTTTTCTTCTTCAAGCGGAGAAATTGTGTTGCGGTATGGAGTGGTAACCGCAGAATAAGGCATTTTCTGGGTGTTTCGGGTAGCTTCTTCGGAAAGCTTCGCCAAAATGAAGTGGGCTCGATCCAAACCCTCTTGGTCAATCACAGATCCCAAGGCATCTAGCCACTCTTTGGTTTCTGTAGGGTCTTGATCTTCTTTGAAGTGATTCATACGCTCATTTTCTCGCTTTACTTAAGTTCCCATGTAGGGAAATTGGTTTACAGGATAAGGCTTGTGGCCTCTTCTCTGCTCAAATGATGTGTAAATAAATTACAATGTGCGCGGATTTTACCCCAAGTCAGCGGTATTTTTCAATCCTCTCAACGAGGTTATGTAGTTAAACTACAAAACTTACATTCCAAAACCTGCAAGTGTTAGAAGGGCTAGAGCGGTAACCCATATGAGCTGACTACGGTTCAATAGCCCTAAAAGCTCTTTTAACTGCTGCTGCCCTTTTACTTGCACCAGTTTAGCATCTTCTTCGCCGGCCTCTATTAGTACTTTTTCAGGTCCCTCTTTGCTAGAGGCTGTACTATCATCGCTTACGATAAAAACTCTACTACCGACTTCGACAGCCGCCATTGCGCAGGTATACACGACACTAACGCCCGACCTGTCCACACTCATCACCACTTCTTTCAAGCGCCCAAAAGCAACAACGAAATCCCCCGCCAAGGAGAATGTCAGTGCGAGCAGGCGAGCGGGAACCCATTCCAAGATGTATACAAGGCGCAATAGCAGCAAATCCCCATCATCATCGCGGCGCCATACGCGGCTCAAATACAGCACACAAAGATGGTAAAACAAGGCACCTATAGGCCCTAGGAGCAGATACCAGAATACGATCGCAAAAATACGCTCGAAAAAGCTGGCCACTAGAAAGCGGCAAAATTCCCGATGAACGCCTTGGGGATCTTCACAATTATCCAAAGATAGCTGGTGCCAGCGTTGCTGCAGCAGCAAAAATGCCGCCTCGTAGTCGCCAGCATCCCAATGCTTGAGATAGCGCTCTGTAAAGCTATTGACATTAATGCGATCAAATAATGCCAGCAAAACGAGAATATGCACCGCCATGCTTAGCAGACCAAAGAACACCCCGGCCACAAGCCACAGCACCGCAGCCAGAACGAGACAAGGTAGCGCCAAAATCAGAAAAGGATACAAATAGGGAGATTTAGCCAAGGGATCAGGTAATACATGGAGGCGACTATCCAAGTACTGTTGAGCTCGCAGAAACCAAGTATCGTTAAGCACGTCACGATCACGCGTCCAATAATGATTAGCCACTAGAGCTATTAGTATCACCAGAAAGCTCATTTATTACCCTCGTTTACAATGAATACGCCCTACTGGCCGCAAAGTCTTCTGTATCTGTCCCAGTCGAAGCATTCGCCAGGGTCTGTCTTTCTGCCAGGGGCAATATCGCAATGCCCCACTATGGAGGCAGGGGATATTTCAGGATAATGCTCCTGTATTATCTGGGTAAGCTTAGCGAGAGTATCATATTGAACATCGCTATAGGGTTCATCATCGCATCCCTCCAACTCAATCCCTATAGAGAAGTCGTTACAGTTATCACGGCCCCTATAGGAAGACTTGCCCGCATGCCAAGCTCGCTTATCGAAAGGGACAAACTGGATGAGCGCGCCGCTCCTCTCAATCAGCACATGAGCCGATACCTGCAAGTCCGCAATCTCTTTAAAATAGTCATGAGCATCACGATCTAATCGATTGCAGAAGAACTGCTCTACACAGCCAGTACCGTACTGACCTGGTGGCAAGCTAATATTATGGATGACAAGTAGTTCTACCTGCTGGCCAGCCGGTCTGTCATTGTAATTGGGCGACTCCACACGACGGGCGCTAGTCAACCAATGATCTTTAATCAAATCCTGTCTCCATTAAACTCATCCGATCACTAAAAGCTCTCGAAGGCTCCGTATAAACCGAGCCGGCATCATTGGCTCTCCATTCTAGCGCTACGTTACGTCGATTGCGATGCACGCCTATTATTCCAAGCTCGGATACGCGATAATTTTGCCTCCAACTTAGCGACACACCAGAACAACAATGAACTCAGCACCCCACAACAAACCTAGCAAACCCTTAGGGCTTGGCATGCTCATGGCGAGCTTCGCTCTGGGCTTAGTGTTGCTAACGATGTTCTTCGATGGTGCTTTGGAGCAACGCGACAATCCCAATCAAGTATTACAAAGCCAGCATAATAGTGACGGCAGCGTTTCGATAGATCTTCAACGAAACCGCCAAGGACACTATGTATTGAGAGGCTTGGTCAACGGTCATGAGGTCGATTTTTTGCTCGATACTGGCGCAACAGATGTCGTCATCCCAGAGAGCCTTGCCGAGGAAATTGGCCTAGAAAAACTAGGCAGAGGTGCCGCCAATACAGCTAATGGAACCATCACCATCTACCGTTCCCGCATCGATACCCTGGACATTGGCGACATCCACTTGCGCGATGTCTCAGCTAGCATCAACCCCTCCATGGGGCCGGGCACAGCGCTACTGGGCATGAGCGCATTAAGAAAAGTAGAATTCAGCCAATCTGGCAATCGCCTCACTCTTAGACAGCTTCCCTAAAGGCAAGGAAGCAAACCATAGGAACCCGAATGACTACGCTCCCTTCAGATATCGAATCCACCGTAAGCAACGCCCTACGTGAAGACGTAGGCAGTGGTGATATCACGGCTCAACTTATCGGCCACGACACCCAGGCCAATGCGAGTATTTATGCCAGAGAAAACGCTATTTTTTGCGGCACACCATGGGCCAATGAGGTCCTTAGACAGGTGGACCCGAGCGCAAGCATTCAATGGCATGTGCAAGACGGGGACAGCATTGAGAGCGACCAGCGCATCGCAAGCCTTAGCGGTCTGGCCCGCTCTCTTCTTACCGCAGAGCGCAATATTCTCAACTTCATTCAAACCCTGTCTGGCACTGCAAGCATCTGCTTTGAATACGCGCAAATGACAAAGCACACTGAGGTCAGACTACTCGATACTCGCAAAACCATTCCGGGGCTTAGAACAGCGCAAAAATACGCGGTAAAAATAGGCGGCTGCCATAACCACCGTATTGGCTTATACGATGCTTTTCTTATCAAAGAGAATCATATCAACGCCTGCGGCTCTATCAGCAAAGCAATCCAGCTCGCTCGACAATTGCACTCGGACAAACCAGTGGAGGTCGAAGTAGAGACCTTAGAACAGTTAAGGGAAGCGCTTACTGCTAAAGCTGACACTATTATGCTAGATAATTTCCCCCTTGCTCAGCTACAGCAGGCCGTCGCCCTAAACAAAGGGCAAGCTAAGCTGGAAGCCTCAGGCGGCGTGAATAAGTCGACGCTGGTCCCAATTGCAGAGACTGGGGTAGACTTTATTTCGATTGGAGCACTCACCAAGAACTGTAGAGCCATCGATCTCTCTATGCTCTTTGACTAAGCAAACGTACACAAGGAGGTGTCATGTCTATCCCACTATCTGGCAAAGTGCTTCCCGCGCTACTGCTTGCGCTGTTCCACTCCAGCTGCCTTGGGCACCCTGGACGCCTCGATGACAACGGCGGCCACTACGTCACAGGTGGCTACCACTGCCATATGTCACTCTGCCAGGAACCCGACCCCGTAGGCCGAACCGGCTACACCAGCGTCTTTGATCGTCCAACCGAACGCAGTCAATTCTTCAACCCTGACGATTGGTCTTATGACCTGGACTACGATGGCGACTGTCAAAGCACACGTCAGGAGGTATTAGCGGCATCAAGCCTCGTACCCGTCAGTTTTAGCAATCCACGCGAGTGCACCGTAAGAACTGGCGAATGGCTCGATGAATACACAGGCAAGGTATTCACCGTGGCAGCACAGCTAGCGTTGGATCATATTATCCCACTCGAATATGCCCATAATAATGGCGGTGATTACTGGTCACCCAATAAGAAACTAGCTTTCGCAAATGATCCGCTCAATGTGATTGCCATAGACCGCAAGGAGATTCGCAAGAAACGAAATCGGGGTCCCAGTCGCTACCTGCCCCGAAAGGAGTATCAATGTTCCTATGCTCGCCAATGGCGCATAGTGGCCGAGAAATATGAACTGCAACTAGCCAATAGGGATCGCAATAAAATTAATAAGCTCTTGGATGAGTGCGAACGCTAAATTGCAGGCATAAAAAAACCCGCCTAGGCGGGTTTTTCAAATCTCACAAGGGATCACGGAGCGCTTTCAACTTCCACATCCATCATCATGCCACTGGAGTAGCTAAGCTCCGTGTCACCCGCGGGGAAACCGACAAGCTCTAGAATATGAGCGAAAATTTGCTCGTATTCAGTGTCATACAAGGAGCCAGGGTTGTCGGCTGGCATCGCACTCATGACCTGCTCGAACAAGTACTGCATTGGCTCGCCGCGCCATGTTTGCAATACCGTCTTATAGAAATCCGCATTGTGGCAGGCATTACAGCTTTTCTCGAACAATGGTTTACCTGATTCGGCCTGTTCAGCCGTGTAAACACCCTCTGATAGAGAAGTGGGTGCGGCACCCGCGCCAGCCGCAGCTGTGCCCGTTAAAACAAGCGCAAACAAGGTCGCAATAGAGATTCGAGCTTTCTTCATTTCATGTACTCCAGCACTCAACACAGTGCATCAAATTCAAGTTTTTCACAGTTCTAATCTTAACAAGTCAGGCTGAACCATACCTGAACAGGCGCCCGATCATTCCCCGGCTGTGAATGAGTAAAAGCCGGCTACCATAAACCACCTAGGGGTATTAATCAAGATGGGCGCTAGGCGCTACAATCCTATACTTCGCCTTTCTTATAAGGCGCATTCACATAACCAAGCAGCCTAGCTTGGGGGTCAAACACGAGGACGACATTCCGATACCTAGAGGTCAGCGCTATATAAAAATTATCATGGAGGGACGTTCCGCTCGCCTCCAGCAAGTCCTCTAAATCGGCCTTCATTGCAGCATTTACCGACACGATCTCGTCAATATCCAGATTAGCATTTCTAATGCGATCGAAGTTATCTGCCATAGGCCGGTATAACCAGGGCTGCTCGTGGGGAGGCACCCCTTCCTCTTCCACCATCTCTACAAAACGCTCTAAATCAGCACCTTCGTATGGACGCTCAATATAGACAAAGACAGGCCTGTCCTCACCGAACTCATCTAATTCAGCAAGATTGAAGCCTTGCTGGCTCAGGGCAGATGCGGGCACGGTATAGAAACTGCTATCCATAAAGGCAACTGCCACTGGCCGCTGCTCATAGACAGACTTAATCCCCCACAGCAAGGCGGACAACTGAATCAGCACAACGACCCCAATATCGAATGAGAGTTCACGGCGTGATTTCTTGGAATTAAAAATAATGAGGGTTATAAGTGGGCCCAAGACCAAATCAACCGCAGCGACTATTCGTAAGCCCTGCCAACCACCGGAAGCAGAGAAATAGGGGTTGGGGAACCAGAAGAATATCAAGACGCCAACAAAGAGGGTAAAAACAGCGACACTAAATAAGAAGTGAGCAAAAGCAGCAGAAAAACGAGACTGGGAAAGACTAGAAAGCGCCAACACTCAGTTACACCTCAAGCATTAACCACTAATAAATCGAATTAATTAACATAGGCCGATATTGATGCAAGTCCCACCTTCAGTCCACTGAATAGGAGCTGCAAGCGACGGAGTTAAAGTATACGTATGGTTGTCAACATCTGCAGTGCCCGTGGCAATAATCACGCCCTCATCCACCGTCGCGGATGCTAACCAACCACTAGCGCCAAGTGCGGGAGGAATTCCCTGAGTCCCTGCATCAGCACCTACCAACGTGGTAATTCTGCCACTTTGAATAGCCAAGCCTAAGGCTGTCTTAAAGGGAGTTGTCGCCAAAATTACTTCAGAAAAACGCGCTCGCATCGTATAAGTCTGATAGGCGGGAAGGGCTACCGAAGCCAAAATACCAATAATGGCAACCACTATCATCAACTCGATCAGTGTAAAACCTTTATGGCGATCTGCTGATAAGCGCATGGCAAGAGCCTCTAAATTTATTTGGGAGAATTTTTTCACTATTATAAACTATGAGTTTGTTAGAAGCCCAAACCATAGCCACTAACTCAAAACATCGTCGTTGTTAATTTTAAGTGAGTTCGACGAGTCCTGTTCTCACTAATCAGTAAACTATGCAGCCTTAAAGTGATTGGCGCGCCCTAGAGCGCGCCAATTAAAGCATATTATGATCGCTCTACTAGCACACACCAGCTGCTTGGCAAGTACCACCTTCAGTCCACTGGATAGGTGCAGTTGTATCGTCTGGCGTTAACGTGTATGTATAGCCACCAACATCAGCGGTTCCTGTCGCTGTAATGACACCTTCATCCATGACAACAGATGCAACAACGCCTGACGCAACTGCGTCGGCTGGGATACCGTTTGCGCCTGAGTCAGTGCCCACTAATGTAGTGATACGACCAGTTTGCGCCGCTACCTCGAATGCGCTCTTATACGGTGTAGTAGCCAGCACCACTTCTGAGAACGCCGCACGTTGCGTGTAAGTTTGATAAGCAGGTAGTGCCACAGCGGCCAAGATGCCGATAATTGCTACCACGATCATCAATTCGATCAATGTAAAACCTTTTTGTGAAGTCGCTTGTTTCATTTCATATCTCCTAGGGGGTTATTTTAACGTGTCAATCTTTTGCGGCCTTGCTGCGGCCCATTTAAATCACTACCTGAAATTCGTTTCAGTTGGTTTGGATAGTACATATGTTGTGCCAACTTCCAAAAATCACCTCAAGAAAAACCTAAGCAACTGATTCTAAAGATATTATTTTTTTATTCAAAAAATCACAAAAATCCAACTGTTAACTCGTTCACAGAACACCAAACCCACGCACTGACAAATTTTGTCAGTTACAGGCGCAATTTGTCGCCAAGCTACCCACAAGGTCATTCCTTTACTAAACACACCTCTCCATAACACTCTGTCATTGCTTGACGGGTAGCGGCTATTAAGAAGCAGTTTATTACCTTGGAACAGTGCTTTAATCTATACTATGACTAAACTCTAAGGCCTAAGGCACGATAATTAATAAAATGCAGACAACGATAAGCGGCTTAGCCAAGCGACTGGTCACAGATAGTCTTCTTACTCAGGCAGAGGCCGAGAAGGCGCTCGCCACCGCTAAACGCGAGAAGACTCCTTTTGTGACGCATTTGGTCAAGAACAAGCTAGCCGATAGCGCTCACATTGCGCAATCGGCATCAGAAGAGTTTGGCGCTCCGCTTCTTGATCTCAACTCTTTCGATCTCCAGCTTTGCCCGAGTGACTTGGTAGACCCTAAGCTCTTGCGCAAGCATCGTGTATTACCCTTGTACAAGCGTGGCAATAGGCTCTATCTAGCTGTCGCTGACCCGACCAATATGAGCGCCTTTGATGAAGTAAAGTTTCATACCGGCCTCAGCACGGACGTTATCATCGTCGATGAGAACAAGCTCTCGCCGGCCATAGACAAGGTTCTCGAGCAATTGGAAGGCGGTGACTCGCTGCTAGGCATGCTCGATGATTCTGACCTTGAAGGCCTAGACATAGAGCTGCAAGAAACAGGGCTAAAGGAAGAGGAGCTTGACGATGCCCTCGACGAAACCCCTATCGTTAAGTTCGTCAATAAGGTCTTACTGGACGCAATAAGAACCGGCGCTTCAGATATACATGTGGAACCCTATGAAAAGAGCTACCGCATTCGTTTTAGAACCGATGGCATATTAAAGGAAATTGCCACTCCTCCCCTGTCGGTGGCCAGTAGAATCGCCTCGCGATTAAAGATCATGTCCCAAATGGATATCGCTGAACGACGCCTACCGCAAGACGGTCGTATCAAAATGAAGATATCTCGTACTCGAGCCATCGACTTCAGGGTCAATACCCTACCCACCATTTGGGGTGAGAAAATTGTGCTACGGATACTAGACCCTAGCAGTGCCCAAATGGGGATTGACGCCCTCGGTTACGAGGATGACCAAAAAGCATTCTATATGCACGCCTTGCACCAAAGCCAAGGTTTAATTCTAGTGACGGGCCCCACGGGTAGCGGTAAAACAGTCTCACTTTATACCGGCCTGAATATCCTCAATACACCCGAAACCAATATTTCCACCGCGGAAGACCCCGTGGAGATTAACCTTGAGGGAATTAACCAAGTGCCGGTCAACGCCCGCATCGGCTTTACCTTTGCCACCGCGCTGCGAGCTTTCTTGCGTCAAGACCCAGACGTCATTATGGTGGGTGAAATACGGGATTTGGAGACTGCCGAGATCGCCATCAAGGCCTCACAAACCGGCCATATGGTGATGTCGACACTACATACTAATAGTGCGCCAGAAACCCTTACGCGTCTGCGTAATATGGGCATTCCTGCCTTCAACCTGGCCACCTCCGTATCGCTTATCATCGCTCAAAGACTGTGTCGACGCCTGTGCAATCACTGTAAGGTCAAGTTAGAGCTCCCCATCAATGCGCTCGTAGAAGCTGGCTTTAGCGAAGACGAAGCCAAAGACCTGACCGTGTACGGGCCAAAAGGCTGCGACGCATGCAACGACGGCTATAAAGGGCGTGTCGGAATATATGAAGTAGTTCCTATTACTGATGGTATTTCCCGTATTATCATGAACGATGGCAACTCCATTGAAATAGCAGACCAGGCTCAAAAAGATGGCTTCAATAATCTGCGCCAATCCGCCTTAGTCAAAGTGGCTAAGGGCTTAACCAGTTTAGAAGAAGCCAACCGAGTGACATAATAGCCACTACAATGGCGCAATCGTGTAGCGTAATAAGTCTAGATTGAGGCACAACATGGCAACACAAGCATCCGCAAATGCAGGTCAAACCATTTTCCTCTGGCAGGGAACAGACAAGGGCGGAAAAAAGGTTAAGGGTGAGATTCCAGGCGCGAGCCAAGCTTTGGTGAAGGCGCAACTGCGAAAACAGGGTGTTACCGCTACCAAAGTTAGGAAGAAACCAAAACAGATTTTCGGTGAGCGAAAACAAAAAATCACGCCAAGCGATATTGCGATATTTGCCCGGCAACTAGCCACCATGATGAAGGCGGGTATCCCGCTGGTGCAATCTTTCGAGATTGTAGGCGATAGCCTAGAGAACGCCTCTATGGCAGAGCTTGTCCGCAATGTACGCGACGATGTTGCCGCTGGTAATAATTTTGCCGACTCCATTCGCAAGCATCCGCGCTATTTCGACGAATTGTTCTGTAACCTAGTTGAGTCCGGCGAACAGTCCGGCGCCTTAGAAACCATGCTCGATAGGGTCGCCACCTATAAGGAAAAAACCGAAGCGCTAAAATCAAAAATCAAAAAGGCCATGAACTACCCAATTGCCGTTGTTCTGGTCGCTCTTATCGTAACCGGCATTCTATTGGTAAAGGTGGTGCCGCAGTTTGCGGAAACCTTTGGCAGCTTCGGCGCCGACCTGCCCGCATTCACTCTGTTTGTACTCGGCCTATCTGACATCGCTATAGCCCATTGGTGGAAGGTAGTCATTGGTTTAGGCATAGCGGGTTATGCCTTCAAGGAAGCTCGCGTGCGCTCCAAAGGCTTCGCTGATGCTATCGATAGAGCCTCATTGAAGCTTCCCATTGTCGGCCCAATTATAGAAAAATCCTGTTACGCACGTTTCACTCGCACGCTATCTACCACCTTCGCCGCCGGTGTGCCCTTGGTGGATGCACTGGACTCGGTTGCGGGAGCCACCGGTAATATTGTGTACTACTCGGCTACCAAGAAAATTCAAGACGATGTTAGCTCCGGTCAACAACTCAATTTCGCCATCCGCACCACGGGCCTATTCCCCGTAATGATTACGCAGATGGTGGGCATTGGTGAGGAATCTGGCGCACTCGATGGCATGCTAGACAAGTGTGCCACCTACTACGAGGCAGAGGTAGACAACGCTGTTGACGGCCTAACCGCTCTAATGGAGCCCTTAATCATGTCCGTTTTGGGCACACTAATAGGCGGCTTAATGATTGCCATGTATCTTCCTATCTTCCAATTGGGTCAGGTGGTGTAAAGGTCTCCATAGACTTCGTGTACACTATCGGAGCCCAGCCAAGAAGAAATACAAAGCGGAAACTGCATGCAATTATTAGATTTGATATTAGAAGTGCCCTTGGTCTACATCATGACAGCACTAGTCCTTGGCTTGATGGTAGGCAGCTTTCTAAATGTCGTGATCTACCGCCTTCCCTTGATGATGAAGAGAGAGTGGCGTCTACAGTGCTGCGAATACTTGGAGTTAGACGAAAAGAAGTACCGCAAGAATGACGCAACTGCCAAGTTCAAGACCTTTAACCTAGTCAAACCCGATTCCCATTGCCCTCAGTGCAAGGCGCCCGTCAGGGCCTGGCAGAATATTCCTCTTGTCAGCTATGCCTTCTTAGGCGGTAAATGTGGTAAATGCAAAGCTAAAATATCACCGCGCTATCCCATTATCGAATTAGTTACAGGTGTCTTAACGGCAGTTGTGGCCTGGCATATTGAAGCGTCTTGGTTCAGCGTGGCAGCAATGATTTTGACTTGGTGCCTGGTCGCACTCACTATGATCGACTTCGATCATCAACTACTGCCGGATAGTATTACTCTCCCTCTATTGTGGCTTGGCCTGGTGCTGGCCGCCTTAGGCCTCATCCCCAATGTCAGCACCGCCGACTCTATTATTGGCGCCGCGGCAGGCTACCTATCCCTATGGTCTATCTATTGGGTTTTTAAGTTACTGACTGGCAAAGAAGGCATGGGTTATGGAGACTTTAAACTACTTGCCGTATTCGGCGCATGGATGGGTTGGCAAAGCCTTTTATTGGTAGTCATATTATCGTCGCTAGTGGGTGCCGTTGTCGGTATAGGCTTAATTGTGCTGCGCGGGCGTGATCGTAATATCCCCATTCCCTTCGGGCCGTATCTAGCTGGTGCAGGCTATATCGCGCTGATTTGGGGAGAGCCATTAACTCAATCTTATCTGCAGTTACTGTCCTAATGATGGCAAGTGAGACCCAACACAAACCGCCATTGGTGATAGGCCTAACAGGCGGCATTGGTAGCGGCAAGAGTGCTGCCACCGCCATCTTCGAAACACTCGGTATCGAAGTAGTCGACGCCGATATACTCTCTCGTGTAGTCGTAGAACCCGGCACGGTAGCAATAAGAAGAATTCAAGAACACTTTGGCGGCCTAGTCATTAATGACGATGGTTCTCTCAATCGCGGCGAACTACGCAAACTTGTATTCTCAAACGCGGAGGAAAAGCGCTGGCTGGAATCCTTGCTCCACCCACTCATTAGGCAAGAAACTGAGAAGAGACTGCTGCAAGCCAAGTCCCCTTATGTCATTTTATCTTCGCCTCTATTGCTGGAGACAGATCAAGCAAAAATGGTCAATCGCATTGTATTGATCGATGCGCCAGAAGAACTGCAACTGACGAGAACAAGTGCCCGCGACGGCGTGGACGAACAATCGGTAGAAGCCATCATGCGAAGTCAATTCTCAAGAGAGCAGCGACGCAAACAGGCTGATGATATTATTGTGAACGATAAAGACCTTAGGCACCTAGAGTGTAGCGTCAAAGAGCTACACCAAAAATACATAGATTTAGCAGAGAAAAGAAGTCATGACGAGCAAGAGTAAACTCAAAGTAAATTGCCCACAGTGCGAAGAGATTGTGCCATGGACCGAGGAGAGCAAGTACCGCCCCTTCTGCTCCGAACGCTGTAAGCTAATCGATTTTGGCGACTGGGCTAGTGAGCGTCACAGCATTCCGGGCGAGCCCGTAAACAAATACCCAGACGATGAAGACGAATTCTAAAGGCCTAGAATTACGCAAAAAAAAGAGAGCTCAAGGCTCTCTTTTTTATTTAGGGTGCGAAAGTCGGTAATGGCAGCCAATTAATCTTGCTCGCGGTATCTGAGATATCCGCTTCCATTAAGAGCAAGACGAATCCACCATCGCGAGAGACACGAACCTTTTTAACACTCTCGCCCTCCTCGAGACCCAAATTGTAACTTTCTAATAGCACGTGACTTTCGGCGTCGAAGAAATAGAGTTTTTGATTGTCCGTGGCAATGAGCATTTCGCTGTCATTGGTGAAGGTAGCACTGACCGGCCCCGCCTCCAACAACCATTCACCATCTGCATTCAAATAATCCACTGGATCCATATCCACGATACTAGTATGCGGCGTCAGCTCATTCCCATCAATACAAGAGAAAGCTAGGCGCACACCGTCCGGAGAGATACTTAAGTCAGTACATCCAGCGCCCACCACAATGTCGGTGCCAAAGGCTGGCGTGGAAGTTTGAGTATCAGGGTCGAATAAGAAAGTCACAAGATTAGACTCAGTTGCCATGATCACATTACGCCCAACAGGATCATATTCGATACGCTCAGGCAATAGCATTGGTATAGGTTCGGCCAAAGGCTCTCCAATATTATTGAACAAGCCCATCCATCGTCCATGTTTAGCTGGCGGATCACCGGCTTCTTTGACATAGCGACGGTCGAATAGATAGATAAATAAATTTCCGTCCTCTCCCAAGGCAATATCACGAGGCGAAAAGTGTCTTGAGAAAAAGTCCGAAAACTGATATTCGAGATGATAATAGCTAAACTCGCCAGTGCTGTAATCCATCTTGTATAGACGCTCAGTTTCTGGATGGGTATTGAGATAAACCAAACCATTTTCTTCGTCTAATAATAACTCATTGGGCTTAGTGTCGAGATTACTAGAATAGATAGCTCCCGTTTCCCCCGTCACAACATTGCGTTCAACTAGAGTATTATTCGTTGTGTCGCCGATGAGCACCCAGCCATTACAAAGCGGAATAAAATCCTGAGTCGGCTCTGTTACCAAACTTCCACCGAACTGCCCAATATCAATGGTTGCTCCGTCATCGGTAGCTTCCTCTAGTGACACAAAGCCAAACAGCAACGGCGAAGTGCCATCAATAAACTGCAGTTCCAAGGTGTACTCGATATCATCGTAAATCACCGAAGGAATACTCAAACGCCCGCTAGCTAGGTCTAGACTAGGCTTACCAGGGGCCAGAGACTGGGCCGCACTAGGGGCCGTAAACTCGTCACAGCTCAAAAGCTCCATTCCCGTTCGGCCCGAGCCGCTTACAACCCCGCCAGGTGTCACATCAACGGCAGATTGCAAGGAAAACAGCCCTGTACTCGCATTAATCAAGCCCATTTCAACATCAAAAACCCCTAGGCCTGGGACTACTATCTCAGGCACAGACAGGAGAGAGCCATTAAACCTTGGCCTATCGCCGGGAAGACTTGGCTCACCTTCTATAAACTCTAGAGTATAGAGTGGTTGAAATTTCACACCGCTATACCCAGGAAAACCATCATTCACATCTTCTGGGTTTATGGTATTTTTAATACGAAACGCCACGTAACGGCTAGAGGGCAGATTAGCATTTACCGCACCGGTAACATCAAAGGTGAGAGTCGCACTAGGGTCATAGCCAGACATAATGAGCGGGTTAAATGCCGACACTGGAATTAAATTGCTCGACGTATAGTCGTAGATGTCGATAATCCCATCATCAGGATAGGAAACGAGCTCCAAGATGACCTCAGAGCCATTAGGAATAAATTCTTCCAGCGGCAAGGACAAGGTCGCGCTGGCCACGGATTGCCTGTCACCAAAGTCGAAAACCATCACGACGGCATCTATGAAATTTTGACCAGTAATCGCCCAGCCATCTTCCGACACATAGTTTGCTCTGAAAGCCGGCTCTTCAGGATCTGGATCCACCTCAACCAAAATACCTTCATCAACCAGAAGAGCTTGCTCCGCCAGCACCAGTGAGCTAAATAATAAGGCCCACGCCAAAAAGAGAAGGGAAATAAGGTGCTTGGTTTTGTCCATGGTTACTATTCCTTGCCTGCAAAACACATTAGTTTTGACTCTATTGCTATAGCTAAGCCTCGAATTATGCGCTTAAACCCAATAAATTCAAGCTTTTACCACACAAAGCGGTGATTCAGGTCACAGTATTGCCGCTAAGTTAGCTTGAATAATAACAGTTTTGCGTAAATTAGCATGTTTTCGCGCCCCTATGGAGCTATCGGCTAATATTCTTAACTCTGTGATATTGAGGGCCAAAAGGCCGAAATAGACGCCACCCCAATACCCCCACAGGCTCTAGCCTTCGTGGCATCTGCGGCAGTCATTCCACCCAATGCATAAACGGGCAAGTTTACTTGAGCGACGAGATCTGCGAACTGCTGCCAGCCCAAAGGCTTGGCCTCTGGATGGGACTGAGTCGCTTGTACAGGGGAAAGAAAGGCATAATCTGCGCCTATCGACTGGGCGTGGAATAGCTCTGACAAGTCATGACAAGACACACCGAACAATTGAGCATCGCTTACGGGACGCCGTTGCAAAGTGGCAGCCAATTCACTGCCCACATGAACTCCGTCAGCTTCAACACCCAGAAGCGCCTGCTGGTGGGTATTAACGATGAATTTACTGCCGCGAGCGTGGCAGCACTGGCGACTATAATCGGCCAAGGTCAAAAACTCGCTTGCGCCAAGGCCCGTCTTGGCTCGCATTTGCAGCATAGGAACTCCAGCATCCAGAGCATAGTCTAAGCGCTTTTTATAATCGGCAATGGAGGAGAAAGCGCCCGTGATAGCGATGGTATTAGGAAGCTGAAGATGAGCGATAATGCTGCGATTAGCCGCAGGAAAATCGGCATAGCTTAGACTATCTATATCTAGCCAATGAAGGGGTTGCCCCTCTTGCCCAATGGGCACGCCCGTAAAACTGTCCACCACCCATACATCCAACATGACATGCTTATCGCCATAATCATGCTGAATGACACACAGGGGGCGGCTGGAGGCCACCGAAATACCCAGCTCTTCTTGCAGCTCTCGCGCAAGAGCCCGCTGTACAGTCTCCCCAGGTTCACACTTACCCCCAGGAAACTCCAATAAGCCACCTTGGTGAGCATCCGGCGCTCTACGGGCGATAAGCACCTGAGCCGAGTCATTGACGATAACCCCAACGGCCACGTGCACTAACTGTGATTGCGCATTGGGCATTGCGATTTAACTGCGGTAGCTGGCGTTTATACGAACATATTCCTCTGAGAAATCAGACGTCCAAACGACTTCTCTGGCCTCTCCGCGGCCTAGCTTAACGGTAATAGAGATATCCGTTTTATTCATTTGCTCTTGGCCCTGTTCTTCCGTGTAGGAGGCCGCTCGAGTGCCATTCTCAGCAATACAAACATCCCCTAGGTAGACTTCAACACCGCTCACATCTAGGTCTTCAATTCCTGCACGACCAACGGCCGCTAAGATTCTGCCCCAGTTAGGGTCTGAGGCCGACAGCGCCGTTTTCACTAATGGCGACTCCGCCACTGCATAGGCCACCAGCAAACACTCGCGCGTATCTTTACCGCCTTGAATATCGACTGTGACAAACTTCGTTCCGCCTTCGGCATCGCGAATAATGTCTTTGGCTAAGTCCTGTACCAATGCGCGCAACGCCGTCTCAAATTGCTCCAAATCGTGACTTCCTGCCTGCAAGACCACTTCGCTCTTTCCTGTCGCAATTAGAATACAGCAATCATTAGTAGAGGTATCACCATCGACTGTAATGCGATTAAACGATTGATCTACGCAGCCGCTCAGCATGCGTTGCAGCTCGGCTTGCGCAATGTCGGCATCGGTGGCCACATAGCTGAGCATAGTGGCCATATTCGGCTTGATCATGCCTGCGCCCTTAGACACGCCCGTAATGGTGACCGTTTTACCGGCCAACGTTAGGGTTACCGAACGCCCTTTAGGGTGAGTGTCCGTAGTCATAATGCCTTTAGCGGCGTCAAACCACGTGCCGCCCAACGCAGCGAGTGCCTTAGGGACACCAGCAAGTATCTTATCCATTGGTAGGTTTTCGCCAATGACTCCCGTAGAGAAAGGCAATACGGTATTCGCATCCACTCCTGCGGCTTCTGCCACGTAGCGACAACTGGCAAGCGCGTCCTCCAATCCCTTTTGACCAGTACCGGCATTGGCATTACCCGTATTGATAAGCAAGTAGCGTATAGCGCCTGCGCTTGCCTTCAGGTGATCCATCGCCACTTGGACAGGCGCCGCTCTGAAGGCATTCTTGGTAAACACACCCGCGACTCGAGAGCCCGGACAGATCTCCATGAGTACTAGGTCTTGGCGATTCTTATAACGAATACCCGCCTCGACTGTCGCTAGGCGAACGCCCTCAATATCCAGTAAGTCTTTTTCCTTTAGCTCATGAATGCTCATTGTATTAACTCAGTTTCCCGTGACATTGTTTAAACTTCTTACCGGACCCACAGTAACAGGGGTCGTTACGCCCTACCTTTTGCCCACTACGAACAAAAGGCGCTTTTTCCGCCCCAGCTGGTCTCAATGCCGCTGGGTTTGCCGCTTTAGACTCCAAAGCCTGCGCTTGCATTGCCGCCGCCTGAGCGTGCTGGAATTCCATTTTTTCACGCGCTTTCTCTTCTGCACGCTGCTTTTCTAGTGCGTCAATTTCTTCGTTAGTACGCACCTGTACATGGCTTAGAAAGCGAATAACCTCATGCTGCAAATTCGATAAGAGGTCTTGGAACAAGGCAAAAGCTTCGCGCTTATATTCCTGCTTGGGGTTCTTACCAGCATAACCACGCAAGAAGATACCCATACGCAACTGATCCATTGCCGCGAGATGTTCCTTCCACAGATTGTCGAGAATCTGCAGGACTATCTGCTTCTCAAGTAGATGGATGCGCTCACCCACCTGCTCTACTTTGGCATCGTAATCCTCCTGCAAAGTAGTCGAAATTTTTTCTCGCAAGGCCTCTTCGAATAGCTTGTCATCCTCATCCAACCACTGTTGAATGGGCAGCTTCTTAGCGAACTGCGCCTCGATGGCTTTTTCCAGCCCTTCAATATCCCATTGCTCTGGCACGCTTTGCGCTGGAATATGATTACTCACCACTTCATTAGCCACTTCAGCGCGCATATTGGTCACTAGCGAAGAGACGTCTTCACTGGCCATTAACTCATTGCGCTGACGATACACAATTGTTCGCTGGTCGTTAGCGACATTATCGTATTCCAGCAATTGTTTACGAATATCGAAGTTACGGCCTTCCACTTTACGTTGCGCCTTCTCGATAGACTTAGACACCATGCCATGCTCGATCGCCTCACCCTTCTCCATGCCCAAAGCCTGCATGAAGTTTTTCACGCGCTCGGAAGCGAAGATGCGCATGAGATTGTCTTCAAGCGATAAGTAGAAACGTGAGAAACCTGGATCGCCTTGTCGCCCCGAACGACCACGCAATTGATTATCGATACGACGAGATTCATGTCGCTCGGTACCAATGATATGCAAGCCACCAGCCGCCAATACTTGTTCATGGCGCTTCTCCCACTCGGCCTTGGCCGCAGCCAATTGCTCAGGCGTAGGGTTATCGCTCATGCTCGCGACTTCGTGCTCCCAGTTACCACCTAGAACAATGTCCGTCCCACGACCGGCCATATTGGTAGCAATGGTCACCACTCCTGGGCGTCCGGCCTGGGCAATAATAACGGCTTCTTTCTCGTGAAATTTTGCGTTCAGAACTTCGTGCTTAACTTTTTCTTTCGTTAAGAACTTCGAGAGTATCTCAGAAGTATCGATAGACGCGGTGCCCACCAATACAGGAGCGCCCTTGGCACTATACTCTTTAATATCGCGAACAATCGCCTCGAACTTCTCTTCCATTGTCAGGTAGATAAGATCGTTCTTATCGATACGTTGCATAGGGCGGTTAGAAGGAATCACAACCACATCTAGATCGTAGATCTGCTTAAACTCAAACGCCTCGGTATCGGCCGTACCGGTCATACCGGAGAGGTTCTTATACAGTCTGAAATAATTCTGGAAAGTAGTGGAGGCCAATGTTTGGCTTTCACTTTGAATCTCTAAGCCTTCTTTCGCCTCAATTGCTTGATGCAGGCCCTCAGAGAGGCGTCGCCCTTCCATTGTACGGCCAGTATGCTCATCAATCAGAACAATCTTATTGTCTTGGACAATATATTCGATGTCCTTGTTAAATAGATAATGCGCTTTGAGCGCAGAATGAATATGGTGCAGCAGCCCAAGGTTGGTGGCCGCGTAAAGGCTTTCGCCTTCGGCCAACAGATTATTGCTTATCAGCAGCTCTTCAATAAATTCGTGACCAGATTCGGTTAACTCCACCTGGCGCGACTTCTCGTCGACTACAAAGTGTCCTGACTCCTCGAAGCCATCGTCTTTATCTAAGCTAAAGCCGCCTTTCTCGGGTTTACCCTCGCCTTTCTCTAATTTAGGAATAAGATCGTTAATAGCCTGATACTGTTTCGAGCTGTCTTCAGCCGCGCCGGAGATGATAAGCGGTGTACGCGCCTCATCAATCAAAATAGAGTCCACCTCGTCGACAATGGCGAAGTTTAAGGCCTTCTGCATCTTGTCTTCCAAGCGGAATGCCATATTGTCACGCAGATAGTCGAAGCCAAACTCATTATTGGTACCGTAGGTAATTGACGAGGCATAGGCTGCACGCTTCTGCTCCTGCCCTTGACCTGAGACAATGACTCCTACTGATAAACCAAGGAATTCGTAGAGCGGACGCATCCAATTAGCATCACGCTCGGCTAGGTAGTCATTCACTGTTACTACGTGAACCCCTTCATCGCTCAGCGCATTCAGATAAGCCGGCAGAGTGGCGACCAAGGTCTTGCCCTCACCGGTTTTCATTTCGGCAATGCTGCCTTCGTGCAGCACCATGCCCCCAATGAGCTGCACATCGAAGTGACGCATACCCATGGTGCGCTGACAGGCTTCTCGCACCACCGCGAAAGCCTCAGGCAGCAACTGATCCAGAGTCTCCCCCTGCTCTAGTCGCTGTTTAAACTCTGGCGTCTTGGCCTGCAATTCTTCATCAGACAGCGCTTTAATACTCTCCTCCAGCGCATTGATCTTGTTTACGACCTTTTGTAAACGCTTGAGTTTTCGAGAATTGCTGCTGCCAAAAATGGCCTGTAATAGTTTCATGCTTTTAACCTTGAATTACGTAATTTTGCTCAATCAAAAGGGTTTTAGGGTCATGTGAAAAATCACCTGACAACCGATAGCGAAAGCATGGCCGACAAGGCCTCTAGCTACTCTCTATCAGGGGACAAACATAGGAGGGGGGGAATCAGCGTTCCGTGCGATGAATATAGGAGGCTGGGTCAACAACACGACCGTTTTTATACACTTCAAAATGAACATGAGGGCCGGTTGAGCGACCAGTGCTGCCCACTAGCGCAACTACTTGGCCTTTCTTAATAATATCGCCAACCTCGACCTTCAGCTCTTGTGCGTGCCCGTAACGAGTCACATAGCCATTGCCGTGGTTAATATCTAGGGATAGGCCGTAGCCGCCTCGCTCTCCAGCCTTGGTTACTACGCCAGCTGCTACAGCAATGACGTCTGCCCCCGCTTCGCCGGTGGCAAAGTCGACACCCGCATGCCATGCGAGTCGTCCGCTAAAAGGGTCTGTTCTACGACCGAACGGGGACGATATCCACCCGCTTTTGACTGGTCTGCCAGCAATAAAAGCTTCGTTTTCGAACTGTTTGCTAGCCATTACGGCTTCGAGAGTCTCTAGCTGCTGGGCTCTGTCTGCTATTTGAGCTTCGAGCTCGGCGATAGCGTCCAAGAAATGGGGGGGTGAATACGCTAACTCATGGGCGCTAATCGGCCCACCAACGGCAGGAGGAGAGCTAAAATCAAACTCTCCAGCGTCAAGCTCAGCCATATCGGTGACTCTGTCGCCCAGCGCTTCTAAACGCAATAGCCTAGCCTGCATCATGGCCAAGCGCTTGGTGAGAGCCTCCATCTGTTGTTCGGACTCTAGCTGCAAGCGAGACAAGGCATCGGCCTGAGACTCTATCTCTTCGCCAAACTCCTGGGCACTTTCCAGCGCATAAGCCTGTTGATTGTCTTCGGAAATAGCAAACTCGTACCCCAAATAGCCGAACGCCACTGGCGCTCCGAGGGCACAAATAGATAGGAGGCCTTTTAGCCAGCCTTTGAGGACGATAGTACGTGTGTGACCGTGACGCTGGTCAACGAGTATGACTTTCATGGTTCTCGCGTGTGCTCGTTATTCGTTTATCAGAACACCTGAGACCTAGCGCCAGCAGAATAAACCAGCAAAGGCCCGCCCAAAAAGGCAAGCCAAATCAGATGCTTAGGCAGCCAAAACGGGCTTCATATAGGAAATTGGTACATTAGAATCTGTATCAAAACTAACAACTTCCCAGGCGTCTTTATTTCTTTCCAGCGCTCTTAATAATTCATTATTCAGCGCGTGTCCAGATTTATATCCTTTAAACTCGCCAATCAAACTGAAGCCTATCATGTATAGGTCGCCAATCGCATCGAGAATTTTGTGTTTGACGAACTCATCTTCGTAGCGCAAACCGTCCTCGTTAAGCACCTTATAGTCACCCACGGCAATCGCATTATCCATGCTGGCGCCCAAGGCCAGATTACGATTGCGCAGCTCTTCAAACTCATGCATAAAGCCGAATGTACGAGCACGGCTCACTTCTTTAACGAATGAGGTACTTGAAAAATCAACGCTAGCCGTCTTTGTATACTTACGATACACAGGGTGGTCATAAAGCAGCGTATAGCTCACTTTGAAGCCATCAAAGGGCTCTAAACTAACGGACTTATCACCGTCTTCCACGCGAAGAGGCTTCTTAATGCGAATGAACTTCTTCAGCTCTGTTTGCTCTTCAATGCCAGCCGACTGGATAAGAAAAACAAATGGCCCCGCACTACCGTCCATAATGGGTACTTCCGGAGCGCTGACGTCGATATAGGCATTATCAATGCCTAAACCAGACATGGCCGACATAAGGTGCTCGATAGTCGAAATGCGAACATCTCCCTTTATAAGGGTAGTCGATAATGTCGTATCCCCAACATAGGTGGCTTTCGCAGGTATCTCCACCACTGGGTCTAAATCTGTACGTCTAAAGACGATACCTGTATTCACAGGTGCTGGACTCAATGTCAGGTAGACTTTCTCACCATTGTGAAGGCCAACGCCAGTGGCTCTGATCACATTTTTCAAGGTTCTTTGATTTAGCATAGATGGTCATTCCCGATTATTTGTTCAGCCTGCGCGAATACCGCATTTGGCGCTGGCGCGATAATATCAAATTACTCTAGATAACCCAACAACTGGGTGCACCAATATCGCTCACCGCAAAGGTCGCCCTAAGAGCGCTCAAATACCCATGTATTTTCTAGGGCCCCTGTGGGCCCTAGAACTGAAAGGCCCTTTATTAATCGGCCTGACGACGTAGAAATGCAGGAATATCGAGATAATCCATGTCATTCTCTGCACCTACAGCCTTAGCCAAGCCTGATTGAGAGACCTGTTGGGCCGGCGTCGTACGTGTGCGCATTGAGGCTGGCTTATCCAGTTGACGATAGTCGGTCACAACAGCCTTCGGCGCTGTGCTCTCTACGGGTTTTGGAGCCGCAGCCGCTGGGCGCTCACCAAGGCCAGTCGCCACTACTGTGACACGAATTTCGTCACCCATACTCGGATCGATAACGGTGCCAACAACGACAGTGGCATCATCTGAGGCAAACTCCTCGACCGTGTCACCCACCTCTGTGAACTCACCAAGAGACAAATTCTCCCCAGCGGTGATGTTAACCAAAATGCCGCGAGCGCCTTCTAAGTTAACGTCTTCCAATAGAGGGCTACGAATGGCAGCTTCAGCCGCCTCGCGAGCTCGATCTTCACCTGTCGCATAACCGGTGCCCATCATCGCCATGCCCATCTCGGACATAACCGTGCGCACGTCTGCAAAATCGACGTTGATCATGCCTGGGCGCATAATGAGATCGGCAATACCTTTCACCGCGCCAAGCAACACATCATTGGCCGCTTTAAATGCATCCAATAAGCTAGCCGCTTTACCTAATACCTCAAGCAACTTCTCATTAGGGATGGTAATAAGCGAATCCACGTGCTCTGACAACTCAAGAATGCCTTCTTCTGCAATCTTAAGACGCTTCTTGCCTTCAAATGGGAAAGGCTTAGTAACAACCGCCACGGTCAAGATACCAAGTTCTCTAGCCACCTCTGCAAATACTGGTGCAGCGCCTGTACCAGTGCCTCCACCCATACCAGCGGTGATAAACACCATGTCAGCACCGGCCAGAATCTCGGCGATCTCATCGCGATCCTCTAGCGCCGCTTGGCGACCGATATCTGGGTTAGCACCAGCTCCCAAGCCTTTAGTTACGCCGTGCCCCATCTTAAGAAGAGTCTTGGCACCCAAGTCATTCAGCGCTTGAGCATCTGTATTAGCGCAAACAAAATCCACACCTTCTATTTGGTTTGCGATCATGTGACGCACTGCATTACCACCGCCGCCACCAACACCGATCACTTTGATTACGGCGTTCTGAGGGATACTATCGATCAATTCAAACATAAGGCCTCCTAGTAAAAACTATTTCTATATTTTTCTAATTAAAAAACTATCAGTTAAAAACTTAAAATGACTTCTTTATCCAGTCGCTTACTCTCTGCAATACACTCACTTGCGGCTCACGCACTGGTGTATGAAACTCTTTATCTTGTTGTTGCTTTAAACCATATAGAAGCAAGCCAACACCTGTTGAGTAGATGGGATTCTTCACAATATCGGTCAAACCTTTAATTCCGGTAGGCTCTCCGATGCGCACAGGCGCATGGAAAATTTCTTCCGCCAATTCGACCACACCTTCCATTTTGCTCGTACCGCCGGTTAGTACGATTCCAGCCGCTAACAAATTGTCATACCCGCTTCGCTGCAACTCGGCTTTAATGAGCGTAAATAGTTCGTCGTACCGAGGCTCAATCACTTCGGCCAATGCTTGTCGAGACAACTCTCTTGGCGCCCTATCGCCGACACTTGGGACTTTAATGGTTTCACCCGCGCTGGCGAGCTGAGTGAGAGCACAGGCATATTTAATTTTTATTTCATCAGCATCTTCGGTTGGTGTACGCAGCGCCATAGCAATATCGTTAGTAACCTGATCGCCTGCGATAGGGATAACACCGGTATGGCGTATCGCTCCCTCTGTAAACACGGCAATATCGCTAGTACCGCCGCCGATATCTACCAGGCAGACTCCCAGCTCTTTCTCGTCTTCGGTTAGAACGGAGTAGCTTGATGCCAATTGCTCTAAAATAATTTCATCGGTCATCAACCCGCAACGCTTGATACACTTTTCGATGTTCTGAGCAGCATTAATAGCGCAAGTCACCAGATGCACTTTTGCTTCTAAGCGCACACCTGACATTCCCAAGGGCTCCTTCACACCTTCCTGAGTATCGATAATGTATTCCTGAGGAAGGATATGAAGTACTTTCTGATCCGCCGGTATTGCCACAGCTTGCGCGGCATCTATTACCCTATCGATATCCGCACGAGTCACTTCACCATCTCTAATTGCCACGATGCCATGAGAGTTCATGCTACGAATATGGCTGCCAGCAATACCTGCATAAACAGAGTGTATCTGGCACCCTGCCATCAATTCCGCTTCTTCTATCGCGCGCTGAATAGACTCAACCGTAGACTCAATATTGACGACGGTACCTTTCTTCAAGCCTTTCGAGCGGTAACTTCCAATCCCAACAATATCCAGACTTCCATCAGCTTTTGCATCGCCGACGATTGCCACCACTTTCGAGGTGCCAATATCAAGTCCGACAATTAAATTCCCGCGTGCTGATTCACTCATTGGCCGTGTACTCCCATATAGGTGAAACACTCGACAGTTATCACTTTAATTTCTCTCATATTTTCCAGTAATGCTAAATGTGTCATTTGGCGGCAATCCCAGTTAGAAATTCGGCTTTTCTTTTCACTGAAACACCATTGTTATAACGTAAATCCAATGTCGCTATCTCATCAACCTTAGACGCCAAGTGGCGATCGTACAGATTCACTAGACGCTGCATTCTTTCCAATACGTCATCTCGACCTATCGTAATCTCGATACCGTTTTGCAAACTCATTGCCCAACTTCCCCTATCAGTCAAACTAAGCGAAGCGATTCGCAAGCCGGAATTGGAAATCATTTGACTGAACACCTGGTAGTGCTCCATCACGCGATGTTGACTCCCATCGGGCCCTTCCAATAAAGGCAAACTGAATTCGCTCTCTACAGTATCAGGCGTAAATATCTGTCCATATTGGCTTAGCAAGCTCGCCTCACCCCATCGCGCTATTGGCACCTCTTCTACAATCGACACCGACAGCGTATCTGGCCAAACACGCTTCACTGTTGCTCTCTCTACCCAGGCATCTTCTTCAAGCGCGCTCTTAATACTCTTCACATCTAGAACAAAGAAACCCACATTCATATGCTGCGCCAACAGCCGTCTAAGTCTTAATTCATCGACCTTATTCAGGGCATTAGCAATCAGCACTTTATCGACGGGCTTGCTTATATAGGCCAATACCTGCTCTTGCTTTTGAAAGAAGAAAACCGAAGCGCTCATGAGCAGCAAAATCAATAACAAGCCGACACGGCTCTTTCTTTCAGGCTTGTTCTGTTGCACTGGTTTTTTTGTCGACACAGCTCCACGCGGGATGTCTCTAGCATCACCGTATGCTGAAAACGAACTTGTCTGACTAGCTACTTTCATGTTTTTTACATAAGCCTCAAAAAACTAGTTTTTCTGCTCAACGGTTGCATCTAACACCTCTATCAACAGCTCAACAAAACTCAATCCTTTTTGCTTCGCCGCCATAGGCACTAAGCTATGATCAGTCATACCCGGTACCGTATTCAGCTCTAACAACCAAAACTTGCCGTCTTTATCTTGCATGACGTCTACACGCCCCCAACCCGAACAACCTGCCGAATTAAATGCCGCCAAACAAACTTGCTCTAGCTCTTGCCTACGGGCATCAGCTAAAGGCGCTGGGCAGGTGTATTCGGTATCGTTCGCTATATACTTGGCCTCATAATCGTAAAATTCGTGACTGGTCTTTAACTCGATAATAGGCAATACAGTTCCATTCAATACAGGGACAGAAAGCTCAGGGCCTCGAATATACTGTTCTGCCATCACGTGGGAGTCATACTCTGTCGCTTTTTCATATGCGCTGCGCAAAGCATTAGAATCGCTGACTATCGACATCCCAATACTGGAGCCCTCTCTCACAGGCTTAACCACAACGGTTCCCATACGTTCAACAATGGCCGAAAAATCTGATTCTTCAGTGAGCATTTCAAACTGCGGAGTAGGCAAGCCCTCGCTAAGCCAAAGCCGCTTAGTACGCTCTTTATCCATCGATAAGGCCGACGCCAAAACCCCACTTCCGGTATACGGAATCTCCATAAACTCCAGTAAACCTTGCAGCTGCCCATCCTCACCGCCACGACCATGAAGCACGTTAAAAACACGATCCACACCCTTATCGATTAGCTGAGCTGGCAGGTCTGTTGCTGCGTCAATACCAATGGCATCAATGCCGGCGCTTAGTAAAGCCTCCAACACGGCATTACCGCTGTTTAACGAGACCTCGCGCTCGGCAGCTTTTCCGCCCATCACGACTGCTACTCGTCCAAAACGCTCTGCATAATTCGGTGTACTACTCATTGGTTTCTGACCACCATCGTTGCGTTCAATTACTAGTTCCTTCTCTACTAACATTAATCAACCAAACCATTTTCAGTCAGCTCGCGCGCTAAAGAGCCCACACTTCCAGCGCCTTGCGTCACGACAATATCGCCAGGGCGCAGAACGCCACTTAGCACCTTACGAATATTCTCGTCATTCTGAACAAACACGGGGTCAACTTTGCCCCTCGCTCTAATGCTTCCACACAAACTTCGACTATCCGCACCAGGGATGGAATCCTCTCCCGCCGAATAGACTTCTAGCATCAACAGCACATCTACATCCGACAGCACTTTCACGAAGTCTTCATAGAGGTCTTTTGTTCTGGAATAACGATGTGGCTGATAGATCATGACCAATCGAGACTCTGGCCAACCATCGCGTATGGCTGCAATAGTGGCCGCCACCTCTGTAGGGTGATGCCCGTAGTCATCGAGCAACATCGCTGTACCATCGCCCACTGGAAAATCACCTTGAATATCGAAGCGCCGCCCAACTCCTTCGAACTTACTAAGTCCCGCACGGATATGCTCATCGCTAATGCCTTCATCGCTGGCGATAGCCACCGCAGCCGTCGCATTCAATGCATTGTGACGACCAGGTATGTTCAAGCTCACATCCAATACGCCTAAGCCGTCAGGACGTACGATTTCGAAAGACGTGTACTGGCGAGTCTGCTGTAAGTTTTGAATTCGATAATCTGCATCTTCTGAAAAGCCATAAGTAATCTTTGGACGCGAGATTGACTCTAGAATGTCTACTACGACCGGATCATCAATGCACAAAACTGCCAATCCGTAGAAGGGCAAGTTGTGAAGAAAATCAACAAAGTACTTCTTCAATTTATTGAAGTCGCCTTCGTATGTACTCATATGATCGGCATCAATATTAGTGACAGCTGCTACCATAGGCTGTAAGTGCAAGAATGACGCATCGCTTTCATCCGCTTCCGCTACTAAGTAGCGGCTCTCTCCAAGCCTTGCATTTGCGCCCGCACTATTTAGAAGACCACCGATAACAAAGGTGGGGTCTAATTGAGCTTCAGCAAAAATCGATGCAACCAAACTCGTCGTCGTTGTCTTACCATGAGTTCCCGCGATCGCAATGGCGTGCCGATAACGCATTAGTTCGGCGAGCATCTCTGCACGCGGAATAATTGGTCGCCCTATCTCACGACTTGCCACCATCTCAGGGTTGTCCTGGCGCACAGCGCTGGAATAGACAACCACATCAGCGTTCTCGACATTGGCCGCTGCGTGCCCAATGAAGACTTGAGCACCCAAATTCACCAAACGCGCAGTAACAGCAGAGTCTCGAATATCAGAACCCGTTACTCGATACCCTTGATTCAGCAAGACTTCTGCAATGCCACACATGCCCGCACCACCGATACCAATAAAGTGAATCGTCTCTATACGACGCATCTCAGGTACAACATGGGCGATCGTTGCTGGGACTGTATTATTTTGCTTACTACTCACAGCGACATGCCTCTATACATTTACTACTCACTAATTCACTTGCCTCTAATTTTGCCTGCTCTCTGGCTTTCTCGCCCATGGCGTATAGCTGATCTCGGTTCTTCCTAAAATCATCTAGCAGTGACGCCAACTTGGTTTTATCCAGCTCATTTTGCTGCACCAATATGGCGGCACCACTCTCGCTTAAGCTCTTAGCATTGCTAGTTTGATGATCATCAACTGCGTGGGGGAAAGGCACTAGAATTGATGCCTTTCCTGCCGCCGCTAACTCGCTTACCGTCATCGCTCCGGCGCGACAAATCACAAGATCTGCCCACCGATAGGCCTGCGCCATATCATCAATAAATGGTGCTACCCTAATGCGCTCGCCTACACTCAATCCATGCTTGCGATAGGCTTCCAATGTTTGTTCCAAATTGCGGTTTCCAGCCTGGTGCCAAATCTCAACTTCCTCGCAAGTACGGCTTTCAGCAAGGGCTGCTGGCACTAGCTGATTTATGGCTACGGCACCTAGACTACCGCCTATCACCAATACTCTAAGGGCATCGGCGCTTCTAGTTTCTCTGGCATTTTCACCAATAGCCGAAATTTCTTTGCGCACAGGATTTCCCGTACACAGCACTTTCGAACTAGCCTCGAACGTTCCAGGAAACGCCTCCATCACTCGTACCGCTATCCGCGACAGAAGACGATTAGTAAACCCAGCCACCGCATTTTGTTCATGTATCAACAAAGGCTTACCCATTAGTTTCGCCGCTACTCCACCAGGCCCAGTGACGTACCCGCCCATGCCCAAAACACAACATGGACCAACCGCCTTTATTACAGCTACAGCCTCGACAACGGCTCGCAACACCATAAAGGGGGCCAACAAGAGGCTGACAAGCCCTTTACCACGCAAGCCTCTTGCTTGAATGCAGTGCAACGGAATATCTGTCCCATCTAACACTTTGGCTTCCAAACCGGATTCTGTGCCCAACCACTCAACTCGATAACCTTTGCTTTGTAACTCTCGAGCTATACTTAGGGCTGGAAAAACATGCCCTCCAGTGCCCCCTGCCATAACGAGCACAGACCCAAAGTTCTGCGGTGCCAATGCGCTCATGATTGCCCCCTTCGAGCATTCTTGCGATTACTCTGGGCAAACTCATAGTCAATGCGCATCAATATGCCCACCATCAAACAACTCACCAACAGCGAGTTACCGCCGTAGCTCAGGAAAGGTAGAGTCAAACCCTTAGTGGGAAGAAGCCCCACATTCACACCCACATTGATTAAAGTTTGACAGGCAAATAGCAAGGCAATGCCATAAGCAACGTAAGCTAAAAACAGCTCGCCACCTGCCTCTACTTTTTTACCAATTCGAAACCCTTGAACGATTAGTGCGACAAAGAGACCAATGACAATGGTCACACCGAGCAATCCAAACTCTTCGGCCACTATAGCGAGCACAAAATCCGTGTGAGCTTCGGGCAGAAAGTAGAGCTTCTGAATAGAGTTGCCTAGACCTTCGCCAAATATCCCGCCGCGACCGAACGCTATCAACGCCTGTGTCAACTGATAGCCCTCGCCGTAGACATACTCTTCTGCCCAAGGGTTAAGAAACGAAGAAAATCGATCTAGCACGTAAGGCTTCATAACTGCCAATACGGCGACAGCGGCAACGCACACTCCCAGTACAAAGCTGAACCGATGGAGCTTGGCGCCCGCCAGAAAGATAAGACTAAAGGTAGCGCCGATAAGAATAACCATCGCACCGTGGTCCGGCTCAAAATGCAAGAGCACAATTGCACCGGTAAGCATCAACATGGGCTTAAGAAAACCGCTCCATGTATTCACCACTTCTTCTCGGTGCCGAGCAAGATAAGCCGCCACATAAACCACTATAAACAGCTTCGCCATCTCTGAAGGCTGCAAATTATAAAAACCAAGATCAATCCACCGTGCACTACCGTTCACGACCTTTCCAACACCTGGAACCAATACCAACAACAGCAACGCAAACGAGGCCATCAATAGAAACCAACTAGCGTCGTACCAAAACCGCATTGGCGTCTTTAGTGCCACGGCGAATACAGTCAAGCTCAGCGCAGTGAAAATCAACTGTCGTTTTAGAAAGAAAAACGGATCAGAATACTGGCTACTGGCTATCTCCACCGAAGCCGAAGTCATCATCAGCAAACCGATAGTCATCAACAACAGCATGACCAATAACAAGCCGTGAATCCGATTGTTTACATCCACTGCGGCCACACCACTGCGACCCGCTGTAATAGCATGAGCACTCATGACAAGTCCTCCACAGCATTGCAAAATGCTTCACCCCTATCCGCATAGCCTTTAAACATATCGAAACTTGCGCACGCAGGGGAAAGCAGAACAGCATCACCTGCTTGAGCGAGCTCGCTACTTCTAAGGACGGCCTCCGACATGCTTTGCGCCAATACAACTGGAACTGTACGACGAAACGCTGTTGCCAAAGTCTCAGCGTCTTGGCCAATCAGAACAGCGGCCGAGACGTGCTTCTCTAAAACCGGTGCCATCACTGAGAAATCAGAGTCCTTATCCAGCCCGCCAGCAATCAGCACAATTTTGCCGGAGATTAATTCACTCACGCTCTCAATAGCTGTAATGCTTGCGCCAACATTGGTGCCTTTGGAATCGTTAAAGTATTGAACACCTTCGATCTGTGCCACCCACTCGCACCTATGGGGTAGTCCCGCAAAACTCTTGAGCGTTTCCAGCATTTTTTCCAGCGGCAAACCAACTGCTTCGCCCAGCGCTAAAGCCGTAAGGGCATTTACCACATTATGCTTGCCGGGCATCTTCACTTCGCTGCGTCGAAGAAGCTTTTGCTCACCCCTCGCTAAATACGCTTCGCCATCAATATCACGTAAGCCCCACTGATCTTGCCCAGGGCTATCAAGCCCAATGCTCACGACTACGGCTTCGTGCTTTGCAGGTAAATATGAGCTAGGCTCCTGCCTATTGATGATCGCAACTTCACAGGAATTAAAGATCCTGTGCTTAGCGCCAGCATAGGCGTCCATATCATCGTAGCGATCCATATGATCTTCAGAGATATTGAGTACAGCCACCGCCTTCGCACCAAGTTTATGGGTAGTCTCTAATTGAAAACTGGACAGCTCAAGCACATATAAATCACAGCCCTTATCGCTCAGTAGATCTAAAGCTGGCCGCGCGCCTTTTCCATCCAGATTGCCACCGACGGCTACATGTAATCCGGCGTGACGCGCCATCTCGCCCAATAAACTCACAACGGTACTCTTACCATTTGAGCCGGTCACTGCAACAACTGGCGCTGACGCGGCACGACTAAAGATATCGATATCACCAGTAATAAAGACGCCCGCGTCAATTGCCGCTTTTACCGCCGGTGTCTTCAAACTAACACCGGGGCTTACAACTAGTTCGCTAGCTTCGCAGAACTGCTTGTCATGAAAAGGGCCTGTCATAGGCGTCTGCTCTGGAAACTCCTTCACAAAATCGTCCAGACCAGGAGGATTCTCCCTACTATCTGCAATAGAGAACGTTTCTCCGAGCGAGCGGAAATAGCGCGCACAGGACAAGCCTGTCACCCCCATTCCTACTATTACTCGCTCGTTAATATTCACTCTCTTTACCTCAATTTCAGTGTTGCCAAACCAAAAAGCACCAACATTACGGTGATAATCCAAAATCGAACTATCACTCTTGGCTCTGGCCAGCCTTTTAGTTCGAAGTGATGGTGGATAGGCGCCATCTTAAAGATACGTTTCTTACGCATCTTGTAAGAGCCGACTTGCAGAATGACCGACACCGTTTCCATTACGAATATTCCGCCCATGATGAACAGCACAATTTCATGACGCGCTATCACTGCAACAATTCCGAGTGCGGCACCCAAGGCAAGAGAGCCCACGTCACCCATGAATACTTGTGCCGGATAGGTGTTAAACCAAAGAAAGCCCAGACCCGCCCCCACGATAGTGCCGCAGAAGATGACAAGCTCACCCGCCCCGGCCACATAAGGAATTCGCAGATACTCAGAGAATTCAATATTGCCCGACAAATATGCGATAAGGCCTAGAGCGCCCCCCACCATTACAGTTGGCATAATCGCCAAGCCGTCTAGACCATCAGTTAGATTTACCGAATTACTGCTACCGACAATGACAAAGTAGGTAATTACGATGTACATAATTCCCAAGTTAAGAGAAACATCTTTAAAGAAGGGAACAATATAATGAGTTTCAGCAGGACCTAAGGCACTGAAATAGAGAAAACTAGCCGCACCTACACCGATGACGGACTGCCAGAAATACTTCCAACGCGCAGGTAAGCCTACGGGGTTCTTCTCGTACACTTTTCGATAATCGTCCACCCATCCTATTGCCCCGAACAACAAGGTCACTACCAAGGTAGTCCAGATATAGTGGTTGGAAAGATCGGACCATAGAAGAGTACTAATAGCGATACTAACGAGAATCAACGCTCCACCCATCGTAGGGGTGCCGGCTTTGCTAAAGTGACTCTCGGGGCCATCGTCTCGTACTACCTGCCCAATCTGCATTGAGACTAGCTTACGAATCATTAATGGACCGATTATCAAAGAGATTGCCAGCGCCGTTAATATGCTAAAAATGCCGCGCACTGTAATATACTGAAATACAGCAAAGCCACTATCAAACTGTTCCAAATATGTGCTCAGCCATACCAGCATTAGGCTAGTTCTCCACTTTTAAGTCGTTTAACAATATTGTCCATCGCAGCACTTCTTGAGCCCTTAACCAGAGCTACTGTTTTCTGATCCAAATTGTCATTGGCAAATTCCACCAACGCATCTTGGCTCTCAAAATGCTTGCCATTTACACCAAAACTTTTTGCAGCCAAGGCACTGAATTTACCCACTGCCCACAGCTCATTAATTTTTGCTTGCGCAGCATACTGACCAACTGCACGATGTTCGCCTGTAGTCTTCTCGCCCAGCTCTCCCATATCACCCATGATGAGAACTTTTTTTCCATCGTTGGCAGCGAGCACATCAATGGCAGCCTTAAAAGAAGAAGGGCTCGCATTGTAGCTATCATCAATGAGAGTAAAGCCACCGATACCTTTACACTTAGCCAAGCGACCAGGAACCGGGTTTACTTTGGACAAACCTTCTTTGACTTGGCTTAAGCTTGCTCCCATTTCAATGGCTACCGCTGCCGCCGCCGCTGCATTGGCAACGTTGTGATTGCCGGGCAGGGCCAACTGCACATCCACTTCACCGATAGGTGTACGCAGTACAAACTTATTGCTAATGCCATCGAGATTACTCACATCACACGCAAGATAATCGCTTTGCACAGTCGATTCATTTAACTGCACGGCAAAGGTGACGACTTTCTTTGCACCTGCGCGCGCCAGCCACTGTGCAAAATTCGCATCACTAGCATTGAGAACAACAACACCGTCCTCTTGCACACCATCAATAATTTCTCCTTTGGTCTCCACAACGCCCTGCAGACTACCAAAGCCCTCTACGTGCGTTTCTGCGGCATTGGTAATAACGCAAACATCAGGCTTTACCATGTCCACTGTATAGGCGATCTCGCCTGGGCCACTGGCCCCAAGCTCAATAACGGCAAACTCATGCTCTTGTGCTAAATCCATCAGAGTGAGAGGCACCCCAATATGATTATTAAAATTACCTTGGGTCACCAAGGTCGTATCGACACAACTCATGATCTTACCCAGCATTTCCTTAACACTTGTCTTACCTTGACTCCCGGTAATAGCCGCCACGCGCGCTGCGGATGCAAGGCGATTGAGTTTGGCTAAACCTCCTAGCGCTTTAGTGGTATCCACCACCTCGAGCTGAGGCAAAGAATGCTCACTAAGCTCACTGACTATAGCCGCACAAGCACCATTGGCCGCCGCGCTTTCCACAAAGTGATTACCGTTAAAGTTTTCACCTACCAAAGCAATATAGAGATCGCCTTTCTGCAAAGTTCTAGTATCTGTGCACACGCGCTCGAAGCTCGCATCGTTGCCATGCAACTTACCATCTAGGCTTTGCGCAATACTCGACAATTGCATCTTATGAATCATTAGCGTCTCGCCCTAAATCTTCAATCTTTTGCTGTCTTGCTTGAAGCGCAACTCTCGCCTGACTCACATCACTAAATGCCATGCGATTACCATTAACATCTTGATAGGTCTCATGCCCTTTTCCGGCAATGAGAACAACATCACCAGATTTTGCTTGCTCTATTGCAAACGCAATAGCTTTGGCTCGATCTCTCTCTACCTTGACCCGAGAAGCATCTTCGAAGCCCAGCATTATTTGTTTAACAATCTCATCAGGAGACTCTGTACGAGGATTATCATCGGTCACGAGCAGGTAGTCTGCGTTTGCTTCGGCCACTTCAGCCATTAAGGGGCGCTTGCCCGTATCTCTATTGCCACCACAGCCAAAGACACACCAGATTTTTCCATCAAAATGATCTTTTAGTGCAACTAATGCGCTACGCAAAGCGTCGGGCGTGTGTGCGTAATCGACCACCGCAGTAATATCACCGACCTCGCCCACAATCTGCATGCGTCCATCCACCGGGCGCAATCGAGAAACACCAGAAAAAATAGCATCTAATGAAAAATTCGGGCGCCTAGACTCTGTGGCAATGAGCGTGGTTATAACGGCTAAAACATTACTGAAATTGAATCGACCAAGCAGGCTACCGCTTACCTCACCACTGCCTAGTGGCGTATTGATGACAGCCTTATAGCCGCTCGGTGTGTACTCAATTTTCTGTGCATGAACATCAGCGTGCTTACACTTAGTGCTAAAGGTATAACTCTTTACACTTGGTGCCAGGCTATCGAGCATAAACGAACCATATTGATCATCGACATTGATCACAGCACTATGCAAGTTCTTACCTTGAAAAAGTCGAGCCTTAGTATCGGCATAGCTTCTCATATCGCCATGGTAGTCTAGGTGCTCTCTCGTTAAGTTTGTAAACACTGCCACATCAAACTGCACACCAGAAACACGGTACTGATGAAGCCCCTGGGAAGAGACTTCCATTGCCACCATATCGGCGCCATCATGTCGCATGTCCGCAAGAATTCTTTGAACATTTACAGCATCGGGTGTTGTATAAGCACTATCTGTCAACTCTCCCAGAAAACCACTACCAAGCGTACCAATCAAACCACAACTGTATTTCAACTGAGCGGCCAGCTGTGCCAAGAAATGCGTACAACTGGTTTTTCCATTGGTACCGGTAACCCCCACCATTGTCATCGCCGCACTTGGGTCATCAAAATACCGGCTCGCTATAAAACCAATCTTGCTAGACAGGTCGTCGATTGCTATTACAGCCACACCATTACGTATCGTAAGCCCTTGCCACTGACCACCAGCATGGGCCAAGACCGCAGACGCTCCTTTTGCAATCGCCAGATCAATATAGTCGCGAGCATCATGGTTCGCTCCGAAGGTAGCGAAGAACAAATCACCTGGATTAACCAAGCGACTATCCATTTGTACACCGCTAATTTGCACATCAAGCCCTGAAGGCAAATCAACAGATGATTCGCTTATTTCTTCGAGTAATTGATTAAGTGATGTCGTATACAAAATATTCTTCGCCGTATTCATAGTGTTGCATCCGTTTTATAGAGCACTCAGTTTGAGAAGTTCTGATTCGTCTATCTTATCGGGCGCTACATTTAAAATGCGCATTGTTCCTGCCACAATTTGGGAGAAAAGCGGGGCAGCGACTTGACTACCGTAGTGCTGACCACCACCTGGCTGATTCATCACAATTACCACTACTACTTTCGGATCACTGGCCGGGGCATAGCCCGCGAACAACGAGTTATAAACACTGCTTTCATAACCACCTGAGCCAACTACGTGGGCGGTACCGGTTTTACCCGCAACGCTATAGAAAGGGACATTTGCCGCCACCGCACCACCGCCGCGCTCGCGATCAACAACCGTCTCTAATGCGTCCCGAACCTGAGCAGACACGGTTTCGCTCAATACTCTATTTTCTGGCAAAGAGGCTACTTGCTCCTCCCCCAGCTTAAGGAGAGATACCGGTTTTTTTATGCCGCCGTTTGCGATACTCACATAAGCTTGGGCTAACTGTAGTGCAGAGACAGACAAGCCATAGCCGTAGGACAGTGTCGCCGTTTCAATGTCGTGCCAAACTCTATGATTGGGCAGCAAACCACCGCGTTCACCAGGGAAACCACTGCCAGTGTCTTGTCCGAACCCGACGCGCCCCAACATTTCTCTCAAAGGCTCGTGACCCAATGCCAATGCAATCTTGGACGCGCCCACATTGCTCGACTTGGTAATGACTCCTCTAAGCGGAAGCACTCCGTGATTAACCGCTCTGGTAGTCGCGTCAGTAACCCAGTCTCTGCCGACTCTCATTCTCCCAGGGCTGGTATCAATCAGTGTTTCTGGCGTGTAAAAACCACTCTCGAGCGCCGCCGCGATAGTAAATGGCTTCACAGTAGAGCCTGGCTCAATGAGATCCGTAACAGCGCGATTTCTTATGGCGCCAAAATCAGTAATGGTGCTGCGATTATTTGGGTTATAAGAAGGCTGATTAACCATCGCTAGGACTTCGCCGGTACTCACGTCGATAACGACAACAGAGGCCGACTTAGCCTCTCTTAGTAAGTATTCTGATTTCAACGCTTTGTAGGCTAGGTTCTGAATACGAAAATCGATGCTCAGCTCGACGTCCTTTCCAGGCTGCGCGGGCTCTATAGTATCCAACTCTTTAATCACTCGTCCGCGTCGATCTTTCAGCACCTGTTGTTTACCTGGGACGCCTCGCAACCAGTCTTCATAGGCCAACTCTAAGCCTTCCTGCCCTATGTCATCGACATTAGTAAACCCAACGACATGGGCAGCAATCTCGCCCTGAGGGTAATAGCGCTGAAACTCTTCTCGTGAGTAGACGCCATCTATATCCAAAGCCAGAACAGCTTCAGCATCTGCGGGTGCCATGCGGCGCTTAACAAATAGAAAACTCTTATCTGCATTAGCCGCTATATTGCTTGCCAAGCGCTGAGCATCCATATCAATGGCGTTAGCCAGGCGTTCGATATCGCGAACTTCTTCGGAAATTTGTCTTGGATCAACCCAGATAGAGGTAACCGGAGTACTAACAGCAAGAGGCTCGCCGTTGCGATCGGTGATAATCCCCCTGTGCGCAGATAAAGGCTCGGTCCTAATAGTACGGGCATCGCCTTGATCAAGCAGAAATTCCTGATCCAGAACATGCAGAGTCGTCAACTTCCACATCACAGCGATCACACACAGCGACATGCAGAATAGAATCAAATATAGCCGCCAAGTCAGCGGCTTAAATTGCGTCTCACGATCACTCATAGCGCACCATCACTAGCTCTGAAAATTCTGGCACTTGCATTTGTAATTCGTCGACTGCTTTGCGCTCAATGCGCCCTTCTAAACTAAAAGTACTCTGTTCAATCCGCAGCTGTCCCCACTGTACCTGAAGAGCATTGCGTTCATTCTTTAACTGCTGTAGTTCATTTAAGTAAGTTCTATTCTGGAACGTCACATATATCACTGACAAACCACTAACCAATACACACCCTAGAAGAAAGCACAGCATCATCAGTTTTGGCGAGAGAAGCGCTGCCCAGGCCATTACCGGCTGTTCTTTGCGCGCAAGCCCGCGAGATTGAAAGCTTGCTTTGTTCTTGCTTGATTGTGCTCTCATAAATTGGGCATCTTATTGGTTGTCAGTGTTGAATCGGTTCCTTATTAAGCTGTTTTCTGCGCCACCCTCATGACAGCGCTTCTTGCCCTGGGGTTATGCTCCACCTCGCCAGGGCTCGCCTTTATCATTTTTCCAATCTTCTTCAGCCGCGGATTCAAGTCGGCATACTGCACGGGGACCCCCGCCGGAAAATCATCACCTTTTGCTTGTTTATTAATAAACTGCTTAACAATTCTGTCTTCCAGTGAGTGAAAACTAATCACAACAAGCCGAGCACCTATCGACAACACATCCAGAGACTGAGAGAGCACGTCTTCTAAGTCTTGCAACTCTTTATTGATAAAGATTCGAATCCCTTGAAACGCTCTTGTTGCAGGATGCTTATGTTTTTCCCAAGCAGGGTTTGCCTCTTTAACTATCTCTGCCAATTGCAATGTGGTCGTAATAGGCGCTTCCTGACGCTTAAGCACTATTGCTTTAGCCATTCGCCTAGAGAAACGCTCTTCACCATAGCGATAAATCACGTCCGCAATTTCTTTTTCCTCGGCCTCGGCAATCCACTGAGCAGCACTAAGCCCCTCTTCTGGATTCATGCGCATATCTAGAGGCCCATCGTGTGTGAAGCTAAACCCTCTACTTGCCTCATCCAACTGCGGAGAAGAGACACCTAGATCGAGCAATACACCACTCACCTTAGCCACCACAGAACGCTCGCTTAGAAAATCTGTTAACTGAGCAAACGAACCTTGAACAATTTCGAAACGAGTATCTTCAGCTTGCAACTGCCTGCCAACCGCAATCGCTTCTGGGTCCTTGTCAATCGCTAACAAGCGCCCCTTATCACTCAAACGCTCTAGAATTTTTCGAGAATGCCCACCACGCCCAAAAGTACAATCGACATAGAAACCGTCTTCATCAATGACTAAGGCGTCTACGGCTGCATCCAATAGGACTGTTTCGTGATGCAAATGCTCGGACATTGATTTTTCCTTGAAGCGTTAAGTGACTGCTAAACTACAGACACTTCTAGAACGATACGTTTAGTAATTCAGGCGACATTTCGACGCCGGATTCTACAATGTCATCCCAAGCATCATGCTCGGCTTTCCAGTTTTCTTCGCTCCAAATTTCCGCCTTACTTCCCATACCCGCCAGATACAACTGCTTATCCAATCCGGCATAGTCGCGCAGCTCTTGCGGCAGCAACATGCGACCACTGCCATCTAGCTCAAAATCAAAAGCATAACCAAGGAATAGCCTTTTAAATCTCTTGATGTCCGGTTTATTAGGTAGGCTCTCGACTTGCTTCTTCGTCTTCTCCCAAGCTTCCGAGGGATACAGGCACAGGCATTTAGACGTTGGATCGATAGTGACAACGACTTTGCCATCAGATTCTTCAGTCAAAGGCTTGCGATAGCGCATAGGCATAGCCATGCGACCTTTCGCATCCAAATTGACTTTAATCAGGCCTTGAAACACTGTTTTTTCCTAAATTGCCGGCTAAGGTTATGGCTGGAAGCGCTGGGTGATTACCACTATATGGGTCGGAGCTGTCTAAAAACTCCACAATCACACATTAAATTCCACTTTCCGCCACTTTTCGACACTATATGCACAGCAGTGCCCTAGCGCAAGCACTATTTAGGGATTTTTGACAAAAATGCTTATATAAATCGGGTAGTTACGTCATTTAGCTACAGCAAGACGACGCCTTTGAGAGCAATATCAGGCCGCTACAAAAGCTACTTAATGTAGTTTCTTAAGTACGGCGATTTTTAGCGGAATTTACGGGGTTTTGTAGGAAAAAAAGCGAGTCAGCCTATAAGCCGGGTTCTGTCGTGGACAGTCATTCATCTGGGACTTGCATCACTACAAGCCTCAAGCAACCTACCCGAACCCAGTGCGAGCCACACCATTAGGTTCCTATTTGGTCTTGCTCCGAACGGGGTTTACCGTGCCACGAACTGTTACCAGTCGCGCGGTGCGCTCTTACCGCACCCTTTCACCCTTACCGCCCAACTTGCGTTGGGGTAGGCGGTCTACTCTCTGCTGCACTTTCCGTAGGCTTTCGCCCCCCAGGCGTTACCTGGCGTTCTGCTCTATGGAGCCCGGACTTTCCTCCGCTAAGCACCTCTATATGCGACTTGCGCACAATGAAGAAATCAAAGCAGCGACTGCCCAGCTGACTCGCGGCGCAGAGTAAGCCACTCCATGGTTTTATACAAGCTCTTTTCACCATTGCAATAGTCCCTGCTCATCGCTATTAAGCTGACTGACCATGTGGCACACTCCTCAGCAAAGGACATTGCAAAACAAAAGGCGTTATCGATGAGGCTAATCAAAAGGTTTACAAAACTCTTAGTCTTGCTGCTTGGCTTCTCGGCCATCCTACTAGCAATTTGCTGGGTACTTTTGCGCCCACTTACACAAGTAGTAAGCAATCATCTCCTAGCCCCCTTAGGCCTTAGCGTGAGTACCATCGACTCTTTCCAGCTTGGCTTGTCCCAGCTTAGAATCAAGAGCATTGTCATCGTTAATCAGAACAATCAATCCAGCGCGAGGATTGACCAGCTAAGCCTAAGCTATTCCCTCTCCTCTCTAATAGACGGTACTTTAGGCCAGCTAATTATCGGTGAGCTCTCCACGGAGCCCAGTTTTTGGCAACTATCAAAGGCTCAAACTTCCACAGTGCAAAGTGATCAGTTCGCCCTCCCATCACCGAGCTCACTGATTACACCGCCTTTAAGCCTTATCAACATACAACACCTGACAATATCACCGTGGATTGACTCCGCAGCCATGGCACTGGAATTAACTCCGCGATCTGCAAGCCTTAGCTTGAGTCATTTCGACACCAAGGCCTCAGCCGACATCAACTGGCATAATGAAAATTACACATCAAGCTTTTTTGTCGACAACGGCCTACTTGAGGCAGAGAATTTCAACTCCGGTAGTTACACAGCAAGTTTGGCCATGAGCCAAGACGACATCGCAGTCATTACAGCGGAGGTCACACTCCACGAACACTTAGAAGTTTTAGAGGCACAAGCAAACCTAGATTTGGAGCAAATATCCCTCCTACTCACAGCGCTCGATCTGTTTCCTTCAGAATCGATCAATTTAGGCGGGGCTATGGATCTAGAACTGGCAGTAGGCGGCTTCAATACGAGCCCAAACATCCAAGCCTCTGCGCAGCTTAGAAATGACGCATCAGCACAATGGCAATATGAGAGTCATTACGGCAACGTCTACTTTTCAGGCGCGCAGCAGCCAAGCCCAGTGCAGTTCACGTTCGACTCGGATTCCGGTCTCGCCTTAAACTGGTCCAGCGGCAATATTGCCACCGACTATTCCAGCGAGCTTGGCACCATCAACGCCAATATCCTTCTACAACAGCTCCACACTCGCTGCACCCTCAATTGGCAGTGCGACGCTTCTGGCCAGCTCGTAGTGGAAAGCGAACGCATAGAGCTACAAGAGACCTTGATCGAAGACAGCAGACTACTCAGCGAGTTTGAATTGGCCGGCAACGACGAAAGCCTCACACTCAATATTGCTCACGCAGAGCTGCGAAGCGAGAGCATTCATAGCGCTGCCGCTCATATTAGCGCTTTCACGGCGCAACTCACTGAGACACTAACACTCACAATCGAAGCGTTAACGAAAACGAAAATTGAGCAGGCGGGTATCGATCTTAACTTCACTCAAGCCTCAGTCGACGATACGGTTTTTAGCGGCAACTTATCGCTCAGTAATATCCAAGGCGAATTACAGCTAGAGCTGCCGAAACAAAGCCTCGTTCAAGCCCAGGCTCTACTGCACGAGCTACAGATCTCTGGCCTCGACTTTAGCCTGCCCGACATCGATAGCCAAGTCGCTTATGGTTCCGGTCAACTCACCGGCACAGGACACGCACTCTTTGGTGATGAAGTATTCGCCGACTTTACTATTCAACACGACCTTGACACTACACGGGGTGAAGCGAGGATCACACAGACCCCTTTGGACCTCTCCCTGCCCTCGCTCAGGCGTGAATGGCTCGAGCAATTGAGCAACACACAGAGTCACTTTATTGCAGGCAATATAGATTCGGCCTTCACGCTTGCTTGGCACCAAGAAGACTCTCAATGGCAATACAATGGAGACGGCACGGTAAGCATAAAGAGGCTAAGCGGTTTTATCGCAGAGACAGGATTCGTCGACCTGTCTACCAGTACGCATCTGCGCATAATGAACGGGCCTAGCCTCTCTATGCCGGATTCGGCAGAGCTGACGCTGGCGCGCCTGGATCCAGGAATACCTATAGAAAATATCGCTGCTGAATATCGCATTGACCAAGGCCAAACGACAATTACACTAAGCGATATACGCGGCTCGATATTTGGGGGACAGATAAAAAGCCAAGATTTTGAATACAATTGGACCCAGCCAGACTCTGCGTTTACGCTCGATGTTGAGCGTATTGACCTTGCCAAAATAATGGAGCTTAGTGCTTATGAAGCAGTCAAAGCCACTGGAACTGTCAGTGGCGCAATACCCTTGACGCTTAGAAATAATACTATTCAAGTCGCTAACGGCCAGCTCTCAGCGCTCCAACCTGGAGGAAGCATTAAATACACGGCCTCGGGAAGTCCTAGCAATAATGCGAGCCTTGATTTTGTGAATGAGGCCTTAAGCAACTATCAGTACGACTTCTTACAGGCAGGCTTAAGCTACAGGGACGATGGCGAACTAGTACTGGGTGTAACACTACAGGGTAAAAACCCAGACATGAACAATGGTCAAAGAATCAATCTAAACCTAAACATTACCGACAATGTTCCCGCACTACTGAGAAGCCTGCAAGCGGGTAGAAACATCAATGAAGCGGTTGAAAAACAGCTTAGAAATTCGCAATAAATTCAGTTCAAGTTCAGGCTTCTCTGATATAGTGATTAATATCATGAATACGCGTCAGCCTAATGGTGAATGACATGCTTAAAAATAAACAGCGCTATTGCACAAGAGCCTTATGCGCCGGCCTGCTCGTAATAGCAGCACTTAATGCCTGCACCCCAACGGTACAGGTCGCCATGCCAAATGAGCCCATTACAATTAATTTGAACGTAAAAATTGAACATGAAATTAGAGTCAAAGTTGAAAAAGAGCTAGACGATATTTTTAGCTCAGACAGCGACCTGTTTTAAGCGGAGAGACGTTTAATGAGAAACACTCACAAAGTAATACAGCAGCTTCTATCAATTGCCTTTATCCTTTGTAGCCTTACGGCCCTATCAGCTCACGCGGACGCCCTGGATGATGCAAAGGCAGCAGGGCTTATTGGCGAAAAGCAAGACGGCTATATTGGCTACGTTCAGGCAAACCCAGCCGCATCAATAGTTGCCCTTGTTGAAGACATTAACGCTAGGCGCCAGCAACGCTACCAACAAATAGCGCGCGAAAACAATATTCCGGTAAGCGAAGTGGTAAAGCTAGCTTTCGCGCGAGCGGTAGAAAACACGAAGTCGGGGCACTACGTCGAGTCAAGCCCAGGTCAGTGGGTACGTAAACCTTAGCTGGCAAGCTCTAAGGCTTTTTGATAGAGAAAGTTTTTCTTTAGCCCCGTAATTCTTGCCGCTAGAGCTGAGGCCTGTTTGACAGAAAACTCTTCGAGGAGAATAGTTAAGATCCGCAAGGACTCCTCATCCAGGCCCTCCTCTTCAGCCTTGGGCAGGCCCGCGACAATCACTACAAACTCTCCTCGCTGCTGATTGGCGTCTGCCTGCATCCACTCAATGACTTTGTCGAAACTGTCGGTAAAGACAGTTTCGAAAGTCTTTGTCAGTTCGCGGCAAATAGACACTTTGCGCTCACCACCAAACACCTTTTGCATATCAGCCAGGCTCTCTAAAATTCGATGTGGCGATTCATAGAAGATAATAGAGCGACTCTCCGCTCCCAGCGCTTCGAACTGTTTTATACGAGAAACACTCTTAGCATTCGGAAAACCCTCAAACACGAAGCGATCACTAGGCATACCAGCGACGCTGATTGCTGCCGTTAAAGCACTTGCTCCAGGAATCGGAACCACCCCAATCCCAAGCTCACGAGCCCTGACGACCAAACGATAACCCGGGTCTGAAATTAGCGGAGTGCCGGCATCGCTAATCAACGCCACCGAGCGCCCAGATTGCACCTTCTCCAGCAAGCTCTCTACTCGAGCATCGTCACTAAAATCATGATAGGCACGCATTTGCGTCCCAATGCCGAAATGCTGCAGCAACCTTGCGCTATGCCGGGTATCTTCGGCCGCAATGAGATCTACATTCTTAAGCACTTCGATGGCCCGCGATGTCATATCGCCCAAGTTACCTATCGGTGTGGCAACAATATAGAGGCTGGCAGTAGTTACGACTTCATTTGACATTAAGGCTACGCTCCGCAAAAGCACTAGGACGAGGTGCGCAGTATACACGGCTCTTGCAGCAGGATGTACAAGCGCTTATTGCCCATACATGGCAACTGTAATAAGCTTCCAACTCATTTTAAACAATCTCCTCAACCAAGATCGACACAGCCACCATGCGCTCGACTCTGTTCCCAGTTCTTAAATTTCGTTTTGCCGCCCTAACGCTAGCAAGCCTCATGCTGGCAGCTTGCTCTGGAACAGGCATTGAAACGAGCGATAGCACCCAAAGTGACAGTAGCGAGAACCTTTTATCCGGCGATATAGAGAGCTTGCTAGAACAAGCAAAAACAATGGCCCCAGAACAAGCAGCGACTATCTACCTAGAAGTTGCGCGCTTAATGCTCGATAACAATGTGCCCGAGCAAGCCTTATCGACCGTGAATAATATTCCTAATCTGCGCTCTCTCGACCCAGAGCTAAGAGCAAGGCTTGAGCTAATGTCGGCCGAAGCCTCATTAGCACTCGATCAGCCCGACCTAGCAAGACAAAGCATCGAACTGCTTTTGGAAGACAATACAACTGAACTCTCACCTCAGCTTCTTAGCCAGGCGCGCAGCCTTCGTGCAGACTCCTACGCGCTTTCTGAGCAATATATTGTCGCGGTGAGAGAAAGAATTGAATTAGCCGATTTACTAAACAGTGAAGAACAAACGAACAACCAGAATAAGATATGGGAACTTCTATCCTATAGCTCTGAAGCTAGCCTAAGCCAAGCAAGCAATACTGCCGACTCCTATGAGCTAAGAGGCTGGTTAGAGCTAGCCCGAATCATGAATGCGAATCAAATCAGCATCAAACGGCAAATTAACGCACTTAATAATTGGCGTAATACTTGGACTCAGCATAGCGCGGCTGAAAGCCTTCCCGATGCCTTGTCTATCTTGTACACAATATGGGATGAACGCCCGCAAGAAATCGCATTGGTCATCCCTGTCCAGGAGCCACTAGGGAAAGCCATCATGGAGGGCTTCCTGAGCGCCTACTATGATGCTTTAGCACAAGGCGATGATGTTCCTCAGGTTAAAATTTACGACACCAGTTATGCGCCTGAGGCTCTCGTCTTATACGATCAAGCAGTAGACGACGGCATTGACTTTATTATTGGGCCATTACAAAAAAGCGGTGTGCGCCGCATATTGCGCTCAAGCAGACCAATGCCCGTGCCTACACTAGCTCTTAACTATGGCGATCTTGGTCAGGCATCTCCACGCGACCTCTATCAATTTGGACTCGCCCCCGAAGACGAAATTATCCAGGCCGCCAATACCGCGTGGCAGTCTCAACATCGAAATGCTGCGGTACTAACCCCCGCCGGAGAGGATTACCTCAGAATCCAAGACACCTTCGTCAATTACTGGCAAAGCCTGGGCGGCAGAATTGTATCCGTCGACACCTATAGCAATTCAAGGGACTTCTCCCCTGTTATTAAACGAATCTTTAATATCGATAAGAGCGAACAAAGGGCACAGTCACTCATTGAAATTCTGCCACGCCAAAATGTAGAGTTCATGCCTCGCCGACGCCAAGATTTGGATTTCATATTCCTGCTCGCCAACCCGATAGAAGGCCGGCAAATAAAACCGACTCTGTCTTTTCACTTTGCCGGTGAAGTGCCTGTATACGCCATGCCTGGAATTTACGATGGCGGAACCAACCCTGCGGCCAATAGGGATTTAAACGGCGTCATATTCAGTGACGCACCGTGGATTCTCACCGATACTGACCCTCTAAAAAATAGCGTTACGCAAACATGGGCTGCTGCGAGTGGACCAGTGAAAAGATTACGCGCCATGGGAATAGACAGTTACCGCCTCTATTTGCGCCTAGAGCAGATGCAACAGTTCCCTTATGTCACTTTAAAAGGGGCAACAGGTACTCTCAGCATGGGAAGCGAAGGCCGCATTCACCGCTCATTGCAAAATGCTGTAATTGAAAACGGTGAAGCCATAGCACTAGCGCCATAGAGAATCGCTGCTAAGCTCGTAGTAAGCCTATAACACGAGTCCCCTTAGCATGCCTCAAGAAATACCACCTCGCCTATTCGGTCAGCAGCAAGAGCAACTTGCAGAGCAATACCTACTCAATAAGGGGCTCTCCCTGCTTGAGAGAAACTATCTGTGCAAGGCGGGCGAAATCGATCTAGTCATGCGCGATGGCGAGAACCTTGTTTTTGTAGAAGTTAGATATCGCAAGTCTCCAGCCCACGGTTCAGCCATCGAGAGCATCACCCCAAACAAAAAGCGCAAGCTTATTCATGCCGCTCAACACTACTTACTTAAACACCCCAAACAACGACGCTTTAACTGTCGCTTCGATGTAGTAGGCATTTGTCCAACATCAAGCTCTTCACAATTGGCTATCCAATGGATACCCGCCGCCTTCGATGCCATCTGAGCGTTTCATGGATGCGCTTAAGTTCACATCCTATCGGTAAGATTCATGTACAGTTCATAAAATTTAAGTAAAATGAGCGCGACCAATCTTTTTTAGAAGAAGCCAAAGCATGGATTACGAACAACGTGTAGCACAACAGTTCAATCACAGCATTGCAACAAAGCAAGGCGCTGCGGCAAACCTTTCTCCAGACATCGTGCGTGCTAGTGAAGCGCTCACCTCTGCGCTACTCCAAGGTCAAAAGATTCTTTGCTGCGGTATTGCAGGTTCGAGCGCTTTAGCGCAGTATTTTGTGAGCAATCTAGTGAACCGATACGAAAGAGAAAGACCAGGCTTTCCGGCTATCGCCCTGAATGCAGACAACCAACTGCAATCGACCTTAAGCTACGAATACAATTTTAAGCAGGTGCTCGCCAAACAAATTAAAGTGCTAGGAAATGAGGGCGATGTGCTTGTGCTTATGTGCAGCAGTGGCTCACCACGCCCTATCATTGAAGCCATTGACGAAGCGCATGAAAAAGGCATGAAAGTGTTGGCTCTCACCGGTCGCGATGCAGAAGCGATCGCAGATACATTAGGTCCAGCGGATTTAGAGATTTGTGTTCCTGTGCAATCGAACGCCAGAGCACAAGAGGTACATCTGCTGGTACTACACAGCCTATGTGAGTTGATTGATTTACAAATTTTCGGAGAGGAATAAAGTGAAAATTTTTCGTATATGCATGGCAGTCCTTTTACTACTGAGCACCAGCTGCACCACTATCCTAGTGGCAACAACCGACGAAAATGGCATTCAGGAAGACCCAAGCGTGCGCACCGCGGGAACCATAGTGGAAGATGAGTCAATCGAGACAAAAGTCACTGTCAATATGAAGTCGATGGAGCCAGCGTTTAAGGACGCTCACTTTAATGTGATCAGCCACAATGGTGTCGTCTTATTGGTAGGACAGGTACAAAGTGAGTCACTAAAGCGTAGAGCCGGCGAGATAGCGGCGGCGGCCAGTGCACAGGTACGACGCGTACACAACGAACTCGAAGTGGCTGGTAAGACAACACTCTTGGCTCGCGCCAACGACAGTTGGATCAGCACCAAAGTACGCACCCAAATGGCCGCCAATAAGGACGTTCCATCGGGCAAAATTCGCGTCATTACAGAAAACAATACTGTCTATTTGATGGGAATACTCACCCAAGCAGAAGGCGACAGGGCAGCCTTGTTAGCCCGCAATGTCTCTGGCGTAGCCAAGGTGGTAAAAGTCTTCGAATATATCTAGAGGCTAGAGTCTATTTTACGACTCTTAAAGAAGGACGTGACGCTCCGGGTTTAGGCTTGCTAGCGTCCTTTTTTATCGAGCTCTTAGGCCTATCATCGCCGCCGCTCGGAGGCTCTGGCATAGGCTCTTCCTGCTCAAACACCATTCCCTGTCCATTCTCCCTTGCATAGATTCCAAGAACAGAGCCTACCGGCACATAGACGGGAGTAGGAATACCCGCAAAGCGCCCGCTAAAGTCAACGGCCTCATCACCAATATGCAAACCTTGAACGGCTGAAGGAGAAATATTAAGTACGATCTGACCGTCTTTTACATGCTCCTGTGGAACCTGAACGCCCGGACCGAAAGCGTTGACCAATATATACGGGGTGCAAGAATTCTCTACAATCCATTCATAGAGGGCTCTCAGTATATAGGGGCGACTGGATGTCATGGTCATAGGGCACCACCGGTGCGTAGAGGGGAAGAATGAAGGTGTGCCGTTCGCTAGTCGAACGGCACTCCACAAAGGGATTAGATCATTTCTTTTTCTTGCTCTGAAAGGCTTGCGCGAACAGCCTCACGAGAAAACAGTCGCGTACGGTATTCAAGCAAAGGTTGCAATGCCTTAGTCTCGGGCAACTCAATGCCGATAGTTGGCAAGCGCCACAGAATAGGCATAACGCAGCAATCCACAATAGTGAACTCGTCGCTCATGAAGTAAGGCTTTTCACTGAAGATAGGAGCAATTGAAGTCAGGCTTTCTTTAAGCTCTTTGCGCGCCTTCTCTTGCTCGGCCGCAGTTCCCTTCCCTTCCATTAAGAAGTCTACCAATGTGCACCAGTCTCTTTGAATGCGAAACATCCATAAGCGACTTTGAGCACGAGCCACTGGGTAAACTGGAAACAATGGAGGATGCGGAAAGCGCTCGTCCAAATATTCCATCATGATATTGGCTTCGTAAAGAACCAAGTCACGATCTACCAATGTTGGCAAACTATTATAGGGGTTAAGGGAAGCTAGATCCTCTGGCTTATTGTCAGGATCGACGTCAATCGTTTCGACAGTAACGCCTTTTTCAGCCAACACAATTCTTACTCGGTGACTATACTGACTTCTACCATCTGAATAGAACGTCATCGATGAACGCTTAGCAACCACACCCATACTCTCAACCTCAAAATTAGATCTTGGGCTCGCTCCTCATGAGCGAGCCCGCAGCCAAATGCTTAGTGAATTTTCTTCCAGTATTCGCGGTTTAGCAGCGATACGAAGACAAACAGAATGGCAATGAAGCCTAGTACGAAAAAGCCGATGTACTCGCGCTTTTCTCTAATTGGCTCACCAATGTAGTAGAGGAAGTTCACTAGATCTGCAACCGCAGCATCGAACTCGTCTGGAGTCATGCTGCCAGTACCCTCAACATGCTCAAGCTCGCAATGCTCCATGTCACCATGAGCACATACGACATCACCTTGAAGTTCATGCAGAACATTCGGCATACCCACATTCGGGAAGGCAACATTGTTTACGCCCCAAGGACGAGAGTCGTCTTCATAGAATGTGCGAAGATAGGTATAGAGCCAATCTGGGCTGCGTACACGACCGATCAATGTTAGATCGGGTGGAGGCGCACCGAACCAGTTCTTTGCATCGTCTGGAGAGATAGAGTTATCCATCAAGTCACCAATTTGGTGATCGTTGAAGATGATGTTGTCCATCACTAGCTCAGTAGGAATACCTAGATCATTCGCCGTACGCTCATAACGAGCATACTTCAAAGAGTGGCAAGCCACGCAGTAGTTCATATAGTACTTGAAGCCAGACTGTAGAGAATCTTTGTCAGTCACGTCTACTTCTACATGATCCAGCTCGACATTGCTCTCTGCACCAACCGCTTTAAGAGGCAGAATAACCAGCGCCGCCAGTAGTGCGATTGAAATAACGAGTTGCTTCCAAGTAATCCAACGGCCAGTCACACGCTGAGGCTCTGGGAAACACTGCTCTTTCTTCGTGTACCAAGGCATCAAGAAGAAGAACAGGAAGTAAACAACCGTCATGAACTGAGCAAGCATCGTACGTGCTGGGCTAACAGACATAGTGCCCAAAACACCGAGAATCAAGAACGATACAGTGAAGGCCAATAGCGCAATACGGCTATACCAACCTTTGTAACGCATTGATTTAACTGGGCTGCGGTCAAGCCAAGGCACCACGAATAGAATCGCGATAGCACCGAACATCACAATTAGACCCCAGAATTTCGCATCAATACCAAATAGTGGAACCGTTACGGCACGCAGCATTGAGTAGAAAGGCGTGTAGTACCACACTGGAGGTACGTGCTCAGGCGTCTTCAGAGCGTCCGCTTCGATGAAGTTAGCGTGCTCAAGGAAGTAACCGCCCATCTCTGGTACGAAGAACACCACGAAACAGAACACGAATAGGAATACACAGATACCGACAAGATCGTGAACCGTGTAGTAAGGGTGGAAAGGAATACCATCTAGAGGTATGCCATCAGGCCCTTTGTTCTTTTTGATCTCGATACCGTCTGGGTTGTTAGAACCCACTTCGTGTAGCGCCAATAAGTGAAGAACCACTAGGGCGATCAAGACGATTGGCAATGCAACAACGTGCAAGGCGAAGAAACGGTTAAGCGTAGCGCCTGAAATCAGGTAGTCACCACGAACCCAAACCAATAAGTCTTCACCAATCACTGGGATTGCGCCAACCAGCGATACGATTACGTTCGCCCCCCAGTAGGACATTTGCCCCCAAGGAAGTACGTAGCCCATGAAGCCTTCGATAACCAGTACTAGATAGATGGCCATACCAAATACCCAAACCAGCTCACGAGGTTTCTTATATGAACCGTACATGAGTCCACGGAACATATGGAGATAGACCACAATAAAGAAGGCAGATGCACCCGTGGAGTGCAGGTAGCGCAATAGCCAACCCCATTCCACATCACGCATGATGTACTCAACTGAGGCAAATGCGCCCTCGGCGCTGTTTGTGTAGTTCATTGTCAACCAAACGCCCGTTAGCAATTGCATAACAAGGACGACTAGCGACAACACACCAAAGAAATACCAGAAGTTGAAGTTCTTAGGTGCGTAGTATTTGCTCATGTGGCGCTCCCAAGCAGCCACAATCGGTAGGCGGGCATCAGTCCAGTCGCGTAGACCGGCTAGTGAAGACACAATCCAACCACTTTTTTTCACTTCGCTCATTATGCGTTCTCCCCGTCTTCACCAATGACAATCACATTGTCTGATTCATAGTAGTAAGGCGGTACCTGCATATTACGAGACGAAGGTGAACCGTTGTATACACGACCAGCTAAGTCAAATCGAGAACCGTGACAAGGACAGAAGAACCCACCCTTCCATTGCTCATCAAAAGGCTCGGCACGAACAGCTACGTGAGGAGTCGGCGAGCAGAACAAGTGTGGACATAGTCCTACTAGAACCAAAATCTCTGGGTTGCGCGAGCGATATTCGTTCGCGGCATATTCAGGTTGCTCAGGCTGCTCGGAATTCGGGTCTTGTAGACGCGAATCCTGCTCAGGCAGCGCAGCTAGCGCCTCTTGTGTACGACGTACGACAAATATAGGCTTGCCGCGCCAAGCTGGAATTGGTCCGAGGATACTTCCCTCTTCCAGGCTGCTTATGTCAACTTTGACAGCAGCACCAGCAGCCCGCGCCTTAGCACTTGGGCTCCACGATCCAACGAAGGGCACAACAGCGCCCGCTACTCCAGCAACCCCTACTACCGAGGTAGACCCCAATAAAAAACGTCTGCGGCCAGAATCAGTACCGTCTTCACTCACCGTGTTATCTCCTGAGCATTGATGATTAAAAAACTCTCCACGTTCGCAGAGTCCAGATTAGAAAATTTAGAGCCGTTAGCCTTAAGCTTTTAGTATAAAAATAAGCTCTCGAGGCACGATAAGCAGTTCAAATAAACGACTTTCTGCCTTTGAATATGCAGCGGTCTCGCAAGTGCGCCGAATAGTAGTGAATTTTCGATATTTTTTCAAGTAGGCACATCCGCAATATAGAGCTAAGAGCTTGAAAAAAATGAGAAAATTTATTTTTCGGTAAAAAAAAAGCGTCCTACCTTTCGATAGAACGCCTTTAAAAAACTTTGCGCTGTACAAACCAGAAATTCCAGCTTGTACAAAATACCTTCAATGCACGTATTAACGTTTCGAAAACTGTGGCTTCTTACGCGCTTTGCGTAGACCCACTTTCTTACGCTCAACAGCACGAGCATCACGTGTTACAAAACCTGCTTTTCTCAAAGTAGGTCGCAACTCGCCATCGTACTCCATCAAAGCGCGTGTAATACCGTGTCTAATAGCACCAGCTTGACCGAAGCTACCACCACCTCTTACAGAGACTTTGATATCGAATTTATCAGCCATTTCAACTAGTTCAAGAGGCTGCTGCACGATCATACGAGCAACTTCGCGACCGAAGAAACCATCCAAGGAACGCTTGTTGATGGTGATATTGCCAGAGCCCTTAGTCAAAAAGACGCGAGCTGTAGCAGTTTTACGTCGGCCAGTGCCGTAATATTGTGTCGTAGACATAGGAATCTAGTGAACCTCTTTACAGTGTCAGCGCTTGCGGTTGTTGAGCGGCATGCGGATGCTCAGCACCAGCATACACTTTTAGCTTCTTGTACATTGCGCGACCTAGTGGAGTGCGTGGCAACATACCCTTAACGGCAAGCTTGATAGCACGCTCTGGCGCGCGATCGATTAATTTTCCAAACGGGATTGACTTAATGCCACCAGGAAACGCTGAGTGCGAGTGGTAAATCTTATCCGTTACTTTTTTACCAGTAACAGCCACTTTTTCGGCGTTAATGACGACGATGTAATCGCCAGTATCAACGTGAGGCGTGTACTCTGGCTTGTGCTTACCGCGCAATCGAGTGGCTATTTCAGCCGCCATACGACCCAGGGTCAAACCCTCGGCATCAAGGATCAGCCAGTTGTGTTCAACATTCTGCGGTTTCGCAATAAAGGTCTTCATTTACTTTCACCAAAGGAGCATTGTCTTCAAGGAGCGCGAATACTACCGAAGCAGCATTAAAGATTCAAGCACTAAATGCGAGAAATAATAGCAATTGCGCCCCACGAGACTGCAAGGGTTTCCATGCCCTGCTGGCTAAGGCGAGCAACTTGGCGCTCAAACCCATAAAACCCAACAAGACACACATTCAAGCTGGCCGCTAAAACAGACTAAACAACCAGAGTAGCCGCACAGGGTACTAAGGGCGGTGCTCGCGAGCAAGATATTCTTCAGACTGCATCTCTAAAAGGCGTGATGTAGTGCGCTCAAAGGCAAAGGCCAAGGCTGTCCCACTATACAGCTCTAGTAGAGGGACTTGGGCGGCAATAATCAGCTTCACATTGCGATCATAGAACTCATCCACCATGCTAATGAAGCGCTTGGCCATATCGTCCTTTGGCGCATCCAGCTCCGGCACGTCGCTTAAGATTACTGCGTGGTAGAGCTTAGCCAGCTCTATATAGTCATAAGCACTGCGCGGCCCACCACACAAGTGCTTAAAATCGAACCAGATAACATCTTCTGCACATTCGCGAGCCAGTATCTGCCGCCCCAGCACATCGATACTGACTGCCGAGCTTTTCTCTGCATGCTCAGATGCCAAGGCATTAAAGCTCTTTGAAAGCTCCGCATCCGCTTGCTCACCAAGTGGACTGTAGTAGATGCGCGCCTGCTTCAGGCTGCGCAGACGGTAGTCAGTCGCGCTATCCAACTTCACTATATCGGTGCGCGATTGAAGCAAGGCAATAGCAGGCAAAAAGCGCTCTCGCTGCAGCCCATTTTCATATAGGCCGCTGGGCTCAATATTAGAGGTCGCCACTAGGGTTACCCCTCTATCTATTAAATGCTCCAGCAAGCCACCCAAAATCATGGCATCACCGATATCGGAGACAAAGAACTCATCAAAACACAATACCCGAGCCTCTTGAGCAATCTTGTCCGCCACTAGCTCCAGTGGGTTCTTCTGTTGCTTCAACTGTGCCAGCTCGGCGTGTACGCGCTGCATAAAGCGATGAAAGTGGGTGCGCATTTTCGCAGAAAATGGCAGGGACTCGAAGAATACATCCATCAAATAGGTCTTGCCCCTACCCACACCGCCATACAAATACAGTCCCTTGACTGGCTTAGTCACTCCCTTACTCGCCCCAAAGAGCGATTTAACCCAAGCTACGGGGCCACTCACACCATCGGCAGCCCCCTCGCCCAACTCATCAAATAGGCGCTGAAAGTGTCCAACCGCCGCTAGTTGCGCCTCATCCGGGCTTAGCACACCGGAGTCGATATCCGCCCGATACCGAGCGAGCGGCCCCTCCTGGGTAGTAGGAGGCACATTTTCTGGAGACTTAATAGCGTTCGAACTCACACAAAACCACCGTTCAACCCATACCAGAGGGTCGACAATTCGATTAATAAAAAGGGAAGCTCAATGCACGCCTATGCGCAAAGAAGCCTCATTTTATGCCAAAGCGCACCAGCACACTAGTCGAGTTCCGAGAAGATTGGTAACAAATCACAAAAGTTGCGCTCTAGTGGCAATAGTAGTGGAATATCCATTTTTTACTCCAAGAAAGGCCGAAATCAGGCTATACTTGCGCATCTTAAAATCAGAGCCGAGCAAAATAACGGCTCTCAGCACCTGAGGCACTGTTTGAATATGGTATGGATGATTGCACTGGGCGGTTTGGCAGCAGGGCTCGTACTGGGCTATTTGCTTGCTTCTAGAAAAGCCTCCGACTCTTCAAAAGTAAGTGAATTGGAGGATCGTGTGCAGGAATTGCAGCGAAATCACGCAATTTACCGAGAAGAAGTGAGTGACCATTTCAACACCACCGCTGAATTGGTTCAGCAAATGACTGATAGCTACAAAGACGTCTATCAGCATTTAGCCAATGGCGCTCAAGGCCTATGTTCGGAAGACGTGGCGAACAAACTATTACCCACATCTACCGATAATGGCTTTGGCCTGTCCGCCCCAGAAGAAGACAATGACGACAGCATGCAGGCGCCGAAGGATTATGCACCTAGGCAAGACCCTAACCAAGTGGGCGCCCTAGCTGAGGATTTTGGTATCGAGAAAATAAAAGAGACCGACAAGGACCAATAAGCCTCAATCAACCGATAAACAACCCTTAAAGGCATCGACCTCTAGCGCTCGAAAACTATAGCGCAGGGGTCGACTTAGCGAAAAGAAAAGTGAAGAAGTATGACGCAATACAATCTGACACACCTTAAGCAACTTGAAGCCGAGAGCATTCACATCATCCGTGAGGTCGCCGCCGAATTCGACAACCCTGTCATGATGTACTCCATCGGGAAAGACTCTTCCGTAATGCTACATTTGGCAATGAAGGCCTTTTACCCTGGCAAGCCTCCCTTCCCTCTCTTGCACGTAGATACCACTTGGAAGTTTAGGGAAATGATTGAGTTTCGCGATAATGTGGCAAAAAAACTCGGCCTCGACCTTATCATCCACACGAACCAGGAAGGTGTAGAGGCTGGCGTAGGCCCTTTCACTCACGGCAGTGAAAAACACACCGACGTCATGAAAACACAGGCGCTGCGTCAGGCTTTAAACAAATATAAGTTCGATGCTGCCTTCGGCGGTGCGCGACGGGATGAGGAAAAGGCCCGTGCCAAAGAGAGAGTATTCTCTTTCCGCGATAAGAATCACGGCTGGGATCCGAAAAACCAACGTCCAGAGCTATGGAATTTTTACAACTGTAAAGTGAATAAAGGGGAAAGCATTCGCGTTTTCCCTCTCTCTAACTGGACTGAGCTGGATATCTGGCAATACATCTATCTCAACAACATCGACATTGTACCTTTGTACTACGCCAAGCCACGCCCAGTCGTGAACATTGACGGCGTCGACATCATGGTAGATGACGATCGCATGCCGATCAGCCCAGATCAAAAAGTCGAAACTAAGATGGTTCGCTTCAGAACCCTTGGCTGCTACCCCTTAACAGGGGCCGTCGAGTCTGAGGCCACTACGCTGCCAGAAATCATTCAAGAGATGCTATTGGCAACGACTTCCGAGCGCCAAGGCCGCCTAATCGATAGCGACAAGGCAGGCTCTATGGAAGACAAGAAGCGTAAGGGCTACTTCTAAGCAAGCGATTAATTCAACGCCAGAGAGTGCATCGACATCTCGGCACAGAAATAGAATTTATTAGGTTCAACTACTATGTCACACCAATCCGATCTCATTAGCACAGATATCAATGCTTATCTGGCTCAACACGAACGCAAAGAGCTGCTGCGCCTACTAACTTGCGGCAGCGTAGATGATGGCAAAAGCACCCTGATTGGCAGACTTCTCCACGACACCAAGATGATCTACGAGGATCACCTAAGTGCCATCAAGGCGGATAGTGTCAAATCGGGCACAACAGGCGGGGAGATGGACTTAGCTCTGCTGGTAGACGGCCTTCAAGCAGAGCGCGAACAAGGGATTACCATCGATGTTGCCTATCGCTATTTCTCAACAGCGAAACGCAAATTCATCATTGCCGACACACCTGGGCACGAGCAATACACTCGCAATATGGCCACCGGCGCCTCAACCTGCGACCTGGCGGTAATCCTCATCGATGCTCGTCACGGCGTACAAGTACAAACCCGCCGTCATAGTTTCATTACCTCTTTGTTGGGGATTAAGCATATTGTAGTGGCCATCAACAAAATGGACCTAGTGGACTACGACCAAGAAGTTTACGAGAAAATTAAAGCAGATTACCTGAAGTTTTCGAAGAAACTGAACAAGGCTGACTTCCAGTTTATTCCCATGTCCGCGCTTAACGGCGACAATGTGGTGACGCCGAGCGAAAACATGCCTTGGTACGATGGACAGACGCTTATGTCTCTTTTCGAAAGCGTAGAGATCGCCAAGGATAGAAACCTGGATGATCTTCGCTTCCCTGTGCAGTTCGTTAACCGCCCCAACTTAAACTTCCGCGGTTTCTGCGGCACCATGGCCTCAGGCATCGTCCGTAAGGGCGATGAGGTAGTCGTTCTACCATCCCAACGTAAGAGCCGCGTAAAGTCCATCGTGACCTACGACGAAGAGCTAGAGTCGGCATTCACAGACATGGCCATCACTCTTACCCTTGAAGACGAAATTGATGTCAGCCGTGGCGATATGATCGTGCATAGCGACAACTTCCCTATCGTCACCGATAGCTTCTCCGCCACTCTTGTATGGATGGCTGACGAGCCTTTGCTCCCCGGCAAGCTTTATGACTTCAAGCTAGGGCCAAAGACCGTTACCGGCAAGGTCAAAACTCTTAAGTACACTATTGATGTGAATACACTCGAAAAAGGCCCCGCTCCCACTTTGGAGCTTAATGCCATCGGGCAGTGCGAAATAGAACTAGAGCAAGTCGTATGTGTCGATAACTACGCCGCCAATAGAAGTACCGGTGCTCTTATTATTATCGACAGACTGAGCAATGTGACCGTCGGCGCGGGCATGATCGCTGCGAAAAGCAAAGACTCCACAATGCATACGGACTCTGCGAAGAGCACGCTCCATGTTACTCGTGAAGAGCGCGCAGCACGATATGGTCAAGAACCCGTTACGGTTATGTTCATTGGCCTTTCCGGCTCTGGCAAGTCCACCTTGGCTCACGGCCTTGAGCGTCGGCTATTCGATATGGGACGCGTCAGTACCGTATTGGACGGCAAAGCCATGCGCCTCGGCATTAGCAAAGACCTTCCCCATGACCAACTTGGCCGTGCAGAGAACCTGCGCCGCAGCGCCAATGTCGCTAAACTACTAAACGAGTCAGGTCTCATTTGCTGTGCTGCATTCGTGGCACCCAATAAAGACTCTCGCGAACATGCTATTAGCGTTATTGGTCGTGACAATTGCTTAATGGTGTATCTAAACCCTGAGCTGGAAGTATGTAAACAGCGCGACCCAAGCGGCTTGTATGCGTCCGCCGAGCAGCGTCCATCAGAAGATATCCCAGGCATCTCTTTCGACTACGATGAGCCAGAAAATCCTGACCTCGTTCTGGATACTGGCAAGCTGTCTATCGAAGACAGCATCGACCAAGTCGTTCGCCTAATGCAGTCACGCAAAGTGATCTAACAGCGAAACGACAATACAAAAAAAAGGGGCACTATGCCCCTTTTTTTTGTTCAAACTAAACCGGGTTATCAATATCGATAAACTCGTGCTCAAGTGCGAACTTATCTGCCAAATGGCGGGCAAGCGCCTGAACTCCGTAACGCTCAGTGGCGTGATGCCCCGCAGAGTAATAATGAATTCCAGCCTCCCTAGCAGTATGAACAGTAGGCTCCGATATCTCCCCACTGATATAGGCATCTGCACCGGCAGTAAGCGCCAAATCGATAAAATTCTGTGCGGCTCCAGTGCACCAGGCAACAGTGGATATCTGCTGGGGACCGCCATCAATATGAAGTGGCTCGCGACCAAGGCGCTCGCTAAGCAGCTCGGAGAGCTCCTTTGGGGTCAAGGGCTTATCGAAGCGCCCAACGAGACCAATGCTATGATTGTTTTGCTTGCCCAGATCGCCCGTCTCCGTAATTCCTAGCAAGCGCCCAAGCTGAGCATTGTTTCCGAGATCGGCATGCGCATCCAGCGGCAAATGATAGGCAAGCAGGTTTACATCATTAGCCAATAGACTTTGAACCCGAGTGCGCTTAATGCCAGTAAGAGTTTCGTCTTCACCACGCCAAAAATAGCCATGGTGCACGAGCAATAGATCGGCCTGGGCGGCTATTGCTGCGTCGATCAATGCCTGACATGCTGTAACTCCAGACACGATTTTCTTGATTTCCGACTTACCTTCAACTTGAAGGCCATTGGGGCAATAGTCCTTAAACTGCTCAGGACGCAGCAAGACTTTAATCTCTCGCATTATTTCATCGCGGGATACAGACATTTATTCCACCTTCACATAGCACTGAATAACTCGCATAATGCGCACTAAGCTAGCACATCACTGTTCAACAGCTGCTATGTTAGCAGACTTAATAACAACAGCCGCAAAACCGCTTTAGGATCTAATGAAAAAATTTCTGCAATTCATAACATGGCCCAGTATTGCAGGTATCCTATGCGCCATCGTAATGCTGCAGTACCAGCAAGCACAGAAGCTCAGTGAACGCTTGGAACAAGTCGAAACCGCGCAAGTCGAACAAGCTACTGCCAGCATCTCAATTGCCGACGCCGTCGAGCGAGCGGCACCATCAGTTATCAGCATTCACTCGACGATACGACAGCAGATCCAGATTCCACCAGAAGAACAAATGACGCCGGCTTTGCGCAGTCTACTAGAGGATCTGCCGGCAGAGCGCTCCTTCAGCAGCCTTGGCTCCGGGATTATCGTGAGCGACCAAGGCCATGTTCTCACCGCACTTCATGTCATAGACGGGGCACAAGATATTGAAGTTCGCTATGGGGACTTAAACAATAAGGTGTTTATCAGCGCCGCGCGAGTAATCGGCTCAGACCCCAGCACAGACCTAGCTTTATTGCAGATAGACTCAGACGAGCTCCCCCCACCCATCCCAGTGGGCTCATCGGACGAAGTTAGAGTGGGCGACACTGTATTAGCCATCGGCTTTCCAAGCCAAGAATTGATTAGCCAAAAGTCGGTGTCACGAGGCATCGTGAGCGCCTTAGGCATCCCCCAAAACGGACTACCTATAGTGGAATATATTCAAACCGATGCGGCTATTAATTATGGCAATTCCGGCGGTGCTCTGGTCAATGAACAGGGCGAGCTGATCGGCATTAACTCCTTCATCTACTCTCAATCTGGGGGGTCAGATGGGATTGGTTTCGCGGTCCCTATCAATAAAGCCATGGGCGTCATGGAGCAATTACTGACCTATGGCGAGGCCTCACCTGGCTATCTCGGCGTCGTTACCGGGGAGTTATTAGACGAAGAAAGCAGTATGACTTTTTTCGGCCGCCCCGATATAAGAGGCCTGTTAATCGAACAAGTGAACCCCAATAGTCCTGCAGAGCAAGCTGGCATAAGGCCGGGGGATGTTATGCAGGCGATTGACGGTAATGCGATTACCAATATCATCAGCGCGGTGGATCAGATCAATCGCAAGGCGCCGGGAGAGACGGTCAACTTAAGTATCTATCGAACAGGAGAGAGTATTACCGTTCAGGTAGAGCTGGGGGAAGGCACCGCGCAGTACCGTATCCCCCGCTAATTATTCTACCGAACCGGACCCGTCGCGATAGTCTGCCGATGCGGCGTGAGCTGGCAAGAATTCTCTATTGGCTAACTCCGAAGCAACGCCCGCTAAACTGGCTGCGCCTTGAGCCGAGCACTGGATAATAGAGCTACGCTTCTGGAAGTCATAAACGCCCAAGGCAGAGAAGAATCGCGCCGTCCCAGAGGTAGGCAAGACATGGCTGGGCCCAGCACAATAATCGCCTAGAGCCTCGGCACTGTAGCGTCCCATAAAGATAGCTCCGGCATGGGAAATCTTCTCTGCCAGAGCCTGAGGGTCCGCCACTGACAACTCTAAGTGCTCTGGTGCAATCTCATCGCTGATAGCCGCCGCATCCTCTAAAGAGCGCGCTAGGACAAATACGCCACGATCCCCTAGAGATTTTGCGATAATGTCTTGGCGCGGCATCGTGGGCAATAGACGTTCGATGCTTTCCAACACCGCATCCAAATAGTCCTTATCAGGACTAATCAATATGGATTGTGCCTGCTCGTCGTGCTCCGCCTGTGAGAATAAATCCATCGCAATCCAATCGGGATTGGTCTTACCGTCACAGATAATCGTAAGCTCGGACGGCCCTGCAATCATATCGATTCCCACCTCGCCAAATACCTGTTTCTTAGCAATAGTGACGTAGATATTCCCCGGCCCGGTAATCTTGTCGACCTTGGGGACCGATTGAGTGCCATAGGCTAAGGCCGCGATAGCCTGCGCCCCGCCTACTGTGAAAATTCGATCCACGCCGGCCAAAGCCGCCGCTGCGAAAATCAAGTCGCCGGCCTCATTCCATGCCGTTGGCACCACTGCGATAATCTCTTTGACTCCTGCTACCTTCGCCGGAATCGCGTTCATCAGCATGGAAGAAGGATAATTAGCCTTACCACCAGGAACATAGATACCCACACGCTCCAAAGGATTAACTTGTTGTCCATAAACAGAGCCGTCAGCCTCTGTATAGGACCAAGAACCTTGCTTTTGCTTCTCATGGTACAGGCGTATTCGCTCGGCAGCTTTCTCCAGCGCCTTGCGTTGTGTGCTCGGCAAGCGCTTGAGACTAATCTGCATTTGCTCGGCGCTGACTTCTAAGTCTTGCACGGACTCGGCAGGAAAACTGTCGAAACGACGGGTATAGGCCAACAGCGCTTCATCGCCGTCTTTTCTGACATCACGCAGTATGGTCTCAACCGTTGCATTAAGCTCCGGCTTGGCCAGAATCGCGCGATTGAGCATCGCGCCAAGATCGCTCGCAAAATTATCACTGCGAGAGTCTAGGAATTTAATATTGGGCATCTGTACGGACATGTTGTTTCTCAGGTCTGATTAGCGGCAACGGCTTCACTTAATTTTTCGAGCAAGGGGGTAATCAATGCATGCTTCATCTTCATCGCTGCTTTGTTGACGATTACCCTCGAGCTAATATCCGCTATCAAATCATGGGGCTCTAAGCCATTGGCAACAAGCGTTCTTCCGCTATCGACGATATCCACAATGATATCCGCCAAGCCCATGGAGGGCGCTAGCTCCAGTGCGCCATTTAATTTAATTAAATCTATCTGCACGCCTTTTTGCGCAAAGTAACGCTTGGTGATACCAGTAAACTTGGTAGCAACCTTAACGCGCCCTTGTACCGGCTTAGCCCCTACCGGAGCGGCCGTCATCAAACGACAACGAGCCAAGCGCAAATCCAAAGGCTCGTAGAAACCCTCGCTGCCATACTCCATTAGTAAATCTTTACCCACCACTCCTAGGTCGGCACTACCGAACTCAACATAAGTGGGGACATCAGAGCCACGAATCACCATTATTTGCACATTCGGCATAGTCGTATCAAAGATCAACTTGCGGCTCTTGCTGATGTCTTCTAGAGGAGCTATTCCGGCACGCTCAAACAGAGGTAGTACTTCTTCAAGAATACGCCCTTTTGTTAATGCAATAACCGTTCTTTCTTCACTCATATCGTCTTCACGCCTTTACTGAGTCGTGACTCCTTTAATGCTGATAATGAGCAACTACGAGGGTACTCGTCTGATGCGAGCCCCCAATAATTGCAGCTTCTCTTCAATACACTCGTAACCACGGTCGATGTGATAAATGCGATCAACCACTGTCTCGCCCTCTGACACTAGGCCGGCAATAATCAAACTGGCCGAGGCGCGTAGATCGGTCGCCATTACTGGAGCGCCCTTCAAAGCAGACACCCCATTGACGATAACGGTATTACCTTCCACATGCATTGAGGCGCCCATGCGGTTCATTTCATGGACATGCATGAAGCGATTTTCAAACACGGTCTCAGTGATCGAGCCAGTGCCAGAGGCTATAGCATTCAAGGCCGTAAACTGTGCCTGCATATCGGTAGGGAAAGCAGGATACGGTGCCGTACGCAATGACACCGCTTTTGGTCTCTTGCCGTGCATATCCAGCTCAATCCACGTATCTCCGACTTTCACATCTGCGCCCGCTTCGACTAATTTACTCAATACGGACTCAAGAATATCGGGGCGCGTATCCTTCACTTTAACCCGCCCTCTAGTTGCCGCCGCCGCGATCAAGTACGTGCCTGTCTCAATACGGTCTGGCATTACCGAGTAGCTGCAGCCATGCAGGCTCGGGCGGCCATTAATAACGATAGTGTCAGTGCCCTGACCTTTAATATCAGCGCCCATCTTGATCAGGCAATCGGCCAAGTCTACTACTTCAGGCTCACGCGCTGCATTTTCAATAATAGTCTGTCCGTCCGCTAGGGTGGCCGCCATCATCACGTTCTCGGTCCCAGTGACGGTACACATATCCATAAAGATATGCGCTCCCTTTAAACGCCCGTCTACTTTGGCTTTTATATAGCCATCTTCGACGACGATATCGGCCCCCATTTTCTCCAGCGCACTAATGTGCAGGTTCACTGGACGACTGCCGATAGCGCAACCGCCAGGTAGCGCAACCTCTGCTTGGCCGTAGTGAGCAAGCAAGGGCCCCAAGACGAGAATCGAGGCTCGCATGGTCTTTACCAAGGCATAGGGAGCACTAAACTGCTTGATAGTGCCGCTACTGACTTCAACATTGAGCTTTTCATCGACCACCGGTTGAACTCCCATACAGCCGAGCAGCTCAAGCATTGTCGTAATATCGTATAGATGCGGTAAATTACATACCTGCACAGTCTCTCTCGTTAACAGAGTTGCAGCCAATATTGGCAAAGCAGAGTTTTTTGCGCCGGCAATACGTATTTCACCATTAAGGCTTATACCGCCATTAATTAAGAGCTTATCCATTAAATTCTCGGGGTCTGGGGGTTCGAGGAAACTTAGGCGGTCGCTGCCCGCTCTTCGTTTGTCAGTAGGCGCATGCTAACGGCATGAATCGCACCACTAGCTATATGCGGGTTGAGGATTTGATACACTTTCTGTTGACGTTTCACGGCATTGAGCCCAGCAAAAACATCACCCACAGCAAGAACTTGGAATTTTCCGCCCTCACCTTGTACGACTATTTCACACCCATCCAACTGCTCACTAAGCAGTTGTTTGATTTGTGTTGAATCAATTGACATAAAATTTTCCTAAAAAAGTGCTACTGCCAGTTATCGATAACCTGATCGATATCATTGCCATAGCGGTTCATCAATGCTGAAAACTGCGTGTAGTACTGACGACGCAGGTTAATTCCGCTGAGGAGCAAATTACGCAGCTTCCAGTCACCGGCTTCATTTAAAAACAGGGCGTACTGAAGATCGACAGTATTGTTATTAGTCGCAATTCGCATGCGCACAACCGCCGTACCGTCGGATTCATCAACATTACCGGGCATAAACTCCAGCTCTTGCCCGTCATAGCCAGTTAAAGCCGCACCATAAAAACGAGTTAACGTAGAGCGCAGCTTCTCGCCAAAACGTGAGATTTGCTCGGGGCTGGCTTGCTCCGAGTATCGAGCCATCACGCCTGTAGCCACTGCATCGAAATCCACAAACGATGATAAGGACTTCTCAATACCAGCAAAATACCGTTCTTTATCGGACTGATAATAGGGCTTTAGCTCTTGCACAGTTGCTAATAGCTCATTAACGGACTCTCTTGTGGAATCGACGGCACCACGAGGCTCTGCCGCCATTGACGAGGCCGCGACCATTAACATAGAAAGTGCTATCAATACTTTATTCATTGCTCTCACGAGATTTAGCTCCTTGTCACGCATCATTGGGTAAACTAAATGCTTTAGCTAGAGGCCTAAAAACACTGCCCTTACAAGCTGTTTTACCTATAGCAAAGATAGCCATCAATGGCTTTACCCAGCCTGAACGGAGTTTACATCAATCGGACACGGCAATAAATTACTACTTGCAAACAAAAATAAACACCCGTCTAATTATGCCCCTTTAATCGACTCATTACTTAAACATTTCTAAATTATGCTGTTAGATATAGTGATCGTGGTATGCGGCTTTGCTGGCCTTATTTGGGGCGCAGACAAGTTTGTAGCTGGCGCCTCATCCATCGCAAAGAACCTAGGCGTAGCGCCGCTTCTCATCGGTTTAACCGTTGTAGCTTTTGGCACCTCTGCACCCGAATTCTTCTCATCGGCTATTGCTGCCATCGAAGACCATCCCGAGCTCGCTATCGGCAATGCCATCGGCTCGAACATCTTCAATATCGGTGTCGCCCTGGGCTTAACTGCTCTCATAAGACCACTAGCCCCGTCGCCCTCCTTGCTCAAAAAGGAGCTACCCGCCCTGTTTTTAGTGACCATTGTCAGCGGCATTCTCCTAGCCGACCTATATTTAGGCCCATTAGATGGCCTAGCGCTCATTGCTCTGACAGTGTTCCTTTGCTACCGACTTATCAAGAAAAAGGCCAAGAAGGCAGAAATTGAGGAGATAGAAGGCAGCCTCGATATTAACTCCGAGTTTCACTTGCCGGAGATGTCTAAAGGCAAGGCCGTTTTCTTCTTGCTACTAGGGCTAGTATTTCTGATTGGAAGCGCGGAAGCGCTAGTGAGAAGCGCCAGCTCTATCGCCACCGAACTGGGAGTGTCCTCAGCCATTATTGGCTTAACCATCGTAGCACTAGGAACGAGCCTACCCGAGCTAGCCGCCTGCATTACTTCAGCCTTGCGTGGCCACGACGACCTAGCGCTAGGCAATATCGTCGGCTCCAACATCATGAACTTCCTTGTCGTTCTTCCATTCCCCGGCCTACTGAGTCCCGGTACAATCGAAAATGCCCTGTTTACCCATGACTTCTCGACTTTTTTTGGGCTAACCGCCCTATTGGGAATCATTTGCTACTGGGCTATTAAGACCAAAAAGAAAATCGGCCGACTTTCCGGCGCGAGCTTCTTACTCATTTACGGAATCTGGTTCAGCACTTTATTCTAGGCAGCACCTGACGGACAAGCTAGGCCCACTGCCAAACAGCTTTTGAGCGGAACGTATCAATGACAACATCTAATACTTATATCGACAGTGCCTTGCGCACCATCGACATCGAATATAAAGCCATACAGCAGCTTCGCGACCGTATTGACGAAAGCTTTGTCGAGGCCTGCGAAACACTGCTGAGCTGCAAGGGACGCATCATTGTTACCGGCATGGGCAAATCTGGCCATATTGCGCGCAAGATTGCAGCCACTCTATCCAGCACCGGTTCTCCGTCATTCTTTGTTCATCCCGCGGAGGCCAGTCACGGCGATCTGGGGATGATCACAGAAAGCGATGTCGTCTTGGCGCTGTCCTACTCGGGCACCACAAGCGAGATTGCCGCGATCCTATCGGTCCTAACGCGCAAGGGTACGCCTTTGATTGCCATGACCGGAAACGCGGAATCACTGCTCGCCGAAGCTGCCAACATCCATATTGATGTCAGTGTTGCAGAGGAGGCTTGTCCCTTAGGCCAGGCTCCCACATCCTCCACTACCGCGGCCCTCGTTATGGGCGACGCCATTGCAATGGCTTTACTGGAAGCGAAAGGCTTCACTCAAGAGGACTTCGCTTTCTCCCACCCAGGCGGTCGGCTTGGTCGACGCCTAATATTGAAAGTCCAAGACATCATGCACAGCGGCGCAGCCATTCCAAAGGTAGGTTCTGACACACAGCTAAGCGCAGCGCTAATCGAAATGAGTAGCAAGGGCCTAGGCATGACCACCGTGATCGATGACACGGGTAAGCTCTGTGGCGTCTTTACCGATGGCGATCTGCGCCGTACACTCGACTCTGGCTTAGACGTGCACAACACGCCAATAAGCAAAGTAATGTCCACCCAGAACAAGAAAATTCGACAAAGTGCATTGGCGACAGAAGCCGTTCATTTAATGCAAGAGAAAAGCGTTTATACTTTATTGGTAGTAGACGATGACGACGAATTATCTGGCGTTATTCGCATGCACGACTTATTGCAAGCCAATGTGGTGTAAAGCGCCGCAGCCTAACTAACCGAGCCAAAATTATGGAATTCAATCTGGAGCCCAGCGACATCCTCGAGCGAGCCAATCGCATCAAGTTACTAATCCTCGATGTCGATGGTGTGCTTACCGCAGGAGAGCTATTCCTCAATGACTCGGGCCAGGAAATAAAAGCCTTTAACACATTAGACGGTCAGGGCATTAAATTGCTGCAGGGCGCCGGCGTCCAAGTGGCCATCATCAGCGGCCGCAAATCCAATTTAGTCGCCAGCCGCGCTAAGAATCTCGGCATCGATATTCTTTTCCAGGGCAGAGAAGATAAACTAAACGCCCTCAATGAGCTGTGCCAAGAGCATGGGATCTCCGCGGACTGCATCGCATACGTAGGCGATGACCTTCCGGACATAAAGGTGATGAAGGCGGTTCAGTTAAGTTTTGCGGTCGCCAATGCCCATCAAGAAGTTAAAAAAGTCGCACTCGCTCAAACCGAACTGGCAGGCGGCCACGGCGCAGTACGAGAAGTGTGCGATTTTATTCTAGAAGCCCAAAACAAATATGAGGCAGCGATTGAGCCCTTCCTCTGATAGCCAACAATCTCCCCTCATTCGGTGGATAAGTAGACGAGGGCTCCCTCTTGCTGGCATTGCAGTAATTGCCGCATTCGTTGTGCTTGGCCGCGACAACATCAGCTTCATTGACTCCTCGACGCCAGAGGCGCCGGCTCCAGCGCAAATTACATTCGATGCTTATGCCAAAGGAGTAACCAGCATTCTGTACAATGCTCAAGGCGAGATCGAGTACACCTTGGAGTCCACCGAGCAAACCCATTTCCTCGATAACACGACACAGCTGCGCGACCCCTTTGTTAGACTCTATAAAGGCAATGATACGCGCTGGAATATCATCGCCAGATCGGGCAAAATTCTTGAGGCTAGCGACGGCGACGAAATAGAGCAACTCGACTTAAGCGATAGTGTCGAACTATTTCAGGTAGATGATTTTGGCAACCGTATGGTAATGGCCACTGATTTTCTTTCCATTTACCCTAGCGATGAAACAATGAGCACCGAGCACCCCGTAACGCTTACCAGCAACGGCCTATATCAAACGGCCAGGGGCCTCCGAGTAGATTTTAGCCAAGACACAATGACTTTCCTTTCCCAGGTCAAAGGACGCTATGAACCACAACAAAGTCAACAGTAAACGAGCAGCGCTGATTAGCTCTGCGTTCATACTCTCTTTGGGCTGCAGCGTGCTTCAGGCACAGCAGACGTCCGCGCATGAATATAGCGCAGACGGCGAGACCACAATCGAAACCGTCAACGGTCTTCGCGTTATCACTCTTCGCGAAAACGTCTACGTCAAACAGAATCAGGTCGCGATCACGGGCGATGTGGCAGTACTCGAATATAATCAGGACAACGAACTGCAGACCGTGCAAGTCAATGGCTCGCCGGCTCATTTCGAACAGTCGCAAATGAACTCGGACGAACCCGTAACCGGCAATAGCGACACCATTAACTATTACGCCGGTAGCGAAACCACCGTCGAATTCATTGGTAGCGCCAACTTCCAGCAACCGGGCAACACGCTGCAATGTGCGCAGATTAAGCACACCATTGAGAGTGGCGCCACATCTGGACAGGCATGCAGTGGCGCATTAAGCCCGCAAGAAAACTAATGGATAGACTCAAAGCCTCCCATATCGCCAAGTCCTACAAAGGCCGCCAGGTTGTCAGAGACGTCTCCATTAGCGTGGAGAGCGGACAAGTTGTCGGGCTGCTCGGACCTAATGGCGCAGGCAAGACAACGTGCTTTTACATGATTGTCGGCTTGGTGAAAGCAGATGCAGGTAAAATCCACATCAACGCCAAAGACCTCACTGGCCTACCGATACACGCACGAGCCCAGCAAGGGCTCGGCTATCTGCCACAAGACTCCTCTATTTTTCGCACCCTTACCGTAGCGGAAAATATCATGGCGATATTAGAGACTAGAACCGAGCTATCTCGTGAGCAGCGCGAAGACAAGCTAGAGAGCCTATTGCAAGAGTTTCACATTACTCATATTCGCAATAACAAAGGGATGAGCCTATCGGGCGGTGAAAGACGGCGCACAGAGATTGCCAGAGCCCTGGCAACAGAACCACGTTTTATTCTTCTAGACGAGCCATTCGCAGGGGTAGACCCGATCTCGGTCAGCGATATTAAAGATATTATTTCTCATCTAAAGAGTACTGGAATTGGCGTATTATTGACCGACCACAATGTTCGCGAGACACTGGATATCTGCGAGAAAGCGTACATCGTGAGTGAAGGACATATTATTGCCGAAGGCAATGCCAAAGAGATTCTAAGCAATCAAAAAGTCCGCGACGTATATCTTGGTCAACACTTCAAAATCTAGCCTCTTCTGAGCTCTAAAGCACTTTTCCCGTCAACTTGATTAACATCAAAAAAATACTCTACTCAGGGCTTGCAATTGGGCATTCGTTTGCGGCACGATACTTGCTATGAACGAGCGTTTGCCAATACAGGCATCGCGCAGATACAACCTTCAACGCCGCTAGTGGAACACTATGAAATTATCGCTTCAGCTTAAGTTAGGTCAACAACTGACGATGACCCCTCAGCTGCAGCAAGCTATTCGCCTCCTTCAGCTCTCAACCCTCGACCTGCAGCAAGAAATCCATCAAGCGCTAGAGTCCAACCCCATGTTGGAGATTGACGAAGGCATAGATGAGCAGCAAAAGAAAAAAGAGGAAGCCGCGCAGCAAAACACCGAGAGCAACTCCTCTAGCGATGAATTTAGTGCCGATAAAGACCTAAGCAACGACAATTACGATGGTAATTCCAGTCAAGACGACAATCGCTGGGAAGACAGTATTCCCAGCGATCTCTCAGTAGACAGCAGCTGGGACGATGTCTACCAAAGCAATTACACCTCTGTAGGGCAAGGCGGTGCTCAGTACGATGGCGAAGGCGAGAACTCTGATTTTGAGTCCCGCAACAGTGTCTCAGAGTCCTTACAAGACCACCTGATGTGGCAGCTCAACCTAACCCCCATGTCCGATGCCGATCGTTTGATTGCGCTGTCTATTATCGATGGAATTGATGCCAATGGCATGCTCACTGTCAGCATCGACTCGATTCATGCCAGCCTGATTAGAAGCCTCGATATCGACCCTGAAGAAGTGCTGGCGGTCTTACACCGAATCCAACAGTTTGACCCTGTCGGCGTGGGTTATAGAGACCTATCCGAATGTCTATTGATCCAATTGAAGCAAATAGCAAAAGAAGACCTGACGCCAGCCGTCACCAATGCCAAGATTATTGTACAAGAACACTTAAGCCTTTTAGGAACTCGCGACTACTCGCAACTCATGCGCCTCACGCGCCTGAAAGAGCCAGAGCTGAAAGACGCCATAACCGTCATCGAACACCTCAATCCGCGGCCAGGCTCGGATATATCGCCGCCCTCCACTAGCTACGTGGTACCAGACGTCATAGTCTCCAAGGACCCCGAAACGGGCCGCTGGAAAGTCGAGCTCAACCCAGAGACTGCTCCGAAGATACGCATCAACTCAGATTACGCCTCATTAGTGAAAAGAGCCGACAGCAGTAACGATAATAACTACCTGCGCGACAACCTGCAGGAAGCACGATGGTTCATCAAGAGCTTGCAGAGCCGCAACGAAACTCTCATGAAAGTCGCCACCCGCATCGTTGAGCACCAAGTCGGTTTCTTCGAGTACGGGGAGGAAGCGATGAAGCCACTAGTCCTCCACGATATCGCCGAAGCAGTGGGCATGCACGAGTCAACGATCTCACGCGTGACCACCCAAAAGTATATGCACACCCCAAAAGGCATATTCGAATTAAAATACTTTTTCTCCAGCCATGTGAGCACCGCCGGCGGAGGCGAATGCTCCTCTACCGCCATTAGAGCTCTCATCAAAAAGCTGGTTGCGGCCGAGAACCCTCGAAAACCCCTTAGCGACAGCAAAATCACGAAGCTTTTGGAAGAAAAAGGCATTAACGTCGCGCGGCGAACTATCGCCAAGTATCGAGAGTCACTCTCCATTCCCCCTTCAAACGAACGTAAACGCCTCGTTTAAGCGTCAATAGCGGGTATTTTTCGCCTGTTATGGTGAAAACGCTCTGAAAGTGAGCCACGACAGTGGTAAAATCTTATCTGAATCAAGCTCAGAAGAGATCTATATAACATGCAACTTGAGACCATACTGACTCCAGAACGCTGCTTTTGCAAAATGCCGGGGGTAAGTAAAAAGCGGTTTCTGACCAATACCAGCGAAATGATCGCGGAAGAAACTCAGACTCTGCCTGCCGACCAAATCTATACCGCTCTACTGGCTCGTGAGCAATTAGGCAGTACGGGCATTGGCAACGGCATAGCGATTCCTCATTGCCGAGTACCCGGTTGCGATAAGGTAACAGGCGCGCTAGTGACTCTCGACGAGGCCATCGATTTCGACGCTATAGACTCACGTCTAGTAGACTTACTTTTCGTCTTGATTGTTCCAGCAGAAGAAATGGAAGAGCATCTGAAGGTGCTAAGCGCGGTAGCAACGCTATTTCATCAAGAAGGCTTCTGCGAGCGCCTACGCAAGGCAAGCTCCAGTCAAGAACTGTACGATATAGCGACGAGTGCTCAGTAGTACTAAAACGGACTTTTTTTACACACAAGCAGAGGTTTTTCAGTAACACCCTTCTGCTTCTAACCCTAGGCGTTAATAGAAAGTGAAACTGCTTATCATAAGTGGCCGCTCAGGCTCCGGCAAAAGCACCGCACTGAATATGCTCGAGGACCATGGCTACTATTGCATCGACAATTTACCCGCCAGCCTCCTCCCTGCGCTTTCGACTAGGCTTTCCGCTACCGGCGAAGAGCTGACCGATGTCGCGGTTAGTATAGACGCACGAAACTTACCGTTGGACCTCGAGCAAGTCCCCGCTATTATCGAGCAACTAAGCGCCAATGGGATCAAAGCAGAGATAGTCTTTCTAGATGCCAATAGCCCTACCCTCATTAAGCGCTTTAGCGAGAACCGTCGTAAGCACCCTTTGACGACGAAGGAAATTGGCTTACGAGAAGCGATTAACATGGAAACTAAGCTGCTGGAGCCCCTGGCCTTACTCGCATGCTTATCAATCGACACTAGCAGCATGTCTCTGCACCAACTACGAGACAATATTAAGTCTAGAGTCGTGGAGAGAGATGATTCTGGGCTAGCGCTGATGTTTGAGTCTTTTGGCTATAAACATGGCGTTCCTATCGATGCGGACTTCGTATTTGACGTGCGCTGCCTTCCCAACCCTTACTGGGAAGCAGATTTACGCCCCTACACAGGCTTAGATTTACAAGTAAAAGATTGGCTAGAGTCTCAAGCAGAAGTTCAGCAAATGTACGATGACCTTTGTAGCTTCCTAGATAAATGGCTCCCTAAGTTCTCCGAAAGCAATCGGAGCTATATGACGGTTGCCATCGGCTGCACAGGGGGACAACATCGCTCCGTGTACTTGAGTGAGCGGCTGAGCAAACACTTTTCACAAACCATAAAGAATGCAAGGGTCTTGCACCGCGAGCTTGATAAGAGAGAAACAAAGTAAGGCATGATCAAATCGACCATCACAATTTGTAATAAAGCAGGACTTCATGCACGCGCCGCCGCAAAAATGGTGGGCGTTACGTCGACTTTCATTAGTGATATTACGGTAGGTAATGACAAAATGGTCGACGGTAAGAGCATCCTATCTCTCATGATGCTGGCAGCAGGCCAAGGCACCGTTCTCAATATTCACATCGACGGCGTAGACGAAAAAGACGCGCTGGATGCAGTCGTAGAGCTCGTGAACAATCGCTTCGACGAAAGCCAATAAGCTGCGCCTTTTTTAAAAATACTAGCCACAGGCACAAACAATGTCCCAAGACGATCAGATCGACTGGAGCCAAGAGCCTCCTAGCAAATCACAAGTCAAAAGAGAAATGACAGCTCTACAGGACTTAGGTGAAGAGCTGACTACACTCAACAAGAAGCAGTTGGAGCAACTCCCGCTGGCCGACAATTTACTGTCCGCCATTGCCGAGTACAATCGACTTCCCAAGAGCTATGGAGCACGCCGCAGGCAATTGCAGTTTATTGGCAAGATCATGCGCAACACTAACGCAGAAGAAATTCAAACTGCACTGGATAAGATGCGCGCACCGGATATTGCACAAGTAAGGCGAGCGCAGTTAATCGAGTCTTGGGGCGAAAAACTGCTAAGTGGTGATAACGAGCAATTGAACAAATTTCTTAGCCAATGGCCTAACGCAGAACGCCAAACCATTCGCCAACTGCAGCGCAATTACAATACACAAGACGAGAAAGTCGCCAAGATTCAACGGCGCAAGCTGCTTGATTACATCAAAGAGTTCATCGAGTAAATTAGCGCTTAAACATTCTGATTAGCTCTTCTTTAAGCCAGCGATGGGAGCTATCGCTCTCAGATTGTCGATGCCAGTAAAGATGATAATCCAAGGGCGCCACATCTACTGGTAAAGGCAGAATCTCCACATCATAATTGAGTGCCAGAAAACGAGGAATGCTAACAGCCAAGTCAGTCGCTCCCACTATGGTTGCCGCTACTCGATAGTGCTGCACACGCAATTTTATTTCTCGCTCCTTCCCCAACTTCAGCAGAGCCAAGTCAATAAGACCTAAACCTTTTTTACGACTCGACACATGTATATGCTGTAGTGAGAGATATTTCTCTAGGGTAAAGTCTTCCTGCAAAACTGGATGATCGCGACGCACCACGCAGACATATTCGTCTTGAATGAGAGACTGGTGACACAACTGAGGGTCATCGATCAAGCCAACGTCTACCGCAAAATCCAGCTCGCCGCGCGCAAGGTATTTGAGCATCTCCCCACGCTTCACATAATAGCTTTGCAAAGACACCTTCGGTGCGTTCTCGTTAAAAAACGGGATAAGCTTAGGCAAGATAAACGCCTCTGCCAGATCGGTCATACTCACCTGATAGGTGCGTTCTGCAACGCTTGGATCAAACTCTTCGCGCTCCATAATACTGGAGTTGAGAAGCCCCAAGGCATCGGAAACGTTCTGTGCGATACCTTCGGCGACAGGCGTTGGCACCATTCCTCTGGCAGTGCGCACAAATAGCTCGTCATTGAACAGCTTTCGGAGTCTAGCAAGCGCATTGCTCACGGCTGGCTGCGTGATGGATAGAGACTTAGCAGCCTCGGTTAAATTACGCTCGGAATAGATCGTATCAAAGACCAAAAATAAATTGAGATCACACTTCTTAAGCCCCATGAACTCTGCCCCCTTTGCAGACTTCAAACATTCATCAGATGAATAGTACTTAAGAACCGTTATAAATCAATGTTTTTTGGGACTTGAGTGAGCAACACGTCGATATTGTGCCGCCCACTCAATATCTGAATCAGTCGTCTGAGACCGAGATGGTAGGGCCCGCTGGTGCATAGAGCTTAGTCGCCTCAACCTTTTGCAGCAACTTATCGGCTAGCGCCAAGTACGCTTGCGCAACGGCACCATCGGGCTGGGCAACAACAATTGGCGTGCCATTGTCCGTGTTTTCTCTGATCGAGAGATCTAAGGGCAAAGAACCTATTACCTCTATGCCATAGTCATCGGAAAGAGACTGACCACCGCCCTCACCAAAGATAGCCTCAGAGTGGCCACAGTTGGAGCATATATGCACGCCCATGTTCTCGACCACTCCTAGCAAAGGCACGTTCACCTTCTTAAACATCTCTATGCCTTTGCGAGCGTCTAGCAGCGCCACGTCTTGAGGCGTCGTCACGATAACAGCACCAGTCACTGCCGCTGACTGGGACAGGCTTAGCTGAATATCGCCAGTACCCGGCGGCATATCCACAATCAGATAATCCAACTCGGACCAAAGGGTATCGTTTAAGATCTGGTTAAACGCACCGACAATCATTGGTGCACGCCAAATCATGGCCGTTGCGCTATCCACCAGATAACCCATGGAGTTAGATTCAATGCCATGGGCAATGATGGGCTCCATGTATTTACCTTCTACTAGCTTAGGCCGCACACCCGGCTTTACACCAAGCATTAGAGGCTGACTAGGGCCATAGATATCAGCGTCAAACAGCCCTACCTTCAGGCCTCTGCGGTGCAACGCCAAGGCAAGGTTCACTGACGTCGTTGACTTACCAACGCCGCCTTTGCCCGAGGCCACACAAACTATATTCTTGATTTTACTTGCGTTACTCACTTTTCCCCCAACACCCCAGAAACTAAGGGCGTGTATTGCGATAGTTCGCCCATTATCCCTTGTCGGGCGGCTATTTAACATCCCTGTATGGGCTGAAATGCCTACACCGCGTCCTCGACTTTCACAACATAGAAAAAAAAGCGCATTTGAGCTAATCTAATTAGCACTAGGCGCTTATCTCAAATGCAATAAACTGTAACGGTATGCCTATCTCGCTCCCGCTTAGTGTATTTTACTAAGCCTTCATCAAATACGGATGTGCCAGGAAATAGAATCGATGTTTAAAGCGACCTTGTCTCTACTGCTTAGTCTGGTAGTGTCCAGCTCAGCCCTCGCTGCGCAGGACGACGGCCCAACGACAAGCGAAGACTCGCCCATCAAATATGCCATCTACTCCAGCGCCTGGGGACAGCGCAGCAACGCAGGCTTAAGAGTTGTCGCACAAAACACCAGCGAGAAAGCGGTGCAACTCAATACCATCACTTTCGAAGACGAAGACAACGCCGGCAACCGTCATAGCTTCGATATCGAACTTGAAGTGCCAGCCATGGGCTGGGCAGAAGTAGAGTTCGACTATAAAGACTTATTGTTTGGTAATGAATGCGTCGATCGCATAATGAGCGAAGATTGGAAGTTAGTAGAGATCTCCAATTACACCCTCAACCCATCGGTGCGCGGGCTTATTATCGAAGACAGCGACTCATTTAGAATTTACCAGTGTGTCCGCAATGTTTTCGTCACCATTACTGAAATGGATACCGAAAAAGAGGAATCCTTCTACGAATGGATTATGTACCACTTCGAACGCAAAATTGAGTTCTAAAAAAAAGGGCGCCAAAGGCGCCCTTTTTTATTGGTTCGATACGCTAGCCTCCCATTAACACACCGCCATACTGCACAAAGAATGGCGCGAATACCAAACTAAGAATGGCTGACAGCTTAATAAGAATATTAAGAGAGGGGCCAGAAGTATCCTTTAATGGGTCACCCACAGTATCGCCCACCACTGCGGCCTTGTGAACATCCGAACCCTTGCCCCCAAGATTGCCTGCCTCGATGTATTTCTTGGCATTGTCCCAGGCGCCACCGCTATTAGATGAGGCAATGGCCAGTACCCCGCCAGTCACTAGCGAGCCGGCAAGAATACCCGCTACCGCCGGCACTCCAAAGAGGAAACCAACAACGAGTGGTGTCCCCATAATGAGCAGCCCTGGAGCGATCATCTCACGCAATGCTGCCTTCGTTGAGATGGCCACACACTGGGCATAGTCGGGCTTCTGAGTACCCTCCATAATGCCAGGCATAGCGGCAAACTGACGCCTCACCTCTTCAATCATGTCGAAAGCTGCTTTACCCACTGATTTCATGGTCATAGCCGTAAACAGAAACGGCAGTACCGCCCCCATAAACAAGCTCACAAATACCACTGGGTCCAGCAGGTTGATAGAGCCAAGCAAGTCATAAGACTCGCCATACTCCTCCTTCATCAGGCCATCGGCGCTGGTAAGAAATGCAGCGAACAACGCCAGGGACGTCAAAATAGCCGCACCAATGGCAAAGCCCTTACCGATAGCGGCAGTAGTGTTGCCAGCGGCGTCCAGAATATCGGTTCGCCTGCGGACCTCCTTGGGCAAACCAGCCATCTCAGCAATGCCGCCGGCATTATCGGCTACAGGGCCATAGGCATCTATCGTCAATGCTATGGCCAGGGTTCCGAGCATGCCCAAGGAGCCAATAGCCACGCCGTACATACCGCCCAAGTGCCAAGACACAAAAATAGCCACAGCAATAGCCATATAAGGCAAAACGGTACTCTTATAGCCCAAGGCCAAACCATAGATAATATTGGTTGCGGCCCCGGTTTCACAGGATTTAGCGACTTCCTGCACGGGTTTGAATGCATCCGAGGTGTAGTAGCCTGTCAATAGCCCCACTATCAGCCCCGATACTAGTCCAGACAAGAAACAGCCGTATATTCCCATACTGCTGTATTCAATGCCTCGAATGACAAACTCCTCGGGCACAATCAAGCGAGTGACAAAGAACATCGTCACGGCCATCAGCACACTAGAGATGATCAACAGCTTCATCAGCGCAGGCGCAACATCGGCCTCCACTTTGACTTTGACGCAGAACATGGTGAGCAAACTAATGGGAATACCTACCGCACTAATCATAATAGGATAGAGCAAGGCATCAACATTACCTTGGAATACAACGGCGCTTATCACCATTGCAGCACAAGTACTCTCGGCGCAGGAACCAAAAAGGTCAGCGCCCATACCTGCCACGTCCCCCACATTGTCGCCCACGTTGTCGGCAATCACCGCTGGGTTACGCGGATCATCTTCGGGAATACCTTTTTCTACTTTACCTACAAGGTCTGCCCCCACGTCAGCGGCTTTAGTGAAAATACCTCCACCTACACGCGCAAACAAGGCAATAGTTGATCCGCCTAGACCGAAGCCAGCGATAATCTCCATTAAGACATAGGTAGGCAAATCAGAAGGCAAAACCGCTTTCATTGCCACGTAGACTAGTACCAAGCCCATCACGGCGAGGCTTACTAAGGCAAAGCCCATCACAGCGCCAGAATACAGAGACACTTTAAACGCATCGCCTATATTGTCTTTAGCTGAAACGGTGGTACGAGCATTACCCTGGGTGGCAATCATCATACCGATATAACCGGATACAATCGAAATTAGACCACCGAAAAGAAATGCAACGGCAGTATATAAACCTTCTCTGGTATCAGGAGTGTGATTATCATCGATCAACACCGCAATGATTGCAGCAAAGACCAACATGAAGATAGTGAGGAATTTGTACTCTTGCTTCAAAAAGGCAATAGCGCCTTCCGCAATAGCACCGTGAATAAATCTTAAACGGGTTTTCTGCTCTCCCTCTAGACCTAGGTCTACAGGAACGCTCATGACCTGACGCATATAGGCATACGCCACGACTAAACCGAAAACTGAAAGCAGTATTGCAATTACAATTGTCATGCTTGGCATCTTACGGTATCCCCTTATATTTATTATTTATTTAGGTGGATCGCCCGCACTGTAGCACAACAACTATGACAAACAAAGAGAGCTAGAATAAGGCTTTTTGAAATACACGATAGATCGAGCGATCCATAAGAAAACCTAATACGGCAGCCTCATGAACCCATGCCTAGCCAACGGGACTTTTGGACTGAAAGATTAATTTGAGCGGGGGATACTAAGACTTTTTACCACGCTTTTTACGGCGTTTTTTCTTGGACAGGCGCGTAGGCTTCGCCGTGATTTTTTTGGCTTCAGCCTCTTTACGAGCCGCAGCAAAGGCCGCTCGCATGGCGTCTAGACGGGACTCCTTTTCCTTAAATTTGCGCTCTTCTAACGCCTTGCTAAAATCGACAACCTTATCTGTCATGGCTGGACGAGGGCTTGCGCCTCAGACTTTAGCGCATCCTTTCGCGCCTCAAGCTCGGCCAAGCCTTCTTTATCTAGAGGCTCGAGCAACTCTCCTTCGGGAGTAGTATTGGCGTACTTGGCCTGCTCTTGGCTTAATGCTTCCAACAGTCGTTCTGCCGCTATGACCGATTGCTCTAACCGCTCGTTGGCGGCCGATAGGCGCTGCACATTCTCTCTTGAGGCTGCGATCTGCGCTTCTAGGGCTGCAATACGCGCAAGCTGCTCCTGTTCTTTCCTCTGAGCCATTTCGCGCTCTCTAGCAAGCGCTTGCTGCTGCTCTCTTTCAATACGAGCCAGCTCTGCTTGCCTAGCAGCCGCCTCCTTTTGAGCGCGCTGCTCCCTCTCCTGTCTTTCTCTTTCCGCCTGCCGTTCCTGCTCTTCTAAGCGTTGCTGAGCTAAGCGTTCTCGCTCCTGTGCTGCGAACGCTTGCTGGGCCTGCTCCTCGGCCATTTGCTGCGCCTCGAATGCTGCCTCCTCGGCGCGAATTCGCTCCTCGGCGTCGTTTGCCGCGCAAGCTGCCAATAAACCCACAAGGCTCGCCGCAAGCAATGGCTTTAAAAACCCTCTAAATCTAGAAAAACATGCGATCTTATTCATTTAGCTGTCCCTATTGAATTTAAGGCTTGACTACACCTTAATCAGTCTTAGATAGTACGGTCAAGCGCTATGGCGACTCGCATCGAGCAATATGCAGCATATGGAGCGAACAAACCAAGCTTGCGCGCCATGACGACTAAACTCTAATCATTAGCCCATAAATATACCCTGCTTTTATGACGAAACAAGACAATTCTAAGCACAGGCTCTTTAGGTGGTGGCCCCTAGGGCTAGTGCTTATCTCTCCCCTTGTCTTGCTGTCTTTGGCACTACAATCCACTCCCGCTAGCCAGCGTTCTCCCGAGCAAGCAGAAATAGACGTTCAGCGTATTGAGCAACTGATTGTCGACAATGCCCCTTCCAGCATTAGCTCCAGTGGCGAGCGCGCATTAAGTCTGGATCAATCAGAACTTGAGTTACTGAATGCCTTCGCGCTACAGAATCTGTCGGACTATCCTGAACTCTCCACAGAATTCCAACTTAACGATGGTAACGCGACAGTGACAATCTCGACGCCTGTGCGTCTGCTAGGCATCAAGCAATTCCTAAACCTGCGAGCTGAATTACGCCAAACAAATGAGAGCTTACAAATACACTCGATTACCGCGGGTCGCTTACCGATCCCATTGCCACTTGTCACCTTGCTCTCTGGAGTCGTGCAAAACAGGCTCGCCAGCACCTATGTCAATTACCAGGAATTCAAAGACCTCTATCAAAGTATCGAGCAAATTAGTTTTCGCGAGCAGGAACTTCTCATTATATTGAATTGGGAGCCGCGTCTAATCACCCGTGTGCAAGCGCAAGCAGAACAGTTTTTTCTTAGCGCTGAGGATAGAGAGCGCATACTCAGTTACTACGGTCAAATTGTCGCGATAGTCAATGCCCTACCGAAAGAGCTACGCTCAATCTCCCTTAACACTTTGCTATTCCCCTTGTTTCAAACTGCCCAAGCCAAGACCGAACTGGGCGCGGACGTCTACACGGAAAATAGAGCGGTGTTGCAGTCCTTGTCGCTCTATGTAAACGAATCAGACATTAGTACCTTGGTCACCAATCGCAACGGACAAGCTAGACCACGGCAGGTAAGGGTCACTATCCAGCGGCGCGAGGACCTAGCGCAGCACTTTACCAGCTCAGCCGCCATCACAGCCTCAGTGGGTGCCGGGGTCGCCGGGATATTATCTAATAGTAAGGAGGACTACGACGCTCGCTATCGCACGGGGTTTAGCTTTAGCGACCTGACAGCCAATATAGCCGGCGTCGCGCTGGGCAATGCCGCTACCGCAGATATTGAGACTGCCCAGAAGCTGCAAGCCTTACTCGCAGAAGCTGAGGCGGAAACCGACTACATGCCTATCGTAGCAAGAGACTATACCCGCATGAGTGAGCAAGACTTTACTGAGCAATATCAAAGCCGCAGCAGTGACGCCTACTTACAACGCCTAGCGTCTATCAACCTGGAAATAGCGCAGCTGCCCATCTATCAGTTTGCGCTTGAGCAGTAGCCCCTAGAGCCCTCGGCGGTATTCAGCACAGCTGTGTTCTTATATACTCCGGAGCGTACAGCAGCGCCGCGGCAATAGCCGCATGGCACAATTTAGGAAAGCGAGCGCATGAGCAAAAAAGGTTTTACTACACAGAACTTACATTCGGATCGTAGCGATCACCCCGAGCATGGTAGCTTACACAAGCCCATACACACCTCTATTGCCTTCGAATACGAAGACGCCCACGACTTAGCCGCCGTCTTTCAAGGCCGCAAGAGCGGGTACAACTATGGACGTCAACAAAACCCAACCATTACGGCGCTCCAGAACCGCATCAACAAGATGGAGAAAGGCGATACAACAGTGGCCTTCTCTACTGGCATGGCCGCCATAGGCTCCACCTTATTTGCTCTATTAAGAGCTGGCGACCATGTGGTCTCCAGCGCGTTTCTGTTTGGTAATACCAATAGCCTGTTTAATACCTTTACTAATTTTGGTGTAGACGTCAGCTTCGTGGACGCTACCGACGTCAAAAATGTTGCTGATGCCATTAACCCCGACACTAAAATAGTCTTTGTGGAAACCATTGCCAATCCAGTGACTCAAGTGGCAGACCTCAAGGCGATAGGCGAGTTATGTAACGCAAAAGGCATCATCTACATCGTCGACAATACAATAAGCACCCCTTGTAATTTTTCCCCTATCGACGTGGGGGCCTCCTTAATCATCAACTCCCTGTCCAAATATTTTGGCGGGCATGGTGCCGCTCTAGGCGGCTCCGTTACAGACACCGGGCTCTATGATTGGTCACAGTTTCCGAATCTGTACGACAACTATAAGAAAGGGCCGCAGAAGCAATGGGGCATTACGCAAATCAAGAAAAAAGGCTTGCGTGACTTTGGCGCTACCCTAGCACCCGAGGCCGCCCACACCTTAGCCCTAGGCTCGGAGACCATCGCAATGAGAGTGGCAAAAGCCTGCGACAACGCACTGGCTCTTGCACAGTTTTGCGATTCGCATCCGAAGATTTCCAAAGTGCATTACCCCGGCCTTGAGCATCACCCACAACACGAAAGGGCTAAGGAATATTTCCAACGCTTTGGCGCCCTACTCAGCATCGAGCTCGTAGACGAGCTTGACTGCTTCGACTTCCTAAACAAGCTACAGTGCGTTGTCGTATCCAGTAATCTGGGCGATACACGTACTTTGGCAATACCGGTCGCTCACACTATTTTCTTCGAGATGGGCGCCGAGCGTCGCGCCTCTATGGGCATAGGCGATTCCATGATTAGACTCGCCGTTGGCATTGAGGACATCGACGATCTATTAGCAGACTTTAGCCAAGCACTCGCGTGAAGTAAGAGGACTTTTTACATGATGACACTTTGCCATGTAGACGATATTGAAGAAGGGACATCTAAAGGCTTCGATATCGGCAACAAAGGCATTTTTGCCGTTAAACAAAATGATCAAATTTTCGTTTACTATAATTACTGCCCCCACTTAGGCACGCAATTAGAGTGGCAGGAAGATCAGTTTCTCGATAGCGATGGCGCACTCATTCAATGTTCCACCCATGGCGCATTGTTTCTCATTGAGTCTGGAGAATGCGTCTTAGGGCCGTGCAAAGGCAAACACCTTAAGCCTATTCCCTTTGAGCTGGGTAATGGCTTCGTTATGATTGACGACAATTTTGTGGCACAACTGGGCCGCATTTAAGACGCCTAGTTTTATTCAACGCTAACGGGAATGCTTTCCTCAAGTGTAATCTCGTTAGCGGAGAAACGCGCTCGCAGTGCCACGACCTCTACCCCCGCATTTTTTGCCTGCTTCAAAAGCTGGGCATACTGAGGGTCGATTGCCGCAGCCGGTTTTACCTGCTGTATTCCCTCGTGCTGCACACAATAAAGCAATACCGCTCGATAGCCTTGGCTTTTCATTTCCATTAATTCGCGCAGGTGCTTATGCGCCCTTGTACTTACCGCATCAGGAAAAGCGCCAAGCCCTGGCTCCAGCATTAGCGTTAAGTTTTTGACTTCGATATAACAGTCGGGCCTTTCTTCTGCGCTCAGCAGAAAATCCACACGACTGCCCTCTTGACCGTACTTCACCTCGGCCTGCACCTTCTCGTAACCAGTCAAAGCCTCTATCTTCCCTCTCTCTAAGGCTTCAGCAACCAGCCTATTGGCGAGGCCCGTGTTGATTCCGATTCTGGCACCACTGCTATCCTGCACTATCTCCCAGGTATGCGGATATTTACGCTTCTTATTTTCAGAAGTGGAATACCATACGAGGCTATTGGCTTCGGCACAGTTGAGCATAGAACCAGTGTTGGGGCAGTGAATGGTCATCTCGGAACCATCGGCCAAGCGCACGTCTGCAAGGAAGCGTTTATAACGCTTAATTAGGACAGCCTGCTGCAGAGCGCTGGGAAACTTCATCGCAAAAATTCCGGAGAGTTCACGGCTTGGCGCAATCTCTGCGCAGCCAGCTCCAGCTGGTCCATACTCGTAGTAAAGGCAAAGCGCACATGCGTATCGCTTTTATACTCGCCAAAATCAGTTCCCGGCGTGACAGCTACGCCGTAATCTTCTAGCAAGCGCACACAAAAATGCTCGCTATCTTGGGAGAATCTTTCTATTCCCGCATAGATATAAAAAGCGCCCTGAGTCTGTACCCCAATGGAGAAGCCAAGCTCTTTTAAAACGGCTGTCAAAAAATCGCGCCTCCGCAGAAACTCGCTCCGTCTTTGTTCAAAAATTTCAATCGTGTCATCATCAAACGCTCGAAGAGCTGCATGCTGAGCAATGGTTGACGCGCTAATAAATAAATTTTGCGCCAATATATTAGCCACTTCTACTAAGCTCTCAGGCACCACCAACCAGCCAAGCCGCCAACCAGTCATACCAAAATACTTCGAGAAGCTATTAACGACTATAATGTCATTGCTGACACTCAAAGCGCTCTGCGCATCACAGCCATAGGTCAGACCATGGTAAATCTCATCGACCAATATGTGCATACCACGGGCCGAGCACCAAGCATTAAGGTCGCTTAGCGTCGTTTTATCCAACATCGTTCCGCTGGGGTTCGCCGGAGACGCCAACCACAAGGCCTTGGAGCTGCTCTGAGCCCAACGTTCTAATAAGGGAATAGTGATCTGATAATTGCAGCTGGCATCAACCGGCACAAGCTGCGCTTGCCCGCCAGCCAGGCGAACGAAATTGCGGTTACAGGGATAACCGGGATCGCTCATTAACACCCCGTCGCCGGGATTCAACATCATTTGGGCAACGAGGTTCAGAGCGCCGCTGGCTCCCGGTGTGACGATGATCCTCTTCGGGTCAATACTAAGCCCGTGCTGGACATGGTAGTGCTCGGCAATCTTATCCCGTAATGCGGGGAGTCCAGCCGCAGGGCAGTAAGAGGTCTCGCCACTCGATAGCGCTGCCCGTCCCGCCTCCACAATAGGAGCCGCAGTGACGAAATCAGGCTCCCCTACTTCCAAATGCACAATACTGCGCCCTTGTGTCTCTAAAGTCCGGGCACGCTCCAATACTGTCATCACCCTGAATGCTTTTATATCACAAGTTCTAAGCGCCGGAGCTAGGCGCGAATCCGGCTTTATCGAGCTCAAATTTCTCTCCAATTTACTACAATGAGTTTCAGTCCTTACCGCCAGCGCATTATATGTTACTTTCCTATAGCGTCACGGGAAATATTCTGGTAGCTTACCGAGCTTTCCGGCATAGCGAGAAGTAATAATGGCTGCCGAGAAAGACGAATAATTCGTCTTTCTCGTGATATTTTAGCCAGAATTAATCAACTGGATGAAATACGTAAGGCCGGATTTAACGATGACTCTATAGGCCTCATACATAGTTATGACGCTTATTGAAAACGCTGCTGACCTTACCCTCAGCAATATTATTGGACAAGCCGATATGGCTACGAGGCATAGCTAACCATGTCTAACAAGCAAACTGCTCAAGCACCAGTTCTTAAGAACTTTACCCCTTATAAAGAAAAGAAAGGGGAAGAGTATATGAACGAAAAGCAGAAAGAGCATTTCAAAGCCATTTTGAATGACTGGCGCAATCAACTCATGGAAGAAGTGGACAGAACTGTTCACCACATGCAGGACGATGCTGCCAACTATCCAGATCCAGCAGACCGCGCGACACAAGAAGAGGAGTTTAGCCTTGAACTTCGCACCCGTGATCGCGAACGTAAGCTAATCAAAAAGATCGATAGCACCATCGAGAAAATTGCCCAAGACGACTACGGTTTCTGTGAGGCATGCGGTATCGAGATTGGCATTCGCCGCTTGGAAGCCAGACCTACTGCCGATAAATGCATCGACTGTAAGACTCTGGACGAAATCAAAGAGAAACAGTGGGGCGCCTAAGCGCTTACTGTTATTCGTAGCCGCGTCAGTGCTCCCATGCATTGACGCGCTATCGCTCGCAATCGCTAGTACTATGACAAGCGCATGAGCACTTCCTCCCCATACATAGGTCGTTTCGCGCCCTCACCTACAGGCCCGCTCCACTTCGGGTCCCTCGTTGCTGCACTCGCCAGTTTTTTGGATGCTAAGGCTCACAGGGGCCAATGGCTTGTGCGCATGGAGGACTTGGACCCTGCGCGAGAACCAGAAGGTGCCGCAGACGATATTCTCACCGCTTTGGAACAACTAGGCCTAGAGTGGGACGGCGCAGTCCTATATCAAAGCCAGAGACTCGAGCAGTACGCCCACACCCTGCAGCTATTGGAGGAAAAAGGCTTAATTTACCCCTGTGCCTGTTCCCGCGCTCAGATAAAAGAGATGGGAGGCATCTATGATAATCGCTGCCGCAATGGCGCCAAAACCCACGGCCCTTATGCCAAACGCATGAAGGTGACAGCGCAAACAATAGCGTTCACTGACAGGGTTCAAGGCCCGCAATCACAGAACCTTATTCAGGAGTGTGGCGACTTCGTTCTGGTGCGCAAGGATGGCCTATTCGCCTATCAACTCGCCGTCGTCGCAGACGATGCCTTCCAAGGTATCACCGATATCGTCCGCGGCATCGACCTTCTCGACTCAACGGCCCGCCAAATTTATATGCAAGAGCAGTTGGGCTTTAGCAGACCCCAGTATGCTCATATTCCGGTGGCGGTGAATGAACTAGGTCAGAAACTGAGCAAGCAGCATTTTGCTAAAGCACTTACGCTCAGCAGGCCTCAAGAATTACTCTACGCAGCCATGCAGTTTCTAGGCTTGACACCAGAACCCGACTTGCTAAAGGGTAGCGTCGCAGACACTTTACAATGGGGCGTCGAGCACTGGGATATACAGAAGGTGCCGAAGTTAGCTAATATCCAGCTCGACAAGCAATTCCTGTAGCGATGAATTAGGAGTTTAACAGTGTATATCTCGCGCTCAACATTATTACTGCTACTGAGCAGTTACTTACTTTTCCTGCTGAGCGCAGACTGGGTAAGCCAACCCGACGGCGCCTGGTATAGGCCATTTATCATCTCCGGCTTGATCATCCTAGTTGCCGCATTCTGCCATAGAGAACAGCACTCAGATGAGCTTTGATCTCAGTACAATTCTCGTTCTGGGCGTCGCCTATTTGGTACTGCTTTTCAGTATCGCTTTGGCAACCGATAAAGGCTGGATTCCCAAGAGCATTACTCGGCACCCTTTAGTCTATGTGCTTGCACTAGGGGTCTTCGCGAGCGTTTGGTCCTACTATGCAGCCACGGGTAACGCCTATCGCGACGGTTTTGGCTATTTAGCTCCCTTTATTGGCATATCGCTAGCCTTCCTATTCTCACCGCTCATGCTCCGCCCGATCCTAGAGCTCACCAAGAGCTATCAACTGAGCTCACTGGCGGATCTACTCGCCTTTCGATATCGCAGCCCAGTGGCGGGCACAGTGACTACCATTGTCATGCTGGTGGGAGTTACCCCCTTGCTCTCTCTGCAGATTCAAGCGGTCGCCAATAGTATCTCTATCCTCTCCCCTGAAACTTCGCAGACGGCTTTGGCATTCGGCTTCTGCGCGGCAATGACTTTATTTGCCATCTCTTTTGGCACAGGACGTGGCGCAGGTCGAGACAAACACGAAGGCCTAGTAATGGCCATTGCGTTTGAGTCGCTCATAAAATTAATCGCACTACTGGCACTAGGGGCTTTTGCGGTCTACCAAGGCTTCGGCGGCTTTGCCGAAATGAACGAATGGCTGCAAGCCCAACCAGAACTGCTGCAGTCCATCAAGCAGACCGCCGAGCCCGGCTCTTTACATGTCACCGCTATTCTCTTCTTCACCGCAGCTGTTGCTAGCCCGCATATGTTCTATATCATCTTCAATGAGAACAATGATCCCAAGGCGCTGACTCTGGCAAGCTGGGCATTGCCCTTGTACTTTCTCTTGCTGAGTCTGCCGGTATTCCCCATTCTCTGGGCAGGACTAAAAATAGGGTCCGCCACTCCCATGGAGTACTTTCCAGTAAGCCTTGGGCAGGAATATGGCTCCGATGCTCTGTCCCTGATCGGTTTTCTGGGCGGACTATCTGCCGCTAGCGGGCTCATCATCGTGATCACCCTGGCACTGTCTAATATGTGCCTCAATCACCTGGTCCTTCCCATCAATCAACCCAATGCGCGAAGCGATATCTATCGCTGGCTACTGTGGAAACGACGTGCGCTGATTGCCGCACTCATCTGGGTAGCGTTTCTGTTCTATTACCTGCCTGCAGATAAGCTCAGTATCCGCGCCATTGGCAATGTATCCTATATCGCCAGCTTACAGTTTCTGCCTAGCATACTAGCCCTACTGTACTGGCCACGGGGCAATAAGAAAGGTTTCCTAGCAGGTTTGAGCATCGGCATTGCTCTATGGCTGCTTTTCCTTATGCTTCCAGTGGCAACAGGTAGTCAGCTATTGACCATTGAGAGCTTAAATACTCGCGAATTGATCGCGCTTTCCTTGGTCGCCAATATCGCGCTATTTATTATTGTCTCTCTATGGACCAGAACGCCAGCAGAGGAGAAAGCCTCTGCCGATATGTGCGCCCTAGATACGATCCGCCGACGCAATAGAACAGGACAACTCCCCAAGACCCCAGACGAGTTCATTGCCAAGCTCACAACTCCGCTAGGCGCCAGAACGGCGACGCGAGAAGTCATGCAGGCATTGCGTGATTTGAAAATCACGAAACAAGAAAGACGCCCTCGGTCTATGAGACTGCTGCGCGGCAGGCTTGAGGCCAACCTCTCCGGCCTTCTAGGCCCAGCCATTGCCCACGACCTAATAGACCGCTTTCTTCCTTTCGTCAAAGAAGTCGATAGCAGTACTACCGATGTGGATGTCATGGAGAGTCGCATAGAAGCTTATCGCAGCAATCTTTCGGGCATGGCCGAAGACTTAGACAATCTGCGTCGCTACCATCGTCAGGTCCTTTTAGAACTGCCCCTAGGCGTATGTTCCTTGGGCGAACAGAATCAAATTGTGATGTGGAATAGTGCCATGGAAAAACTGACTGGCACCATGAGTCAGGATGTCTTGGGCTCCGTCGTTACCGATATTGAAGAACCCTGGGCCTCGCTTATTCACGATTTTACAGAGGGCAATGCGGCTCATGCTCACAAGCAGGTTGTCAAAGTAAGCAATCACAAACGCTTCATCAGCCTTCACAAAGCCATTATCGAAAAATCGACCACCCATAAAATCAAGCAAGATGGTGTCGTCATACTCCTTGAGGACCTCACTGAAACGGAGCTACTCGAAGAGGAGCTTACCCATAGTGAGCGACTGGCTTCCATTGGCCGACTCGCCGCTGGTGTCGCCCATGAAATAGGCAACCCTATCACTGGTATTGCTTGTCTGGCGCAGAATATTCGTGACGAGACCGAGAACGATGAGTTGCGTTCAATGGCCAAGCAAATTATCGAACAAACCGATCGCACATCGCGCATCGTGCAATCACTCGTTAACTTCTCGCACAGTGGCAGCAATAAGTCGGATCACAGCAGTGAAGTAGTCGATGTCGAGGAGTGCATACGCGAGGCCATCGCCTTGGTGTCCTTAGATAAGAACCGTAAACACGTCCATTACGATCTAAACTTTAAGCCCGGGCTTGAGATTATGGGAGACTCCCAGCGCCTGCTACAGATCGTCATTAATCTGTTGAATAACGCTCACGATGCCAGCCCCGAAGACAGCACGATCACACTGACAACGCGACTCTTAACGGGCAATGTGCAAATTATCGTCAGTGATCAAGGCTCAGGCATTCCCGATGAGATAAAGGATCGCGTCTTCGATCCGTTCTTTACCACCAAAGAGCCCGGAGAGGGCACGGGGCTGGGATTGTCGCTGGTCTACAGCATTGTTGAAAACCTAGATGGACATATTGATATAATCAGCAGCGCGAACAGCGACCAGAGCCGCGGAACACGAGTAATTTTGACTTTTCCTTGCTATGATGGCTCCGCCTCGGCAGTTGAAGACTTGGCACAAGAGCGCTAGAGATTGGGCGAGCCCTTGAAGTATTATCTTTAATCCTGAGTAGTAAAATGGCAGCACAGAACAAAGTATTAGTGGTAGAAGACGAACCCGTTATTCGTAATGCGCTTAAACGCCTGCTCGAACGGCACGACTACGCAGTGCAAGAAGCTGGCAGCGTCCAAGAGGCTCAGGAACTTGATCTAAGCCACTTCGATGTCATCGTAAGCGACTTAAGACTGCCTGGCGCGCCTGGAACCGATCTAATCGCCGCTACGCAGACGCCCGTGCTCATCATGACCAGCTACTCAAGCCTACGCTCGGCCATTGATTCGATGAAAATGGGCGCGGTCGACTATATCTCTAAGCCCTTCGAACACGAAGAAATGCTCGAAACTGTGGCTCGCATCATTAGCGAGAAAGCCGAAAAGAAAGCACCTCCAGTCAAGACACCTCCACCAGAGCCTCCCGTCCACGGAATGATTGGCAGCTGCCCGCAGATGATGGAGTTATTCCGCCGCATCAGAAAGGTGGCACTAACCGACTCCACAGTGCTGATAAACGGTGAATCGGGTACTGGTAAAGAGCTTGTTGCGCGCGCAATCCACAAATTAAGCGATAGAGTCGAAGAAGAAATGATTTCGGTCAATTGCGCGGCTATCCCCGAAAACCTCATTGAGTCCGAGTTGTTTGGCCACGAAAAAGGCGCCTTCACCGGCGCAACCGCCAATAGAACAGGCTTGGTAGAGGCCGCAGACAATAGTACTTTATTCCTCGACGAAATTGGGGAGCTACCCTTAGAGGCGCAGGCAAGACTACTTCGCGTCTTGCAAGAGAGCGAGATTCGCAAGGTAGGTTCGGTACAGTCTAAGAAAGTCGATGTCCGCCTTGTAGTGGCGACCCACCGAGACCTGAAACAGCTAGTAATCGATGGCGACTTCCGCGAAGACCTCTACTACCGCATCAATGTGATGACCCTTGTAATTCCCCCATTACGAGAGCGCGGCAACGATATTCTTGAGCTGGCCGACGCCATACTCGAGCGAACATGCAAGCGGCTAAAGTCTCCCATGCTGAGCTTTGGCCCAGAGGCTACACAGGCTATTGCTAGCTACCCCTGGCCTGGTAATGTCAGAGAGCTTGAAAACGCCATTGAGCGAGCAGTAGTGCTAGCGGAGTCCGAGGTCATTGGTGCAGAGCTACTAGCCATTGATATGAGCACCCGCGCGCGCTCGAGTGATCGCCCAGAGCAAGCCTCAGGCACCGCGACCACCTCCGCGCAAGAGGACTCCGGCGAAGAGCTATCCCTCGAAGACTACTTCCAACGCTTTGTTCTAGAGCATCAAGACCAAATGAATGAAACTCAGTTGGCCAAGAAGCTAGGAATCAGCCGTAAATGCCTCTGGGAAAGGCGGCAGCGCTTTGGACTCCCCAGAAAGAAAAAACAAGCTTAGATCCTCTATCACCAAGCTTACAAACCTAGTCTCTGCAAGCCCTGCCTGTGCCTGCTTTTTACCCCTTCGTCTGGACACTTTAGCCCAATCCCAGCAACTGTGACCCAGTTCGCATTTTTGTTACTGCTACCCATCTACACGTTTTATTGGAGTTATTAGGTAACACGGTACCATTACCACCTCCACAACAAGCCCCCAAAAAAACACTAAGCCATTGTTTTATATAGATATTCATTTATTGGCACGCTTAGTGCTCTATATACGGCACAATAACAATAAATAATAAAAACAAAAGATAATAATAATAAAAATTGCAGCCCAAAAATGGGCACACACACAATAATAATAAGAAGTAGGTTTTTGGAACGCTTAGAGTGTGAATTTACACTCTGTCTGGAGACACTGTTTCATAAATGCTTTGCGGTGCTGTATTTGGTGCCTGATTAGTATAATAAAAATAATAAAACTAAATTACCTTCCTTGCGGGGGGGTGCATTCGCCCCCCAGAGCATTTCCTCCTGCTAATTCTTCCTTTTTCGGTGTATTATCTTCTGTGTTGCGCGTTTTCGTCGCTACGACACGTGGCTGTTGTGACTAATTGTCCCGCCCCGATGAATTTATAGACAGAGCACCGAACCATGGGCAATCTACCTACATGTTAAGAAAGATCACGAGAGTATTATTCGGCAGTAAATCCGAAGCCAGCAGCTCCAGCGAGCCATCTGTGAAAAACAGCAAGAAGCAGCGCTCTTCCCGAGATCAAAGACAGTCAAACAAGCCTCGAGCCACAATCGACGACTTGGATCTCTCCAATGCGGAGATAGTAGAGCGCGAAGACCATTGCATATCACGCCAAGACATCTCCCGTAACGCCACCAAAGTCCTCTATAAATTAAACGAAGCTGGATATCATGCCTTTCTGGTGGGCGGCGGTGTAAGAGACCTGCTACTGGGTGACAAACCGAAAGACTTTGATATATCCACTGATGCCACGCCTGAGCAAATAAAGCAGTTGTTTCGCAATGCCATGATCATTGGCAGACGCTTCAAGATTATCCATTTGCGCTTTGGCCGCGAGATTATCGAAGTCACAACATTTAGGGCTCCACCGACGAAGTCGACAGAGATTCAGGGCAAGACATCTAATAGACAAATTAAGGGGCTAGACTCGGCGCACTCAAGCACAGGTCTGATCCTACGCGACAATGTTTACGGCACCATCAATGAAGATGCCCTAAGGCGCGACTTCACTGCCAACGCTCTTTACTACACGGTTGATGGCTTTCGCATACTCGACTTCGCCACGGGCTTGGACGATATCGAAGACGGCATACTACGCATGATTGGCGATCCCGCCACACGCTATAGAGAAGACCCTGTCCGCTTGCTTCGAGCCATTCGTTTTGCGAGCAAGCTAGACTTCGAAATCGAGGCCAATACCTTGGCGCCAATGGATGAGTTGGCACATTTACTGGAATCGATTTCACCGGCAAGACTCTTCGATGAGAGCCTAAAACTATTAAGTAGCGGCCATGCACAAAAGAGCTTTGCCCTGCTGCGCAAATTTAAAGTCGGGCACTTTATGTTTCGCAGCACTATGGAGCTGACAAAAGATCAAAACACTCCAAGCGCTCGCTTGGTTGAGCTTGCGCTACGCAACACGGACGACCGTCTAGCCAAAGGCAAAACGGTCACCCCAGCTTTTCTCTATGCTGCCTTGCTATGGCCTGCTCTTCAGCAAACCCTTAGTAAGATGGACAATCCTAATACGGTCTTGGCTATACAAAATGCGGCGGCACAAGTAATCGCGCCGCAAGTGCAGGTGACCGCAATACCCAAGCGCTTCACAATTGCCATGCGTGAAATTTGGGAGCTGCAATTAAGACTAGTCACCAGGAATAAACGCAGTGTAGAGTCGGCTTACCATCATCCAAAATTCCGTGCCGCTTACGACTTCCTATTATTACGCGAAGAGTCTGGCGAGCAACTGGATAATCTTGGACAATGGTGGACTGAGTTTCAGTTTGCAGACCAAGAGAAACAGGAACAGATGAAAGCGGCGCTCGGCCGCAGTGGCAAGAAGCCACGTAAACGCCGCAAGCGAACAACTAAGAAATCAGCGCCTGAAGCCGACAGTGAGAAGTGATGGAAAACGACAATGCCCCCCTCATACCACAAGCTACCGCTCCTAAGTTCATTGCGGTAGAAGGCCCGATCGGAGTAGGCAAAACCAGCCTTACAAGACGTTTAGCCGAAACTTTCAATTACGAAACTCTGCTGGAAAAACCAGAGGAAAACCCCTTCCTTGAACGTTTTTATTACAACCCCAAACAAAATGCGCTGGCCACCCAATTGTTCTTCCTATTCCAGCGCTCTAGGCAGATTCAAGACTTAAGGCAAGACGATTTATTTCAGCCAGTACGGGTTGCCGACTTTCTCATTGATAAAGACATGCTGTTTGCTCGCCAAATTCTGGACGACGATGAGTATCAACTTTATCAGCAGGTGTTCAACCACCTCACTATTGACGCCCCTACACCGGACCTAGTGATATACCTGCAAGCACCTGCCAACGTGCTATTGCAACGCATTCAAAAGCGCGGCATTGCGGCAGAGCGCAATATCCAAAAAGAATATCTAGAAAACCTTAACGAAGCTTATACCAATTTTTTCTATTACTACGACCGCAGCCCATTACTCATCGTGAACAGTGCCGACATAGACTTGGTGGACAATGATGAAGACTACGCTCAGTTAGTCGAACAAATTTTATCGGGCATGAATGGCACTCACTACTTTAATCCTAAGCCCAGTTTAATTTAGTGACTCAGCGAAGAATCGAACCCTATCATGGACAAAATCAGAAAAATTAGCGAACTAAGAGCCGCCGTAAAATCCCAGCGACAGCAAGGTAAAAAAATCGTTCTCGTTCCCACTATGGGAAACCTCCACGCCGGCCACATTCACTTAGTGAAGCAAGCTCGGCTACATGGTGATTTCGTTGTCTGCACTATTTTCGTTAACCCAATGCAATTCGGGGCCAACGAAGACCTAGATGCATACCCGCGCACATTCGAGCAGGACTGCGAGAAACTAGAGGCCGCTCACTGCGACCTAGTCTTCTCGCCAACGGTTACGGAAGTCTACCCAAGGGGACTTGAAGGCCAGAGCGTCGTGAGCGTGCCGCAGCTTAGCACTCGTCACTGCGGCGCCAGCCGCCCCGGACATTTCGATGGCGTCTCCACCGTAGTCTGTAAACTCTTCAATATGGTACAGCCAGACAGCGCCGTATTCGGGCTTAAGGACTACCAGCAATTCATGGTTATCACCAAGATGGTTGAAGATCTATGCATCCCAGTGCAGCTGATTGGTGAACCCACCCAAAGGGATAGCTCAGGCTTAGCCCTAAGCTCGCGTAACGGCTATCTCAGCGAGCAACAGCTGGCAGTAGCCCCAGGCCTCTACCGGACGCTACTGGACGCTCAGAGCTCTTTAGAGGCGGGAAACGAGGCCCGTGCAGTAGAAGAGCAGGCAAAGCACGCTCTCAGCAATAAAGGCTTCGAGCTAGACTATTTCAATATAAGCGATGCTTTTACGCTGGAGCCTGCGCAATCTGGCAATAAGGAAGTTGTGATATTGGCTGCGGCCAAACTGGGCAGCACTAGGCTAATCGATAATATCCGCGTCAGCCTATAGGCCTGCGCCTGCCCCGTTTTACTCAATTGATAAAACCTGATAAAACATCGACCTCTATCTTGTCGTATCGGCTTGCTTGTCGAGCGACGACAGTAGCGCGAATATTAAACAAGAACACAATAACTAAGAAGAGAGTTTCCCATGTCTGAAGGTCGCTCATACCCCGTTTCTGAAGCCCTCAGCGCGACGGCGCTTATCGATAAAGCACGTTATGATCGTCTCTATAGAGAGTCTATCGACTCTCCCGAAAGCTTCTGGTCGACTCAGGCCGAGCAATTCATCGACTGGATAGCTCCTTGGAAAACCCTTAGCGAGAGTGACTTTAGTCAAGGTAAGGCCCGTTGGTTCGATGGCGGCAAGCTGAATGTCTGCGTCAACTGCGTAGACCGCCACTTAGAAACGCGCGCCGCACAAACGGCCATTATTTGGGAAGGCGATAGCCCCGATGATAGCCAGAAGATCACCTACGCAGAGCTATACGAGAAGGTTTGCCGCCTTGCCAATGTCCTGCGCGAGAGGGGGGTCAACAAAGGCGATAGAGTGAGCATCTATATGCCAATGATTCCAGAGGCTGTTTATGCCATGTTAGCTTGCGCCCGAATTGGCGCCGTGCACTCTGTCGTCTTTGGAGGGTTCTCACCCGAGGCCATTAAGGACCGTATTCTCGACTCAGACTGTCAAGTAGTGATCACCGCAGACCAAGGTGTGCGCGGCGGCAAGACTATCCCTTTAAAACACAATGTCGATAAGGCGCTGGACCACTGCCCGAATGTACACACCGTAGTGGTAGTAAGCCATACCATGGCAGAAATAGACTGGCATCGCGGGCGCGATATTTGGTATCACGAACAAACGCAAAATGTTAGCGCCGAGTGCGAACCTGAAGTGATGGACTCTGAAGACCCCTTGTTCATCTTGTATACCTCCGGATCTACGGGAAAACCCAAGGGCGTGCTCCACACAACTGCAGGCTATCTCCTAGGTGCGGCGATGACTCATCGCTATGTATTCGATTACAAGGAAGGAGATGTCTATTGGTGCACAGCAGACGTCGGCTGGGTCACTGGGCACAGCTATATAGTTTATGGCCCTCTAGCCAATGGTGCCACGACTCTCGTTTTCGAAGGAGTGCCTACTTACCCAGGGCCCGAACGCTTCTGGCAAGTCATTGATAAACATCAAGTGAATATTTTTTATACCGCTCCAACCGCCATTAGGGCTCTTATGTCCGCTGGTGACGCTCCAGTGAAGTCGACTTCAAGAAGCTCTTTGAGACTTCTCGGTTCGGTAGGAGAGCCGATCAATCCAGAAGCATGGCAATGGTATTACGATGTAGTGGGAGACGGTCGCTGCCCTATCGTCGATACTTGGTGGCAAACGGAAACTGGTGCCATCATGATCTCCCCCCTACCTGGTGCCACAGACTTGAAACCAGGGTCTGCCACTCGACCCTTCTTCGGGGTCAAACCCGCCCTGCTCGATGCCGATGGGAATGTTCTAGAGGGGGCAGCAACAGGTAACCTAGTCATTTGCGAGAGCTGGCCTAGCCAAATCCGAACGGTATTCGGCGACCACGAACGCTGCATCTCCACTTATTTTACCGCCTATCCAGGCTACTACTTTACCGGCGATAGCGCGCGCAGAGACGAAGATGGTTACTACTGGGTAACCGGCCGAGTTGACGATGTGATCAATGTATCGGGGCACCGACTGGGCACTGCTGAAATAGAAAGTGCACTGGTACTTCATCCGCTGGTCGCTGAGGCTGCTGTTGTAGGCTTCCCGCACGAGATTAAGGGGCAGGCGATTTATGCCTATGTCACCCTCATGCAGGGTACTGCAGAGAGTGATGAACTGAACAAAGAACTTAAGGCCTTTGTCGCTCAAGAGATTGGCGCCTTTGCCAGACCAGAAGTCATTCAGTTTGCACCGGGGCTTCCCAAGACTCGATCAGGTAAAATCATGCGCCGCATTTTGCGTAAGATTGCAGCCAATGAACTAGAAAACATGGGTGACACAACGACTCTGGCAGATCCAAGCGTTGTCGATCAGCTTATCGAACGACGCCACCAGCTCTAATGGTTTACACAATAAACAATGTCTAAAGACACTCAAGGTCATTAGACAAAAATTCCTCAAAGGGGGGGAACTATGCAAGACGTATACATAGCGGCAGCCAGCCGTAGCGCCATCGGATCATTCAATGGCGCCCTGTCGAGCCTGTCCGCTGTAGAGCTTGGCAGTCAGATAATAAAGGCCTTGCTCGCCAAGCATAATATCGATGCCAGCCAAATCGACGAAGTCATTCTTGGCCATGTATTAACGGCCGGTTGTGGGCAAAACACCGCAAGACAGGCAAGCATCCACGCGGGCATCGGTATCGAGACACCCGCTCTTACGATCAACAAAGTCTGCGGCTCTGGGCTTAAAGCCGTGCATCTTGGTGCACAGGCAATTGCTTTAGGAGATGCGCAGCTTATAGTCGCCGGCGGCATGGAAAGCATGAGTCAATCTGCCCATGTGGTGCCTCACTCCAGAACAGGCCAAAAGATGGGCCACTGGCAGATGATAGACACTATGCTAAACGACGGACTATGGGATGCCTTTAACGATTATCACATGGGCATCACTGCCGAAAACCTGGCAAAGAAATACGCTATCAGTCGAGAGCAACAAGACGAATTTGCTCTCGCCTCGCAGCTCAAAGCGGCAGCAGCAATCGCCTCTGGCCGCTTTAGCGATGAGATTTTGCCTATCAGTGTGCCCCAGCGCAAAGGCGACCCGGTGATAGTTGCCGAAGATGAGGGCCCTAGAGGAGACAGCACACTGGAAGGGCTCGCACGACTGCGCCCCGCCTTCCAAAAGGACGGCACCGTCTCCGCGGGAAATGCTTCCGGCATCAACGATGGTGCGGCGGCCGTCGTACTGTGTAATGAGCAGATGCTTAAACAGCTTGGCCTTAAGCCTTTGGCCCGCATCTCTGCCTGTGCCAACGCAGCAGTAGACCCCGCAATCATGGGCATAGGGCCTGTTTCGGCCACCAAGCGCTGCCTCCAAAAGGCGGGCTGGTCACTGAGCGATCTGGATCTTATCGAAGCCAACGAAGCATTTGCGGTGCAGTCTTTAGCCGTGGGCAAAGAACTAGAATGGGACCAGGATAAAGTCAATGTAAATGGGGGTGCTATCGCCCTTGGCCACCCAATTGGCGCCTCTGGCTGTCGTGTCTTAGTGACTCTATTACACGAAATGCAGAAACGAGACGTGAAAAAAGGCTTAGCGACTCTGTGTATTGGTGGCGGTCAAGGTGTCGCGATAGCGGTAGAGCGCTGATACATCGTCACAATTTCTCTGCTGGGTAGCATTACACTCTCCAAAGCTTCAAAACCGAGCTCTTTGAGCTGAGTGTGTGCTTCCGGCATTGGGGGACGATCATAAAGTTGGCATACAATTTTATCGATACCGTTTTGCCTTGCCCAGAAGCGCGCCTCCTCGTACATGGAGCTAGCGAGCGCGTTGCCGCGAGCAGACTCATCCACCACCACTCGGTCTATGTAAAGGAAATTATCGTAACGGGCCATAAACCATTGATAGCTGAAATGCTCTATATCGCGCCCCGATGCCATACCTAACATAAAGCCTTGAATTTCATCTATGTCTTTTCTGATGATCGAAAAGTCGGCTAGATGAACCAGCAAACCGAATTCACTCTCTGATTTATCGAGAGCCTCCCCGCCAGCTTTCTGATTGAGCTCCCAAAGAGCGTGATTGATGCGTTTATGAGTCATAGAGCAATCATCACTTATATCACGATGTTAATAAAGTGCCTTGTCACTTAGGCTTTAAGGCTTCAACGGCCTGATGTTGAGACATATACACATTACCGCTTAGTTTAGTCAAAAAATCCACCCGCACAAGGCTATCCATCACCGGCCCTTTGACCTCTGACATATGGAGTTTAATGCCCAACTCCCGCAGACGTCTATTGATGGCGAGGACCGATTCTAGCGCACTAAGATCAACCTCGTTTACGGCAGTGCACATCAAGATCACGTGCTTTAAATCATCTCGCTTAGCCACCATGGAGTAGATGACATCCTCCAAATAGCGCGAATTGGCGAAGTACAGGCTTTCATCTACGCGAATAGACAAAATGCTCGGATGGGTTTCCACCTGATGCCTATTGATATTCCGAAAGTGCTCCGTGCCTGGCACCTCCCCCACCTCAACCACGTGGGGGCGCGAGGTCTTGTATATATGAATGAGCAAGGACACCAAGATGCCCGCCGCCACACCGATCTCCACGCCAGTAAAAAGCGTCAGGGCAATGGTGACCGTCACTGCACAAAAATCAGCTTTAGAATAATGCCAAGACTTGCGCAGAACCGAAAAATCTAACAAGGACCATGCGGCAACAATGATAGTGGCAGCCAGTGTTGCCTTGGGAAACAAACTTAATACGGGCGTTAAATACAGGCAAACAATTGCGATAAAAATTGCCGCAATTATGCCTGCCGCCGGAGTAGCAGCACCCGCATCATGATTTACAACCGATCGAGAGAAACCTCCTGCCACTGGAAACCCACTCGATATACCCGAGGCAATATTGGCCGCCCCCAGGCCAATCAGTTCTTGGTTGGGGTCAATTCTCTCTCTTCTTCTAGCCGCCAAACCTTGCGCCACCGATATGGACTCGACGAATGCGATAGTGCCTAGCAATGCGGCCGAGCCTGCCAATTGCTGCCAGACGCCTACGGAGAAACTGGGCAGTACCAAACTCGGCAAACCGCCTTCTACAGCACCGATTGTCGCTACTCCCCTTTGCTCTAAATTCAACCAAGCCACCACTATGGCACTCACGAGCACGGCAAAAACAGGGCTAAGACGAGCGAGAAGCAATGCTATTTTATCGGCAATGCCTATGCGCATGAGCAAGCGAACCATCGCAGTACGCGCCCAAAACAACCAAGTTAAAATCCACACACTTATTCCCACCGTAAACCAATTAAGGCTCGGCAGGGATTGCCACAAAGTGTATAGCAGTGAGGGTAGCGTATAGCCCGCCGATTGCGTGCCAAGAAGATGTTGGGTTTGGCTAAGAATAATAATAATTGCCGAGGCGGTGACAAAACCAGAGACGACAGGATGGGACATGAAATTTGCAAGAAAGCCCAGCCTCAACGCTCCCAGTAACAGTAAAAAAAGCCCCGTGAGAACAGCTAGGGTTAAAGCGGCCGTAATATATTCATCTAGGCTTTGCAAAGACAAACTGCCCAAGGCTACTGCTGTCATCAATGAGATAACAGCGACAGGGCCCACGCTCAAGGCCTTGCTAGAACCAAACAGAGAATACGCTAATAGAGGTAAGATACTGGCATACAAGCCCAGTTGCGGAGGTAGGCCGGCTATCAAAGCATAGGCTAGCGCCTGCGGAATAAGCATGACGGAAACGATCAACGCCGCCAAGGAATCGTCTCTGAAATTATTGGAATTATACTGCCGGGCCCACCTAAGAATGGGCAAGTACTGCATAAAGAACTTCATATACGAAAATGTCTCTTAACAGTGACAGCGATAACGTCTTACTTGGGCAATATCCTAGCGACTAGCCTGGATTAATTGCACGGTATCGCTAAGGTCATAGCCGGCGGCGCTACCACATGCCAGTATTTGCTGCGCTGGCACACCTTTGGCTCCTTGGGCCAGAGCCCAGAGTGTGATTGATCGAGTTCCCGTGCGGCAATACGCCAACAAAGGCTTGGGCATCGAATCATAGGCCTGCGAGAAGGCCTGAACATCAGCGGCTGTTATTTTGCCAGAAACCACGGGCACCCACGCCACCTCTAGGCCTAAGTTTCTTGCTTCTACTTCAAACTGAGCAAAATCGGTCTGATCAGGGGATTCAGCATCGGGCCGGTTGCACATCAGGGAACGAAAACCTTGTGCGGCGGCTTGCTTTACATCATCTACTGTTATCTGTGGGCTTACCGACATATCGTCAGTGACCTTTCTTACGTCCATCTACACTCTCCAAACATCGACCAGTTTCGCTTTAATCTCCCCTACTATAGAGGACAAGCCGTGTAAGCTCCATGATCAAACGGCTAAAATACTTTAAATAGAGTTTGACTTATGCACTTTTAGACGTATACTGCGATCAGCCTGAATACCGGCTATATTTATGTACTGCACTTCGAAGTCCCACCGTTAAGTCCTCGTTCTGTATCTCATATTTTATATTCGAATTCTAATGCTACCGATCTCCACTCGGCTGCACACCTGTGCGCCTCCGGAGTTCAACAACACTTAATTTATTTGATATACAGGACTTCAAACATGTCAACAGTAACTGGACAAGTTAAATTTTTTAACGAATCAAAAGGCTTCGGCTTCATTCAACAAGAAAACGGCCCAGACGTATTCGTTCACTACAGCGCTATTCAAAGCGGTGGATTCAAGACTCTAGCTGAAGGCCAGCAAGTAGAGTTCACTGTAACACAAGGTCAAAAAGGCCCACAGGCTGAGAACGTTGTTGCTTGCTAAGTAAGTAAAACGTTTAGATCGAAATAAAAAAAGGGCTGTGTCACGAACGGATGACACAGCCCTTTTTCGTTTCTACTGACTAAGTATTACGGCAATACATTAACCGTAACATAGCGGTCGTGGAACAAGCCGCCGTCATCAGCGCGACCCCACAAGACATAGCTACCAGGCTCGTCGAAAGTGATAGACACTTCATACATGCCATCTTCTGGCACCGGTGGAGGCGTCCACAAAGCACCCCAAGGTGAGTTGGCAGACGTACGCGTATCTTCCCATGGTTTAATTTGAGCAGGTTCGAACGTCACCTCGCCATCGCCGCGATAGACATTCCACGACAGGAACAAGCCATTGGTTTTACCAACGGTAACCTTGCCTGGAGCGCGCAACCATCTCGCGATCTCGGCTTCCTGCGAACGCTTACGAGCCGATGGATTAGTGGCACGAGGATGCGGTAGGCCATCATCCTCAACATGAGAACGAATAATCAAAGGCTCACCAACACGAGTAGTGCGGACAATTTCGCCGCCCACATTGTCACCCAGTACAGTCAAAACGGGCGGAACATTCGCACGCGACTCGGGGCTACTTGTACCCGCACCAAGAGACCCAGTCTCCGAAGCGATAATGACATTGTCCACGACATAGTCTCGCGCCAGTGTGCCGTAAGCTGTTCGCGTCTCACCATTTGCAGTGATTGTCCACGATAGCTCTTTATCACCCCAATCTTCTGGTACTTCTACCTCGAAAGTGAAACGGTTTCTGCGTGGCAAGAAGTGAGTGGGCTGACCTCTATCCTGTAAGCCTGGGCTGAACATATTGTTCTCCCCAATAGGAATATCCAACTCTTCTTCCCAGTTTTCGTTCTGGTAACCAAAGATCATCACGAAAGTGCCATCTTCGGTTTCGCGCCAGCCTTCGTAGGCCGGTTCAATATGCTGTCCTTTCAGATAGCTATCAGCTTGCGCACTCAAACTAACTAAGCCTAACAACGCTGCAAGTGCAGTGGCGCGAGCTCCAAAATATATCTTTTTCATCTTACTACTCTCCTTGGGCCGCAACTTTCGTGCTTAGATTATCTGGGTCTTCGATGTTCATAGGAGCGACTAGCGGTGCTAGACATAGCGGGCAACCAATCTGGTGGTCGTTTGGCCCTAAGTCTAGTAGCTCTCGTCTATCCGCCATCTCTTGGAAGAACTGCTCTTCGCTAAGCTCAACACGCATACCCAAATCGATAAACATATTCGTTACCGACCTATTACCAGAACCCTGCCAGTTTCTTGGGTCAGGTACATTGGGGTTGGTACGAGTATTGTTCATATAACCCGTGATATGAAGAATTGTGCCTTTAGGCAATAGAGGCGCAGCGTGATCGTCAAAAGTGTAGCCCCTTACCCAGTTATGGTCGTAACCAACACAGCTCAGAGTTTCTACTGTATAACCCCAAATAGCTTCTAGACACATGCGCTCACCTGGCGCGTGAAGATGAGGCTCGAAGGTCACAATCTTCGTATGCTGATCCAGTACCGCGTAGGCGTGTAGCTCTTGTTGATCTTTCTCACCCGTAATACTGATATCAACGCCATTACCTAGGTTGATTCGTGCTGGCTTGTACTTAGGCTCATAACCTTTGGGATGGAAGACGAAACCAATCTCTAGGTGGCCAGTCGTATCTTTACCCGTAGAGTGCAAATGCACCGAGTCTGATACCACATAAGAACCCGCCTTGAGCAAGCGGCCGCTATCTGGGTCAAAAATATCGGGGTTACGAGCGATCTCGTGAACCGGCCAAGTCACTGGGAAGTCGCCTTCTACCGGATCCAAATTCTCGTCCAGTACGCTTGTGCTCCAGATCATGTGGTGGAATATATTACGGCCACCCACTGTGCCAGTGCCGCCGCTAGTATCAACATCGTTGATCTCACGAATCTCTACTGACTTCACGTAACGATCTTCAGTTAGACCTGTTGGGATACGAGGAATATCGCCCCACCAGTCTGGGTCATTAGCCCCTACAGTAATATCGGCAGAGCGCACGATTAAGTCGGGCTCACCTGCGGCCCAGCCTATGTTTTCATCAAATACTAAAGGCTCTGGCGCATCGGCCACATCACCCTTTACAGCGCCACCAGTGGCCCACTTCGCAATCGCTTCAATTTCTTCATCCGAGAGCGAAGGGTCATATTTGTAGTCTTGAATGCCGATATCTTTTTCAAGATAGTAAGGAGGCATCGCACCAGCTCTGTCACGCAGGCCGGTCTTATACATAATTAGGCCAGCGTAAGGAGCAGACTCCTCATATGTCACCAAGGACATAGGGGCTACGCCGCCTTCTCGGTGACAATTTTGGCAGCTACGCTGCAAAATAGGTTCAATATCTTTATGGAAAGTCACTTCATCATCTTGTGCATTAGCCGCAGAGCCAAGCATAAGCATTGGCGCGAACAGAGCAGCGAGTGACACCATCTTAAGGCCAGCATTGGGCTTAGATGAATTAGGCGTGTGGGGCAATATTTGCACCGTTTGGTGGTCCGAGCGCACGAGGCACCTCCTGTGTATTAATGTAGTTCTTATTGTTTTAATTATTATCGGGCACAACAGCCCCTAGTTAAGAGGACTCATTGGAACACGGGGCAGTACAGGCAGCTTCCGTAATGCGAACAATTTGTAGCTAAATATTACAAACCGCCTTATTTCATAATACGTCACCCCTGCTAAATGTGAAACTTTAAGGAAAAGGGATTATTTAACAAAGACTTAGACAGCAATATGCAAAACCAAGCAAAGTCTGGCAAAGCTTAGATAAGAATGAAAAAAAAGGGGAAAATTGACTTGCCTGACGCGATCAACTGCCATTATGGGGGGTTATTACGAGTGACAGGACCCTAATACGGGCTGGGTAAAATAAGAGATTGAATCACGCGAATAAGGGGCGCAAGACATGCACCCCTTGTGTCGTGATTAGGAGCGATACAATAAAGTGGCGCCCGAAGAGCTAGTTTGTGAGCGTCCAGCACCTTGTCGACGCGGACGAGACTTAGGCTTTCTAGGCCCTTCACTGCGCTCATTACGCTTACCCGCTTTCTCTGGCGGCGGCGCAATGCGGTTACCATTAGCCTGCAGAGCACGCTCGGCATCCACAGCCGATAGCCGGCTTGCTGGCATCTCCATGCGCGGTGCCGTATTTCTGGCAGCGCCGCTGCGCGCAGTTCCTCTCTTAGCCTCAACGCGCCCTTCTTTTCGTCTGCCATCGGCTCTAGGGTTGTTTCTTTTGGGGCGTTGATCCTGGTTTCGGCGATTGCGCTGATTCGTTCTTTGCGGCGACGGGTAGGACTTGGAGAAGTCCTCAGTAGACTCAAAGCCTTCCATCGTTACTCTATCAATATCGCGTTTCAGCAGTTTCTCGATCGCTTTAAGCAGCTTGTTCTCTTCTGCACAAACCAGAGAGATCGCTTTGCCATCAGCACCGGCACGACCCGTTCGACCGATACGGTGAACATAGTCCTCCGCCACTTGAGGTAAATCGTAGTTCACCACTTGGGGCAATTGATCAATATCGATTCCTCGCGCAGCGATATCGGTTGCCACTAGAATCTGCAGTTTACCTTCCTTGAAGCGCTCGAGTACCTTAGTGCGGTGTGCTTGGCTCTTATTGCCATGAATAGCCGCAGCGTGAATACCATCGTCTTCTAGCTGCTTAACCAGCTTGTTTGCCCCATGCTTAGTGCGGCTAAACACAAGGGCCTGATACCACCCTTCGTTTTTGATAAGCGTTTTCAGCAGCTCTGTCTTACGCGGCTTATCCACGAGGTATAGGCTTTGCTGTACAAGTTCGGTGGCCGTATTCAACGGCGCTACGCTGACCTCAACAGGATCGTTCAACAGGCTCTTAGCCAGTTTTTGAATCTCCGGAGAAAACGTAGCGGAGAAAAGCAGGTTTTGTCTTTCTTTTGGAAGGCGCGACAGGATTTTCTTAATATCGTTGATAAAGCCCATGTCCAACATGCGGTCGGCTTCATCCAATACCAGCGTCGAAATATCGTCGAATTTAATGGCGTTCTGCTGAAACAAATCCAGGAGTCGACCTGGCGTTGCCACAAGAATCTCGACGCCACGACGTAGCTTCATCATTTGCGGGTTGATCTTAACGCCACCGAATACAACGGCAGAGCGAATTGGAAGGTATTTGCCGTAGGTCTCTATGCTTTCATGAACCTGTGCGGCCAGCTCCCTAGTTGGGGTCAACACCAATGCCAGCGTGCGATTACTATTCGCTTGTGGCTCAGAGGCTAATTTATTGAGCAATGGCAGGGTAAAACCAGCGGTCTTGCCTGTTCCCGTTTGCGCCGATGCCATGATGTCTCGGCCTTGCAAAATTGCGGGAATTGCTTGTGCTTGAATCGGGGTGGGAGTCGTATAGTCTTGTTCTGATACTGCTTTGAGTAGAGCTTCGTGCAGCCCTAATTCACTAAAATTCATATAATGTCCTAAAAATGCCAAGCGGCACTTCACATAGATAATACGCACACAAACTTCAAGGCGTGCGTGAAGAGCTTGTTAAAATGGTGACAGGCGAAAGCGGTGAAGGACTTAGACGTTCTAATTTGTAGGTTCTAACCGCGAAACAACATTGTCAGTATGCGTGCATTGAGCACGGTGCGGCATGCAATAATTGGCATAAAGAACGGGGGACGTGAGCGTTGGTCACGTGATCCAGACAATTAACGATGACGCCTTTGGCTATATAGCCAAAGCTTGGGATGGGACTTTACCACACAAAGGACAGCCCCCCTAGCTTTATTTACTAGCCCTGATTGAGCAATTCTCGCAGATCGATAATTGCGGCATTGGCTCGCGACACATAATTCGCCATAACCAGGGAGTGATTCGCGAACAAACCAAAACCACTGCCGTTGAGTATAACGGGGCTAAACACTGGTTTTTGGCTAGCCTCCAGCTCGCGAATGATTTGACGCATACTCACCAAAGCATTCTTATCACGCAGCACGCTTTCAAAGTCTACTTCTACTGCTTTCAAGAAGTGCAATAGCGCCCAAGTGGCACCGCGAGCCTCGTAAAAGACATCGTCTATCTCGAAATAGGGAGTCTTAACCATTCTCTGGCCAGGCGATGCCGTCGATTGAGCGGCGCTGGGCTCCCCAGCCATATCGATATTCATCTGATTCTGACCCACACTAGCACTGAGGCGCTGGGATAGACTGCCTAAGCGTGACTCGACATTCGATAGCCAGCGCGCCAGATTGTCAGCCCGAGCGTAAAATTGCGCATCCGAGTCGTCACTATCGCTAATACGTGCCAAGTAAGATTCTAAGGCCACGACCGCTTTACGATACTCGCCTTCTGAGGGCGGAAATAACCAACTATCGTTAGGAAAATGAAACTGAGGCTCGACGATCACTAGATCGGGGTCCTCTGTGGACTGAGACTGAGAGCGGCTAAAGTTCTCCCTGAAGGCCCGGGACAAATCTCGCGCCTGCACCAATACACCGAACTCCCAATTGGGAATATTATCCAAATACAAGCCCGGCAGGCTGATATCGTTACTGATAAAGCCACCCGGCTTGTCGAGCAATACATTTGCGGTGTGTATTAACGCACTGCTTGTCGCCGCTCCGACGACAGCTGGTCTGCCCGCCAATTGCTCCTCCATTACCTGAGTAACGGAAAAAGCATCGGGCTCTCTGCTCCATACAATTCCTAGAATCAGCACCAGCACAAGATAGAGAACAAAGGCCAAAAGGAAGGCTTTTGCAAAATTCCCCATCCTCTCTAAAGGCAATGCCTTAGATATTGCGGAAGAAACTTTCTTAAACATTTGCGTTCACCTGGCGTGCGCTAGGCATCGCTCCCTGTTTGCTTCACTAAACGTATGGTGGGGGACTCCCCGAGTTCAATATTGCCGCGCAGCCTATGACCCTGCACCGCCGCCTGCATTTGCGCGTAGATCCAACGCCCTTGTGAATCATTCGGAGCGGTAATAAGGACAAACGCACCGCTATCGCGGGCTTTCACTGCTATCTCTTCAAGCTGATCAATCAAGTCACTGGACTGGCTCGCCAAATCGCGCGCGCTGATGCCCAGCACCATATCAGTAGAATTGCGCTCGGCCTCCAAGGCAGCCCAAGCTGGCGCAATACCCTCGTGCCTAGCATCAACCTGACTTGCTCTATTCAAATAAGTCTCAGCGCTATCGAACTGCCCTTGTCTTCCCGCTTGGGCCGCCAATTGTAGATATTTCACGACTATGTCTTGTATGCCCTTTAAGGCAATCTCGTTATTCGGCTCTATTGCCAAAACGCGAGAAAAATAAGCGTGAGCGCTAATATCTGGCGGGGTAAGAAGGCGGTTGTCATTCAAGGCCTTGATGCCATCGTAAAGCAAATCGGCAATTTTGCGCTGATACGCCAACTCTTCTTCAAACGCTTGGCTGCGCATTGCCCCATATTCCCAAGTACCCTTGAGGACAGGTCGGCGCTCTGGCACCTCTACCGCAGTTTGCGTGGTGCTCTGACAGGCAGCAAGTATGACAGCGCTCACCATGCTGAGCAGCGCAAGGCGCGAATGCTTGCTTATAGAAGGCTGAGGAAAAGACACTAACACTGGTTTCACCGAAGAGTTAAATGGGATTAGTTTCAATCGCATTAGATGTGTCCGACTATCTCACTTAATGGGATGAATCTCAACTTATCCCCTACCCGCACAGCCCCATGGGGCGGCACTATGGCAAGCCCATCGGCTCGGCTCACGGCTGAGAGAACTCCTGAGCTCTGACTTCCCGCATTGGCCATCACCACACCGCCATCCTCATGCTGCCTGAGTATGACCCGTCTATACTCCTGTCGC
>JAWWAY010000006.1:0-166326 GCA_033721235.1 Pseudohongiellaceae bacterium | reverse complement strand
AATAGCACCGCGCTGACCGACGGGGCCTCCTCTGTCTTCTTGGCCAGCGAAGAGTACGCCCAGAAGAATAATCTTCCAGTGTTAGCCTGGTTAAGCCAAGCAAGAACAAGCGCCATTGATTTTGTCGCGGGTCAGGGTTTACTTATGGCCCCCACAATAGCTGTAAGCGAGCTATTAAGCGCCAGCGGAATGACCCTGCAAGATTTTTCACTGTATGAGATTCACGAAGCCTTTGCGGCACAGGTGCTATGCACCCTGAAAGCATGGGAAGACCAAGAGTTCTGCCAAGAGCAGTTGGGCCTTGAGCAGGCGCTTGGCAGCATCGATCTAGAGAAGCTTAATATTCACGGTAGCTCGCTGGCCTATGGCCACCCTTTTGCCGCAACTGGAGCAAGAATACTCGCAAGCCTGAGTAAAGATTTGAGCCAATTAGGGAAAGGCCACGGTCTTATCTCAATATGCACAGCCGGTGGCATGGGAGCAGCCGCAATTCTATCCGCGCCAGATACGCCATTATAAAAAACCGAAGTTTGCCATTAGCCCTGCTTGAGCCGGCAAAGGCATTAACCTTATAAAATGTAGGGTTTTATTTCGCGTTTTAGTCAAAACACATCCCTTTCTTGCGCAAAACTCTCGGCCATTTTGCGCTTAGACTCATATAAGCACTAAGATGAGCCGAAATTGCGTCGACATTGGGCGAGAATGCTTGCGAGAGCCTTGAAGTCCTGATTCAATCGATGCTCTCTGAGCCTGACTCATAAAAATAATAAATACCAACCCTTTTATAATAAAAAAACGGGAGAGTAAGTGAATGAATGATAATAAACGGACAGTTGCAGGCTTCGCATTTAGCGCAGCTCTGGTAGTCGCCTCCGCCATTTTACCCGCGCATGCACAGGACCCTTTAGACCGGCCTTTGCGTCTGGATGCGCCAACCGGACTCCCCGTGATCCCCATCATGGAAGGCGCCTATGACAATGGCGATGGCTCCTTTACTGTGTCCTTCGGTTATCTTAATCGCAATAGCGAAGAGCTAATCGACATCCCATTGGGCGAAGATAACTACATCGAGCCCGCATTCCTAGACGGCATGCAGCCAACGCACTTTGAAACACGGCGTCACATGGGTGTGTTCACCGTGACAGTACCGGCCTCAATGGAAGGTGAATCTATCTGGTGGCATATTAGAACGCCAGGGCATGATCTTCTAAAAGTGCCTGGTCGCTTAGGAAAAATGGGCTATACGCTCGATATGTCCCCCCGCCCCCAAGGCTCCGTAGCGCCAAGAGCGTGGTTTAAAGAAGGCGGAGAAATAGGCCACGACCCTATGGGCTTAACGGCAGAAGACACCGTTAGCGCAAAAGTTGGCGAACCGACCACTCTGACCATTCACACTGAAGATATTTCGGTTCGCGACCCTAACGACCCTCGCTACGAAAAACCAGCCCCACTAGGCGTTACTTGGTGGAAACATCAAGGCGCTGGGCAAGTGAGTTTCTCGCGCCATCCGGACATGCATGAAGCCGAGCCAATCGGTACGGGTCGCAGACAACGCATGCCCGAGGACAATGAAATTCGCTTAATTGATGCAAAAGGGACAGCAAAAATTTTGGCTACGTTCTCTGAACCAGGCGACTATATGATTCGCACTCGAATCGATAACTGGTCCGCCTCCGACAGCTCTTATAATGATCAGTGCTGTTGGACGAATATGTATCAAAAGGTAACAGTTACTGACTGATCGTACCGTATCATTAACTAATTTTTACGACAAAACGGCCGCTAGCTTCTACAAATAAACGTTTTAAACCGTTTCGTCACAAAGAATTGCAAGTCGCTATAGCAATGAGTGGACAATTAGCAGGCAAGAGGTCTAAATTGCCACTACTGCTCACTTAATATTTTTAAGGAGAGGATCATGACAATAACAAAGCAGTGTTGGACTAATATACAACGCTCTAAGAAAGCCGCCCTAGGCTTTGCAGTCCTTACAGTGTTAGGGCTTAGCGCTCACGCGCAAGCACAATCGAACAGCCTGTCTATCGATACGGGCGAAGTAACCTATGCCGACCACGTCGCTCAGATTATTAACGAGAACTGTGTGGTATGTCACCGCGAAGGCGGCATCGGACCTATGCAGTTCGAAAACTACGAACAAATTCGCCCTTGGGCTCCACTGATTCAATATAAAGTAGAATCTAGGGAGATGCCTCCATACGCCTACGACCATGGCATTGGTATCCAGGACCTACAAGGCGACTGGCGACTGGAGCAAAACGAAATTGACACCATTGTTGCCTGGGTTGAACAAGGCGCACCCGAAGGCGATTGGGGTGATCGTACGCCACAAAAGCCCGATATTCCAAGCCTCGACGATTGGAATTTTGCCGATCAATTCGGTCAACCTGATGTCATCCTAGACTCTGAGCCAATCGATGTGCCAGCCGTTGGTAACGACATGTGGCACCGTCCATACGTGATGACCGGCCTTAGCGAAGATCGCTGCATTAAAGCGGTTCAAGTAAAACCACGTGCAGATGCCAAATCAGTGGTTCACCACGCTAACTCAGATGTTGAGATTATGAACGAAGACGGCCAGTACGAAGACTACGGCCAATTGACTGAGTACGCGATGGGCAAGTGGGGCGAAATCATGCCCGACGGCGTTTGCCGAGTCCTACCCGCAAATGCACGTATTCGCTGGGACATCCATTTGTTCCCAGGCGGTGTTGGCGCTACGGCTCCAGGCGCAATGGTTGAGGACAACGTAGTTGAGATTGGTCTCTGGCTGCACCCAGAAGGCTATGAGGAGCAAGCTCGCTTCAAGCAAGACTTGCGCCTTTACGGTCTCAATATGGGCGAACTGCTAGTACCGCCTCACGGTACCGCAATGACTCAAGGCTTCCACTCTTTCGATCACCCTGTTCGTATCGATAGCTTCCAGCCTCACGGTCACTTGCGCATGCGTGCCGCTTCACTGGAAATATTCTATCCAGAAACAGGCCGCACCGAGCAGATAAGCCAAATCTCTAAATGGAGCGCCACATGGCACCATAGCCACTTGTATGAGCCAGACGCAGCTCCACTATTGCCAGCAGGTGCCGTGCTTATAATGAAGCAGTGGTACGACAATACGGCAGAGAATCCTAATAACCCTGACCCAGATATGTGGGTAACTTACGGCAGCCGTACAGCAGATGAGATGACTCATGCCTGGATAGCCGTGACACACTTAGATGAGGAAGGCTATGAGGAATTACTAGCTCAGCGCGAAGAGGCAGCACAGCGCACTGTAGCGGCCGAGTAAGCTCAAGCTTAGCCAAATGACAAAGGGGTGAAGACATCAGTCTTCACCCCTTTTTTTATATCGATGAAAAATTCACGTGCGACCTGAGAGCAAACGCAAGGCCAAAAAAACACGCCTCACTAGAGCTGTCACATTGCCTAGGCAAGCCTGGTAGAAGCGGGTGCCTTCATACCAGCTATCGACGCAGCCAGATTCCTATTAGTGAGCATGGTAGTAAGTGAAGTAGCCCGTAAACATTTCGGACTCTGCATCAACCCCTGATTCCACCGTCTTAGTTGGGTCAGGGTTAAAGGGATTCGATACCGAGTTATCAAAGGCACCATAAACATATACTGTGCTTCCCGCTGGAGCGAGCACAGGCTCTTCTAAGAGATAATGTGGCTGCCAAGCGTAGTTGTAGGCGGGAATGCTTAATAGGGCCTGTACGCTGCCATCAGGCCTCTCTAAGGCGAAACTCATGCGCTTGCCTCGTTCATTCATGCGCGCACGCACACCGGTGATAATGACGTCCCGATCAAACCGGTGAGAGGCTTCCATTGGAATCTCTTCTTCATTCGCTGGCAGCGTAAATGCCGGAGCAGAGACTGCCTGCACCAAGCGCTCCGTCAAAGTATCGCCATTGTCTTCAAAGTACAGTGCCAGCTCAGTCACATTTTCCACATCGGCGCCCATGCCCACATACTGAAACTGCATAGCGAGTTTATGCCCTTTAGGAATGAAAACGGCGGAGTCAGCCTCGAATATCGCTACCGCTTGCTCACCCGGCAGATAGCTTTCGATAAAGCGGCGACTCACATTCGAAAAGGTTTTTTCCTGTCCCCAAAAATCCTGATCTGCTGGCGTCACCATCACGATCAATTGATGCAAGGTGCCATTGCCCGTCGGCTTAAACTGCACGGCTTTCAACCAACGATCCTGTTCAAAAGGCAAAATAACTTCTTCATAGAGATCATCAATCACACCATTGGCTGGTACGCTGTGAGTGGGTGTAGTGACTACAAGATCAGGCTCTCCTAGCAACCAAGGCTGCTCCTCGGCAAACTCTAATTGCTCCAATGGATCGATCTCCGACTCGCCACGCGGACCACCGGCATTAATCCAATGGACAATTGTCTGCACATCGATTGGGTCAAGATTGCTGGCATTAAGAGAATGTCCAATAGCAGGATCTATCTGCGCTGGTGGCATCCGTTTATTGAGCAACACTTCTTTAATCATGGGCGACCAACCCAACAAGCTAATATGGCTGTCCATTGCAAATGGCCCCGCCCCCCATTGGCGATGACACTCTACACAGTTATCGATAATAATAGGAGCCACGTCTGCCACATAGTCGGGAGCCTGCTCACGCTGTAAATACTCTATCTCACAGTCGCTGACCGAAGCATGCTGGACGGTATTGCGTAATCGTGCAGTCAAAACAGTATCCAGAGTACTGGAAACATCATCACTCAAACCGCCCGCATAGTAGATGGCGAGACGACTTGGGTTAATCACCCGCACGTCTCCCACATGAGTAAAGCCAAGGGCCTCAGAGACCAGCTTTTCTTCATCTTGCAACAAAGGAATAGAAAGCGCCTGTTTAGCTAGAGACTCTCGCGATGCATTGGCGGAATCAATGAGCAGAAACTGCACTGACTGCCCGTTGAACTGTTCTTGTATCGCCACATACTGGGCCATTAGTTTGGGCATAGCCTGACAGGCGGAAGAGTAAGACATCAGCACCAGCGCATCGCGATGCTGGTAGCGGCTTAGCTGATGAAAGCGACCCTGTGCATCGATAAGCGCAAAATCCCCAGTGCGCGCTAAAGCGGCAAAAGTCGCCCCACTGCCAAAACAGATAGAGCTTAGTATCAGTATACTCGCCAGTGCTTTTAACATTGTCACCCTCGCCAAAGTTGACACCCTTCAGCTGACTTAGCGCATGGGATAATTACTAACGTGTTTTGTCTCTGTCGCCAATCTAGACCGATTGCGCTCCGATGACTCCATGCCTCCCAATGCTGGCCCACCTTGATTGAATATACCGCCGCGCAATACGAAATAGAGATAGTCCATTTCATCATCCAGAAAATTCTCTTTATCCGTAAAGCCCTCTATTGCGTCGTTAATAGCAGCTTCACGATCCGGCACGTCCGGATGCGCCAAGATATCTCCAATCACAACTTTTAAGGCTGAGATATTATCGATGACATAGGAGGCACCTGGATGCAGGCCATAGAAATTAGGCGCAATGACTGGCATGGTGGGAATATCCGTAGGGAGCGAAATCATCGAACCGTGAGCTCTTGCAATTTTCTCTACGTAAAGCTCTGTGGCATTGTCTAGCCCCGCCTCTAAGGCCGCCTGATTACTGGCGATCAAAGAAATTTCCAAGGTGGCCAGTTGCAACCATTGGGAGGCCCAAGTAATGCCACTTAGCTGCGGAAAACCTACTCGGAAGGCATAGGCATAGGGATGCTCGGACAATAGCTCAGAGCTCTTGGGATGAACCGCCACAGAAAGTTCGTCATTGCTCAAGTAATTAGCCAGCGCGTTATCTACAGCGGCGTATTTGTCCATCACGCCATCGTTCACATAGATCTGTACCAACTGCTGGGAAAACTCGCGCCCCCTCTTCAGTACAGCTATCGCTCTCGGAGGGATATCGCCACTCGCACTTAGAATTTCCTCAATCTCGTCTACGGCAAACTCGTCCCGCACCAAAGCCTGCAAACCAGGAGTCGCCCGGCTTTCAAACAGGCGGTGAGGCCCCAACATAGCCAAGTGATCGCCGGAAGTGTGATAGTGGGAATATTCGGCCTCAACGAGCTGCTTCAACGATTCTCGCAGCAAGCCTTTACCAATCATGGATTCGGGCGAGGCATTAGCGGCCGTTATTTCATCAAAGACCGTCGCCTGCAGGATTTCAGAAGTATTGAGATATTGAGCAAGCTGCGGAAACTGAGCCTCCAATAAGGAGCTTGAGTCTTGCCCCCAAGCCAAGCTGGCGCCCAGACTGAAACTTAAACCCAGCAACAAGTGTCTGTCGAATTTTATTCTTATCATTATTACCCCCAAACCGGATGTCTTCTTGTACCTAGCCAATGACCGGCACTTTATGTCCAAAGCATAAGTTGCCTCTTGGCAGATGTCCACGTTAGCGGCGACAAAAGACTGGGGCAAATGTGACAGTTTTACATTCTTCGGACAAAAAAAAGGAGGCCGAAGCCTCCTTTTTTATCTAGCAATCAAGCCTATAGTTCAAAATCGACTGACATATAGAATTGACGACCAAAGGGATCATCTATGCGAGTCTCCAGACCACCATATTGAGGAAGGCGTTGAGCATCACGATCGAACAGATTCTGAATACCTACTGTTAATCTCGACTCAGTATCAAAAGCATCAAAGCTATAAGAGTATCTAGCATCAACTTTTGTGATCGGACGAATATAGTTTGGAGCAAACGCCTCATAATTCAGCGTCAAATCGTCCGCCTCTTGATCAAACTTTACCTTGGCGATGTGGCGCACTGTCATACTTGCACTATGATCACCACGATACCAAGAAAGGCTAGCATTCGCCTTATACTTGGGTAGTGGAGGCGCTAAGTTAGTAGGAGCATTCTGTAGCCCACGTCCATTGATAAGACCAATAAATTCATCAGGCGCATAATCCCAACGAGTATAGTAGTTACCACCGATAGATGCTGTAAAGTTACCTAGATCTTCAAGCTCAAAATTGTAGCTAAGCCTAATGTCCATACCCTCTACAAACTGCGAAGACAAGTTGATGGGGGCTCTGTAAATATCGGTCACAGCACCGGTAGCATCGCGAGTTATAAGTTCGTTTGGATTGGCAAGAGCCCACGCAATACCTGCAGCGGCATCGGTGGGATTAGAGGCATCAAATTGATCTGCCGTCAAGTTATTGGCCGAAAGGTATCTGTTCAGCTCGCGGCGTGTAACCTCTGCGGAGGCTAGACTGTCAATTCTATCGATGTATTCAATCTCTTGATAATCGACAGAAAGCCTGAGTCCATCTAATGCTCCACTTGGCAACCAAGTAAAACCAATGTTGATGATTTCTGACTCTTCCGCTCGCAGGCTCGGATTGCCAGAGGTGCAGCTATCAGCACCTTCAAGAGGTAAATTAGTAAGTGGGTCTGTTCCACTTCTAACTGGAGTACATACATCCTTCGCAAGAGGCCTTAACTGAGACGCTCTAGGTGCTAAGAAGCTTTCACCGTAACTTGCTCTTATGGACAGCGTATCTAACGGCTCCCACAATAGTGACACCTTAGGCTTAGTAGCACTAAAGCCAATATTATAGAATTCCTCATGACGCACTGCTGCTTTAATACCCACACCCTCAATTACTGGTACTTCTAGCTCAGCAAAAATGGCTCTGACTCCTGACTCTCTGTCTTCACGCGGCTCTAGAGGGGCAGTTGCAGTTACATAAAGGTTATCCTCGTCTCGCGTAAGTGGGTTCAACTTCGTACTACCCACATCAAACTCTTTATGAGAGCGTATCTGCCCACCCACGGCTGCCTTAACAACACCGCTAGGCACTTCAAACAGCTCCCCGTTTAGAATCAGGTCAAAGTATTTCAGCCTGTTCCATTCATTCCTGTACGTAACATCGTCCAGTAGCCAATCCACCAATTCTTGACTATTGTCGGTAACACCAGCTACGTAAAACGGAGAACGAGGGTCAGCGGAACCGAAGGGGTTAAAGTACTCATCAGTATTGGGCCCACCTTCGCCAGCCAATGCTCTCTGCATTTTTGATAGTCGAATACCCGTCACATGATAGTCGGCATACTCTTCTTGATATCCGATCCAAGACTCACCCACCCAAGTCGTTCCTACTATATCGAAAGTTCCACCAAACTTGTAAGATTCTGCCTGATACGCAGAACTATTTTCGAGAGAGCCACTATCACTTATCTGACTAGGTCTCGTACCAATTTTTGCGAAAGGTCTCCACCTATATGGGTAAACCGTGGTGCCAAATGGATTAGCTGGATGGCTAGAAGCAATTGGCAAACTACTAGTATTAGTGAACAACAAAGAACTAGGGGATGTAATCCAATTCGAGTCACGACGATTATGACTTGCTTGGAACTCTAAGGTTAACCAGTCTGTTACCTGAAAGTTAAAATTGTTAAAAACGGTAACATTGTTAGATAGTCGACCATAATCTTGCCACTCCCCAAAAAATAGACGGCAGTCATTTCCATCGGGCAAACCACTTGGATATGCATTCGGCTGACTTATGTCTTCATTGCCGTCGTTGAACGTTCCGCAGCTTGGGTCTTGGTAAAATGAAGTATAAAACCTATTTCTGAACGAGCCGGGATTACCGTAGGCACTGTCCTGATTGTAGTATTCTTGGTATTTTGGTCTCTCAGATACAAGCAGTGGCGTTCTTTTACTATATTCGATAGCACCAACCCAGTTTAGGCCATTACTAAACGTGCGGCCCGCCATCATCTCAGCTGTGTAGTTCTCCGTACCTCCTTCTCCATCGCGCTTGTAGTAGACGCGCCCTTTGACGCCATCATACTCCTTATATGGAATAAGGTTAGCAACACCAGCAACCGCATCAGAGCCATATAGCGCAGCCCCACCATCCGTTAAAATCTCAACGCTGCGTTGAGCAATTCCTGGCAAGAGTGCAGAAACTGCACCCTCGTTTACAGCTCGGCGACCATCGACCAAGGTCAATGTACTCTCTGTACCAAGACCACGAAGGTTAAATCTCGCTGAGTTGGAGTCCTGTCGTCCATCACCGGAATCTAGAATAGATGCCACTGTATCAATATTTTCCATGTACGGAAGATCGCGCAGATACTCTCCGAAACTAGATGCCCCGGAATTCTGTATGTCATCTTGAGAGATCGTTACAACAGGAGATGAGTTTGTAAACTGACTGTTCCGAATAAATGAACCAGTCACTACCACTTCTTCGATTTCCTGTTCTTCGGCTTCTTGTGCGACTAGTAATGCGGGGTTCATGAATAATGCGACTGCGCCCAATAAATAATAGGGCTTTTTGAAAGCGCGATGGCTCTCTTTGCGGGTGCTTCTCATAGGGTTCTCCGATGTATTGCTTTTTATTATTTATATCGAGAAAGACTACAAAGGCAGTTATTTTTATTATCCTTTCTTCCTATTCTTCCTTTTACTGCACTAAACGAAGACCTCGTTACAGTTTGTTGCAGATAGCCAACTCTCTACCAAGCAGCAAGAACATGGAACCCTATACAAAACCATTTGTCGCATGTGACACGAGTTCGACCGATTTACGGCAATTTGCGTAATGCTTGTGTCATGCTTATTTGAAAAATAGGAGGGAAAAAGAGAAACGAACAAACGATCGTTCTTTATTTGTCGCTCGGAGCCAGTTTGAGGCCCAACTTCGTAACCTTGCCACCTTCCATAGCCGCAACTGTCCAGATAAAGTTTTGCCATTGATACTGATCCCCTAGTACAGGCTTCCCTCCCATCAGTGCAGTAAAGAAGGGCCCAATGGCGGCGTCTGGGTCGCAGTTCTGTAATGAAAGGCCATAAACCGGAGCGAGGTCCGCAAGGCGCGCGTTTGCATCGAGGATGAAATCCCCGAAGAACCAGTCATCTACACTGGAAATAGGTGGCTGACTAAAGAGCTTGCCGAGTGCCGGCAGGTGGTTTTCATGGCCAATGATACACAGCATATCGTCGGCCAGTAGCTTGGTGCTACCTTTAGGGTAGATCAGTTCTCGCTCCCGAAATATCGCCGCAATCCTAGTCCCTTCAGGCATATGCAAACGCTTGAGCGGAGTATCGACACACCAGCGCTCTTGCCCTAGATGGTAGACGAACAGCTCCCATTGGCTAGTAGGGTGAATATCTAAACCCGAGCGCGTTATGGGAAGTGCCTGGGCGGGAATCTCCACTTTCGCCACGCGAGTCGCCAGAGGTAATGTCGTGCCTTGCAATAACAATGAAATTAACACAACGAAAAATGCTAGATTAAAAAACAATTGAGCATTAGGAAGACCAGCCATTATTGGATACACGGCGAGAATAATGGGCACTGCACCACGCAGCCCAACCCAAGAGATAAACCAGCGCTCGCGCGTTTTAAAACGACTAAAGGGCAGCAAACTTACCCAGACTGCAATAGGCCTAGCGAACAAAATCATCCATAGAGCCAGGCCTAAGCCGGGCACGGCGATTGCCCATAATTCGCTTGGGGTTAACAACAAACCTAACACTAAGAACATGCCTATTTGACTGAGCCACGCCAAACCATCAAAGACGCTGAGTATGGAGGTACGACTGCGGGTAGGCTTATTCCCCAACAGAAGACCACACACGTAGATGGCCAGAATTCCGCTACCCCCTAACACATTACTTACAGCAAAAATAAGCAGCCCGCCACTAACCGCCAATAGAGGATAAAGCCCGTTTGCAAGCGTGCTGCGATTGATTAGGTTCAATAAGAACCAGCCTCCTCCAACACCAATCAGAAGGCCTAGACCAAACTGCTGAATAAGGCTCAAGATAAAGAACCAACCGACGTCGCTCTGCGCCGAAGCAATAATTTCAATAAGACTGACGGTTAAGAAGATAGCCATCGGGTCGTTACTACCAGACTCTATTTCAAGTGTGGCACCCACCCTCTCGTTAAGGCCTCGCTTACCTAACATGGAGAATACGGCCGCTGCATCGGTAGAGCCGACAATCGCGCCTATGAGTAGGCCTTGCATGATGTCGAGATTAAAAAGCTTGGCCGCTACGACAGCAGTAAGAACCGTCGTAATAAGAACACCAAAAGTAGCGAGAGACAAAGCCGGCCACAGGGCCACCTTGAAACTGCTGATACGAGTGCGCATACCACCATCAAGTAGAATAATTGCCAAGGCGAGATTACTGGCAAGATAGGCAAGGGAGTAGTCGTTAAAGCGAATGCCGCCTAAGCCTTCTTCGCCCGCCAACATTCCCACACCAATGAAAATAAGTAATATGGGTACGCCAAGCTTGGAAGAAAGCGAACTGATTAGCACACTGATGGCGACAAGCAGTGCCCCCACAAGGAAAAGACTATTAATAGTCACAACATCCATAGTTTTCCACAATAAAGCTAATAGAGCGGTATGAGAGACTCATCCACAATGCTTACTACTCTTTAGTAAAGCGGCACCGAATACAAGTGCCAATCAATTTAGGGAGTAGAAAAGTAGGGTAAACGACGGGGTAAAATCCTAATCACGCCCAGCCAACCAATTCAGTACCTCATCGCCCGTCATGGCCGCAGCGATATACTCGCCCTGAAGAAAATCACACTTAAGCGATTCCAATAACTGAGCGCTTTGCGCATCCTCAACACCCTCTGCCGTCACCGCTAGGTCAAGACTATGACCCAGCTCAATTATAGATTTCACAATCGCTTTCGATTCTGCTGATGTGAGCGCTTCGCGCACAAAAGAGGCGTCTACTTTGATCTCGGAAAATGGCAAGCGTACCAGTTGCACCATGGACGAATAACCCGTGCCAAAGTCATCTAATGATAATTGAAATCCTTTGACTCTAAAACGCGTCAGTGCATCCAAAGAGCGCGTCGGATCCTCCATAGCACTGGTCTCATTAAGCTCAATAATAATGCGCTTAGTTTCCACATGATTCTTTTCGCAGCTGTTCAGCAATTCTTTTAAAAAAACGGGAGAAAGCAATTGTGCAACTGAAATATTCAAGGACAAGCTTACATCAGAGTGCTCAAAGTTCTTACCAAGCCATGCGATACTTTGATTGAGAACTGAAGCCGTAAAGCCAGACTCTGCATCGCCCATATCCAGTTCGTCGATTATTTTTCCCGGCCGATCAGGTGACCGGTTTATACCCGTTAGTTGCACCAATGCCTCAAAACCGGAGAGAGCGGCACTTCCTGCCTCTAGTTTTGGCTGATAGAAAAGAGAAAATTGTTTGTCGAGGACAGCCTTTTTGCGCGAACTCGATTGAGAAACAAAGTCTTGCCCGGCTTCGGCCTCTATAGAGTCGTCCTGAGCATCCGGGGCGCTAGGCCAATCATCGGGCTCGTCCAATAGGAGTACTCTGAGGGTTAATGCAGAAAAAGGCTTAGGAACGACACCCCGCACATCTAAACCGTGCTCAACGCCAGAGCGCATAGCGGCGTCCATTACGCGAGACCCCACGCCACTCGTGATCACTACCCGGCACTTGCAGCCCCGTTCGGATAACTGACGCATCACTTGCACGCCGTCCATTTCAGGCATCATCAAGTCGATAGCCAAATGGGTAGGCTGCCACGTATCCAGCTCATCAAAGAATTCATCAGGCTGAGTAGTGGAGCGCCATTCGAAGCCAGCCCCTTCTGCAATAAGCCCAATAATACGCCCAACCTCGGCTTCATCATCTAAAATGAGGAGACGTCTATCAGCCATACTCATACCCTATATCCTCCATGTCAGGACAGCATATACAAAACAAATTCGTGAACGTGGAGTGTCTAGGAGAAAGGGTCTCCTGTTGCGATATTGAATAGATTCAAAAACAGGCACAGGAATAGTGTAATCGCATATTAGCGACTATCACTTTCCTCAAGGCAATAGCCTCGACAACAATAAAGGCAGGCGATTGATCTCCGTATTAATCGGAACTACGCAATCTTTTGAAACTTTCGATCTCACTTGCAAACTCAGCCAGTTTCGTCCTGATCTTTTCTTCTATGTTCTTATGTTGCCAGGATACTTTCTTAAGGCTCTTGACTGTTACTATCACATCAACATCACAGTGTTGACGAGACACTTCACAAGTCCAAGCCATTTCGAATCAAACTCCGCTATTTCACTTTGCAGTATTAAAGCTACAGCGGTGCTAATATGAAGTCAATAAAACAAATCAATTACCGACTTCATATTCAGCACAGGCTAGAAGTTTACTAGCTCTTAGGCGAAAGGGTGACGAAGAATAATAGTCTCTTCGCGATCAGGTCCCGTGGAAATAATATCGACTGGCGCTTCGATCGTTTGCTCGATATAACGGATATAGGCCTTGGCATTTTCTGGCAGCTCATCAATACTTTTAGCGCCAAAGGTAGACTCTTTCCAGCCGGGCAATTCGACATAGACAGGCTCTAGGTTCTGACAGCTATCGAGATTCATTAATGTGGAAGAGGCATCAAAATCGACACCTTTATAACCGGTACAAACCTTGATGGTATCCAGCCCGTCCAACACATCCAGTTTAGTGAGGCAAATACCCGATACACTATTGATTCTTATTGCGAGCCTAACGGCTGCCGCATCAAACCAACCACAGCGGCGAGGACGCCCCGTTGTCGCTCCCTTTTCCATACCGACGTCAGCCAAATGAGCACCGACATCGTCAAAAAGCTCAGTGGGGAATGGCCCTGAACCTACTCGCGTTGTATAAGCCTTCGTAATACCTAGTACATAGTCTAAGTACAAAGGCCCGAAACCGCTTCCCGTAGCCGTTCCGCCAGCAGTGGTATTGGACGAAGTGACATAGGGGTAAGTGCCGTGATCAATATCGAGCAAGGAGCCTTGGGCACCCTCGAATAGAATATTGTCTTTAGCCTTACGATGGCCATGAAGTATCTCAATCGTATCGCTCACCATCGGCTTAATTTGCTCAGCAAGCTTAGTGATTTCAGCCAGTGTCTCTTCATAGGACACTTCTTCACAGCCGTAGTAATTCTTCAGCATGAAGTTATGGTATTCGGTTACTTCTTTCAGACGTTCGGCGAAATGCTCTGGGTTAAACAATTCTCCAACGCGTATTCCACGTCGCGCAACTTTATCTTCATACGCAGGGCCAATGCCGCGCCCTGTCGTTCCGATTTTTTCATTGCCAAGACGCACTTCCCGAGCCTGATCTAAGGCGACATGCGAAGGCAGAATTAGCGGGCAGGAAGCACTGATTTTTAGTTTGGGGCGCACAGAGATTTGACGCTCTTCCAGCTTTTCAATTTCACTCATTAACGCAGAAAGACTAAGTACAACGCCATTACCAATGACGCATGTAACACCGTCACGCAGAATGCCCGATGGCAGTAAGTGCAATACTGTTTTCTCGCCTTTAATTACCAGAGTGTGGCCCGCATTGTGGCCGCCCTGAAAACGAGAAACTACTGCCGCCTGCTCTGTTAGCAAATCGACAATTTTACCTTTGCCCTCATCGCCCCATTGCGTACCCAACACTACAACACTTCTACCCATTTTTGCGCTCTTCTCTATATTTGATTCAATTCACGTCGTCTTACGCCTAGTGCGCTCGACAACCTATAGCGGGCTTACCTGCCACTTTTCATTATCTTTAATAATCTGTCGGTCATAGTCAGCTCGGCTCAACGCGACGCCTGCATCGAACTGAACAATGACTCTCTGCCCCTGTTGACGCAGCTCTTTAATTAATTGAGCTAGGGCTAAATCATCGTTCCATGGCGCGGCAATGGCCTTGGCGCCAGTAAAGTCGCGCTTACTCAAACGCGCAATAACTTTCAGGTCCGAATCGAAGCCCGAGGCAGGTCGCGCCAAGCCAAATACTTTCCCGATGTCATTAAAGCGCCCACCCTGAGCGAGCGCCTGGCCATAGCCCGGCGTATACGCGGCAAAAACGATGCCGGTGTGATATTCGTAACCACGTAGTTCGCACAGGTCGAAGCCCAAGCTAAGCTCGGGAATTCGCGCCTTAATACCTTTTGCTATGGATTCTAATTCCGCCAGCTCCTGCTTTACCGTTTCTGGGGCCCCAGCAAACCTGTCCAAGGCTTTATCTAGGACACTCTCGTCGCCACTTAAGCGTGATAAGTCTGCCAACATCTGGCGAATCTCAATGTTTTCTATGCGCTCTTCCAGCAAACCGTCCAGCTCACCATAAGCTTTACGCTGCATGGCGCTAAACAACTCGGCCTCGACTTCCTCGCTCACATCAGCGGCGTTGATGAGGCTTCTGAAAATACCAACGTGACCAAGCACAATATGAATAGAACCAACATCGGCGATACGCAGAGTTTCATACATCAAACCAATAAGCTCGATATCACAGCCCACTCCTGCATGGCCGAATAGCTCGGCGCCTATGCGAATAGGCACTCTAGAGCTCAGCAGTGCTCGCGGCTTGGTATGGACCACATTATCGGCGTAACACAGGCGCGAAACATCATGATCTTTACTGTCTTGATGCACAAGTCTATTGGCATCGATACGCGCGACCTGAGGGGTAATATCCGCGCGCAGCCCCATTAAACGACCACTTAATTGATCAGTCAGTTTAAAAGTGTGCAAATCCAGATCATGAGATGAGCCCACCAGCAGAGAGTCTAAGTATTCAATCAAGGGGGTGATTACCAGCTCGTAACCCCAACTAGAATACAAATCTAATAGTTCACGACGCAACGTCTCCAGACGTGCGGCCTCACTCGGCAAAATTTCTTCCACACCCTCTGGAAGCAACCATCTATCACTGGCTGACATGTTCTGGCCCTTCATTAATTTAATCTTCTAATTGTCTGTTCCCCAGACAAGCAAAAACCAGCAGCAAGACTCTTACTGCTGGTCTGAAGTCAATACTCGCTTACTGTACGTCGCTACCGCGCAAATACTTAAAGTAATCGCTCTTCGGATCGACCAATAAAACATCACCTTTATCGGAGAAGCTTTCACGATAGGAGTTTAGGCTTCGTGTGAATGCATAAAACTCCTCATTCTTAGAGAACGCCTCTGCATACGTGGAAGCTGCAATCGCATCGCCTTCACCGCGAATGCGCTCTGCATCACGATAAGCTTCTACCAATAATACAGCCTCTTGGCGATCTGCATCAGCTTCGATACCGATGGCTAGCTCATTACCTCTGGAGCGAAGCTGCTGTGCTTCACGTTGTCTTTCAGAGGCCATACGCTCATAAACAGAGGAGCGCACATCGGCGGGCAGTTCGATCTGCTTTACGCGAACATCGATAACTTCAATGCCGTACTCTTGCGCCACGGTAGTATTCAGCTCTCTCGTGAGCTCTTCCATTAGCAAGTCACGCTCACCAGAAACCACTTCCTGCAAGTCTCGCTCACCAAACTTGTCGCGCAAACCATTGTTAATTCGTTGCGACAAGTTTCTTGTGGCTCGCAACTCATCACCACCGTTTGCAGTGTAATACCTAGACACATCGACTATTCGCCATTTGGCAAAAGAATCTACCACTAGCGCTTTTTGCTCTAGGGTCAAAAAGCTTTGGGCATCCGCAGTAATGGTGAGTATGCGTCCATCAAACTTACGCACTGTGTTCACCCAAGGAATTTTAACGTGTAGGCCTGGTTCTATGTCCGCCTGCTGCACTTCACCGAAACGCAGCAATATCGCACGCTCAGTTTCTTTTACAACAAACAAAGAGCTCGACGCTGCTAGGAAAAAAATAAGAATGACCAATAGGGCAAATGTATTTTTCATTTAGCGTACTCCCCTTCCAGTGCTAGATTGAACGCGTCGGTCAGTCGAGGCTGACTGTAAGTCTCTCGCCACTTGCTGGGACAACTCTCGCACCTGTTGCGGCGTCAAGGGTACCGGAGCACTGTCGCTTTGGGACTGTTGCATAATTTTATCCAGAGGCACGTAGAACATATTGTTGCCGCCCTCAACATCGACCAAGACCTTGCTGGTACTACCAAACACGGACTGCATTGCGTCGATATAGAGACGATCTCTCATTACCTGAGGAGATTTTTCATACTCGCCGAGAAGCTGTTCGAATCGCGATGCCTCACCTTCGGCACGCGCAATCACCTCGTCACGATAAGCATTAGCCTGTTCGATAATACGTTGAGCCTCACCACGAGCAACTGGAATCACCCTATTGGCATATGCCAGAGCTTCGTTCTGAACTCTCTGCTCGTCTTCTCGCGCCTTAATTACGTCATTAAACGCGCCTTGAACGGCCTGTGGCGGACGCGCATCGCGCACCAACACCTGATTTACCGAAATACCAGAATCATAACTGGTCATATAACGCTGCAAGCGCTCTCTGATTTCCGCTGCTACATCAGCTCGACCTTCCGTGAGAACACGGTTCATCGGCGTTCCCCCCACAACGTGGCGAATGGCCGATTCTGCTGCGTTATCCAAGCTCAACTCAGGGTCTCTTACCACCACGACGAACTTGGCGGGGTCCTCAATGATGTATTGAATTTCGATAGAGACTGTTACGATATTCTCATCTGTAGTGAGCATATCTCTGGTGTACTCTCTCGTTTTAACCTGTGTGACGTTAACCTTTTCCACAGAGTCGATGAGAGGAGGGTTCCAGTTCAAACCAGGCTGCACAACGTCATCCTGCAATTTACCCAAGCGCATAACAACGCCGCGCTCTGACTCATCCAGGGAATAAATACCGCCGGCAGCCCAAATAACAATCAACAATACGATGACGCCACCGAACAGGCCAGATGAGAAGCCTGAGCCTCCCGCACCGCCAGAGCCCTGCCCCGATTTACCACCACCAAATAAGCCATTGAGCTTACGTGAAACCGACTTAATTATTTCGTCAATATCAGGTGGCCCTTGGTCATCATTGCGACCTCCCCAAGGATCTCTATCTTTGCCGTTGTTTCCAGGTTCATTCCAAGCCATTGGCTACTCCATACCCATACCTAAATCCGGAGGGTGATTTTAACGAAAATTTGCTTACTTACCCAGTGTTTTCCGAGCTTTTGAATGCGGATGCTCCTAAGAGCCCCTTTCTTAGAGACCGACACCTTCCAAAGTCATTCCCTCGTCGACCAAAAGTCGGTTGAGATCGTGTCTTGGCAGCTGTATATCGAGGTTTAAATCCCCATCGGGACCGACCTCTTCGTGCTTGACGGCGCCTTTTGCATATAACCTAGCCCGCAGACGACCTTGCTTCGGTGATAGCCGCATTTGATGTTGAATGACGTCCTCGCCCAAGAGCTCACTAATAGCATCGAGGAGCAACTGACTGCCCTCACCACTACGGGCCGACAAATACACTCTTGCAGGCTTGCCGTCTTGATCACGCTCTAAGCGTGCCTGCCTATCCTCCAGCAGGTCAATTTTGTTATACACTCGCAGACAGGGAATCTCTTCCGCCCCAATCTCCGTTAGCACTTCATTGACCTGCTGAACATAGTACTCATGCTGCTCATTGGACACGTCAATCACATGCAATAGCAATGAGGCCTGAGTAGTTTCCTCCAGCGTCGCCCTAAAAGCCTCTACCAACTTATGGGGCAGATGGCTGATAAAGCCCACTGTATCAGCCAAAATAGCCGAACCAAAATTAGGCAGCTCTATGCGCCTCAGAGTAGAGTCCAAAGTCGCAAACAACTGATCCGCAGCGTAAATATCAGCCCCAGATAAGCGATTGAAAAGACTGGATTTACCCGCATTGGTATAACCTACAAGCGAGATAGTGGGAACCGCTGCCCGTTGTCTCGAGCGCCTACCTTGTTGGCGCTGACTACGAACCTTCACTAGGCTCTTATTGATATTCTTGATGCGCTGACGAATCATACGCTGGTCCATCTCGAACTGAGTTTCACCCGCCCCTTTAAGACCAATACCCCCTTTTTGCCTATCAAGGTGGCTCCAGCCCCGCTTCAAACGCGTGATGGTATGTTCCAGCTGAGCCAGCTCAACTTGCAGCTTGCCCTCGTAACTACGGGCGCGCTGAGCGAAGATATCAAGAATTAAACCAGTCCTGTCCATGACACGACATTGTAATGAACGCTCTAGATTGCGTTCCTGACTGGGAGAGAGGGCGTGATTAAAAAGGACAATATCTGCCTCGTGCGCCTGCACGAGAGCCGAAATCTCATCTAGCTTACCCGAGCCGACAAAATAGCCAGCATCGGGGGCTTTGCGAGACCCCTTAATAAAATCGACAGGGTTAGCTCCTGCCGAGCGTACCAGTTCTTCAAATTCAACCGGGTCCTCCTGGTCTAGCTCGGAGTCCAACGCAATATGCACAAGGATGGCGGTCTCACCGCCATCAGGTCTTTCAAAGAACAATAATTACCTCGAATCAGGCAAGATTACCTGGTGCTGTATCATCGTCATCCGCGCTGTTTTCGCCAGAGCCTTGAACAGGTATCTTGACGGAACGAGCGGGCACGACGGTAGAAATAGCATGCTTATAAACCATTTGATTGACAGCATTCTTCAACAAAATAACAAACTGATCGAAAGACTCAATTTGCCCTTGCAATTTAATGCCACTCACTAGATAGATCGAAACTGGGATACGCTCCTTGCGAAGCACATTCAGGAAAGGGTCTTGTAGTGTATGCCCTTTTGACATTGACTTTCTCCTTACATTAAAGGTGGTAGCTGGAAATACCCAGCAATAAGCGTGCAATGAAACTCTATATGGCGACCCGCTCGGCCGATTTCAAGATCAAGTCGAGAGTTTCGGGTTCTGTGCTATCAAAGCTTTGAAGCTCTTCCCAACCGCGCATCCAGGTTATTTGCCGTTTAGCTAGTTGTCTCGTGGCAATAATACCCCTTTCCACCATAGCATCAAAGCTGATTTCACCCGCAATGTACTGCCAGACCTGTCGATAACCCACCGATCTCATGGACGGCATGGATAAATCAAGGTCACCGCGAGCATAAAGAGCCTCGACTTCCGCCACCAGGCCCTTGTCCAGCATCCCCTTAAACCTCGTCTCGATGCGCTGATGTAATAGCGCTCGCTCCTTCGGAGCGATCCCAATAAACTGCAAATCGAAAGGCAAGCATGGCTCATTACTGCGCTGCTCTTGGTGCAATTGACTCATGGTCTTGCCCGATACCAAGTAGACCTCGTATGCCCGCTGCAAACGCTGCGGATCATTAGGGTGTATTCTCTGCGCTGACTCCGGATCCACCTCGGCCAAAAGTCGGTGAACCTCTTGCCAGCCATCTTGCTGCGCCAGCGTTAAAATCTGCGCGCGTATTTGCTCATCGGCGCTCGGCATAGTCGCCAAACCATCGCGTAGCGCCTTGAAATACATCATGGTACCGCCAACCAGTAAAGGCACCCTACCCTTATCTACGATGCTCTGCATTTCTTGGATTGCATCACTGCGAAACTGTGATGCCGAATAAGACATGGCGGGATCAAGAAAATCAAAAAGCCGATGAGGAGCCTTCGCTAGAGTCTGCGCATCCGGCTTGCCCGTCCCGATATCCATTTGCGTGTATATTTGCGCGGAGTCCACATTGATAATGTCGTAAGGCAAACGCTGCACAATTTCTATGGCCAAATCTGTCTTGCCTGACGCGGTTGGCCCAATAAGACACACCGCCTTAGGCTTCTCGGGCGACACCTGCACAGCGGCGTCTCTACTCACGGGCGACTCAGACATAAAACAGCACTCATACTCTGGGCTTCTCACAATTGTGTAAGAATAACAGAATTCGCTAAATTAATTGCTACGTTCCTTGCCGCCACTGGGCTTACAATCCTGCTATACTCGCGCGCTGAGGCAATATTGTTTTGCGATCAGATGGTCTTTTAACACAAAATTTACGAATAATATGAGCAAGCAGGCAATCGGCATTTTTGACTCTGGGATTGGAGGACTATCCACCCTAAAACCCCTGCGCCAGCTACTCCCTAATGAAGATTTCATCTATGTGGCCGACATGGCCTTCTCCCCTTACGGCGACAAGAGCCAATCTATTCTGACCCAGCGGGCCGACGCCATTTGCGAATTTCTAATCAAGCAAGACGTCAAAGCCATCGTCATCGCCTGCAACACGGCCACTGCTGCCTCAATAGCAGAGCTGCGGCAAAAATTAAGTCTTCCTATTATTGGCGTAGAGCCAGGCATCAAACCCGCGAGTGAACAGAGCCTTAGCGGCGTTGCAGGCATACTCGCTACGGGCCGCACACTCAGCAGCGCCAAATTTCAAACCCTGTTAAAGCAGTTCAGTGACAAACTCACATTATTAGTACAAGCCTGCCCCGGTTTAGCCGAAGCCATCGAAGAAGGAGAGTTAGGGGTAGAGAAACGAGCAACGCTCATCCACCAATACGCGGAGCCTTTACTCAAACAGGGCGCTGACACATTAGTGCTAGGATGTACGCACTACCCGCTTATTGCTCAGGAAATCTCGCAACTGTTAGGCAGTCAAATTAGATTAATAGACACCAGCGAGGCGATAGCCAAACAAGTTGTTGTCCAGTTGGAAAACCGGCAGACACTCAACTCAAGTAAAATGCCAGGCAAAACTTATTTTTACTATAGCACCGAGGGTCACCCCTACCAGCATCAAACACAAGAGTTAAATAAATTATTTTCTTACTACTGGGGTGGCGAAGTCACTCTCGAAGTACTCCCATAGCCCCCATTTACTGGCCGCGCAAAAACAGCTTATCCAACTGGTCCATGCTTTGTAACACCCAAGTTGGCCGACCGTGGTTGCACTGCCCACTGCGTTCGGTTCTTTCCATATCGCGCAGCAAGGCATTCATTTCTGGAATACTCAGTTGCCGATTCGCCCGCACCGAGCCATGACACGCCATTGTTGATAGCAGCTCATCTTGGTAGTTGGCGATACGCTCGCTGCTACCGTGCTCAATAATGTCGGCCAACACATCTCTCACCAATTGCTCGATATTAGACTTTGCCAAAATCACCGGCACCTGGCGCACGACGATAGACTCATCGGACACCTGCTCCACGCCTAAACCAAGAAGCATTAGCTGCTCTCTGTGATCCTGGGCACAGCGGGCTTCTTTCTGACTTACCGCTATCGACAGAGGCACTAGTAGTGGCTGAGCGCGCACCCCCTCATTCTGCGTGGCTGTCTTCATATGCTCATACGTAATTCGCTCATGGGCAGCATGCATATCCACAATAACCAAACCTGTAGCGTTCTGAGCCAAAATATAGACACCATGCAATTGTGCAATAGCAAAACCCAAAGGGGGCACTTCTTCGTCTTTTTGCAGCTCCTGATACTGGGCGATCTGCTCGGCAACCTGGGGTGCCGAGATGGGACCACCGCGCGCAAACGATGATGGTCCCGCGTAAGAGGGCGCCGAAGCCGTCTCCTGCAAATTCATTCTGGACTGTCCAGCGAAGGCACCAGTATCAGGGAACGCTTGCCCTGAAGGCGCAGAGTCCGCAGTACCCCATGCCACACCATGCCCCCCATCGGGCTCCGCCCCTTGTAAGGAGTCTTGCGGCCTAACGCTTGCCAATGCCTTGTGCAGAGCGCGGAACAAGAAGTCATGCACCAGTCGGCCATCGCGAAAACGTACTTCGTGCTTAGTGGGATGCACATTCACATCAACCAATGCCGGGTCCAACTCTAAATAGAGTACGAAGGTAGGGTGACGCCCATGAAAAAGAACATCTTTATAGGCTTGTTTTACTGCGTGGGTCACCAGCTTATCGCGGATAATCCTGCCATTAACATAAAAATACTGCAGGTCTGCCTGGCTGCGAGAGAATGTTGGCAAACCCACCCAGCCCCATAGCCTAAGCCCGGAAGATTCAATATCAATAAGCACACTGTTCTCGACGAATGCGGGCCCGCAAACTAATGCCACCCGGCGCTGTTTCTCGTGCTCCGAAGTCGCCTCTTGCAGATGATGAATGCTGCGCTGATTATGTCGTAGGGTAAAGGCCACATCGAAGCGACTGAGGGCAAGGCGCTTTAAGACCTCATCTATGCGATCGAACTCTGTTTTCTCTGTGCGCAAAAACTTTTTTCTAGCGGGAGTATTAAAAAATAGATCTCTAACCTCAACGGTGGTGCCCACAGGATGAGCCGCAGGCGAGACCGTTGCCGCCATCTCTTGTCCCTGAGCCTGCACCTTCCAGCCGGCATCATCGGCACTAGCAAGCGCCCGAGAAGTCATCTCCAGCCTCGACACAGAGCAAATACTTGCGAGCGCCTCCCCACGAAAACCCAAACTGCCAATGCACTCTAGATCGTCTAAATTACTAATCTTACTGGTGGCGTGACGACTCAATGCCAGTGCCAAATCGTCCTTTACAATGCCTGCACCATCATCACGAATACGTATTAGTTTAGTCCCGCCCTGCTCTACCTCGACTTCAATTCGACGGCTACCGGCATCCAAGCTATTTTCCAATAGCTCCTTAATAACCGAAGCCGGTCGTTCCACCACTTCACCAGCAGCAATTTGATTAGCCAGTCGCTGGCTAAGTAACGCTATTCGGGACATAACACCACACTGTTTTTAGATTAATTTTTTAAAGCTACTGGGCAGGAATCTTTAACACTTGCCCCACTTGAATGGAGTCGCCCCGTAGATTATTTTCGCGGCGCAAGCCGGACAAACTTACTCGATAGCGCTGCGCTATGCCAGAGAGCGTTTCACCGCGCCGAGTTGTGTGCTCAATTGCAGGCCTAGCTGCCTCACCAGAACCAGGCAAACTCAACTCCTGCCCCACTCGAATCACATCACTGCGCAAACCATTTAGATTTTTTAACTCTTGAGTGGACACGCCTGAGCGCTGAGCAATAAGCGATAGACTATCACCACGCTTAACCCTATAAGTTCCCCCGCTGAAAACAGAAAAATCTGGCCGCTCGCCATTGGCCTTCTGCCACGCCACGAGAGTACTCTGTGGAGGCGCCTCATAAAAGTAACTCATGACGCCTTTTACAATGCCATCAGCAAGCCTGCGCTGATAGGAGGGCGTATTCAGTCTCTCCGCCTCTCTAGGATTTGATAAATAGCCTGTTTCAATTAGCAGCGATGGAATATCGGGCGAGCGCAGCACCCAAAGATTACCCTGCTGCGCTTTATCCTTACGCAATCTCGCCACGTCACCCAAAGAGTCAAGAATATAAGATGCTGCATTAATGCTCTGCTCTATACTCCACGCCATGGAGAGATCCAAGAGAGTTCGGGCCAGATCATCTTCCACATCGCGCAAGCTAGTATCACCCGCTGCCCCACCCAAGAGGTTTGCGCTATTCTCTTTTTGAGCGACGCGGCGAGCGTTTTCGTCATCCGCAATTTTTTCCGATAAGGCGTAGATGGTAACGCCCTCAGCCCTAGAGGTACGGAAAGAATCGGCGTGAATAGACAGGAAGATATCGGCTCTTTTTTCCCTGGCAATGCGAGGCCGATTTTGCAGTTTCACAGAATAGTCGCCATCTCTGACCATGACAGGATGGTAGCCTGGTATCGTATTAAGGCGATCGAATATCGCTCGTGAAATTGCCAGCGCCACATCCTTTTCTTGAATGCGGCGGTTATAGCTCAAGGCTCCTGGATCTTCACCACCGTGACCAGCATCGATGGCCACAATGATATCGCGCCGATCGCTTACCGTAGCAGGTGGAGGCACTTGAATGGTGGGCTGTATATCTTGCTCACGCCCAATGTCGTAGAGATCGATCACCAGACGATCTTTCAGATCGCCATTAGCGGCCAAAGTAAAGCTACTAGGATTAACTTCAGTGCTCAGATCCAAGACCACTCGCACATCGCTGCCGTTGCGCGCGGCACTACGAATAGCCTTCACGGGACTCCCTTTAAAGTCGAGACCCGAGGTGCTGGACACCATTTTGGAATCGCTCATATCGATGACGATTCGATGGGGGTTTTCAAGCGCGAAAACGCTGTACTGGACCGAGCTGTCGAGATCAAACACAACGCGCGTATAATCAGGCGCACGCCACAGGCGTATTTCTTCGATTTCAGCCGCCATTGCGACACCCGGCGCCGCCAAAACACTCAATAAGCACAGACACCGAAGCGCAACGTTTGGTAAACGCTGAATGTATTGAGATATCTGCACTTTAGCTGCGCGTTTCTTCATGGGGTTCCAAACTGCCGATTTTGACAAAGACCCAATAAATTTTGGGTAATTTCATGTCCTCTCTTAGTGTCTGCGCCAAGCGTAGCACGTCGCCCTTCGCCCTCTATAGATAGCGTGACTCGCAGATCCGGCCTGGGCAAGAAGCCAGCACCTTTTTCAGCCCATTCAATTATGCACAAATTGCGCGGAGAAAAATAATCCTCTACGCCTAGAAACTCTACCTCTTCTGGCTCACTTAAGCGATACAGATCGAAGTGGTAGATATTGCCGTTCACTAACTCGTAAGGCTCCACCAAGGTATAGGTTGGACTCTTTACCGCACCATGATGGCCATAGGCTCGAACAATACCTCTGCTCAGAGTGGTCTTTCCAGCCCCCAAGTCTCCCGACAAGAAAAGCCGGCCACCCAATGTGGGGCCCACTTCATTGTCCGCAGTCGACTGGGAACTGGCCATCGCCAATAGCTTACCCAGCTCTTCAGTACTAGCCTCGTCCGCTAAGTATAGTGATAGAGCGGTATCCGCAGCCCCAGTCGTGTCTGTTTTAACAATCATTTAGCAAACGCCTTACGTAAGGAAGTAAATCTGTGGCCAAGAGCCCTCTCTCTCCATTATCAAGCGCGGCTAAGTCGGCCGCTTCACCATGGACACAGACACCTAGCCGTGCAGCCTGCGGGGCATTTAAGCCTTGGGCTAATAAGGCGCCTATTATGCCGCTAAGCACATCACCCATGCCACCGCTGGCCATACCGGGATTACCCTCCGTGCACACATTGACGCTGACATCGCCCGACGTCTGCCCATAGCAAAGCAAACTGCCCGCACCCTTGAGCACACAAACACCTCCCCATGCCTCCAGCAACTCGTGTGCACAGGCAAACCTATCGGACTGCAACTGCACAAGCGGTTTTCCAAGTAAACGAGCCGCCTCGCCCGGATGCGGCGTCAAAACCCAGTTTCTACCGCCCAAACCACCGCCACTTCCAGTGCCCGTCATTGCCTCCATATCGGCGCGTTTGCTAGCCAGCAGATTCAGCGCATCGGCATCGACCAGTATTGGTTTATCCCGACCCGCCATGCGCAGTGTTTCATTCAATAGAGCCTGCCCCCAACTTTGGGTACCCAGACCGGGGCCGATGACTATAGCGCTGGCGCGCACAATAGACTTGTGCAGCAAACCCAGAGCGCTCTCATCTAGGCAATCGATGCCCAATGCCATCACCTCTGGCCTACGCGACAGCATTGCCGTTACATTGGCGCTTCGAGTAATGAGCGTGACGGTACCTGCTCCACTGCGAGTCGCCGCCTCGGCAGCCATCATCGCTGCGCCACCAAAGCCATCATCACCACCCAGTACTAGTACGCTACCGCAGCTGCCCTTATGGGCATCGCGCCTGCGCCGGGACAGCAAGTGCTTACTATTAGGGTAGTCAACTCGCGATACCTGACTTGCGCTTGCACTCAGTTGCGTAATCTCTTCGCCTAAACCAAGCGAGCCATAGAAAATTTGACCGCATAGCTCAGGCCCCTGACCGGTAAAGAGGCCTTGTTTCAAGCCGATAAAGCTCACCGTTGCGTCCGCTCGCACGGCAAGGCCCAATGCCATGCCCGTATCACTGCTCAATCCAGACGGGACATCCAGCGCTAACACCCGGGCATCTTGCTCATTAATCCACGCAATAGCATGGGAGAACTCTTCACTGGGCTCTCGACTCAAACCGGTACCCAACATAGCATCAACAACCACACTGTCTCGCTTGACACATAGCGTGTCATCGCTCGTGAAACAAGCACAGCGCACACCCGCGGCAAGCGCATCCGATCGGGCTCCCTTTACATCCGCACTGAGCTTGGCAATATCTCCAGGCTCCAGTACATCCACGGCCAAGCCTCTAGAGGCAGCCATCTTTGCGAGAAAATAACCGTCGCCACCGTTATTGCCCGTGCCGGCGAATACATACAAGTGATGTACCCATGGGTATCGGGCCAACAGAACTTCCAAGGCATAGGCCGCAGCTCTCGACATCAGTTCGATCGATGTCAGGCCAGTACTAGCCATCAACTGTTGATCCAAAGCCCTCACCTGAGAGGCTCGGTATAAACTAGTAGGTAGATCGCAAGTACTGCTATTGGCGCTAACCGAGCTATGCAACATCACAGACCCCCTAGTGGTCAAATCGATTGATCAAGCGACGCACCAGATTTAAGGCTGACTCTAGCTGCTCTTCAGATATATCCTCGGTGCTCTCTATCGCCCAGGGATCCTGCACCTCTCTCAGTGCGGTGTAGACTTCCTGACCCTGCGGGGTTAAGGAGATCAGTACTGAGCGCTTGTGGTCAGGGTTTGGGCTATAAGCAATAAGACCGTCTTGCTCCATGACATCCGCTATTCGTTGAACGGCTTGACGCGATTGTCCTAGCACTCGTGCGATGCCCGGCACGGTCACGCCGGAGTTGGCGAGAGCAACAACCCCTATCACTTTCCAGCGTGCACTCGTTAAACCCAAGGACTGGGCCATCACGTCGCCTTCCGAGACTAGCAAACCGTTTAGGCGAAATAGGGACAACACCAGGTCGAGAAAGAGTTTGCGTTTTGGCGAATGTTTTCGTTTGGGCGAAGGCGTCATACCAGTCTCTCCGGCAAGCTTTTAGCAGCATGTTGTCATTATGACCACTTACTGTCAATCAAGGCGAACGCGAGTAGGCTCGCTTAGGCGTCCGAGCGGTTCATCTTGCATATTCGCTACTCTCACGGTAGCTTACGAAAGAGACTAAATACGTGTATGCACATTATTTTTGCGTCAAAACTGTAAGCGGTATCTATGTTCAAACACACTCGGTTCAAGCAGGCATTCATGCGCAAACTCATGAGCACTGTGATGCTATGGGCGATCACCACGCTAGCCTGCATGAAAGCCTTGGCCCAACCTCTAGCGCTTCCCGCCGACCTCGGCATTGGCGAGCAGGATATTGCTGGCGAATTCGCCTTCGTTCGACTGCAGTACGACAACTACTACAATGATGGTTTCGGCTTTGGAACCTGGCGCACCGACTTCCCTAGCGCCGATTCGAACTTCTTGCGCGGCGTCTCCCGGCTCACAAACGTTAGGGTGATGAGCGAGCCCATCGTATTGCGCTTCGACGATGAACGTATTTTCGACTACCCATTTCTATACGCATTGGAGATGGGGCGCAGCGGCGGCCCCATGTTCAGCCCACTGGAAGCCAATAATATGCGAGAGTATTTATTACGCGGCGGCTTCTTACTCATTGACGATTTCTGGGGCACTAGGCAGTGGGATAATTTTTATCGCGCATTTACCGACGTTTTTCCCGATAGGGAAATTGTAGAGCTACGCCCCGATCACGAAATTTTCCACAATTACTACGATATCGATGGCCCGCAAATGATTCCGGTTATCGGCAATCCCGAGAATTTGCCCGAGCAGGATGTCGATCGTCCCAGCAACCATGCCATCATGGATGATCAGGGCCGCGTAATGGTATTAATTAACTGGAATTCCGATATGGGCGACGGCTGGGAGCACACCTATGATCCGCGCTACCCAACCCGCTATGCCAATCTTGCCTATCAACTAGGCATTAACTACCTGATTTACTCGCTCACTCATTAGCGTAAGCGCAGGCTATCGCAATAATCCTCACTAGTCTGAGCGGGCGTAAACCAAACATAGTCATAAGGCAGGCCGTCCTCATATTGCGCCAAGTAAGCGGAGCTGTCCGTAAACGATGCAGGTGGCAATACCTCAATAAAAGCCAGAGATGTCACCCGCTCAGAACTATGAACGAGATATCGCGGTACCCCTAAGTCCTTGCGCACATGGAAATTCCCAGCGACAAGAACTTTTAGCCCCGCCTCTTCACCTTCCAAGCTTTGGGCCATACTCAAATCTCGGCTTTGCTGCACTCTCGCCATCGCAGGGACTTGGCTCGCAGGCAGTAGCGAACAATGGCTTTGATCCACTTCGGCTTTTAGCTGCTCCATCTGCTTGGAGCCCAAGTAGTTCTCGAGCCCAGCTGGACCGCCACCGGCATAGACTTCGCCAAGCGTGGCTGAATCAATATTAGCCGCCCTTAGTTCTGCCCCCATAGCGAGCACATCAAGAATTAGAGGACCATAGAAGCTCCAGTTCCAGCCTTTCACATCCCATTGCAGGTACTCTAAGAGCTGATCAGAATTTAACTGAGAAAGGTTTTCGCCATCCAGCAAGAGCTCACTTTGCGAACGATCCATCATCTCGAAGCTCACAACGGAAAGCCCAGTCTCCTTATGCAGCTGCGACAATACTTCTCGCTGTAAGCGGTGATGGTCTGCGTTATCGTGCTTCTCGCCCAGTAAGACTATAGAACTGCTTGAAAGCTCGGTGATTAAACGCTCGGAGGAAATAAACTGAGCAGTCGAGGTGCTCCAGATGCGTCCTACCAATGGATGATCTGCATATAGGGGGGATTGCCAATGACTGCTTGACGAAGCGCAGGCGCTAAGCCCAAATACAAGCGCTGTTTGCAACAGCAGTCGAGACTTTTTCATTGTTAGACTAATGACTCTTTGGAAAGTCAAAGGCGACTACCTTCCCATCGCCTTCTCCGACTTCCAGCCAAGTATCGACCGGTATTTCGATACTAACTAAGCCTGCGGTGGGGATATTATCAATGCCAGAATTAGCCAATACATGGCTTAGATCTGTTAAGGCAGGGTTATGGGCGACCAGCATAGCGCTATCGGCTGCCTCATCAAAATAGCTCACCACCTGCATTAATTTTGGACTACCAGCCAAATAGATTTGCCTATCCAACTGCACTTCATCAACTGTTTTATCAAACACTTCGGCTACTATTTTGGCCGTCGTCATTGCCCTTAGGGCAGGACTACTGACAATCAGATCGAGTGTCGCACCTAAAGACTTGAGCCGCTGCGCCATCATCCTGGCGTCACTTAAGCCTCTTTCGTTCAGAGGGCGATCGTAGTCTTTAATATTTACAGCACCTAAAGCAGCCTTAGCGTGTCGCAACAAATACAGTTTTTTCATAGATAACGAGAATTTCCAATTCGAAGGCTATTACACCCACTCTCAAGATAAATCGCTGTCTGCCCTATTCTACGTCAATGCCTGCTGACAACAATCAAAATCACCGAGAAAACTCAAAATTTCGCTGCACTGCTGCACGCAAGCAGTTCGAGAACATGGGAGTTAGCCATATGGAGTGAGAGGCGCTAAAATACGCCCTCACAATACCTGCCCTAAGCAATAAGGACACTTATTCACATGATTCACAAACTCTTACGCGCTAGCGCATGCGCCAGCTTAATTCTTAGTTTCAGCATGGCAAATGCTCAAAGCGACATTAGCAGCGAGATCGAGCTAGGCGCCATTTTCACCTCTGGCAACACCGAAGAGGAAAACATTAAGTTTAGAGGGGAGATCGACTGGGAACGCGATCGCTGGGAATATGGTTTATCCTTGGAGGGTTTTCGCTCTTCGAAAAACGATCAGCTTACCGCCCAACGATTGTACACAGTTGTCAAAGCTGATTACGACTTAAGTGAAGTGAGTTTTGTTGAGACTCGGCTGGCTCACGAAGACGATCGTTTCAGCGGCTACGATAGCCAAACGGATCTCACACTCAGTTACGGTCGCAGCCTGCTTAACGACATCGAGAACCTACACTGGGAATACACAGTGGGTGCCGGTGCTAGAACCTCCAGATCGGACACTGGCGATTTCACCGAAGCGATTATTCGTGCCGCCACCGAGTTAAACTGGAATGTATCTGACAACGCTCTTTTCATTCAAAAGTTCAGTATTGAATCTGGGGATGAATCAAGCATTGCTCGCTCAGAGAGTTCTATTCAATCGGACATCATGGAAAACCTTTCCATGAAATTCGCCTTTAAAGTGAAGCACCAAACTGAAGTCCCTTTTGGTCGCAAGAAAACAGATACAGAGACATCGGTAACTCTATTACTACGCCTGTAGAACCAGAGCTTATCAGCGCTTGATTTGAGCAAGCCGAATCGGGCAACATGGCGTCATTGCACGTAACCGTACTGGGAAAGCATATGACACCCGTTGCCCGTTTTTTTTGGTTAGCCAGCCTGATCTGGGTGCCATCAAGCTATTACTTATTATTTACGAAGACTCACTGGTCTATTGCCCCAAGCGCTCTTCTCGCACAACCTCTTTCCCTAGGCGTTTTCCTACTGGCAGTATTATTTCTGGCAACCGGTATCCACGACCTGTATTTTAGCGAAAGCAATCTGCGCAAGAACTACCCGGTCTTTGCCAATCTGCGCTATCTCTTCGAGCATTTTCGCCCTGAGATCCGCCAGTACTTTATCGCTAGCAACTTAGAGGAAGCGCCCTTTAACCGGGAAACCAGAGATTTGGTTTACCGACGCGCAAAGAACTTGAACGACACGCTCCCGTTTGGCACCGAGCGAGACCTTATGGCTCAAGGCTACCTCACCGTTTTCCACTCCATAAAGGCCACAACGGTAGACGCAAAACATACTCGGGTGACTATTGGTGGCCCCCAGTGTGACAAACCCTATAGCGCCTCCTTGCTCAATATATCGGGCATGAGCTTCGGAGCCCTTAGCGCCAATGCTATTGCGGCTCTTAATAAGGCAGCCGCTATGGGCAAGTTTGCCCACAATACCGGAGAGGGCAGCATCAGCGACTACCACCGACAACACGGCGGCGACCTCGTATGGCAAATAGGCACAGGCTATTTCGGCTGCCGCCATTTAGATGGCAGCTTCAATCCAGATGCCTATGCCGAGAAAGCCAAAGAGAAGGCGGTAAAACTAATAGAGCTCAAACTCTCCCAGGGCGCAAAACCTTCCCATGGAGGCGTTTTACCCGGAGAGAAGGTGACGGCCGAAATTGCGCGGATACGCCATGTAGAGATTGGGAAAACTGTGGCCTCACCCGCCAATCATCCCGAGTTCAGCACCCCCATCGAAATGCTGCACTTTATCGCCAAATTACGCGAGCTCAGTGGCGGCAAGCCCGTGGGTTTCAAACTATGCATAGGTCGTAAGTCTGAGTTTTTTAGCATTCTAAAAGCCATACTTGAGACTGGCATATTGCCGGACTTCATCACTGTCGATGGTGCCGAAGGCGGCACGGGTGCGGCACCGGTGGAGTTTTCAAATCGCTTAGGCATGCCATGTCTAGAAGCCACCTATTTCGTCAATCAAGCACTTAAAGGCGCAGGACTAAGACAAAAGATCAAAATCATCAGCGCAGGAATGACGGCCACAGGCTTTGATTTGATGTGCAAGATCGCTGTCGGCGCCGATTCAGTTAATGCAGCACGATCGATGATGCTTGCCTTAGGCTGCGTACAATCCAAGTCGTGTAATACCAACCGCTGCCCCACTGGAGTTGCTACGCAAGACCCAGTTTTAGGGAAGGCCGTCGACATAGAGAGCAAATCGCTTCGTGTTTACAATTACCATCGCGGCACAGTGCATGCTTTCTTAGAACTCTGCGGCGCGCTTGGCTATGACGACCCAGCCAAAATAAAGGCTCAAGACCTATTCAAGAGAGTCGACAATCAACTGCTCAATTTCGACCAGATTTACGCCCCCCTTAGCGACGGACAGCTGCTGACCAATAGCATCCCAGAGCATTACAAGAAAGATTGGGAATTAGCCTCTGCCGAGGAGTTCTAGAATCTCAGCCAATAAAAAAGGCGGTGCAACTTTCGCTGCAACCGCCTTTTTAAAGCTAGCTAGAGCTTATTATTGGCGCGTTCCGCTTACTTGAATAGCACCGAAGTCGGAGCCGAAGCTGCCATCAAGCGTATCGCCCTCGACAGTACCAGTGAAGTTTAGCGTCAACATTTGACCTTGCGCGTCTATGGTCGCAGAGAAGCTTAAGCTTCCATCCATTGCAGTCACGTTATCTAGAGGCGTTGAGCCTAGATCGTTTGAAGACATAGTGCCCATTAGATCTGGCGTAATCTCTAGGTTAGCTTGCATAACGCCTACAGGCGTATCCATAGAAATATCCCACATCCCGACGGCAGGGTTAGAAGGCGCCGATGCACAGGCCGCTAGAAACAAAGTTGCGGCAACGATAATGGAGCCTAAGGATAATCTTTTCATGTTTTCCCCTTTCAATATTCTTTTAAGTGACAGAGCATTATTAGATATAAATAACGCTGACCTATTGTCGCCTTTATCTCAATCGAGTCAACGATAAATTCGACCCCATGTGTTCGATTTAGGACTTTATTGTGACTGATTCTTAAAATTTGCAGAAATCCGTAACTCTATCGACTAATCCGACAGCCCTGTCTATTTGCTGCCGCCAGCTAACTGCTATATGCTCGCAATCAACTACTCAAGCACATTCCGATAAAAATATTGCCGAGTTTAAAACCAAGTATTAGGAGAGTCCTCATGGCCCGCTTTCGCGTAAATGGTACAGATCAACAGTTGGATATCGAAGATGATATGCCCTTACTTTGGGCTCTTCGAGATGAATTAGGCCTCACCGGCACAAAATTTGGCTGCGGCATAGCCGCATGTGGCGCCTGCACAGTCCATGTGAACGGCACGCCAGTTCGTAGCTGCGTCACTCCCGTCAGCGCGGTAGAGGGTGCCGAGATTACGACTATCGAAGGCTTAGCCGTTAATGCCGCCGAAGCGCTCACGCCCGTCCAACAGGCATGGATAGACCATCAGGTGCCTCAATGCGGCTACTGTCAATCAGGCATGATAATGGCGGTTTCGTCGCTACTGGCCAGCAACCCCAACCCCAGCGATGACGAAATCGACAACTCCATTAGTAATGTCTGTCGCTGCGGCACGTATCCGCGAGTCAAAGCAGCCATTAAATCCCTAGCCACTACAGCCTAATAAGGAGAAAAATTATGAAAATGAATAGACGTCGCTTTCTCCTTGGTACCACCGTCGTCGGTGGCGGCCTGCTAATTGGCTACGCCAGCACTCGCCCAAGCAAACACCGTTTAGCCAATGATGCGAATCAGGAGCCCTATCTCACCACATGGCTGCGCATCGACCCAGACAACACAGTCACCGTGATAGTCCCACATTCTGAAATGGGACAAGGAGTGCATACCGCGCTCCCCATGATGGCCGCTGACGAAATGGATGCAGACTGGTCGAAAGTAAAAGTAGAACAAGCGCCGGCCACCGACTTGTTTGCAAACGGCGTTTTGGTCAAAGGCTTTATTGAGTCTATGGGCGTTAGCATCCCGGGATTCCTGCAAGGCATAGCCTCATCGGCCACCATGAAAGTAGCCGAAATCATGAATATGCAAATCACCGGTGGCAGTAGCTCGGTGCGCTTTACAGGTGAGGTCGGCATGAGATCTGCCGGCGCCGCCGCTAAAGAGATGCTTGTTAAAGCCGCGGCGGCTCGCCTAGGTGTCGCCGAAAATGAACTCAGCACCAGCTTGAGCTATGTCCACCATGAAGCAAGTGGTCGCTCACTCAGCTACGGTGAACTAGCTACGGATGCCGCTCAGTTCGAGCCCTCTAGCGAACCCACCCTAAAGACACCGGAACAGTTCACTATCATGGGAAAATCGATTCCTCGCGTCGATATACCAGCGAAAGTAGACGGCAGCGCGCAATATGGTATCGATGCGCAACCCCAGGGGCTGCTCTATGCCGCGATAAAAATATCGCCGGTATTTGGCAATAAATTACTGTCGGTTAACAGCGAGGCCGTCTCCGGACGCCGCGGCGTAGTGAAAGTCGTAGAGCTGGAAGACGCCGTAGCGGTTGTTGCTGATAATTATTGGCGCGCCAAGCAAGCCCTTGCCGCCCTCGACATCCAGTTTGAAACCAGCGAAAGCGATTCAGTGTCCACCGAGTCTATTTTCGCTCAGTATGACGAGGCGCTCAAAGGTGAGGTGAACGAAGACGTAGAGCTTGGCGACACGCCAGCCGCCCTGAGTTCCGCCGCGAAAGTTTTCGAGGCGAGCTATAGGGTGCCCTATCTAGCCCATGCAGCCATGGAACCGATGAACTGCACCGTCCATTTCCACGATGGCAAGTGTGATGTGTGGACAGGCACACAGGATAATCTTGGCATTCGTGGCCAGGTGGCCTCAGTCGCAGAAATGGACGAGAACGATGTCACCCTACACTCATGCTATCTGGGCGGAGGATTTGGGCGAAGGCTTCCCAATACGACCGATACAATTGTGCAAGCCACAAAAATTGCCCAGCATTTCGATGTTCCCGTGAAGACTTTGTGGAGCAGAGAAGATGATATGCAACAGGACTATTATCGCCCAGCGGTGACGAGTCAATTCCGCGCCGGCTTCGACGCACAGAATAATTTGATTGCATGGCAGAACTACTATATTGGTAAGAATGAGCCGGCTGAAGCCGCTCATACCCCTTACGATATACCCAATCAGTCTATCGCTTATGCTGATAGCCCAACGCATATTCGCTTCGGCGCATGGCGCAGTGTTGCCCATTCACAACACACTTTCTTTATGGAGTCGTTTGTGGATGAACTGGCTCACCAAAGCGGACAAAACCCCTATCAGTTCCGCCTATCCATGCTCGCGAGCAAGCCACGCCATGCCGCAGTCCTGAGAGCCGCCGCCGAAAAAGCGCTCTGGAACCAAAATCTGCCAGAGGGTCATGCCCAGGGCATTGCACTGCAGGAAAGCTTCGGCAGCATTGTGGCGCAAGTGGCAGAGGTATCAATTGATAGAACAGGGCAAGTCCAAGTGCACCGCGTGACCTGCGCGGTAGACTGCGGACGCTCTGTAAACCCTGATACGGTTATCTCCCAAGCAGAGAGCGGTATTATTTTTGGCCTCACCGCCGCTATCTACGGCGAAATCACCATCAAGGACGGTAAGGTCGAGCAAAGCAATTTTACCGACTATGAAATGATTCGACTCAAAGACTCGCCTCAGATAGACGTGGTGACTGTAGAATCAGGAGCGGCAGTTGGCGGCTTAGGCGAACCCGCCACTCCTCCAATCGCTGCTGCTGTAGCGAATGCGCTTTACATTCTTACCGGCCAGCGTGTGCGTGAGCTGCCCCTGAAGAATTATCGCTTCAATCCAGCGCCTGTGGAACAAAGCGCATAATTCATAGTTAACGCGCCAAAAAAAATGCCGCGACCTCTAGTGGGTCGCGGCATTTTTTATTACAGCGTCTTACTAGCTGTCGACCTATCGATTTCTTTCTGGCATTTCTAGCGGCTCAGTCGCTAGGAATTCGATCAGTGGAGGATAGAATTCATCCGGCTTCTCAAAGAATGGGATATGACCCGCTTCTTCGATCAAGTTTAGCTCCGCATTAGGAATATCGGCGACAGTATCCGCAGCCTGCTGACGGAAGAATCTGCCATCCTCGGCACCCGAAAGAAACAATGTCTTAGCCTGTATATGAGGGCGATCATAGACAATTGTATCTTGATACAACCACTGAGAATTTAAGCTTCGTACAGTTGCTAAGCGTGGCCACTCGGAGCTCAATGTCCAACCATAATTGATGTCGATGTAGCGATCGTACTTATCATCATAACTGTAGAAATAGCGTTCGATGTTGCGACGCACAGCTTCGTAATCGCGGCGATCATTCTCGGGCGAGTACTGCTGGAATCTCGACCAACTACGCATCAGTCTGGAATCCACCATCGCAATGGGGTTCACCAACACTAGATGAGTGGTGATAGCGGGGAAAGAGAACGCGAAGCGAGTCGCTATTGCGCCACCCATCGAGTGCCCCAAGATCGCAGCTTTCTCGACTCCTAACTCATCGAGAATGGCCTTAGTATTAGTCACGTGGTCGTGCAAGCTATAAGGGATCAATGGCTTCGAAGAACGACCAAAGCCAATTTGGTCTGGCGCGATAACGCGATAACCTTGCTCAGCAAGCAGCGCAATCGTTTCACCCCAATACTCTGCATACCAGTTCATGCCATGTAATAGCACAACAGTCTTGCCATTGGCTGGGCCTGTAGGGGCAACATCCATATAAACCATACGAACGGGCTGCTCATACAATTCAAAATCGATAAAGGAAACGGGATAAGGATAGGGCACGTCTTCTAGGTTGATACTATAGGCTTTGGCATCGACTGGTGCCTGGCGTCTCTCTTGAGCGTCAACCGCTACGATACTCGTGCAGCTAAGAGCGATAATAGCCAAAGCTCGAATCGTAGCGCGCACCTGAAGCAAACGCTTAACTATGTCTAACATGTACATCTATAACTCCTAAATTATTATGAATTTACTCGAAACCTCACCGCTTCTATTACGATCGCTGAGTTGAGCATATTTAGAGTTGCGCAAAGATAGATTGCGTCACCGTAACCACGGCTCACGCAATGATAGACCGAAGTGGGGAAAAAAACTTACTAGAAGGGGATAATTACTTGAATTTTCGACCGAGCAAAAGCTCTATAGTCGCAGGTTTCACTTAGCCTCGTAGTTTTGCTGAATAAACTGACCAAGCATCTCGAACTCATCGGAGCGAGTACTAGCTTTTCGCCACACGAGCCCTATTTCACGATAACTTCCAGAATCCAGCTCCTGTGTTTGCACCTTGGTGTTTCTTAACAAATTAGAATCAATGGCCATCTCGGGCAAATAGGTTACCCCCAAATCGGCATCGACCATCTGCACGAGAGTCAGCAGGCTTGTAGCAGTGATGGCGCTCACTTTATCGGCATTCTTAATACTGCAAGCGGAAAGCGCATGGTCTCGCATACAGTGGCCATCCTCTAGCAATAGAATACTCTCTTCGGGGAGGTCGTTGACATGATAGCGATCAGCGTTCACCAGAGCACTCTTGGATGAATGTGCCAGATAAAACTTATCTTGGAACAGCGGCATTTCGCTAACATTACGCAACTCATATGGTAAAGCGACTAGTATAATATCCAGCTCACCATCCATAAGACGTTGATAGATCCTCGCGGTGAGATCCTCTTTTAGATATAGCCTTAACTCAGGAAAACTCTTTCTTAACGCCGGAAGCAGTTTGGGAAGCAGAAAGGGAGCAATAGTGGGGATGACGCCCATCTTCAACTGCCCCGTCAGGGGCTGCTGATTACCTTGGGCGATATCGACAAGATCCTCCAAGTCGCGAAGCACTTGCCGAGCTTGCGCTGCTATATCTCGCCCCAAGCTTGTCACCGTAACGTTCTTGTTGGTGCGATCCACTAGCTGAATATTGAGGGTATTCTCTAATTCACGAATGGCAACACTGAAGGCGGGCTGAGACACAAAGCAGGCTTCTGCCGCCTTGCCGAAGTGGCCAATCTGCTCTAAAGCCACAAAATAACGAAGCTGTTTAGTCGTCGGGAGGTGATTCATAGTCGACCCCTTTCTACAGGAGAGTTGGAATCAGCTTAATACAGTGAGCGTATCACGGCAATAAATTTAATTTATTTCATAAATCCCAGATCATTTAATATACTGTTGCTTTACTCCTTTGCAGCAATGCTCTTGGGCAAGAAAATCTCCTAAAGCCCGTTCACCGGATCGACGCCGATAGGCTCGCTCCGGTTTTTTTGCCTTGCAATGCCCTCGTACCCCTGCGCCACTATGTGCTAATGTTGTCGCCCAAGCCAGACGGCTAGCTTATTCATCAACGAGGTCAATCTTTGCTTATTTTGCTTGCTGGCATTGCACTCTTTATTGGTGCACATTCCCTCAGAGAGACTGGCCTTAGGGAGCCATTACGTCAACGAGCAGGGCAGGCAATATATGCGCTATCTGTTGGCATTATCGTCATCCTGTCCATCGCATTAATAAGCTATGGAATGTCCAACGCCAGCTTTATTCAAGTCTGGGCACCGCCGTTTCACTGGCGCACTATTAGCGAACTGCTAATGCTCTCATCGTGCTTTTTCTTTGTCTCTGGCTTCTTACCGCTTTCCCATAGCAAACAGCACTTTCAACACCCCGCGCTTTTAGGCGTGGCAATTTGGGGAATTGCGCACCTACTCAGCAATGGCGATGTCGCTTCAATTATTCTTTTTAGCAGCATTACTTGCTGGGCATTTGTTAAAATAGTCGGTCTTAGCCGGAAAAGAAAAGACATCAAGATGGGGAGCAAGCCAGCGCTACAATGGGACGTAGCGGCGCTAATAATTGGCTTTATTTTCTACAGCGTCTTACTGATTTACCACGGACATTTATTTGGCTATGCCCTAATAGAGGTTCGCTTTTGATAGCGCAGAGTTAGCTCCGCGCTATCAACACAAACCTTAGTCATCAATCTCATTAATGGAGGTGACGGCCTTGCCTACGATGCCATATTCAATGGCTTCGTCCACTGTCATCCAGTAATCCCTATCGGTGTCTTTCGCAACACGCTCAAGGCTTTGACCTGTTTCATGAGCAATTAGCTTATTGATACGCTCTCGCATCTTAATAATCTGCTCCGCTTGAATCTTAATATCCGAGGCTCGTCCACGGGAACCACCCGAAGGCTGGTGAACCAAGAAGCGCGTATTGGGTAGAGAGTAGCGATTCTCCTTTTTAGCGGCCAAATAGATCGTTGTCGCGGCACTCGCCACCCAACCCGTTCCGATCACCCTAACTTCGGGCTTGATGAACTTGATCATATCGTAGACCACATCGCCGGATTCCACATGACCGCCTGGAGAGCTGATATAGATGGTAATAGGGTCATCGCCATCGGCCGCTAGAGCAAGCAATCTTTCCGTTACCGAGCGGGCAATCTTTTCGTTAATATCACCAAAAATTGTTATCGAGCGAGACTTAAAAAGTTTCTCATCGAGAAAGCGGCTAGGCGGAGTGTCTTGCGCTTTCTTATCCGAGTTTTCATGCTTCATCTTACTTCTCCAAAATATTTTGTTTCTCGCCCATTTTTGCTCAGTATGCGCATCAACAAGCTCATGTTTGTAAAAAAATCAATCTAGTGGTTTTCTTCGCCTAAAGGCTTAAAGCTAATCAGCAATTGTGGCAGTAGCGTCAAGGAACCCAATAGAGCCACCAACATCGCAATACTCGTTAATAAGCCAAACACTATTGTAGGAATAAAATTCGATAGCACGAGGATCGAAAAGCCCGCTACGATAGTCATAGAGGTAAAGTACATTGCCCTGGCTATGCTGTCATGGCAGTAGTACATCGTCTCTTTGTAGTTGCCTATATGGTAAAACTCACGCTTAAAGCGATGCATATAGTGAATAGTATTATCGACACCTATGCCAACCGCAATAGCGGCGATAGTAATCGTCATAATATCCAGTGGAATCTGCAACCATCCCATCACGCCTAGTACGAATAGTGCCGCTAGTATATTAGGCAATATGCATAGCGCTGCGATCTTAAGCGAACGGAATAGCAGCAAGAACATCACCATGATAACCAGAAGCACTACACCCAGCGTGAGTATCTGGGACTGATACAGGCTCTGTAGTACATTATTGTATAGCACTAGCACGCCAGTGACGTGAACCTGATCATCGGCATAACCAAATTGTTCCTGTAATCCCGTCTCAATACCGGTGATTAGTTCATTACGGTTTAAGTCTTCGTCTGATTCGCGCACTCGCACATTGAATCGCACCTGGTTTTGCTCGATGGAAACGAAGGGTGTCACAACAGTACTCTTCAGAGCATCGGGTATTCTGGAATACAGTAGCGCCCAAACAAAACTATCGACAGGCTGCCTACCATTTAGGATTTCGGCCAACTCAATAACAGCACCGAAGGACAACACCTTGCCCGTTTGTGGGTTTTCGTCCAGGTAACTGTGAATGGCTTTAATTTCATCCATCTTGGCGCCAGTAAACCAATAGGCATCATCGCTCTGCCCACCAAAGTCATCATCGAAGCCGCTATCGAACTCATCGTCGAAACCGTCGTCAAAGCCATCATCAAACTCATCGTCAAAGCCGTCATCGAATCCATCATCAGCGGAATTCGTGGCCTGTTCCTCTGGCAGATTAACCACCACATCGAAAGACAGCGTTCCACCGAGCTTCTCATCAAACAGTGTCATGCCTTGGTAAATCTCAGTCTCCTCACTGAAGTAATCAATAAAGCTATTCTCAACTTTCAATTGAGTTACCCCAAGCCCACTAAAGATAATCAACAGAGCCGCCAGCCAGAGCACCTTGGCACCCAAGCGATCAGTCAGTCGGGCAAGCCCCGTAGTGAGTGCCAGTTGCGTTTGATTACCAGAGACCGGCTCCGGTGTTTTAAGCAGGCTCATTAAAGCTGGGAACAATAAGAAGACTACCGTCAATGCAGTCACCACCCCCATCACCATTATCCAGCCAAAGGAAATAATGGGGGATATATCGCTTATAATCAGAGAGGCAAACGCGACTATGGTAGTCAAAGAAGTGAACAAACAGGGTTTCCACATAGACAGCACAGTATGACGCAGAATCCGTGTGGGATTGGTGAAACGCCTTGTTGCTCTTAACTGCCTATAACGCACCATCAAATGGACAGTCAGCGATATGGTAATGATTAGCAACAAAGACATGAAGTTAGACGATACAACCGTGACTCGCCAGTCCATCAAGCCAAGGATTCCCACCACGATGACTCCCGCCAGCGCACAACACGCCAATGGCAGAACAACCCATCTTACTCGCCTGAAAATAAGGCCTAGGGCGAAGACAATAAAGGTAAACACGCCCGCGCTAAATGTTGCCAAATCGTTGCGCACGAAGGTCACCAAGTCATCCGCGATCATTGGCGCGCCGCCCAGATACAAAGTAGCGCCCTGCTCATAACGGGACAGGATGGTTCTTATTTGCTCGATATCCTCGTGACGTCTTTGGGCGAATATCTTGCTGTATTCGTCAAACTGCGCACTGACTGTGGCAAGGTCTTGAGTCTCTTGTTCTGTCAGGCCTTCGCTGTCGCGCTTTTGGCGCAGGTTCTGCCGCTCGTCGAGCAATTGCTGGTACTGATCGTCTCGGGCAAAGCTCACTAATAGAGCCGCGGTTTGACCATCAGGACTAATGAGCGCATTGCTAAACACCGGGCTATTAACAAGCTCTTCACGAGCAGCTTCGCGATCAATGCCAGGGGTCAATAAGGTATCGTAGTCCTCGGAAATGGACAGTAATTCTGTATCACCGAATACGGGCACGTCGAGAAGCGAGTTAACGCTATCAATACGCTCAAGGGCCAGAAGGTCTTGCTTTAACGCCGCTATTTGCTCGAGCGACGCATCGCTGAATAAGTCAACATCGGGGGTGAAGGCAACCGTAACCGTTTCCTTGGTCGAATAACGATTATTAATCTGCCTAGAATACTCCAGCTCCTGATCGCCTTCCATGAGCAGCGAGTCGGCCGATGCATCCAACTGAAAATCACGTGTATGCCATCCAAACAATGCGGTAACGCAAAGCAGGAACACAATAACCAACCATGGTCGGTTAAACACTAAGTCACAGTAAAAACGAGTGAAACTGGCGCGCATATAAGTCCTTATTAAAGTGTCTCTAAAAGCCGCGAACCCCCAATGATGAGTTCTTTGTAGCAGCTCAAACGACCGCGGCTAACTATACCCTTTAGCGCCTCAGCTTGCACCCTCACCGAGGACTTGCACGAACATAGGCTTATGAAATTGATAACTCGCGCTAAGTCTGTGCGCTGGGCATGCGAGACCAAGCGTCAATACCCGTTTACTGCCCTGTTTTACGCAACAAGTCTCACAATTAGTCACAATCTTGGGCTTGATATACCCCCACTTAGTTGATTAGATAGGATTGGTAATGTGAATCGGGGGATTCCTAGTAGGCGCTCACTTACACTGAGCACCGCACAGAAAGAGATATTGGCACGAAGATTCAGCTTATAGCAGCCATAGAATCGCCCTCCCCCAACCGGAAAATGCACTTTTATACGCTTTTGAAGGTCTAAGATTCACGCATTGACTACGCTAAGAGGAGTTATGTAATGAACAAGATATTAGGCATTTTACTAGCCAGCGCCCTAAGCCTATGTGCCAGCGCCAGTTTCGCGGACGACTACTTAAAGCCTATTAAAGACTTTACGCTTACCGACCAAAACGGAGTAGTACACTCTTTAAGTGACTATCAAGATAAAGATTATCTTGTGGTTTATATTCATGGGTCCGGTTGTCCAATCGCGCGCTTGTCCGTGCCTATGTTCAAGGACATCGCCAATGTTTATCGCGAGAAGAATATTGAGTTCCTAATGCTTAACTCCTTTATTCAAGACGATATGAAACGCATCCAAGGCGAGGCTAAGACCTTTAGCATCGACTTCCCTATTTTGAAGGATGAGGATCAGACCGTCGCAAAATCAATAGGTGTTGAGAGAACGGCGGAAGTATTCGTAATCGACCCTCGCACTAATGAAACTTTGTTCCGTGGCCCAATTAATGATGCCCTTGGCTACGAAGCTCAACGCATGGTTTACGATAACAACTATCTTACCGACGCCCTAGACACTATTTTGGCAGGCAATACAGTCAATATGGATGAGATTCCAGACTCCAAAGGCTGCCTAGTAGGCTTCTTCCACCCTGCTGTTACCGGTGGTTAAAAGCCTGATACGCAAGACACAAAAAAGGGCGGATACTTACAAGTATCCGCCCTTTTTTTATTCCACATCGATTGCCTAGCTTACAAAAGCACGCTCAATAACATAGTGCTCTTGAATACCGTGACGAGACTCTTTAAAACCCCAGTCATCGAGTACTTTACAGATGTCTTTCAACATCGCTGGGCTGCCACATAGCATGAATCGATCGTCTTCCTGCGTAGGCTGAGGCAGGCCAATATCGGAGAACAGCTTACCGTTCAGCATTAGCTCTGTAATTCGCCCACGGTTCTTAAACTCTTCTCGCGTTACCGTTGGGTAGTAGATTAGCTGGTTCTTAACCTCTTCACCAAAGAACTCGTTCTTAGGTAATTCTTCAGAAATCACATCCTTATACGCCAAGTCAGCGACTCTTCGCACGCCATGGACCAGAATCACTTTCTCATAGCGCTCGTATATTTCTGGGTCACGAATGATACTCAGAAATGGCGCCAGACCGGTACCTGTGCCGAAAAGATAGAGATTTCGCCCTGGTAACAGGTGGTCAGCTACCAATGTGCCTGTGGGCTTACTGCTGATGAGCAATTCGTCACCAACCTTGATATTCTGCAGGCGAGAAGTCAGCGGACCGTCAGGCACTTTGATACTGAAAAACTCAAGCTCCTCTTCATAGTTTGCGCTTGCGATACTATAAGCACGCATGAGAGGACGCCCATCAACTTCCATACCCACCATAACAAAGTGACCATTCTCAAAACGTAGCGACTTATCACGAGTGGTAGTAAAACTGAAAAGAGACTCATTCCAGTGGTGAACGCTAGTTACGGCTTGTTTAGATACGGCTGCCATGCTTCATTCCTGTAGTTTATATGGTGAATGCCAAAATTGGGGCTACTGCTATCAATGACGCTATTGTATTGGCATGCCTCTAACCTGTAAAACAGATAATAAAGATAAGCCTAATCGGTTTTTGTGATATAGTACCAGCAATTGCCTGATCCCAAAACGGGACGTGACAATACAAAGTCCCAGCCCCAAGTTCAAGCACCATTATTAGGAGGCTTCGAATGCACTACACCTTGAGACAAATTGAAGTGTTTCTTGCGACGGCTCACTATGAGAATGTCACACAGGCGGCCGCCAGCCTTTCCATGTCGCAATCTGCTGCCAGTTCCGCCCTGCAAGATTTAGAACATCGCTTCAATGTGCAACTATTCGATAGAGCAGGCAAACGCCTGCAACTCAACGAGCTAGGCAAATCCTTGCGTGGCCGCGCCGAGGCGCTCATGGCCCAAGCCCGCGAATTTGAGCATAGCCTGTCCTTTCACGACGAAATTGGAGAGCTAAAAGTTGGCGCAACCCTCACTATCGGCAATTATCTCGCCGTCGAGATCATGGCGGCCTTCATGCAGGAGCACCAAGGTGCCAGGGTCAAGCTGACGGTTGAGAATACGGCGGCTATAGCCAATAGAGTGCGTAACTTCGAGCTCGACATCGGGCTTATAGAAGGTGAGCTGCAAGACAATACTCTGGAGGTTATTCCCTGGCGCGACGATGAAATGACCATTTTTTGCGCCCCAGGCCACCCATTGGCTGCTCGTCGGGACCTCAATGATGCCGACTTACTGAATGCTCAATGGATTGTGCGTGAAGCCGGGTCAGGAACACGCCAAGCCTTCGACCGAGCCATGCACGGCCTACTGCCTGACCTGCGACTTTTGCTTGAACTACAACATACGGAAGCCATTAAGCGCGCCGTGGAGGCTAATCTTGGCATTGGCTGCCTATCCTCCATCGCGCTGCAGGATGCCTTTAATAGAGGAAGTCTGATTCAGTTAAACGCCCCTCATCGGGACTGGATGCGCAAATTCTACTTCATACTCCATAAGCAAAAGTTTCGCAGTGCAGGCATCCATAGCTGGCTGGAACATTGCAAACGGCACTATAAGGCCTAATTGGCGATCGATATTGGCCTACCACTGGATTCGCGGAATTTCGCCAACTGCTCGCTGCTTAAGACGCCTCGCAGTAGTGCCTCCGAATCTGACTGGAGCTGTTCGCTCATTGCCATAAGAGTCTCAAGCTCAACGCCCCTGCCGCCAGCGGCCTGAGCCACCTGCACTCTAAAGCGCTCTCTTAGCACATAGACTTTTTGCATGGCCTCAATGAAAGCATCGCGCTGCGTGCTTGAAATGGCGAGACTCGCTTCTAAGCTATTGAGCGCCTCCTCCTGAGAAACAAACGGCATTTGTGCCATAGCTATCAAGGGAAGACAGGAAATAAGCAAGCAAACACCTAGTCGAATAAAGGATTGTTTCACTGACAGTGGGGCAAACATCTTCATCACTCCTGCGAACATAAATTCATTGCCGCAAAGCTTAAGCAAAATGCATGACTGTTTTATGACACTTCCTATGGTTTTCTGTGACGCCTTGGCCTAGCGCATCTGCTCAAGATCAAAATCACTGGCTCGGTTTAGCAGGTCTTTCATCTGTTCAAATAGCGCAGAGTTTGCCACCAAAATGTCTTTATTATGAAACACAGGGCTCACCCCCTCTGGCACTGGTTTAAAATGCCCATAGCAAGCGCCGGCTTCTTGCGCAATAAGCTGAGCGGCAGCAAAGTCCCAAATACTTAGGCTTTCGTAGTACGCATCGAGTCGCCCCATGGCTACCCAGCATATGTCCAGAGAGGCAGCCCCAAGCCGTCTGATGTCTGCGCATTCGTTGAGAACAAGCGCCAAGCGCCGCACAATAGGGGCCATGTTTTCTTTAACATAAGGGAAGCCCGTTGCCACGATAGAGCGTCGCAAATCGCTCTGCCCACCCACCGAGATTTTCTTCCCATTGAGCCAAGCCCCTTGACCCTTCACCGCATGAAAGGTCTCTTGCGCGAAGGGGTTACAAACCACGCCACACATTATCTGCCCGTTCTCGGCGTACGCGATTGAAACCGCACTTTGCAGATGACCATGGGCATAGTTCACCGTTCCATCTATGGGGTCAATAATCCACAAAGGCTCTTGCATCTGCGATAGCGTCAAACCATCGGGAGCCGACTCCTCCGCTAAGATATTATGCTCGGGGAACTTAGCCCTAATAACATCACAGATAAATTCGTCGGTCTTAACATCCGCCTCGGTAACTAATTCGGCCCCGTCTTTATAGCGATGATCCCCATCCAGCATCGCGCTCCTTTGCTGCAAGATAAAATCGCCCGCTTGACGAGCGAGTGTGAGAGTAAATTCGGGAATCGATTCATGCATAGTTTTTTCCACTGCGTTAAGTAGTCGTTTGGCAGCTAGAGTATAACAGCTGCCCAGGAGTGACACAGTTTTGGCCTCTGCGCCCCCATATCCCGCTGCAGCTTCACTGGTAAAGCAAGGGCTAGCGCGGTATTCTGCGCGGCTACTAGTGAGATGAGCGCAGCTCGTTCGCCATACTCAAACAACCGGACTGTGAGAGATGAAGATAGCACTTTTGTACAGCTTCTTTGCTGTTATCGCCACCGCTAGCAATATTCTCGCCCAAGAGTTTAGCGTTCTCGTCATCTCTAATAGTTTTGCGTTAGCGCTCGCTCTAGGAACCGGTGTAGGTCTGGTGGTTAAATACCTACTTGATCGACGCTATATTTTCGCGGCCGCTACTAAACCCGTCTCGCAAGACTCCAAACAGTTTATTGCCTACACGCTCACAGGCGTGCTCACAACCGCATTATTCTGGGGAATGGAAATAGGCTTCGATGCATTTTTTGACTCTCGCATCGCTCGCTATATGGGGGCAGCGCTGGGACTCGGCTTGGGTTATGTGATCAAATACCAGTTAGATAAACGTTTCGTTTTTACTAAACGGGAGCCTTGATGCAAGTGCACTCATGGGGACGATTCCCCAAAACAGACTCTAAGATCGTCAGACCACAGAGCTTAGCTCAGGTACAGGAGCTTCTTGCGGCGCATCAGCAGTTAGAGCCTAGCGGGCTAATTGCTCGGGGATGTGGGCGCAGCTATGGAGACAGTGCACTGGCATCTACCCTCGTGTGCACGGGCTTGCTCGATCACTTTATTTCCTTTGATGAAGACAAGGCCGAAGTCAAATGCGCGGCAGGTGTCAGCCTATCAAGCCTATTGGAGCATTTTGTGCCTCGAGGGTTTTTCCTGCCCGTCGTGCCAGGCACGAGATTCGTTTCGCTTGGGGGCGCTATCGCAAGCGATGTACACGGGAAGAATCATCATATTGATGGTAGCTTTGGGGCCCATGTTAAAGAGTTATCACTACTTCTGGCCAACGGAGAGCTCATTAGCTGCTCTCCTACGCACAACGCCGATCTCTTTCACGCCACCTGTGGCGGAATGGGCCTCACCGGCATCATCGTAGATGCTACTATTTCCTTGAAACCCATCAGTAGCTCTTGCATAGAGCAGCGCAGCTTTAAAGCCCAGAACCTTAGCGAGATTTTCGCCTTATTCGATGAATACAAGGACGCTAGCTATTCAGTAGCTTGGCTCGATTGTTTGGCCAAGAACGAACATCTTGGCCGCTCCATTTTATACATTGGCGAACACGCCGAGCGCGGAGCGCTGGACGCCATTAAGCGCAGCAAGCTGCCGATCCCCATTGACGCGCCTAGTTTTATGCTTAATCGCTATACGATGGGGGCATTCAATAAACTCTATTTCCATAAACCTATCAAAGAAGGGAGCAAGCAAATAATTGGCTTGCAGCCCTTCTTCTTCCCCCTAGACAGCATAGAGTCCTGGAACCGGCTCTATGGCAAGAATGGCTTTGTGCAATACCAATTCTTAGTGCCCACTGATGCTGCTAAAGACGCCATCGAAAAAGTTCTCAACACTACTCGCAATGCAGGCAAGGGTTCCTTCTTGAGCGTTCTAAAGAAATTTGGCCCAGCCAATAAGAACTGGCTATCTTTTCCAAAACCGGGTTATACCATTGCGCTAGATTTTAAATGGGAACCGTCACTAGAGGCCGTGTTAAGAGAGCTGGACGCCATCATTATCGATCATGGCGGACGACTCTATCTAACAAAGGACGCTCGCATGAGCGAGCAGATGTTTAAAGCTGGGTATGAAAACTGGAACAAATTTGTTCAGCTGCGCCAAGAAACAGGGGCCGATAAGGTTTTTAATTCTTTACAGTCAAGAAGACTAGGGCTATAGCGCTAGCAATCAAAACAGGAGCTAACTCTTTGCAGAACATACTCATCATTGGCGCTAACTCAGCCATTGCCAAAGCCTGTGCCAGACACTATGCCGCAGCGGCCTGCCATTTATATTTGCTTGGCCGCGACAAACGCAAGCTGGAAATCCAGGAAGGTGATCTCAGTGTGCGCGGCGCCAAAAAAGTCGACCTTGCCGTATTGGACAGCGATAGCTTAGATGAGCAACAGAGTGCGCTTGAGCAAGCTAAGAAGACACTAGGCGTGATCGATTTAGTATTGATTTGTCATGGCGTCCTGCCAGACCAACAGCGCTGCGAAAATGATTTTTCTTACGCCCTCCAACAGTTTCACACCAATACCACTAGCACTTTATCGCTACTAAACTTGCTCGCCCCTATGATGAGCGAGCAGGGAAAAGGTACGATCGCGGTTATCACATCCGTTGCCGGAGACAGGGGTAGACAATCCAACTACTACTACGGCGCCTCCAAAGGAGCCGTGTCAATTTTTATACAGGGACTGCGCGGAAAATTATTTAGCAAAGGCATTTCGGTCATCGATATAAAACCTGGCTTTGTCGATACACCAATGACTAATGAAATTGAAAAAGGGGGGCCGTTGTGGAGCACTCCAGAACGTGTTGCCCAGAGCATTACCAAAGGAATAGATAAAGGCAAGCCGTGTATCTATGCGCCCGGATACTGGCGCTATATCTTGCTTGTCGTGAGACTCGTTCCCGAGTTTATATTCAAACGACTAAAATTATAAAAGGTTCTGATCCATATGAGCTCGACTAGCAAACCATATCCCCTGTATGTGGACTTAGATGGCACTCTTATTCGTAGCGATCTACTACTGGAGTCTTTTCTTGCATTAATAAAACACAACCTGCTTTATATCTTCCTAATACCTTTATGGTTACTACAAGGAAAGGCAAAGTTTAAACATCAACTGGCAAGCCGAGTAAAACTTCGCGCTGACTTACTGCCTTACAACCAAGAACTTTTAGAATACCTAAGGGCTCAAAAGTCTCGCGGACGCGAGCTTATTCTAATATCCGCCTCAAATGAACGACTAGTAAAGGCCGTTGCGGAGCACTTGGGCATTTTCAGTCGAGCGATAGGCAGCGACCAAACTCGCAATCTGTCTGGCAAGAGGAAATTAAAAGAAATTCAAACCAAGGACGATTATTTTTCATACGCCGGTGATAGTAAAGTCGACCTTGCTGTATGGGAATACTCTGACTCTGCTATCCCAGTTAACGCCAGCTCAAGCACAAGAAAGTCTCTCGATACTCTAACGACAATTGAGGCGGAGTTTAGAGATTCCAAAACCAAGTGGCGGCGTTATCTTAGCGCACTGCGCTTACATCAGTGGCTCAAGAACGCGCTGGTGTTTCTACCATTAGCACTCGCCCACCAAGTGACGAATATCGAATTGCTAATGCAGGCAGCGTTAGCGTTCCTATGCTTTGGACTATGCGCCTCAAGCGTCTATGTACTCAATGATTTACTGGACCTAGACAGCGATCGACAGCACCGAAGCAAGCATCGTCGCGCCTTCGCAGCTGGCGACATTCCTATTCTCCACGGACTATTGATAAGCCCAGCGCTTTTGATCTGCGCCTTCTCACTAGCAAGCATTCTGCCTAGAGCTTTCATTGCGGTATTAACCTTTTACTATCTATGTACAGGCCTCTATAGCTTCTTCTTAAAGAGAGTTGTGTTAGTAGACGTCATTATGCTTGCAACGCTCTACACCATACGGATTATATCTGGCGCTGCTGCCATCTCCGTCATCCCCTCATTCTGGCTATTGGCCTTTTCCATGTTTCTATTCTTCAGCCTAGCGGTGGTGAAGCGTTATACCGAACTCGACTACCTGCGCAATGCCGGAATCAGCCAAAGCCAGGGGCGTGGCTACTACGCACAGGATCTGCGTATGATGGCGAACTTCGGCACCATCAGCGCTTTCTTATCCGTAATGGTATTTGCGCTATACATTAATAGCGTAGAGACGAGAACTCAGTACGCCACCCCTGAGGTGCTATGGCTAATCTGCCCACTACTTCTTTACATGGTGAGTCGAATTTGGTTATTGGCCGCTCGGGGCGAGATTGAGGAAGACCCAGTTGTGTTTGCCTTACAAGACCGCGTTAGCCAAATATTGACCCTTATGAGCGGGGCCTTGCTTTGGCTAGCAACGATCGATTGGCTAAGCATTATTCGATCTTAATTAAGCGCTCTCTTCTCGACAATTTCTTGTAGAGTCGCGACTGATTTCTCCAACGCTCTCTTCGCTTCCTGGTCCTCTGAGACTTTTGATAAAACAAAGTAAGCAGTTCGCGCCACTTGTCTCCAGCGCGGATTTTTTGGCAATTTATCTACGGAGAGATAGCGATTCATAGAACGAGTTCTCAAGCGTCCATTGTCAATACTCACGCTCCATATGCGGCTTTTTTCGGCCAAATCGATGATCGACTCTCCGGTTACCTTCTGCCAAAAATAATGGCAATCTTGCATTAGTTTAACCAGCGCCTCGCGGTAGGCCTGCTCGGAGTCATCCTCCGTGGGTAAAGAGCTGGTCAAACTTCCGATAATCTTATCGACATTCTCTAGGTCACTAAACAAATGCTTATGCTTTTGTAAATCCTCAGGCGTTATCTTCGACAAATACCGGCTAAGCAGCTGAGTCCGTTCCACATTCTTATTAATCTGGGATATAAGCTCTGGTAACGGCGCATTCTCAATATCCTCGGATTCCGCCAATTCAGCCTGCTCTACTCTCTCGAGGGTCAAGAGATAAAAGTCGTATTCTAAGCTAAGTGTCAACACCGCCATGCGTACCTCTGTAGGCGTTGCTTGTTCACTATTGCCGTCATTGAGCATAAGAGTGAAGTGATAATAACTTGGCTCCTCAGCGTTAGAGAGCACAGACTCATCGAAAGGAAATCTCAAGTGCTCAGCGCAGCCTTTACACAAGGACTCCAATACTCCTGCTAGCTCACTAAAGGCCTGCCCTGTGTATTGGTCGGAGTCAACGCCTAACAAGTCCTCTGCGGGCTTGTTAATAAAAACTATAGTGCCCTGTTCATTAATGCTAATTAGTGCATCGCTGGTAATATTAAGCATGCCGGCGAGACGCGTTTCTCGTTCACGCAAGCGTTTCTCGCTCTCTTGGTAGCGAGCCAACTGCCAGTTTAGCACTTCATTCTCTTTACGAACCTCACGTAGATCCAGCAGCTCTACCTGCTTACCTACACGCACACGCAACTCTTCCTTACTAAACGGCTTGCTTATATAGTCGTTCGCTCCCATGCTTAAGCCTTTGACTAAGTCTTCAACTCTGTTTTTTGCAGTGAGAATAACGATTGGCAACTCATCCAAACTATATTTCTGTCGGACCCTCTGGCATAGTTCAAAACCCGTCATAATAGGCATCATTAAATCTAGTACGAGCAGATCGGGCTTATCCTTTTCGATAATCTCCAAAGCTTCCAGCCCACCCAGAGCGGTAACAATTTCGTAGTGGGCGCTAAGGTGCTCCTTTACGATCTTCACATTGAGATACTCATCGTCTACAACTAGTACCTTGCGACGCTTGCTCGAAAGCTCGACCGATAGCACCTGTTCTTCCAGTTCTGCGGCCACAGCCCTACGCTCTGTTCTCTGCTTAACCTCAAGAGGCCTAGAAGCTAGCTCTGCTGCATCTTTTTGAGAGGGAGCGGATAACTCCGATGCATTACTATCGCGGGAAAGCAGCTGCCCACCATATAAGGGCAGGTCGAAGTAGAATGTCGAGCCTTCACCTAGACTACTGCGCAGTACAATTTCCGTCCCGTGTAGCTCTACCAGTTTTTGCGATATCGCCAAACCAAGCCCGGTACCGCCGCGCTCGCGTGTCGCAGTAGAATCGATCTGATAAAAGCGATTAAAAATTCGCGCCTGCTGCTCTCTTGAAATACCTACACCGGTGTCTTTCACACTGATACGCACATCAATATCAATCAGCTCTATGGAGATGGCGACCCAGCCGCGTGGCGTAAATTTGATGGCATTGGAAACTAAGTTAAAGAGAATTTGCTGCAAGCGATCTTCATCGCCTAACACTATTACTGGCTCGTCAGGAAAATGCTCTGCCAATTGAATAGGTTTATCCCCAACTAGAGAACGGCACATTTTGATCACTAGACTGCAAACTTTCTTCAGATCTACGGCGCGCCTATCTAACTCAAGCTCACCGTGTTTAATGGACGAAAAATCAATGACGTCATTCACCAGATTCGCCAGTCGCTGCCCACTAATGCGAATCATATTCAAGCTTTCGAGCGTGCTTGGATCAAGCTGTCCCTTCTTACTATCGAGAATAATCTCCGACAAGCCGATAATACCCGTTAGAGGAGTTTTCAATTCGTGAGATACATTTGCTATGAACTCTTCCTTCAGGTCATCGGCATTCTGCAAGGCTTCGATTTTTTGCTGATTGGCCTTTAGCATCTCATTCTGGACGCTGCCATAGTTTTTAAGTAAGGAATTGATTTGGTCACCCAAACCGAGTGCGATTATCATTGCCCCTAAGACAGTTCCGAATTGAATACTATGGAAGCTCAGTGTGGGCGGCATATTGACCCCTAGACGCTGGGCCATCTCTATAAGCACACTGAGCATCAATATTGACCATGCAATAGCCAAGAAAGCAGCTTGTCTATTATTGCGTTTTAAGCCGAAGTAGGTCACGTACATAACGGCTGCCAGCACGCCTAACACCACAAGAACATCGACTCGAATTATCCACCGGAGCGGTAAAACTAATCCGACAACCGCTATAACTAAAGTGGCCATGCTCAGCATGAACATCAAATTATTGAGCTTACGACTGAGACGCTGCAGATTTAAAAAGCGCGAGACGAATGCCAAGCCCGAAGCGCAGGCAAGCATGGTAAAGGTCGGCATCGCGCGATTGGACCAATAAATATTGTCAGGCCAAAAATACTGGAATGCTAAGCCCTGCATAGAAAGGTTGTAGAGCAGACCGGAAAGCAGAAAAGCCGAGAAGAACAGATAACTTTTGTCGTGAGTTGTAGCCCAAATGGCGCAACTATAGAAAGCCATAACCAATAAAGCGCCATAGAGCATGCCGATTAGCCAATATTCACTTCGCGTTTGTTCCTGAAGATTTTCCAGACTGATAGCTGAGATTGGCAGCTGTACCGAGCCACTGTTTTTCACCCTAAAATAAAAAGTCTGGATCTCTCCTGCATAAACAGGAAAACTGAAGGTGATAGCGTGGTGTTCAACGTCGCGCACAGAGAAAGGCAATGAGTCGCCACCTTTCTTATGTACCCAATTAGCTGAGCGATCCTGATAGTAGAAATCGATCTCATCGGTAGGGGCAAATGCCATTTTCATAATCCACTGCTGATCAGTGGCAAAGGAATTATCTACGCTCACGCTCGCCCAGTAGCTCGAACTTGAGAAACCGAATACGGGAAAACCGGGCGCATCCCAGTTTACGCCCTCCGAATAGAGAGCCTCTCTTGCCTCCTCAATACTAAATGAGCTACGGACGTCTTCGACATAACGCAGCTCTCCTCCAAGGAAGACCTCCCCGTGCTCATCTCCAAGAGTGGCACCCAATACCGCCGCACTGTTTAGCAACAGGAAAAAATAAAAAGCTCTAACGATAATCCTTGTCATATGCGCCATATGTGAGTGGTCTTATTACGGTATTTCGCTTAGAGGCGAAACCTAGTGTAATAGAGCCGAACTGACCCTATCACTAGATTATACGAGTATATTTGCATATAGAAGTTAACGATCATATAAGGTTTAATTTGACTCTACAATCACGCTAACGACAGCGCGAGCAGCTAAGCTGCCTAGAACAATAATAAAACTTGGAGTTCACAATGGATTATCGCCTCTTCCAAGGCAGACAGAGACTCATCTGCCGGTTCATCCCCTTCCTCCTTTGGGGACTAAGCAGCGCTTGCTTGGCGCAATCAACTTCGGACGCTTGGTTTGGCCTAGAAACACCCCCAAGCTTTGCGCCTCATACGCTTCCAGCCTTAGTTGGCAGCAGGGGGCCAGCGCCAGCCACCCATCCTCAAAGCGAGTCTCAATTTACCGAGCTACAGGGCGATCAGATATGGCCAGACCTAGTCGAGATAGTGGAAATATCGAAGCGTAGCAGAGCCAATAAGGAAATAGGATCCGGCCAGCTCTGGGGTCGCATCTCGGGATTTGACTCTGGAGAAGAGACTACCCGATGGGCGGCAAACAAGCTCCGCGAAGCTGGCATAGAGGACGTTAGGCTTCAGAGCTTTACTCAGGCTGAGGATGCCGAGTTTTGGCTTCCCCTATCTTGGGAGCTACGGCTCAAGGCTAATCCGGCTTTCGGCGCCAACTCTCAAGACATTATTCTAGAGACAGCAATGCCTTTATCCCCTTCCAATATAGAGGGAGGCAAACTAAGCGCACAGCTAGTCTACGCAGGAACTGGAAGCCCAGCAGAGCTCGCGAACTTAGACCTACAAGGCAAGATTGCCGTGCAGAAAGTGGTGCCCCAGGGGCATATGGTGTTTGAACGCACACCTACCGTACCGCGAATGCGAGCGATGTTTGAGCAAGGCGCAGTGGCCGTAATCAACATAATGCAACTACCCGGTAATGAGCTGGCCACGGATTTTCGCAACTGCGGCGGCCCATGCTTCAATATTGGAGGCCGAGATGGTGCATTCTTGGAGAAAGTGTTAAGCGAAGCGAGCCTGAAAGGCCTGCAAGATTCTGTCACGGTTGAGGCCACCCTAGAAACTCAAATATTCACAGGCCTGTCGGCTGTAAACGGTGTCGGCGTCTTACCCGGATCCGAGAGCGATGAAACAATCATCATCAACGCTCACGTGGATGCCTGGTTTGACGGTGCCGGGGATAATGGTGACGGCCTGGCCGTGCAAATCGCTCTCGCACGCCATTTTGCCAAACCAGAAAATAGAACCAAGCGAACTCTCGTATTTGTCGCTAGCGCTGGCCACCATACCAGTGGCCTCAATGGGCCGCGCAATTTTGTGGCACTAAACCCAGAGCTTGCTAGCAAGAGCGTTCTAGCCCTCAACATCGAACACGTGGCTCAACGCAATTTCGTCCCAGCACGAAGTCAGGCCAGTGATGGCTATAGAGACTTTGTTGCCGACGTTGGCGAGGCGCCTATCGTAGCGGGCATTACCAATAGCGCCCCCTTCTTGGAAGGCCTAATAGAATCCGGTGTCGCCCTATATGGCACAAATTTCGTTTCCGAAGCTAATACGATGGCGAGTGGGGAAGGTGGCGGCTATCGCTCTTTAGAAGCTCCAATAGTCACTACCATGCAAGCGCCCCCCCTGTATCACACCAGTGGCGAAGTACTGGAAGCCATCTCAGAGCCTGGCCTAGAGCGTATGGCTCGCTTTCTAGCCTATTTTATTAAGCAGGTAGATGCGGCTCCTCGCTCAGCCATTTCGCCCTAGCCTAGTTCGGGACAAATGGCTAGCGTAGAGGCATTAGCCTCGTATAATGGCACTGCAATTTTTTAATCGACATAAGAATGAGGGTACTAATGAGAAGGCTTAAAACAACAATAGACAAAGCAAAATACATAGGTTCGTTAACGCTATTGCTAGCTCTCGCGTTCACCTTGGAGGCATCACCGGCGACTGCCGCAGACATGAACGCCTTACACGCTCGCCTGTCGCCGATGCCCGTTACATTCTTAACCGTCAATACCATCACTGGCGAAGGTCGGGTCAATGCAAGCCTAGAGGGCAACATCCTGACTCTCAGCGGCGAGTTCAAGGGCATGAGTTCCAAGGCAACATCGGCGCATATCCACAAAGGCCCCAAAGCACAACCAGGTCCAGTCGCCTTCTCGCTGGAGCTGAGTGATCTGAACGATGGCAGCGGACGCCTGAACGCTCAGGTATCAATAAGCGAGGATCTCATTGACGCGCTTCACGCCGAAGGACTCTATATCCAGATTCACAGCGAAGACAATCCCTCTGGGGAGCTGCGCGGCTGGCTTCTCCACTAAGGCCTAGCTCACTGTAATCACTAAATACTTATTTGAGGCAATTATGAAAACTCTTCGCTCCCAAAAATTGAAACACTCAATTCACTACACACTTTTAAGTTTTGCCATAGCCGCCATCAACTCCAGCGTTTACGCGCAAGCTGCCACGCCGTTCACGCAAGAACAAGCCGATGCTGGTCAACAGGAGTTTGCACAGAACTGCGCAAGCTGCCACGGGGCAGATTTACAGGGAACAACACTAGCTCCTCAGCTCAGTGGCTCTGGCTTTACTTCGCGCTGGAACGGCCGCAATACGGACGACCTATTTCGTCTTATACAATCCTCTATGCCACCAGGCAATGACAGTACCTTGGAGGACGATACCGTATCCAACATCCTAGCCCATATTCTCGATAACAACGGTGGCGAAGCGGGAGACGAAACATTAGATGCCGACACCAGCGTTACGATCGCTAGTGTATTAGCAAACGTAACACCCACAACAGAGCGCTCGAGCCAACAATCCGAGCCACCAGTAGGTGTCACGTTTGCCGGAACTGTCGAAAATTTCACGCCCTTGAACGATGAAATGATGGCCAACCCCGACCCCGCCGACTGGTTAATGTGGCGGGGTAATTATCAAGCGTGGAGCTTTAGCCCGCTAGAGCAAATCAACAAAGAAAATGTTGGCAGCCTGCAATTGGAATGGGTTTGGAATATGCATGAAGGCGCCTCCGAACCGGCCCCCATCGTTTACGATGGTACCATGTATCTCATTAATACCAGCAATATCATACAGGCTCTGGATGCAGCGACCGGCGAGTTGATTTGGGAACACCATGGAGGCTCTGAAACGCGCGAAGATATGCGCAATATCGCCATTTACGATGACAAGATTATTCACGCAACCACCGATGCCCGATTAATGGCTCTGGACGCCCGCACGGGCGAGAAGATTTGGGAAGTAGTTGTGGCCGACAATAGCAAAGGTTTCTCTAACTCAAGTGGCCCGATCGTCGCAGATGGCAAAGTAATTCTGGGTCAGGCCGGATGCGCTACCTATATTGTAGAGAACTGCTATGTTACCGCTCATGATGTCGATACCGGCGAAAGGCTTTGGGAATTCAACACCGTTGCGCACGAAGGTACTCCCGGTGGTGATACTTGGGGCGAGCTGGAGAATCTATACAGAAAAGGAGGTGAGACGTGGATCACGGGCAGCTATGACCCTGAGCTAAAACTTACCTACTGGGGAACGGCGCAAGCAAAACCCTGGGTACCCGTAAGCCGACACATGTCAATACATGATGCAGGGCTTTACACCAACTCAACTATTGCCCTAGACATTGACACTGGCGAATTGAACTGGCACTTCCAACATGTTCCCGGTGAAGCACTGGACTTAGACGAAGTGTTTGAGCGAGTGCTAGTTGATCGCAATGGACGCAAGCTTGTCTTCTCGCTCGGTAAATACGGCATCCTGTGGAAGAATGACCGTGTCACCGGTGAATTCTTAGATTATACCGAAACCGTATTCCAAAATGCCTTCACCAATATCGATCCCGACACAGGCGAGGTCACCTATCGTGAAGATATTATGAATGCGCAAATTGATGAATGGACTTCGGCCTGCCCTAGCAGTGCTGGCGGTAAAGATTGGCATTCGATGAGTTATCACGAGCCATCGGGGCTGATGATTGCGCCACTAAGCCAAACTTGTTTGGAGAACGCAGCCAGAGCAGTAGAGCTAGTACCTGGCTCGGGTGGTCTCGCCGCTAGCCGACGATTCTTCGAGATGCCCGGCAGCAACGGCAATATCGGGAAGCTCGCCGCTTATAACGTCGATACTATGGAAGAGGTTTGGAGTTACGAGCAACGCGCCTCGTTCATCACCGGTGTACTATCTACAGCGGGTGACTTAGTGTTTGCCGGCGATCTAGACCGCCGCTTTAGAGCCTTCGATGTCCACACCGGCGAAATTCTTTGGGAAACGAGACTTGGCACGTCGGTGCAAGGTCATCCATTGTCTTTCGCCGTTGACGGTAAGCAGTACATCGCTGTAACGACAGCCCTAGGTGGCACCAGCCCCCGATCCGTCCCTGCTGTTGTGACTCCGGAGATCACCTATCCCTCGAGTGGCAACGCTGTGTACGTCTTTAGCGTTAACTAAAGTCTATGGCTTGGCTGCTTGCACTACAGTGTAAGCGGCCAAGCAATCAACAAAATAGTCACTGTACTGACACCAATCAAAATATTCATTGGCAGCCCCGCACGAACAAAATCACTAAATCGATAAGCGCCAGGACCATAGACCATCAGATTGGTCTGGTATCCCAATGGAGTCGCAAAACTGGCGGAGGCTGCCATCATCACGGCGAACATGAAAGGCTCAGGGTTCAAGCCCGCTTGAGTAGCAATGGCTAACACAATAGGCACCATGATAACTGCAGCCGCATTGTTAGTAACGGTTTCCGTCAGTAGCGAAACGGCGGCGTAAGTTAATAACAGCAGCAACCAAGGACGCCCACCGCTAAGGCTGACAATGCCCTCGGCTAGTACTTGCGCCACCCCCGTTTTTTGCAGGGCTATGCCAAGCGCAAACGACGCGGCGATAGTTATCAGGATATTAAACTCTAAGCTCTTTTCGGCCTGGCTAACAGAGAGACAGCCCGTCAACAACATGATTCCCGCCCCTAGCAGCGCGGCGTTTAGCATGCTTAATAGTCCTAGGCCTGCACAAAGAACAAGTCCCAGCAAAATGCCCCATGCCAGCAGCGCCTTGTCATGTCTAGGCTGCACAGTATCTAGATCATTAATCACCAAGAAGTCTTTATTGTATTTCTGCCGGCTAACGAAGGCTGGGCGAGCCTCCAATAACAGAGTGTCACCGGGCTTAATAATAATGCTGCCCAAGTTACCGGCAACACGCTCACCGTTTCTGGCAACCGCAAGCACTACAGCACCGTAACGATCACGAAAACGCGACCCCCTCACTGTTTCCCCAATTGATGAGCAAGACTGGGATACCACCACCTCGATCAAGCGCCGCTCTGCTCGTGACTCCGACATGGCTGCTTTATCTTCACTGACAGAGGCGACAATGCCGTTAATCCGCAACAAGTCTGAAATTGCCTCCGTTTCTCCCGCGAAAACAAGCCTGTCTCCGCCGCGCAGCTGCTCCTCCGAGGGCACCGCGGTCACGATATTATCGCCTCGCTCAATTTCAACTAAGTAGACGCGCTGCAGATTACGCAGGCCCGCCTCTTCTACGCTCAAGCCAACCAGCGGCCCATTCGGGTCTACTGCCACTTCAAGCGTAAACTCGCGCATATTCTGAAACGGTTTCTTCTCGCGCCGATCTGGCAGCAACTTTGGCAATACGAATAACATATAGCACAAGCCAATAATCGCCACCGGCAAACCAAGTGGGGTAATGGCAAATATCGAAAAGCCAGGTTGCCCCGTTAAAGCCTGATACTGCCCGCTCACTACCAAGTTGGTACTGGTCCCGATGAGCGTCAGGCACCCTCCCATAATCGCACCATAGCTAAGCGGAATCATAAGCTTGGAAGGGGCAATATCGATTCGACGACACCATGCATTCACCGCCGGAATCATAGTCGCTACGACGGGAGTATTATTAAGAAAACCGCTTAAAGGCACGACCGGCAGGAAGAGGCGCAACATAGCGGCGCGTGTATTTGCAGGACGGCCGAGAAACTTATTGACCAGCAAATCGACACCACCAGAGGCGTGTAAACCAGCCGCTACCACAAACATAGCGGCAACGGTTGCCAGTCCTGGATTGGCGAAACCGGAAAGCGCTTCTTCGGGAGTCAGTACGCCCGCCAAACTAAGCACGGCAAGAGCGCCCATCAATACAAAGTGGGGACTTAAGCGAGTGAGTATTAGAGCGCTGATAACGCCAACGGTCAGAGTTAACGATAACCATGCCTGCCATTCCATTTTCAGTATCCTGTCATTTGTGCCGAAGCGTACGCGCTCGGTAGTACTATGAGACCACGCATTATAGACGAACACATCTTATTCTTTAAAAGAATACATTAAGATATGCTTATTCTTTTTAGGCATTAGCAGGCGCGTTTCGACAGTTTTCGCCTCTAGCTTCGTAGGACTCACTATACTCGATTTTTATTTAGCCTCCAGCAAAGGAGAGTAAGCATGCCAGGGCCAATCACGAGCGCCTTTCTAAGCCTAATCCTATTAAGCGTCTCCTTGCCGGCCCTTGCCCAGCCTGGCCCGCCTCCATTACAAGCCCTTGGCGAGGCGCCGGCACCACAAGAGAACCCTATTACTGAACCCAAGCGCGTATTGGGCAAGATACTGTTTTGGGACGAACAACTCTCCAGCGACAACACCGTAGCCTGTGGCACTTGTCACCGCCCTGCCGCAGGCGGCGCGGATCCCCGCCGAGCCACACATCCGGGCAATGATGAGATATTTGGGACAGCTGACGATATTATCGGCTCCTTTGGTATACGCGCCCTAGATAGCACGGGACGGCAGCTCAATGACCCCATATTTGGTCACAGCCCTCAGGTCACCGGGCGTGCGGCCCCTTCGTTTTTCACATCGATGTTTGCTGACAGTAATTTCTGGGATGGTCGAGCAACCGATGAGTTCGTGGACCCGCTCAACGAATCGAATATAGTCATTAGCACAGGCGGCTCGCTCGAAAGCCAGGCCGTGGGTCCGATTCTCAGTAGTGTTGAAATGGCACAGGCTGATCGCACATGGCAAGATGTCATCAACAAGCTGGAACAAGTGGTTCCATTGGCGCTCGCGTCCGATATTCCCGCCGATATGGCTGATGCCCTTCAAGGGGGCAAGGACTATGGCGATCTCTTCTTAGCGGCATTCTCCTCAGCCGAGATTAACCCCACTCGCATCGCTATGGCCATTGCCACCTATGAGCGCACCTTGGTTCCGAATGAAACGCCCTGGGATGAATTTATCGAGGGCGATAATAGCGCCATGACTGCACAGCAGATAGAGGGATGGCAGCTCTTCAATGATTCGGTTTGCCGAAATTGTCACGTCCCTCCCCTGTTCAGCGACAATAATTTTCACAATATTGGCCTAAGGCCTGCCAACGAAGACCTAGGGCAATTCGAGCTTACAGGCCAAAACAATGACCGCGGCAAGTTCAAAACGCCTTCGCTTCGCAATATTGGGTCTAAGTCTGCATTGATGCACCTTGGGTGGATTAGCGATGTCAGTGACGCTTTCGACTTTTACAATGCCGGCGCGGCAGATACAGGGCATACTCAGTTCACACAAAGGCAATCTAATATTCCAAATAGCAATATCGAACTCAATGAAGTCGATGTTTTTGCCAACGACGATCAGCAACGCAACAAAATTATAGATTTCATTGTCAATGGACTCAGTGACCCGAGAGCTAGTCAAGAGGTCTTTCCTTTCGACAGGCCCACCCTCGCTAGCGAGTCCGCGCAAGAACCGTCCGTTCAATATTCCAACGCTATCAGAACCGATCTACAAACGAGTTCCGCTCAGTTTGAATTGTCAGTGCTTGGCGATAGCAATAGAGCAGACACCCATTTTTCACTGAATGAAGCCATTACTATCAATGCTCGCATTACCATAGACCCTAACGATATTGGTCTAGAGTCACAGCTATACTGCGTCGTGTCTTACGGCGGCAATTTGTTTGCCCTAAACGAGGACGGAGGTTTTACCTTGTGGAATGGCGACACTGCCTCACTGACTAGCGCACGATCTATACAGAGGCTCGGTAGCATCGAAAACATAGGGCTTGTATCTGGACTGAGCCAATTGAGCGGCGTTTTTGAAATATATGTCGGCTATATGCCAAACGATAATATTCTTAGATTCAATGCGAGGCCTTTTAGTTTTGAAGTGGAGTAAATTCTAAAACACCGCATTAGTTTTCAGATTGCCATAGTTCATCGAGATACTTGAAGTTCCAATCTTCTTGCGCTTCCCTAGCAATAATCTTGTCATTAGCCTTAGAAGACGAGAGATCTAGCAGCTGCGGGCTTAAAGGAAGATTGGAGCGTAAAGAGAAAAACACCTTCACAACAGGCTTCAAAATACTGCCCTCGTTTTGCTCTACGACAACTGCCAAGCGCTGGCTTTCCATTCTTACCAGAGTACCCGTTGGGTAAATACCCAAGGTTTTGACAAAGACTTGAAACAATGCAGGATCAAAATGCCCTTTCCATTGCATCATTCTCTGTAGCGACTCAGCAGGACACCAACCTTGCTTATATGGCCTATTAGACGTCACGGCATCGTAGACATCACAAATGGCAGTCATTCGCGCTAGGCGCGTGATTTCATCCCCTTTTAAACCATGGGGATAACCCGACCCGTCCATCTTCTCATGATGATGCAGGCAAGCCTCTATCACATTGGGGTTAACATCTGGTGTTGCCTCTAGGATTTCGGCACCAATGCTGGAATGGGTCTTAATAATTTCAAACTCTTCTGTCGTCAACTTTCCTGGCTTACTGAGAATACTATCCGGAATGCCCGATTTACCTAAGTCATGCAACAAACCCGCCGCGCCTGCTTCACGAGTCTGCTCTTCATCAAAACCAAGGGCTTTAGCAAACGCAACCATCATGGCACTAACGGCTACAGAGTGAAGATAGGTATAGTTATCAGCAGTTTTAAGGCGCGCAAGGCTTATTAAAGCTTGCGGATGACGAACCACGGAATTGGCTATTTGCTCAACGACATTTTCGACAACGTCAGCCGACACAGTCGCTCCCATCCGTGCCTCTTTAAACATATTCATGACGGCACTACGGGACGTATCACATAACTCACGTGCCTTGGCCAACTCGCGCTGCAAGCTAAACTTTACTGGCGCTGGTTTTGTCTTTGGTTTGGCAACGGAATCTGTCGTTTTATTCGCTGGCGGTTCGGCTGGCTTCGCTTTCTTCAGAACACTCTTGCTGAGGTCAATGCTGACATTCTTGACACCACAGCTTCTGATCTTCTGCAGGTCTTCATCATCCTCAAGTAGGAAGCTGGTTTTCCAGAACGGATGATTCATCCATGAGGAATGCAACTCCTGCACATACATGCCAAGTGTAAGCTCTTCTACTGTTATTTTTTTTATCATTCTGTAGGACCTTATATCGCCTAAGTCTTATATCGGCTGAAGTGGATCCTTGTATAGCCATGTATTCCAATTGTCACAATTGATCACAGCTTATCGCCTTTTCTAGATTTTGCAAAGCTCGCAAGGCCCTGCTACTTCACGTTAGAATCAACAGCCTAAACCTACAAGCAAAAACGGTATTTTCGGTATGAGCGATATTATTCTTCATCATTATTCGACATCGCCTTTCGCAGAGAAGGTTCGAGCCATAATGGGCGCAAAGCAACTGTCCTGGCGGTCGGTCACAATTCCACGCATCATGCCCAAGCCCGACTTAATTGCGCTTACCGGTGGCTACCGCAGAACGCCGGTATTACAGATCGGGGCAAACATCATCTGTGATACCGCTCTTATCGCTCGCAAGCTGAATAATCTGACGACGGACAATGATTTGTATCCTGCTAGCTCGGGGCTAAGTGCTCAGGCACTAGCGAGTTGGGCCGACTCCTACCTGTTTCAGTGTGCTGTCCCCTTAGGCTTCAGACCTGAAGTGATGACCCAGGTATTCGATGGGGACGAAGCCGCCATGAAGGCTTTTCTTACGGACAGGGCCGCTATGCGAAAAGGCTCACCTGCGCCCAGAATGCCATTCTCGGAAGCTGAAAACGGTTTAATGCTGGCTTTAAAGAACTTTGAGGAGCAACTGCAAAATGGTCAGACTTACCTATTTGGTGAGGCTCCATGCATAGCAGATTTCTCCGTATACCATCCGCTTTGGTTTCTGATTACAAAACCCATCGCCAAGGACATTTTGAACGACTTTCCGAATATCCTAAAGTGGATGGAAAACATTGCTAAACTTGGCCACGGGGATCCGGAGCAGATGAGCAGCGAAGCAGCTATTGAAATCGCGCGTAGCAGCCAGATAGTCACCAAATCTGCTAGCTCGTCCTTAGGAACAATCCAGCCCGGCGCCAAAATCGTCGTGCAACCAACGGACTACGGCATCGACCCGGTCGAAGGTGAATTTCTGTATTGCGACGAGTTCGAGGTAGTCCTTAAACGCGAAGACGAGCGCGCAGGCACAGTAGCTGTCCACTTCCCTAGAGTGGGCTATATGGTGACTACTACCGAGTAAAGGCCTAACAAAACAGGGCAAGAGCGCAGCCCACTTAGGCTGCGCGAATGCTTTTTGCTCTGGCCGCCGCGATGTCCTCGATTTGCTCCTTAGCGCGAGCGATTCCCTCTTGGCGCGGCTCATCTCCCATATTCAAACCATCCGCAATCACAATATCGTAGTTATCTAGGCCCAAAAAGGGCAGTATTGTCTTCATTAGAGGACGAATGTGATCAGTCTTGCCCTCTTCGTGCTTCCCACCTGTCGTTACCATCAAATAGACCTTTTTGTCCCCCAACAAGCCCACAGCGCCGTTCTCCGTATACTTGAATGTGACACCGGCACGCGCCACGTGATCTATCCATGCCTTCAACATAGACGGAATGGAGAAGTTATACATAGGGACGCCAATGATGACTTCATCGGCCCGCTGTAGGCGAGCAATAAGATCGTCGGAGTAACTGATCAGCTCACACTGGCGCGCGGTACGCTCTGACTCTTCAGTCATGAGGGCCTGTAAGCGCTCGCCATCCAAATGCGGTACAGGGTTCTCGCTAAAATCGAGCCTATCTACGACAAGATCGTCGTCTTGCGCTACCAGCTTTTCCATTAACTCATTAGCCAATTGTGTCGACACGCCCGCACTAGAAGGACCATCGAATATACTGGTGTTGATCTGTAGTACTTGCCTCATTCTTCTCACCCCTCGCAGCTTGTTTAGCTGCACTAGTAACAGTTGTTAAACATATTACATTGAGAAAGGCGGTCAAAAAGCGCAAAATTCCGGATTTATAGATCAATAAATTCGATGTATTAGGGCTAAATATGCCAAAAATCAAAGTATCATTGGAGAACTGGGCAACATTGAGAGCCGTCGTAGAGACTGGCTCCTTTGCCGCAGCGGCCGAACAGCTCAATAAGAGCCAATCCAGTATTAGTTATGCGATAGCACGCTTAAACCAACAACTGCCGGAGCCCGTACTCCAGCTTAAGGGCCGCAGAGCCGTGCTCACAGTTCAGGGCAAAGTACTCTACCGCCGCGCTCTAGCACTGTTGGAACACGCCCAGAGAACGGAAGACTACGCGCAACAGCTCGCCCAGGGCATAGAGAGCCAAGTCAGCATAGCCCTAGATGCATTAATCGACATCCAAGCGATCATTCCTGCTCTAGACGCGCTGGCTCAAGAGTATCCCCTGACGAGGGTCCGCATTTTAGAGACATCCCTATCAGGCACAGAGGAAGCTTTGCTCGAACGACAGGCAGATATAGTCATTGGCAGCAAGGTCCCTACCGGATTCTCAGGCGTTCCCATTAAAAACGTAGAGATGATTCCAGTGGCTCATCCATCACACCCCCTATTAGTCTCGCTCGACAATGAGGCGAGCAAAGCAATAGATGAATGGCAACTCAAGGCGCACAGGCAAATAGTGTTACGCGATACGGGTACCAAACGCGAGCAGGATGCGGGCTGGCTTGGCTCAGAGCAGCGTTGGACTGTGAGCCATTTTGCTAGCAGCCTCAAGATACTGCGCTCAGGAATAGGCTTCGCTTTTATGCCACTTAACTGGGTAGAAGATGATTTAAAGCGCGGAACTCTGCAGCGACTCCCCTTAGAGCAAGACGCAAGAAGAATTGTTCCTTTATATCTGATGCTTAGCTCGCCAGAAAAAGCCGGCCCTGTCACTCAAGCCTTAGCGAAGGCCCTAAAGCACGCTTTCGAGCAATAGTCCTAGCACGATTGTTCAGTCTTGCGATAAGTGGTGGGTGTCACGCCTTTTAACTGACGAAAAGCATTATTAAAGGGGGTAATCGACTGATAGCCCACCGTTAGCGCGATAGTAAGGATGGGCAGAGGCTTCTGCTGTTTTTGGCGCAGCATGTGGCACGCGTCTTCTATCCGATACTCGTGCAATAGAGCGTTAAAATTACGATATCCCATGTGACGATTAATTAAGGCTCGCAAGCGATACTCCGGCATCTCCATCTTTGCGGCTAACTTCGCTATCGTGAGACCATGCTCACGATAAACTTTCTGCTGCTTGAGCAAACGGTCTAATGTCTCCACCGCCATAGACAGATCTGGCTCCAACTCTTCAGCTACCTCTCCCTCTTTCGCTAAGGCCTCCTCGACAGGTGCGTAATCAAAGCGAAAAAGCATCAATAGAGCAGCAAAAGACACCACACTAATGCCATAATGGATGGCGCTACGGACACTGGCATAATGCTCTTGCGCGACAACCAGGACATAATTCTCCATCAGCAATACTACAAAAATCACTACCGCTTGCAGGCTTAGGACGACCGAGCGCCAAACACGCCGTGTCTCTACCAAGTCCTCAGACCATCCCTTAGCGACCCAGTACAGTGCCAGAGCGGCAAAAACCACCTGTATTAGATTAGGCGCCGTGCGTAGCAGAAACGAAGACAGTGACTCGCCAACAAGCTGCGGCAGAAGCGAAGAGAAGCTAGGGAGCCACACAGGGACCTGCGCTAGCGCTAAACCCACGATGAACAGCACAAGCAATACTCTCGAAGGAGTTGCTTCGTCCTCAAAAAGGTAATAGCAATAGAACATAAAGACGCCGGGGATTGCACTTCCTCCCAAGTACAGCAAAGGTGTCCAACCACCAAACTGTAGTCGATAAGGCTCCTCGATGTAAGCGAGAGACATAGTACTGAGGAGGTAGCAGACAACGCATACAGTCAGCAGAAAGCATAAGCGAGCACTGACCACATTTGGCGTAGCCTTTAAATAACCGAGCCCTAACAGGAACACAGAAAAAATAGAGACAATTTGTGCTGCAAAAACTAACAAGCGATACTCCCACTATTTACTGGTAAGGGCACAAGCACCAATGAGCCCGCTTCCCAGTTTAGCACTAAATAGCCAAACCCTTAGGGTATCAACACAGGAGCCCAGAGCCATTTATGTTTAATTATCTATTTCCAATTTTTGCCACTGCTCTGATTCTAAGTTCTCTTCCAACCAAAGCCGCTTCCGCACAAGACCCACTACTCAATGCTTGTCTTCAAGCCGAAGTCATCAAAGAGACGAACCTGAACAAAACCGTCAAGGATCTAACCGAGCTATGCCATCAAGCTGTGGCACCTACTATCAGCGAAGATAGCGAAGCCCAGAAACATAAGCCCTCCATTGCAGCAGACGCACCCGGTCACTTCTTCCAACCCTATAAACGTAACTATATCGTTTTCGGTTCCATGAAAAACAACAATGGTGGTCAACCATTCAGCGGGAAGACATTTGACATAAAATTCGAACTTGGTATGCAGTTTGCTTTATTTCCAGATGAAGAGTCACCTCTACTGGCGCCGCTGCGCTTTGGGTACTCACAGCGTTCGTGGTGGGACATTGCGGAATCATCCGCCCCATTCAAGGAACACAATTACAATCCAGAAATTTTTTGGGACTTTACGCAAACAAATAATACCCGCAATAACAGGGCTAGCTTACACCTAGTGGATCAGTTTGGGTTTGAACATCAATCCAATGGGCTGGATCAACAGCAGTCAAGAAGCTGGGACCGGCTATACGCTAAGCGCAGCTTCTATATAAGCGAAGCACTTAGTTGGAGCCTAAAAGCGTGGAAGATAGTAGACAAAGGAGACTTTAACACCGACATAGACGATTACTTAGGACATCTGGAAATAGGTGCCCAATACACCATTAACAACTGGGCGAAGCTAGAACTATCAGCAAGACAGGGCAATAACACCAGTAAAATTAGTTATCAAGCAGACCTTGTTGTACCTATATCGAGATGGATCAATAGCCACTTTATGCTTAGCTTTTATGATGGATACGGTGAAGCTCTTATTAGCCACAACTACAAAACTCGTAGTCTTCGAGCAGGCTTCTATTTCCCCCTTGGTTTTTAGTTTATGCACCAACAAGGCGTTTGGTAAAAATAAACGCCCTATAACTATGCACGGCCGTAGTAGAGGCCAATATTATTACGCTTCGTGTGCAACGGGCTAATTGCCATTGTTGTGGCCTGGCGCAGCACAAGCTAGTACTATCAATATATATAGTAGCGAGACATATGCAAAACATTTTAAACACGGTTTATTTCGACTCACAATTTCCGTCAAATTATATACATAGTATGTTCGAAAAAATTTCTGAAACCTTAGGGTACTTTCACGGTAATCGATTCTCTCAATACAATGAGACGCGAGTCATATCCGCTTTCCAACCTATCTACAGCATCGCGCATAGAAGAATTGTCGGACTAGAGGGATTAGCCAGAGGATTAGATAAATCCGGAAACATGGTACCTCCTCTCACACTTTTTGAGCAGCAAAGCCCCAAGAACGTATGCGAACTGGATCGTATTTGCCAATTGGTTCACATAGAAAACTTTCACGCGCTTAATTCTCCCAATGCTTGGCTATTCCTCAATGTAAATCCACAAACGCTGAGCGATAGTGATTACTACGCAGAATTTTTAAGCTACATCCTTAATGAAAAAAATTATCCCGCGAACAGAATAGTCATTGAAATTCTAGAGTCCGTCATCGACGACGAAAAGGAATTGGAGCAACATATTAAACGCTACAAGGAAATGGGATTTCTTATAGCCATTGACGACTTCGGAGCAGGACAATCTAACTTCGAGAGAATCTGGCGCATTAAACCCGATATTGTGAAATTAGATAGAAGCATGATTAAGAAGGCTGGGACAGACCCTAGTGTAAAGGGGCTAATCAAAGGTATCACCAGCATGCTCCATCATTCAAAGTGCATTGTCTTGGCAGAAGGCATAGAGACTGAGAATGAAGCGCTAGTCGCAATGGAAGCTGGAGTGGATTTGGTCCAAGGCTTTTATTTTGCGCGACCATTTCTATTATCCGAGCCAATCAACAGCAAGTATGGACTCTGGCGAAGCTTGTATAATGTTTTCGACGACCTTTCCGCACAAACATCCGAAGCCCAACATGAAATCATCACCCCCTATATCAAGAAGTTCAGCGCTCAAACCTAGGGGCCAGAGAGAAAAAACAGCCTTACGCAAATTGCCGATATCATGTTGCCAATGAGCAACACTATTCGGCTCTACCAACTCGCACTAGACGGCGTGCAGTGTTTCTCTAACATCGATTCCCCCTCCGTCACCTCCAATACAAAACACAGGCTCAAGGCCTTAGCCGACACAAAAGGGGCTAGCTGGAAAAGACGCGACTACTTTCGCAACGCCTTACAGAACCCTGGAGTCATCCAAATAAGTACACCCTATTTTTCGATTTCCGATGGCACACTCTGTATCACGCTATCGGTCCAGACTAGAATCGGAGAAGAGCCCTGCATCATCTGCTGCGATGTACTCTGGGATGAAAGCAACTTCCTGTTATAAGAGTTACTGCTTCCCTTCAGTGGCTTTGGCAAGTATAGAGTTCAAGGTATCAACATAGTGGGCTTGAAACTGCCCACCAATGTTTACTGCAAGACGAGCATGATTAGCGGCATCGTCCAAACGTCCAAGTTGGAGTAGTGATTGCGCAAGATTGTTATGCGCCGCGGCACTATTGGGGTAGGCGTCTATTACTTTTTCGTAGGCTTTAATTGACTCACCGTAGCGCGATTGAGAAAAATAGGCATTCCCCAGCCCGATTCCTAACGTTTCATTATTAGGCCAACGTTCAACCCCCTTGATATAAGCCTGCAGGACTAAGTCGCCCGATCCGACTGTTTCATAACCCACCAAGCTTTCCAAGTAAGCCAATTCATTCGCCGCGACAGGTAACTCTCCCGGGGTCAGCAGAACGACACCCCAGTGATCTGCCCTTGCCCAGGTGCGTTCAAATGTTGAAAGTTTTAAGCGGTACTGCTCGATAAGGCCTGAGTGCAAAATAATTTCTTTCTCATTCAAGTCATACCCTATCGCAACGGCATAATGCCATTGAGGGAATGTTGAGATACCGAGGTTTTGCATCACCAATACCGGTTTGCCGGCATCAATCTGCGCCAGCAACACTTCTAGGCTTGGTTGGATAACATAGCTTAGGCGATCATACTGTCTAGGCGCGGCCAGCATTTCGACTTGCAAGGAGCCCTGCCTTGCGGGCACATAGACAGCATCGATCATTTCGTGAGTACTAGTTTGCACTCCGCTAAACTGCAGCACAGTAGCGATAGCGGCGGGGCCGCACTGATAGTCTTGCTGGGGATTGAAAGGAACGTCCAAAACAACGGCAGTTGAGTTCAAAGAGAGAAGGTTTTGACTGGTATAGGAGTTTAGTAGCGCCTTTGATTGCGGCGCGCCAGCGCACGCAATCAAAGACATACTAATAAGCAAAGCAAATATAGCGTGCCGCATTTTCATGGGCTGCCTACAGGGCGTCTACGGCTTAGATGCCCGGGAATATATCTGTCACACCGGCGATATCCAACAACATAAAGATCACTAGTAGACCAATAACAAGACCAAGCCCTTCACCAGCGGGCATTGTGTCGATTTGCTGATTCAACGTAGATAGCTCTGCCGCGCTCATGCTCGCTATGCGAGACTGTGCAGCCTTTACGTCTACTCCACGTGCGACTAGCTGAGCTTGAACATCCTGGCGAGAAAAGAATGCGTGAGCCGCCTCCCTTTGTTGCTCTATCCGCTGCTCGGCCATAAGTTGCTCTGTTGTTACAACAGAGGCCATAGCAGGCGCTTGCAATGCACAAAACGAAAACACCACGATCAATAAAGAGGGTAAACTTTTCTTAAGCATAGTTATCATTTTCATGAAGCACTCCTGTGTCATTAAGTTTTTTTTATTTCAGCCATAGAGTATCACACTTCGCTCTAGCGAAAGTGTGAATCACTCTACTTCTCTTGGAAAATATGCACATCTCTTTGTGGGAATGGTATTGACAGACCTTCCTCAGGGAACTTCTTATACACCAGTTCATTCATCTGGAAGTAAACGGGCCAATAGTCCGCAGAGGCAACCCAAACACGGACCACTATGTTCACTGAACTATCGGCAAGCTCAGACACGGCCATAAATGGCGCCGGATCAGCCTTAATTCTCTCATCATTGGCGATCAAGCCCTGCAATACTTCATAGGCTTTATCCACACTGTCGCCATATGCTATACCAAAAGTCCAATCGACCCGACGAGTCGGTTGAGCGGAGTAATTAACCAAACTATCGGTTGCTAGAGGGCCATTTGGCACTATTACCGTTTTATTGTCTGGAGTAGTCAATACGGTAACAAATATTTGAATTTCTTTGACAACCCCAGAATGCCCTTGAGCCTCAATAAAATCTCCAACCTTAAACGTCTTGAAGAATAGAATCATTACGCCACCTGCAAAGTTCTGCAGAGTGCCCGACAATGCCAAACCCACCGCCAAACCGGCGGCACCTAATATGGCAACGAAAGAGGTCATCTCTATACCGAGAACCCCAAGCGAAGTGATATAGACCATCACTTTCAGCAGAATTCGGACCAAGCTAGTTAGAAAGCCTTGCAACGATGGATCGACTTCGCTACGTACCAGCATATTCTTCATAAAGCCGACTATTAGGCTCACAATCCAAAGCCCTACGACCAAGGTCAAAATAGCCAAAACTAGCTTGAGGCCATAGGTCACCGTCAGCTCCATCAAGGTCTCTGTATTTAATTCAAAGTTTTCCATGTTTATTTCCTTAAATTTACGTTTCTACAATCGATAAAATGCTTAACTCTTTTCAATCAAGACAGCGCTTGCAACCAGCGAGAACTCCTTAAGGCCTTCGCTCGATTCTACCTCACGGCCTGCATCCTCGGCATAATGAGCGGCCGTCTCGGCGCTTAAATTGATTTGCTCCAGCTGACCGTACACGACTGCCTGCTGCATACTGGTGTCTGTGGGAACGAAGAAACCATAGTCCTTAAAGGTGATACGAGCATACTGATCGCCATCTACCAGAATCATCCAACACCCCTTCGCTTGGCATACTTCGGTAATTTTTCCTATAAGTTTTACTTCTCGCGACTCACCCTGCTCCAAGGTACTAATAGCCTGCCTCAGTGTTTGCGCATCACGATCTTGAGGCATCGCCGCCCCATACGACTGATATTGAGTAGTGTCCTCGGCCGCACCAACGGCGCCGTGAAACAGGAATAAACTCAGTAAAAGTGATGATAGTTTGCCCATTAATGCCTCCCAATGGCCGTGCCATAGTACCGTGTCGAGCGCTCTTTGCGCCGCTATAATGCTAACATTAACCTATAGATCGAGCGTCCCTGTCAATCTGCGCAATCGACTTTGACACAATCGCCAAAAACAGCTTAACTGCGAACTTGCGACACGCTATAGATCACAAATAATACAATTAAGGATCCCTCCAATGCGCAAGAGTATCAAGGCCTCACTTCTAGCTCTGCTCGCCACCACAAGCGCCCATACCGTTTGGAGCGCAGAGAATACTTTAGCGTTTACCGCTGCCACCATTATCGATGGCGTTTCAGACGCACCGATCATTGATGGCACATTAATCTCGACCAATGGGCGAATAGTTGCAGTGGGACCGAGTGAGAGCATCGAAATCCCGCCCGAAGCGAGAGTTATCGACCTAAGCGGCAAGACCATCATGCCTGGCATCATCAATAGTCATGGCCACGTGGGAGATGTACAAGGTTTAGAGTCGGGGCACTACACGCGAGATAATCTACAACGTCAACTAGAGCTCTATGCCCGCTACGGAGTCACTACCGTAAACAGTCTAGGCAACGATGAGTTTGAAGGCTTTGCTATTCGCAATGAGCAAGACCCGCTTAGCCAAGATCGGGCGCGCTTGCTAGTAGCAGGCCCAGTCATCAACGCGACCACCGAAGATCAGGCCCGCATTGCCGTTAGAAGCATTGCCGCTCAAAGCCCTAATTTCATCAAGATCAGAGTAGACGATAATTTGGGTCGCACACCCAAGATGGCTCCCAATATATACAAAGTCATAGCCGAGGAATCCGAGGCCAATAATATTCCCCTAGCGGTGCATTTATATTATTTGGAAGATGCTAAAAAGTCGCTTGCCGCTGGCGCCGATTTCATCGCTCATAGCGTCAGAGACACTCTCGTGGACGATGAACTTATTAACGCCCTTAAACAAGCGAATGTATGCTACTCGCCTACGCTTACACGAGAGTTATCGACGTTCGTCTACGAAGGCGAACCCTTCTTCTTTAACGACCCTTTCTTTTTGCGAGAAGTGGCCCCACAGGACATAGCGACACTAAGAGATAGCGCTAGACAAAAACGCATACAACAAAGCGCCTCCGCTCAAAGGTATAAGAATGAGGCCCTACCGAATGCATTGCAGAATGTAAAATTGCTTGCCGATGCTGGCGTTCGTATTGCAATGGGAACCGACAGCGGCCCCGCTGCTAGGTTTCAAGGCTACTTCGAGCACTTAGAAATGCATATGATGGTAGAGGCCGGCATGACTCCCATGGAGGTCATTAAGGCATCTACTAGCGTGGCGGCCGATTGTCTTGGCTTAAATTATTTAGGTAGTTTAGAGCAGGGATACTGGAGCGACATTGTAGTGCTGGAAGCTAACCCACTGGATGATATTGAAAACACCAAAACCATAAGTGAAGTATGGATAGCTGGCAACCCAGTACCCATGGATGCCGGAGGCATGTAAGCGCAGGCCTATTCGCTAAGATAGTCGCTTTTTGTTGGCGATATTGCGCGAAGCATAGCGCAGTGACAGCGCCAGCCCTAATGCGAACGCTAGGCTTCCAATGACAAGAGAACCCAGTGCTGCCGGTATTCGGTCGTTATGATTGAAGTCTGCACTAATGGTCGGAATGCTCCACAGCGTTCCGGCACCCTTCCCTACCAATAACTGAGCTTTCATTCCCTTTTCCATATGGCCAGTGACATCACAATGCACCAAATAGGTGGCATCGTCGCTCGGAACAATAAAACTACCACTGACGCTGCTTTTCGCATTAGCCTCTAGGTGAAACATTCCCTCAGGGTACAGGTAACGCGGCAATCCATGCAGCATCCATTGGTGACGAACATCATCGTCATTGTGAAGGGTGACGTTCACTCGCGCACAAGGCAATGCGAAGTACTCATAATCACTATAGCCGTATATTTTTGAACCATTCACTTCAGCATATTGGGTGCCGGCTCGCACATCTATGATCACGTCTTCGCTAATGCTATCGCAATCCAGTGGAAGCGTATCGACATTATGATTCATCACCATGCCATCGACATTAGCCTGATGCTGATGATGCTCTTGCGCTTCCACTGTAAGGTTTAAAGACAAAGCACATAACACTATGAGTAGTTTAGTCATTTAGCCTCGATCTCGAATGAAATGCGCAGCCCCTTTGATAATTAGCCCGAATGCGCCCCCCATTAGCATTAAACGCAACAGCAGCAGCCAGCTTAGCGCTTGCGCTTTGCCACTATCAATACGTTGGTAAAATCTGGGGTCGAAAAACTGGCCAAAATCCTTCCCTTGCGTAATCGGCCAACCGTCGTCCCGTAAGTAGTCGTCGTAAACAATAGCCGTCATATTACCTCCAGGAGCAATACCGCCGTTGGTAATACCTTTGCCGCGATGATCATGCATCATCCATACACCGGGACCATAGGAGTGGACGCCGTCATCGACTGTTCGAAGGCTAAGGTCCAAGCGCTGAGCGCTCGCCAACCAAAAGACATCGCGTGTAAGCTGTGCGGCTTCGGGCACTCGGACGCCATCATAGTGGGTCGCAGTACTCTTATGTCCATGGGTATGCAGAGAAATCCCCTCACTACCCGCGTTTAACACGCGCAGCCTGACGGTTTGATTTTCTTTCACATTGATTAGTGATTCACGAAAGGTATAGGGAAAGGAGCGGCCATTGAGCATGAAGTAATTGCTACGGCCTTCACTAATATTGTAAGCACCATGAAGCCAACGCTTTATTGCCACAGGATCATTTGTTTGCTGCACGATATTGTTTAAATCACTATCTAGATCACTGTAGTGCATATCGTATTCTTGATCATAATTGCGCACACTTTCTTGCGAGCGAACACGTACTTGACCGGCTCCTATATTCATCGATTGCAGCGTATTATTCGGCAGATTTTCTTCAATAATAAACATGCCCTGAAGCCCCATAGGCAAATGACTTTGAGTCTGAACATGACAGTGATAGAAACTCGTTCCCGTATTGCGCGCTTGAATTTCATATGTTCGTGATTGCCCTGCTTTTACTGGCAGCTCACTACTTAGTGGCACACCATCGCTGCCTTCTCCGTTAGCTTTAACGTAGCGATGATCCACACCATGAAAGTGAATAGTGTGCTCTAGATAATGAGTATTTTCTAAAGTAATTAGCACTCTATCGCCCTGCTCGATTCTAATGCTGGGCGAGGGGGAGCGCAGTAAAGGCATTGCCTGATTGGACTCAAAATTCTCGGTTGCCATACCAAACGTCTTGGGCACGAAGACCCAAAGACTGGGCGCAATGCCTGGAGCGAGTTGATACTGTGCGGTGGGTTCCTGAGAATCTGGAGAGCCACCATTCAACTCTGCAATCTCCAAGCGAATGTGAATTTCGTCCGCATCACCATCCCCGTCCAAATCCCGCCCTTTATGCAAAGCATCTACGGCAAGGCCAGCGCGCGTTAGCGTTTCCTGAGACACATTATTTGTGCCCTTTACAAAAGCTGCTATTGCATAGGGATTATCGCCTACACACGTACTCGCAGCGGCTATCGAGACGCCCTCTATTACAATCGCATCGCGATAGCCCAGTAAATCGGGCGGGCAAGATTCTTCTTGCGCCTCGTAACTTGGAGTAGGAACCGACAGGCGCTTTTCGGGGCTCGGCGTGCCTACGATGCCAGCTAACTCGAAGCGCATACGCTCGGGTAAGTACGCATAAGGAAAAACGATTAACAAGAGAGCAAGCCCAATCACCAGCAACATCAGTGCACGCATATTGACCCCATTAATTGTCATTATTTTCCGCTAGGCTTCTTGCCAGATCACGCCGTTCACGCCAGCGGGAAAAGCCACCGCTACCGAACCAATAAGTCACTTGCAGTATAAGCGCTAGGCTGAGGAATAACGGAATACTGCCATAGTCCGGGCCGCCGACCTGAAAGTAAAACACCGCTTTATATAAAGTATCTTCACTAGGATGCTGAGCCGTTACAATGCCAATGTAACGCCCTTTCTCTTCAAAGCTATAGTTGACGGTGAGTTCGCCAGAGGGGCGAATTTGAGGGGACTGATAGAAAGCGGTCACAGAGTCTATATCGTCTATGCTTTGGACATCTTCCCACCGTGCATAAATACCAAAGTCCTGCTCATCGCGAATAATACGAAAGTCCACGGGCATTTCTGATAGAAAACTGTGCAGATATTCCATAACAAAAATCGTGTCGGTGACGCCTGGGATATCTTCACAGAACTCTTCACTTCGGCTTTTGGTGGGCTGGTAGATAGTGAAATGGGCGCGAAGGAAGTCGATATTGATCACACAGCGATCTTCCTCAAAAGCGACACCTCCGTGGGCGTATACTTTTGGAGTAAAGAGCACATGCATTAAAGCGATGACAAACAATAAACGATAGCCAGTCATGAAGCGCTATATACCCAAAGTGAGTACCGAAGCGGCCAAAGTAACATATCGCTGGGCCAGCTTCACCTCTAAGTTGAGGCCTTCGGCACTAGAAATAAAAGACATTTCGCACTATCCTGCTGTGCCTAAAATCAAAATAACTATGACAGGCTATCAAACGTGACTATTCCAGAACTCAAGCGGTGGCTAAGTCCGCCGACAAATTCTCGGCTCTTGGCTGGCTGTGCTTCAATTCTCTTAATAATGACGGCGAATATTGCAAGCGCGCAAACGGACGACCACCAGTACACCTCAGAGGCTATCGAAGCCGGCTCCCGCACCTATGTTCAGCAGTGTGCCCTTTGCCATGGCCCTCAGGGCGAGGCGGTGGATGGCATCAACCTAAGGCTGGGAGTATTCCGTACGGCCAGCTCGGACGAGGATCTACGCACTATCATCCGCTCCGGCGCAGCAGGCGGGCGCATGCCGTCGTTCGATCTACGAGACTCCGAACTAAATGGTCTAATCGCGTTTATCCGTGCAGGCTTCGACCCTAGTGGCGTAGCAGTACGTATCGGCGACCCTGATGCAGGTGAGAAAATATTCACGGGCAAAGGCGAGTGCAGCTCATGCCACAGAGTCAACGGGCAAGGTCCTAGAACTGCTCCTGACCTGAGCGATATAGGGGCGATACGCACCCCCTCTACTCTGCAGAAGGTGTTGTTGGAACCTGCAACAACAATGGCCCCGATCAATCGCCCGCTCAGAATCGTCACAATCAACGAAGAGATTATTACCGGTCGTCGCCTAAACGAGGATACCTACTCAGTACAGTTAATCGATTCGAACGAGCAGTTGCGCTCTATTCGCAAGGACACGATCGCCACTTACGAGCTTGGCAGTGACCCAATACATGAACCTAGCACACTGTCCAGCGATGAAATCGCCGACCTAATTGGCTATCTACTTACACTGCGAGGCCTGCAATGAAACCCTTTAAAACCCTTCTTACCATTCTCGGCACCGTTAGCTGCTTAAGCGCCGCCAGCCTCAGTATGGCTCAGGTGACTTACGAGCGTATTCTTGAGGCCAGCAACGAACCTGAAAGCTGGATGACCTATAACGGAAGTTATAAAAGCCAACGTTACAGCACTCTCACACAGATCACACAAGACAATGTGGACAATCTGGAGCTGCAGTGGATGCTACAAAACCAGGTATTCGGCGCTTGGCAGTCCAACCCCATAGTCGTTGACGGTGTAATGTATATTACCCAGCGCCCAAACGACATCATGGCCTTAGACCCGATTACTGGCCGAGTCTACTGGACATACCAGTACTCCAATGCTGAAAACGCACGTGTATGCTGTGGTGCCAACAACCGTGGCGTAGCCATACTAGATGACAAAGTGTTTATGGGCACTCTGGATGCGCACTTGGTGGCAGTTGATAGAGTCAATGGCAAACCATTGTGGAAGACAAAAGTAGGCGAGGTTAACGAAGCCTATTCGGTTACCATGGCGCCCTTAGTTATCAAGGACAAGGTAATCGTTGGCGTAGGCGGGGGTGAATTCGGCATCCGCGGTTACGTAGTGGCCTACGATGTAGATACTGGAGAGGAAGCTTGGAAATTCTACACCATTCCTGGTCCCGGCGAGCCCGGACACGATAGCTGGGAAGGGGACGATTGGCAGCACGGTGGTGCCCCAGTCTGGATTACCGGCTCCTACGACCCCGAGCTCAATCTTAGTTATTGGGGAGTCGGCAACCCCGGCCCAGACTGGAACCCAAGTCAGCGCCCAGGCGACAACCTCTACTCAGACTCAGTCGTGGCTCTTGATGTGGATACGGGCGAGTTGAAGTGGCATTTCCAGTTCACCCCCAACGATGGCTATGACTACGATGCAGTGCAAGTTCCCGTCTTGGCCGATATAAACTTCCAGGGGACTCCCACAAAGGCCATGTTGTGGGCTAATCGCAACGGATATTTTTATGTCCTTGATCGCGTTACCGGTAAATTCTTATTAGGTGAGCCCTATGTAAAAGTGAACTGGTCAAGCGGCCTTGACGAGAACGGGCGTCCAATAGCAACTCCACAGCCCGAGGGAATGCCAACATGGCCTGGCAACCAAGGGGGAACAAATTGGTATCCACCTTCATTCAGTCCTCGCACCGGCCTGTTCTACTTCAGCGCGTGGGAAGACTATGCCTCTATCTATCGACCAGAGGAATCCGAGTACGAGCCAGGACGAGCATTCCTTGGCGGTGGCTTTGATGTATTAACACCAGCCGAAGGCGCTCCCGGCGTGGGCATTGGCCGAACCAATCCCATTAATACCTGGACCAATGAAGTTGGACACGCTGCTCTGCTTGCCATCGATCCGCAAACGGGTAAGGCCAAGTGGAAGTTTGAACAATACGACGTCAGCGATGGCGGCGTTCTTTCCACTGCCACCGACCTAGTCTTCGTAGGCGGGCGAGAAGGCCATTTCCACGCGCTAGATGCCAATACTGGCGATCTATTATGGAGAACTAGCCTAGGCGGACAGATCGTTATGGCCCCAGTGACTTATATGATCGATGGTATACAGTACATCACCGTGATCTCTGGCAATGCCATGGCCACTTTTGCGCTGCGCGACTAAATAGCGCTTGCCTGGCAGCGACAATGCTGCCAGGCTTCCCTGCATGATTATTCATACCCTGAGCCGCTGGAGTTATAGACACTCGAGCCCTGTCACTGCCCTACTGTGTCTGGCGGTCACAGCGATCATTATCGCTATCTTTCGCTCTGAGTTACCGCTTACGGACTCAGCTTTGCGCGAGGCAAGCGGCATGGGAATCATCGATGTTCACTTCAACCATGGCGCGCAGTTTGTGATGCAGCGCATCGATGCCTATGGCGAAGCCGGCCGTCAGATCTATACGCGATTTATCATCCTAGACATGGGCTTTGTAATTGCCTATGGCCTCGCTCTGAGCTTTGTACTTAGCTTAATTAGCCAAACCCAAGCCACTACCCTGAATACTATTCCTTTCTTAGCAAGCTTGAGCGATGCCTGCGAGAATACCTGTCATTGGCTATTGCTCAATATCTATCCCGAGCGTTCGGAGGCACTGGCCGCCATTGCCAGTAGCGCCACTCGCTTCAAATTCATCTTTATTGCGCTCAGTGTGTTGATCGTGCTTTACCTTAGCTTGCGCGCATGGCAGCATCGCCCCAGCAAGCATCCATAAGTGAGTCTGTAAATGCTAATAAAATTTGAATCTAAAGACGGCGCCAACTTTGTCATGTTACAGGACACTGCGACAGCATTACTGCGAATGATGGGGACTAACGGCGCAACTGAAGGAGCGGTAAGTGAAGAGCAGCTCTCCATCGCCATCGAGAAACTGCAGTCTGCGCTAGCCCTTGAACAAAAAAAGCCCGAGCAGCAGCCGGCCGAGGATGAGAATGACGACGACGAGGAGGAGGAGGAAGCCCCAGTTGCAATCTCCGCCAGAGCGCAACCATTACTGGAAATGCTCCAGCAAGCTAAAGTTCAAAACAGTTTTGTCATGTGGCGGCCTGAATAGAGCCCCTAGCTCAAACTATCAATATGTTCCTCCAGCGCCGCCAAAACTCGAGTCAAATTGGGCGCTAAAAGCGGGACAGTCGCATTACAAAGAGCCTTATCTCCCTCTTTGCACGCTTTCTCTACTACATTACACAGATCACCAAACTCTTTTGCTCCAACCAGGCGAGAAGTCGACTTGAACGTATGTGCGAGTTCCAAGAGCTTCTGATTTTCAGCGTTCTTGTGGGCGCGCTTAATCGCCTCCATTGTTTGATCAGCCTCATCGACATAACGCTGCAAAAATTGCTTGATCACAGAGGGTTCTGCCCCCAAATAGCTTTCAATTGCCTGAAAGTCAATGCAGTCTCTTTTATTTAAAACTCGCTCGGGCAAATCTAAGTTTTTCGACTTAAGACGGAAGCGGCGCGCCCCCACCTTCGACCAATGGTGCAACGAGTCTTGCAATAGATCTAAAGAGATGGGCTTGGTCAAGTATTCATTCATTCCCACCTCTATGCAGTGCTCTTTTTCCCCCGCAGTTGCATTAGCGGTGAGGGCCACGATAGGAATACGCGTATCCGTTTCCTCATGTGCCCTAACTGTTTGAGTGAACTCGTAACCATCCACAACTGGCATGTGTATATCACACAGAACTAAAGCGTAGTCATCTCTGTTCTCATACCATAGCTCTAAACCTGCACGTCCATTACTGGCAATATCATAGGCAAAGCCAAGTGTATCTAATTGATTAGCCACCACTTGCTGATTGATCTCATTGTCCTCTAACACGAGAATCAAGCGACTCGATTCGATAGCGGCAGCCCTGTTCAAAGCTCTTGTCTGCTCGCCCTCTTCGCCTTCCTCGACCGTCTCTTCCTCCCAGATAGCGCCGAAGCCTTTGACTGCATTCACAAGGTCTTGAAAACTTGCTGCATGACTCGCGCGCCATTCTATGGCTGTGACTGAGTCACTAATCTGCTCGATTCTCTTGCCGTCTGTATTGGGTGAGATTATCCAGTACTGATTGTACTGCTTATTCTTTGCCTTTCTTATGCGTTCAAGATATTCCGTTCTATCCTCGATCGTTTCGGCAACGATCAATAGGTTCTCGTTTCTTGTCTGCGTTGTTTCGTCTAGAGCACTAAGCAGACTGGATACTATATTCGCCTTCGCACCGGCAGCCTCTAGATAAGACACCCAGTTTTCTTGCAGAGAATCTGAGTCAGCATAAACATGAAAGATTTCTTCGGAAAGACTACCGTTAAACTCTGGCTCTACATCAATGTCGGCTGGTTCTGCCGGGATCTCAACCACAAAGGTGGACCCAACGCCTTCTTCACTGACAACCTCTATCTTACCGTTCATGAGCTCGACCAGATTCTTGGTAATCACCAGACCAAGCCCAGTGCCTCCAAATCGGCGCGTTGTGCTGACATCGGCCTGCACAAAAGGTTCAAATACAGTCTCCAGAGCGCTATCGCTCATGCCTATCCCGTCATCAGTGACTGTAATTCTCATCATATTGTTGTCGCTGAGATCAAAGCGCACATCAACAGCCCCCACATAACGAGTATTGCTGGAAAACTTGATCGCATTGCTGACAAGATTATTAACGATCTGACGCAGCCGAATAGCATCGGACAAAATCGCCCCTGGGAGCTCAGGGCTACGGAAAAAATTAAGCCGAACGTTTTTGCTCTTGGCAACAACTGTCATTGCACTGCAGATTGATTCCACCACGTAAGAAAGGACAACTGGCTGGATATCCAACTCGATTTTTCCAGATTCAATTTTCGAAAAATCTAGGATATCGTCGATTATTCCTAACAGGCTGTAGGCAGATTCTCTAACAAGATTTACCTGCTCAATTTGCTTGGGCCTCAAGCTACTCAGTCGCAATACGTCAATCATCCCAATAATTCCATTCATTGGAGTACGGATCTCGTGACTCATAGTAGCTAAAAATATTGACTTGGCCCCATTAGCCTCCTCTGCCTTGAGCTTGGCCTGCTCTAGCTCTTTAGTTCGTTTCTTAACCTCTACTTGCAAACACGCCCTTTGCTCTTCCAAGGCACTCCTCGCCTCGCGTTCTTCGCTAACATCCCATGCAATGGCGCCAAAGGCAGATACCTTCTCTTCATTATCGTATATGGGGAATCGAATAAAACGGAAAAACCTAGTTTCATCCCCCAGATGAAGGGGAACGGAGAATTCACACATTCTGTTTAGGCGTATAACTTGCTCTTCTTGTGCGTCAAACTCGCGCCACAGCTCTTCCACACTCCCAGTCTCGCTGGTGCTCTCCAACTTGCTCTGACGGTGCATCTCAACTACGTTGGTGAAACTTATGTTCTGCAGTAGATAGTTTCCGTCGAGATCTCGAACAAACATAATATTAGGGTTACGATGGACAAAGAGATCTAGCAGACGGTTTCGCAGCTCTAACTCGCCTTCCTGCTCGGTCGCCAAATCCATTGCCTTCACCAAGCGGTGAGCCACTACCAAGACCACAGCGGCCAAGACTGTCAGCAGTAATACCAATGGCAGCCATTGGCTTAATGTCGAAAATAGTACTGTTGTAACGGCCAAATTCGACCTTTCCACATGGGAAAGAATATAGAAACCCGAGTCAGGAATATCGGTTGCCACAGTATCGACATCCCCAAGCTCAACGGGATCGATCCGGCACAGCTCATTCGCACACACGGGAATTCTGGTATAAAAGTGGCCATCTATAGAAAAGCTCACTTGAGTATCGCTCTCAATCGCGCGCCACAGATCCGGCTGCCTTTGCGCAACGCTTACCTGTTCGGCGTCGGCAAACATAAAAGTCCATTCATCCGCAGAAACTGGGCTAGATAACCAGAAACCGTCTTTGTTCAGTAAAGACACATCGCCGAGGCTGCGCTGGGAAGCACGCTCAACAATATTGATCAACTCTCTGCCATCTAAATTAATTAGCGCCAGCCCCAGAAGCTCATCTTGCTCATTGAATAAAGGGGTGCCAAATCGGATCATGGGTCTGAAGGGGCGCTCTACCTGTCCGAACTCGACATTTAAGTCAAAGGGAGACGTGTATACCTCTCCCTCTGCCAAGGCGAGAGTTTCCTCAATATAATAGCGATCACCTTGGTCCTGAAGAAATTCTGTATTAACTATAAAGGCACTGCCTTCGCGATTATTGACCCGCGCAAGCTCTTGCCCGGTGGGATCGAGTATGCGTATCTGGTCATAATGCTCTCGGCTATTGGAGTAACCAAGCAAGGCATCATTAAGAGCCTCTACTCCCCACGGTTCGCCAATAAAATAATCCTGTAGTTCTCTGAGACGTGCGATATCGAGTAGATCCTGTTGCACATCAAACAGGTATTCTTGAAAAGCGACAACTGCCAAGCTGCTATTGCGCAGTTCGCTAGCAGCAATCTCATCAACTGTGCGCTTATACTGCAGATACACAATACTGCTCAGGCCGATCACAAAAAGCAAAACGACCGCAATCATAATCGATGCTGCGCTGCTTCGATGATCTGCCTTCTGCTCACTGTGTTGCAGTTCTGATAGCGCTCTTTCCATGTTCTACCATTTGCCTGTGCTTTTTTTGGACGCTAATTCACTCTGCCAGGGGATGTTCCAAATTAGTTTGCAATCACGCTTAAGATCATTGCAAAGGCATGATCCCTACGTCTTCACTGCATTTAGCTATGAATAAGCAATATAAGTATGCGTTCGTACAGTCTTACTATTTGGAGCAGGTATAGACGACTTTAACAACATTACCATAGCCGCTGAACTCTATCGAATCACTCAATTCTTTTACTAGTTTCAGCCCTCTCCCCCAAGGTTTCACATCTACCTCTTTCGGGTCGGGGTCGGGGCGACGCGAGTAGTTGAAGCCGCCCCCACTGTCGCTTACCGTGATGACAATCTGCTTGCCCTTATCTGACTCTTTAGAGCCCAGCGCGACCGTGATCTTGCCCTTGATCTTGCCGGAAAGCAGGGCATCGCGTTTTTCGTAGTATTGCATAAACCCGTTCTCATTAGTTTTTATCCGCGAGTCGAGTTTCAATACGCCATGATCCAGGGCATTGTTATAGAGTTCATCGACGATCGTCTCAATGGCTGTCATCTGGCTTTCATAGCCCGCCAACAAGCCAGATTCTCTTAAAAGATTTTGCACGGGCAGCACGGATGCCAAGCGATCGTTCTCCAATGTGATCTTCCATGCCCAATAGTCTTCTCTTTGCTCTTCTGTGAGTGTCTCTCTATCCATTTTGATTAACTCCCAAAGTGATATTTCAACCCCGGTAATATCATCCCCTTGCGGGGCACTCTTTGTGTGTTGCTCGAGCCTCTCCAACACTTCGTCAATTAAGTATTCTTTATCCGTGCCTTGGTTTAAACAAGCGTGTACTGCTGTCTCTCCGAACATATCGCCATTTTCAGCCTCCGCCTCGGAGATTCCGTCACTTAGTATCAGTAGCCGATCGTTTTCCTTTACGCTCACCCTTATTGGTTGCCTCTCGGCCGACAGCCGTTCGGTAATTCCGAGAGGGAGATTAAACGACTTTAACTCTCTAAGTCCGTGATCTCCGACCTGCAGCACCGGCGGCATACCTCCGTTCCAGTAACTGAAGCTATCCTCTCCCGCCTCTAAGCTTACCAAGCACACGGCCATAAATAAGTCCGTAGGCAGAAGCTCGTAGAGTTTTCGGTTAATTTCGAATAGTAGCTCGTAATCACCAATGCCTTTGTAAGTCATGGCGTGAAAGATATTAGAAACGGGAATGGCTCCCAGCGCAGCCGCCAAGCCATGCCCGGTGAAATCGCCCACCAAAACTCTAATGCCACCATTTGGTAGATAAGCACAGAGCACTAGGTCCCCACAGAACATAGTGGCGGAAGTTTGACGAATTTGGATATTTCCAATCGACGTATTTCTATCTGCAATAAGTCGCTGAAAAATTCTTTTAGCTAGCATCTGGTCCATCTGGACCTCTTCATGCATCTTACTTAGCGCCCTATGCTCTTTCTCTAGTGCTTTGTGCAAAGCCCTAGATTTTTCCATGGCGAGGAGCCTGCTTTTTAGGGAAAACACGCTGAAAGGCTTTACTATGTAATCATCGGCTCCCGATTCTATACACTCTAAAGCCTTTTCTTCGTCTTGCTCTTCCGAAAGGCATAATACGGGTAAGTAGTAAGTTTGCGAGAAGCGCTTAACCAATTTCGCAAAAGAGAGGCTGTCGAAGTTGTCATCGGAGACATCGAGCACAACGAGGGAAACATTACATTCGTGCAGCTTGCTTTGGGCGTCTTCGAAACTACTGGCACCCAATAAGGTATAGCCAAGATAGTCTAGACTTGCAGACAATAAAGCATAACTAAAAGGATCTGACTCCAATACCAAGGCAGCGCCCTTATCGACGACCTCTTCTGTATTGCTTTCGCCTATGCTTACGCCGCTCACAATGAGACAGCTCTAGTTAATGGTAAACAAAGAGTCGAAGTTCGCGATAATCAATACACGCTTAACATCATCATTTACTCGAGTAATTTCTACTTTTCCTCCGTTTTTTTCGGCATGCTCGCGCAGCAATAACAACATACCTAGTGCAGCGCTATCTAGGTAGGTCACCTCTGAAAAATCTAGTACAAACGTTGTTCCACCACCTGTTACATTGGAGTAGGCGTCTCGGAACTCTAAATGCATAGAAAAATTAAATCGTCCTTGAATTTTGATGATTTGTTTTCTTCCATCATCTTCAGCGTAACTTTGTATACTCACTGCATTCTCTCCAGCTACTTATCATTATTTAAAAGAGCTCTATGCTGCCCTCTTCCATTGATTGCTGAGATACCGGCCTACTTCGCATGGCCGCTCTTTTTTCTTTTTCTGCTTGCGCACACTCTCGGCGCGCCTGCGCTCCTTGCGCATTAGCGTAGACTTCGCAAAACCGTCTAGCCGAATCTAGGCGCTCCATTGCAACCTCGAGAGACTGCCTAGACACATCTTCAAACTGAAGCGCCCGCACAGCATTGGATACCGCTTTTTCTAGCCTAGGGTTTAACTGTGAGACCTCTTCGATCGTATGTTGAAAACGACGGCTAATCGCCTCAGCCTTTGCAAACATATCCTGGATATTTTGTTTTCTCTCCAGTGTCGCGTTCATATCACGCGACCCCATTAAATCTACAGTACCTTGAACATTGTTAATAGCTTCCCGAGTGTCATCCACTCGGCTCTTAATCTGCTCATTAAAGCTTGCCGAGCGTTGAGATAGGGATCTCACTTCCTCTGCCACTACCGCGAAACCCCGCCCGAACTCACCGGCTCTTGCGGCCTCGATACTGGCGTTCAAGGCCAACAAATTGGTTTGCTCGGCCAACTGTCTGGATTCGGCCAATAAGCTAAAAATACCGTCTAGATGCTGCAACATATCATCCATCTGGTGCGCCGTCTTTACACTCAGCTTACTCACATCAATTAAAGTGTCAATAAAATGCTTCAGACCCTCTTCTGATTCCGAAGCGAAGGTGTTCATAAATTCACCAAGATTGATATGTTCTTCATCATCCTCAGAGGTTTGCTCAAAATTCTCTGTTATCAGACCCGTTTGAACAGCATTGAGCTCATTGAGCGTGGTAAAGGTGTTGGAAAGCTCCTGTACAGCGCTCGAAATCAAGCCGTTCACCCGAACCACTTCCTCTCCAGCTTCGGCTATCTCGACGCCTAGCACATCCTCTAACTCTAATTGTGAAAGGGGCTCTTCGACCGCCCCCCTATTATCAATGTCGGCGCTCGCATTGCTATCACTCATCGTAGAAGAGCTGCCAAGCAACAACAGCAATCCCCCAAGCATTACGCTTGCGAGCATGGCCAACCACTCCAAGGCTAGCCAGTTGTCATAGGCTATAATGCAAAGAGCTATCACCCCCAAGCCCTTCAAGACGGGAGGATTCAAGTAGTTCCTCATCTTATTCATAACAAACTCCCCAAAATCCCTTTTGCACTATTTGGCGCAAAGCGCCTTAATCAAGGCTGAGGCAACGCTGGACAACGGTAACTGCTCGCTAACCCCACCTCTCTTCACAGCCTCTCCTGGCATACCCCAGACCACACTGGTCGCTTCATCTTGAGCCACAGTGTGAACTCCAGCGTTCTTCATCTCTACCATCGAGTCTGCACCGTCGCCCCCCATTCCGGTGAGTAGCGCCGCGGCTGAATTTAAGCCCGCAGCCTGAAGCACCGATCGAAACAATACGTCCACGCTGGGCCTGTGGCGATTAACCTTCGGCGCATCGCTAAGCTTACACTCATATCTAGCGCCACTTCTCATCACTAGAAGATGTCTATCTCCAGGAGCAATATAGACATGCCCCGGCACGATGTGATCGCCATCCTCAGCCTCTTTCACCACTAAGCGTGTCTGCTTATTCATACGCTCGGCAAAAGCTGCACTAAAGCCGGCCGGAATGTGTTGAGTCACTACTATTCCCGGGGCGTCTGGAGGAAAGCCTAAGAGTACTTCTTTTATTGCCTCGGTACCGCCAGTAGACGCTCCTATAGCGATAATCTTGTCGGTCGCGCGAATATTGTCAATTGCTACTTTAGGTATTACATCATCGACACTGCCCGCCGCACCCGGTATCGGTAGACGATGCAAGGCCGATGCCTTGACCCCCGCCGCCGTTCTAACCTTCTCAATAAGCTCATCGGCATAGCCTGCTAATTCATGAGAAATATCCACCTTAGGCTTAGTTATAAAGTCAACGGCTCCTAGCTCTAAGGCGTGCATTGTCACTTTTGCACCCTTTTCGGTGAGCGAGGACACCATCACCACAGGCATAGGCCGCAGTCTCATTAAATTTCGCAAGAACGTCAGGCCATCCATGCGCGGCATTTCTATATCAAGCGTTAACACATCGGGGTTCAAGCTCTTGATTTTTTCTCGAGCAATGAAGGGATCGCTCGCAACACCTACAACCTCAATATCGGGCGCCTCATTCAACAGCTGTGTAAGAAGACTTCTAATGAGCGCCGAGTCATCAACAACCAGTACTTTTATTTTCTCTCTTGACATATAGGGCCCCTAGAACAGCTCCACTTCACCGGTTGTAGGCAACAAGGTCATATTCTCCAAGTAAGTCGACTCCCTTCTCAAAATAGTGTCATTATGCATAGATTTGAGAGCCTTAACGCGGGCCCTTCCACTATCAGGAAAATAGAGTACTTTTCTTGGCGAAACACCGCCCAAGTCTTCCGCGAGCAGGTTTAAGTGCTCTATTTCTATGAATTCTTTTACGAAATCAATATTCTTTCTGCCAATATCTGTCATTCTAGCCAGGACTTGACCACCACCGAACAACTTCACTTCTAAGTTTTTCTTTTTTCCACCCGCTTTAAGAATATCGTTGATAAGCACCTCCATTGCGTAACTCCCATAACGCGCAGCGGAAGAACCAGAATCTATAGTGCCATATCGCTCACTATGCGGAAGCATAAAATGATTCATTCCTCCGATACCCAACTTGGCGTCTCGAATGCAAGCAGACACGCATGAGCCTAAAACAGTCGTAATCATTTCGCCTGAAACCGATACGTAATATTCACCGGGTAAGATTTTGGCCGCATAGACTTCATGATGCCTATCCCAGTAACGATTAATATTTTCGTAGCCAGGAAGAGCGCGAGGCAGATTATCGTCCATATTGTTACTGCCTCTAAAGTGAATCATTTAATTCGCCTGTAAGTAGTGTGCCCCAAGAGCTCAAATCTGTCTGTCGTCTTAAAAAGAGTCTCTGAATGGCCAATAAAAAGATGACCTCCAATTTTTAATTGATCGGCCAATCTATCGAATAGTTTTTTCTGAGTTGGCTTATCAAAATATATGACAACATTTCGACAAAAAATAATATCGAAAGGCTTCTTCATGGGCCACGACTCTAATAAGTTGAGAGGGCGAAAAGTCACCAGCTCTGATATCTGAGGCCTAACTTTACACCTTCCTACATTTTCTCCCTTACCGCTGAGAAACCAGTTATTTCTATTAGCCTTAGAGAGACCGCCTAAGTTTTCGATCGAATACTCGCCTCTAGCTGCTGACGCTAACACCTGAGAATCTAAATCAGTGGCTAGAATTTTCACATCCCAATCAGCTGGAACTGTGTTAGCTATGCTAATGGCTATCGAATAGGGTTCCTCTCCAGTGGAGCAGGCCGTTGACCAGACTCGCAGTTGCTTGTCCTTTTTATTTTTAATTAATTCGGGTAACAGCTCCTGCTCCAGAAACTCAAAATGCTTAGGCTCGCGAAAGAAAGACGTTAGATTAGTAGTGAGCGCGTTTATAAAATGCTCACATTCCGGATGAGATTCGTCTGCAATTATGTCGCAATAATCTGTAAAGGATTTTAGCCCCAACACCCTAAGACGACGCACCAGGCGACCATATACCAGGGGCCTCTTAACCTCACTAATTACGATTCCGGCACGCTCACCTATTGTACGAGCGATATATCGGAAATCTCTTTCCGACATCTTAAACTCTTCCTCTCTCTCAGGGTGGGAAGCATTATCGATGTCCTGCAACTCGTTTGCCTGCACTTACATACTCCACAGATAGCTCTAACAACCCCAAGTCTACCCAGAAAATTAAGCTCTAGAAGTCGCTCCACTCGTCACCATCAACAGCGCCGTTATTTGAGCTTGAACGCCTTTCGGAAGCTCGTGTAGAAGGCCTACGACTGGCCCGCTCACTTACTCTAGGGCCAGCAGTTCTTTGTTGCTGAGCGAACCCTGCACCGCTAGGCTTAACACTATTTTCTGTACCCGTGGTAAAGAAGCCTACCAACTCCGTGAGGGCGCCAGCTTGCTCATCCATGGCTTCACTGGAGGCGGCGGCCTCCTCTACCAATGCGGCATTCTGCTGTGTAACCTCATCTAGCTGAGTGATTGCTTTGTTTACCTGCTCTATACCAGAAGACTGCTCCTGAGCGGCCGCGGCGATCTCTTCGATAATATCGCTTACCTTCTTAACCGCTGTCACAATATCAGTAAGTGTCTTACCTGAAGCATCAACCAGCTTAGAGCCTTCGTCTACTTTCTCGACACTGTCCTTAATCAGCGACTTGATCTCTTTTGCCGCCTGAGCGCTACGCTGAGCAAGATTACGCACCTCTGCCGCCACTACAGCAAAGCCTCGGCCTTGCTCTCCGGCCCGTGCGGCCTCAACAGCCGCATTGAGCGCAAGCAAGTTCGTTTGGAAGGCGATTTCATCTATCACCCCAATGATGTCAGCAATTTTCTTGGAAGCCGCATTGATTTCGTCCATTGCGGTAACTGCTTGGCCCACAACTTCCCCACCTTGCTCGGCCTGATCTCGCGCACCGCTGGCAAGCTGATTAGCATGACGGGCGTTATCAGCACTCGACCTAACTGCCGAGGTCATCTGCTCCATACTGGATGCTGTCTCCTCCAAGGATGCCGCTTGCTCTTCCGTCCTCTGGGAAAGGTCCGTGTTGCCCTGAGATATCTCAGATGCAGAAGTATTAATATTCAGTGCCCCCTCTCTGATTTGGGTCACCATACTGCGCAAGTTCTCTACCGTGCCATTAACATCGGTCTTGAGCTGCCCAAACAGCCCCTCATAATCCGCATCTATAGATCCGGTGAGATTGCCTTCGGCCAGCAACTGCATTACAGAAGCCACATCCATCAAGCCCTTTTCGCTTACTTGCATAAGCGAGTTAAGCAGTTCACCCAACTGAGCAAAGAAACCGGTGTAACGGGAAGTGTCTATGCGCGCAGAAAACTCCCCGGCGCTAGCCCCTGCCACCAAATTCTGAATCTGTCTTTCTGCATCTTTTTGCTCTGTGATGTCTTTCCACTCGACCATATTGCCCATGTAATTGCCTTCCGAGTCCGTCACCATGGTGGCGTTAACTTCAAACTCGAGGTCAAGTACTTTGATCTCAGCTTTAGCGGGAAGGCGAGAGGCGTCTTTGAGCAGGGCGCGTTGATGCGCGGGGTTTTTATGGAACTTGTCGATGTTCTCACCAATCAAATTTTCTGGGTCGAAGCCGGAAAACACCTGTCGTATCTCTGTCGCTCTATTGCGAAACATACTCATCACTGAGGGGTTTGCGTAGACGATATTTAAGTCCTCATCGCACATCATGAGATTGGAGGTTGCGCCATCCACAGCCGATTGCAGCCTATCCACTTCTCTTTCCTTGGCTCTTTGCGCGGTGACGTCAGCCCACTCGAGGCTATTACCAATATAGTTACCCTCATCATCCATGATAGCAGTGACGTTTAGAGCAAAACGCAGCCTGCCTACTTTAATATCAGTCTTATAGGGCAGATTATTGGGATTCTCCAGGAGTCGTCTCTGATGGCTCGGGTCGGCATGAAACTGGTCGATACATGAACCAATGAGTTTATTCGGATCAAAACCCGGATAAACTTTACGCATCTCTTCCTGATTCTTGGTGAGAAGCTCTATGGTAGATCGATTTGCGTAGTTAATGACAAGGTCGCGATCGACCATCATGATCGCAGTCATCGCGCCGTCTACGGCAGCTCTAAGTCTGTTTAGCTCGGCCGCTTGTTCTCTGTCAAATTTACTACCGTTTTCCTCAGCTTTCTTTGTACTAGCCATAGTCTCGCTCTCCATTGAATCACCGGCACTCACCATGGTCTCAGCTATCTGCTGTAATGCTCCACCCCAAGCGCTTTCGTAGTCGTCATTCCAATTGGTATCAGCCATTTCGGCCATGACGTCGATTAAGGTTGTTGCTACTACTTGATAATGTTCTTCGGTGGCGCCATAGTCCTTGTGTCGACGCCCTAAATCCTGCAATGTTTTATTGAGCTTTTCCGGCTCCCTCAAAGAGCCCACTACCAACTTAAGGGCCGCCAATAATTTCTTATGCTGTTGCTTGAGGTCGACGCCATCGAACATCTTCTTAACTTCAGGGTTACCCCTGAACAGCCGCTGGTAGAACCTCTGCACTAATTGCTCTGCATCCGGGGCAAGCAAAGCGAAGCTCTCTTCAATTAGTTCAATATCATTCTTAACTTTTGTTGTACTCATTTTCCCATTTACCTGCTTCGGCGGTTCCGCTTGATTCGGCAGAATCTCGGATACCCCTGATAATTGAAGACTGTCGATATAATCACTCACCAAACGGTTGCCGACATTCTCCACTGTACTTACCATCTCTCAACCCTTACGCGGCCTTAACACTTCGATTAACTTGTGCTTACGCGCTTGCCTTCTCCACTGCCAATGCGCCAGCATTAAGCAGCAAATCTATATCCAATAGAATGACCATCTTCTCGTCCACGGTTACTAAGCCTTGGAGGAACTGCTCATCCACTACATTTCCCAAGTCCGGCGGCGGCTGCAATTCAGACATCTGCAGGCTATACACTTCAGAGACTGCATCCACAACAATCCCCATTATCCTGTCTCTCTCCTCACAAATTGCTTTCACGACTATCACAACGGTTGTCGGACCATACTCTAAAGCGTCCATGCCGAAGCGTTCTCTAAGATCGATTATGGGAACGATAGTGCCACGAAGATTGATGACCCCGCGCAAGTAATCTGGAGCGTTAGGAATAGCGGTAGTTTTGGTCCATCCCCTTATTTCCTGAACCCGCAAGATATCAATACCATATTCTTCCCCGGCCAAAATGAAGGTGAGATACTGATCACCTTCAGCGTTTACTCCGGCTATTTCATCCGCTGTTGTTTGTCCCATAGTCATCACATTATCCTCATGCTGCCGCGTGGTCTTGAGTACGCAGCCAGTTTAGATTTCCCATTTTCCTTTTCGAGAGACTTAGTAAGCCGGACACATCGAGAATCAAAGCAACGGTTCCATCACCTAGAATAGTCGCGCCCGATAGTCCTTCAATTTTCTTGAAATTCGTTTCCAGTGCTTTAATGACAACTTGTTGTTGCCCTAATAAATCATCTACTAAAAGAGCCAATCGACTGCCTTCGGCTTCCACCACAACCAATAGGGACTCTTCTATCGACCTTGACTCTTTGACAGCGCTACCTAGAACGTCCGCAAGAGAAATTACAGGTATATATTCATCACGCAGCTTGTAGACCAAGCGTTTTTCAGCGATGGTTTTCATGCTGTTCATATCGATCTGAACGGACTCCACTATCGATATCAGCGGAATAACATAACTGCTGCCGCTAACATCGATTAGCTGCCCATCCAAGATGGAGAGAGTCAGGGGCAACCGAATAGTAAACTTGCTGCCCTGCCCTTGCTGCGAGCTGACTTCGACGCTACCACCCAATGCTCTAATATTACGCCGAACCACATCCATACCCACGCCACGTCCAGATACATCGCTTAACTCCTTCGCGGTAGAGAAGCCAGGGGCAAAAATTAGTTCATATATTTGTTCGTCCGCAACGATTTGCCCTTCCTGAATTAAGCCATTTTCCTTAGCCTTCGCTAAGATTCTCTCGCGATTAAGACCCGCACCGTCGTCACTTATCTCGATAATAATATTGCCGCCCTTGTGGAATGCATTAAGGTGTACAGTTCCCACTTCTGGCTTTCCTGCTTCCTGCCTTATTTCAGGGGTTTCTATCCCATGATCGACAGAGTTGCGCACTAAGTGGACTAGGGGGTCGCTTATCTTTTCTAGTACATTCTTATCCAGTTCCGTTTGTTCACCAGACAATTTTAATTGAATATTTTTCTCTAAAGTTTCCCCTAGATCATGTATAAGGCGAGGAAAACGGTTAAAGACAAAACTAATTGGCAGCATCCTGATACTCATTACATTTTCTTGTAGTTCACGAGTATTGCGCTCTAGCAAAGATAGACCTTCTAACAAGTTTTCTATGCCTTCTCTATTACCGCTTTCTAGTTGCTCACCAAACTGACTTAGCATGGATTGCGTGATAACCAACTCACCGACCATATTGATCAGCGCGTCTATTTTGTCTGTATTAACTCGTATAGAGCCACCCTCGGCCCTAGCCCTAGTATTTGTCTTACTGCCGCCTATGGTTTCAGCATCACCCGAGGTAGCGATGGGCTTATTGTCACTCTCAAGCGATACACAAGCTGAGCTTTGTGTTTCAGCTTGCGTATCACAGGCCTCGATTGTAATTTCTGCCTGGTCCTCAACCCATTCAAAAATCTCTTCAATGGCAGAACGCTCCACTTCGGCGTCAAGGTCCAGCGTCCATGCAAGATGACACTCCTCTGGGTCTAAGTCCTCAAACAGAGGTAATGAATCGTGACACTGAGCACTAACTGGACCAAGCTCCGCCAGGGCACTGATCAAGCGCAAGGGATCATTACCCGTGCGCAAGACATCTCTTTCGGGAACGAACTTGATACGCCAGCGATGAGCGCTTGCCGACTCTTGAGAGTTTCCGTCTGCCGTGTCCGCTTTTACGCTTAACATTTCTTGAACTCTGCGCTCTACCGCCACGATTGCGTCTGTATCCAACTGAGTTCCATCTCTGGCGGCGGTTAACATTTCACGTATGCAGTCGACCGCTTCCAACAAGAGCGATTTCTTCGCCTCATCAACACTCGATTCGCCGGCGCGCAATTGATCCAAGAGCGTTTCCACTCCATGGGTGAATTTTCCAACTTCGGCAAAACCAAAAGTGCCAGCGCCGCCCTTTATAGAATGCGCGGCCCTGAAAATGGCATCGATAGACTCTATATCACCAGGCTCGAGAGACAGAAGATGCGTCTCCATCACATCTAAGCCCTCGAAACTTTCGTCCAAGAAGGTCTGAGTAAATTGGCCAATATCTATGCTCATTCTATAGAGTCCTTATTGTTATCCAGCTACGCGCTTTACAGTCGCTAACAATTGTTCTGGGCTAAAGGGTTTAACAATCCATCCAGTCGCCCCCGCCGCTTTGCCTTCCTGCTTTTTATCTGGCCCGGCCTCGGTCGTTAGGACTAGAATCGGCGTAAAACGATAGCCTGGTAACTGCCTTAACTCTTTAACCAAGGTGATACCATCCATTCCGGGCATATTGACGTCAGTTAACACAAGGTCGACCTGAGACGACTTGGCTTTCAGCAGGCCCTCATTGCCGTCTTTTGCTTCCTCCACCTCGTATCCCGCTTGCTTGAGGGTAAACACCACCATTTGCCTCAAGGAATTGGAGTCATCTACGGCTAGTATTTTTGTCACTTTGTTATCACCTCTATTTTTTCTTAACTATGAATCTGGCTCAATGCGCCTCAAACTGCTCTTTAAGACCCAACACTCTCATTGCATTTTGCAGCTCCGTAGAGTTTCCCACTAATTCAACGGCAATATGCCTTTGTTTAGCCTCTTGTAAAAAACCCAGGAGCAATTGCACGCCTGCCGTATCCACTCGCGTGATTTCCTCAAGGTTTAATTGAATTTCTGCTTGGTCGGTCTTAAAGATTTCCAGGAGGCGTGCGTATAGTTCGCCGGCATCGCCAATACATACACTCGAGGGCATACTTAATGTTGTGCTCATAACCCTTAATCCCTTAAATAAATATGACAGAGAAGTCAGAGCCCCCACTTGTTGAGTGGCTTTACATTTGAGCGGAGGGATTTCGCCTGTCTGTAAGACAAACTATCGGCGTAAGTGCCTATTGCTTGAGAACTTTTAGGACAGTTGGCGACTGTGCGTGCAGCTTAATTTTTTATGAAACAGTCGCTATTAATTTATTTAAACTATTACTTATAGGACAGTAGTAGGAACTTGTAGGAGGGATCCTACACAAACACCGAGGAGGTGCTTTTTCCTCAAGTTTAAACCTTAAGAATGCATTTCTAGGGAATAGTCAGCAACAGAGGTGGCAGGGCTTGTCAGTTTATGTGTTTTTATTGTGCTTATCACGATATAGGGACTTATCAGCATCGCTCAACCACTTTTCCACTTCAACATGACGCTCTGGAATATAGGGGGTTAGCCCGTAGGTGAAATCAATACTGGCAAGCGAGCTATCCTTCTCGACAGCATGCTCCAGGGTTTCTCTTAGCCGATCGATTAGTCCTTGAGCGACCTCTAGAGTCGCAGTGCTAAATATGGCCACAAACTCATCGCCACCGATACGTGCGCATAAATCCGACTGCCGGAAACTACTCAACATTGCGCTGGCGAATACCCGCAGCACCTTGTCGCCTTGTGCATGTCCGTAGGTATCGTTAATTTTTTTGAAATTATCTAAATCAAAATAGGCCAGACACATTTGCTCGTCATTTCTTATACCGCGCTCAATCTGTTGTTGCGCCAAAAATAAGAAGCCTCGCCTATTGGCAATATCGGTTAAGTCATCAAGACTCGCCAATTGCACCGCCGCCATTTCGCGCTCAACAATAATGGCCAGATCCTGCAGCGCGGCACAATCCTCTTGCGAGAACTCTCGAGGCTTTTCATCAATAATACACAAGGTGCCAAGCCTCTGACCATTAATGGCGCGCAGTGGGCAACCGGCGTAGAAGCGAATATTGGGGCTATCTAAAACTAGAGGGTTATCGTCGAAACGCTCATCAAGCAAGGTATCAGGTACGACAAATACTTGTGGCCCTAGAATTGCGTGGGCACAAAAAGACACTTCTCTAGGAGTTTCACTTACATCCAAGCCTACGCAGGATTTAAACCATTGACGATTTTCATCCACAAGGCTAACAATGGCGATTGGCACATTAAACAGACGCTTCGCCATCCGTGTCACCCTGTCAAAGCGCTCCTCACTGGCCGTATCGAGAATACTGTACTCGCGCAGTGTTTCTAGGCGCAGGGTCTCGTCGTCTGGGATATCTGGCTGCTTCATGGCTGACCCCTAAAAGGATTCCTTGGGTACGCGCCGCAATAGGCAAGCCCAGTAGTTTACTATTTGCTAACAAACTAACTCTTAATCCTGTACTGCGCAAGCAGCCAATGAAGGCTGCCACAGCATTCTTACGGAGCGCCTACTCTAAGGTTGGGGCGACGCAGGCTTCTTACGCTTACCCTTGTCCTTGTTCACGCGCTTTTTCACTTTAGTTTTAGTTGTCGCCTTTTTGGGCTTACGAGCTTCGGCCGTGCTAGCCCCTAGGCTCGGAAAGCGATCCAAAACTTGTTTCGTAATGTCTTTGCTCTCAGTATCGCCCCTTGGCTTGTTGGCCGCCTTGGATGCTTCTTTCTTAGGCCGTCTGGCCGGCTTATTGTCAGACTCTATGCTTTCTTTCCGAGGTCGTTTTTTCTCTACAGCGTCGGCAGCAGGTTTTTGCTTTCTTTCTTTATTGGCATTGCCGACAGATTCTATCTTTAATGGCTTGCTGCACACATGAGTCTTTTGCAGCACTTGCATGGTCTCTTTTGGCATTCCCCCAGGCAAATCAACCGTACAGTATTCGTCATAGATTCTAATATGGCCAATATAGCGGCCCTCAATCTCAGCCTCATTCGCTATAGCACCCACAACCTCTCTAGGCGTCACGCCATCATTGTGTCCCACATGAATACGGAAACGCTCCATTGGAATATCTGGATAGTCACGGAGCGGCTTCGCACGCGCATCATCTGCAGGGTCGTGCTGGAAGCGCTGCTCAGTGCCTCTTTTGGGAGCACCACGATCATCTTTATCCAGCACATCAATAAACTCTTTATCCGCGCTTTCTCTTCTGGCCGGCTTTCTTGATCGTTCACTTGAACTCTTTCTTTCCCCAGCTGAGGGCTTGGATCGAGAATCACTATAAGAAAAATCTTGTCTATCGCTACGCGGCCGTTCTTTATGATTTTGACTCGGCTCAAGCGGCCTGTCTTTTTGTAATAGATAGGCCATCGCCGCGGCAGCATGCTCCGGCGTGCACTCATGTTCCGCACACATTTCTGCAACCAGTTTATGAAAGAAATCCAGTTTCGCATTTTTTATTGTGTCGGCAATTCCGTCCTTAAATGCTGCGCTACGCTTCTCGATAAGTTCACCACGCGTAGGTAATTCCATCTGCGTAATTTTCTTATTGGTTGTCTTTTCAATAGAGCGCAGTAGACGACGCTCTCTCGGCGCTACGAATAGAATTGCCTTACCGCTTCTTCCGGCGCGACCCGTTCTACCGATACGGTGAACATAGGCCTCATCATCGTATGGAATATCGAAATTCATCACATGGCTTAGTCGATCAACATCGAGACCTCGAGCAGCCACATCGGTAGCGATAATGATATCCAACTGCCCGCGCTTTAACTGCTCAACGGTTCTAGTTCTTAGCCCTTGGTTCATGTCACCATTGAGTGGCGATGCAGCAAAACCTCTAGCGCTGAGCTTTTCTGCCAAATCCACTGTGCTGGTCTTTGTACGCACAAAAATAATCATAGCATCGAATTCTTCTACTTCGAGAATTCGGGTAAGTGCATCTAGCTTGTTAGTTCCCTGAACAAGCCAGTAGAACTGTTCAATGTCTTCATTGGTAGAAATGGCACTCTTAATTTTTACTTCTTGAGGATCGTTCAAATACTTAGAAGCTACCGAACGAATTGGTCCCGGCATCGTGGCAGAAAATAGCGCCACTTGTCGCGTTTTAGGCGTATTATCTAGTATGCTCTCAACATCATCGATAAAGCCCATACGCAGCATCTCGTCGGCCTCATCAAGCACCAAGGTACTGAGCGTGCTCAAGTCGATAGTCTTGCGATTCAAGTGATCGAGTAAGCGCCCCGGAGTTGCCACTACAATATGAGCGCCTCTGCGCAACGCCGACAATTGACGCCCCATATCCTGGCCGCCATATATTGGCAGAACATGAAAGCCTTTCATTCCTGCCGCATAGGTCTGAAACGCTTCAGCAACCTGAATCGCCAGTTCACGCGTCGGGCATAGCACTAAGCCTTGAACCCCTTTCTTTTTAACATCAATCTTAGCCAATATAGGCAAGGCGAATGCCGCTGTTTTACCAGTGCCTGTTTGCGCCATTCCTACTACGTCTTTACCCTGCAAGAGAATAGGAATTGTTTCCTGCTGGATGGGCGATGGCTTCTCGTACCCCACTTTGCTTAAGTTATCTTGCAAGAATTGAGGAAGATCGAGCTCAGCAAAACTGAGTTCTGGGCGATTACTGGATGACATTTATAGACCTTGTACTGGTATTACAATGTATTAATTAGCGGATGCGTCAAAACGGAGCGATTGAAACTGAATGCGGAAAAAAACAAAGGAGCTGCTGCAAATTCAAACGGGCAGGGATTATACGCCCATTCATAGCCACTCGTATATAAAAAACTACTCAAACGCCTATAAATCAGCTATTTAAGTTAAGATAGGCGACTAATTTATCCGTAAAGTCCGTAAATAGACCATCAATTCCAAGTTCCTCGACAAACAATGCCAGGAGCTCGTCAAAGCTATTCACATAAGGAGGAACAAGGCCCTGATCTGCCCGAAAGGTATAAGGGTGAATTGCCAGGCCAAGCTCCTTCGCATGCCTCAGTAAAGGGCTCGCTACCGGGCGGTTCGGGCTCTGTTCAAAGCTTAGTATCATGTCCTTTTCGGGGCCAATGGCGTCCGCGTACCGCGCCACTTCTTTAAGCCCGGAGGGCGATGTAAGCCTTCGCCCCTCCTCATCGTTGGCGATTAATTGGACTAGCTTGAGATCTATGCCCAATTCAGGCATTAGCGTTTCGCGTAGCCGCTTTAACTCCTGAAAATCAAAGGTCTGGACAAATATAGAGTCGTCTTTGTTTGTATAGCCATAGCGCTTTAGCTCACTCAAAAGCGCCATAGCTAAGTCTTTTCCGTTTTCTCGGTGAAAGTCCGGTCGTTTAATTTCAGGATAAATACCTACAGCCCTTCCACTGGAGATATTAAGCCCTTGCGCAAGCTCAATTTCATCAGCCAGTGTATGAATCTTAAAGTTCGACTTATACAAGGGGAAGCGTCCGGGGTACTGAGGCACTAGCCTGCCACCAGCCTCTACGACCGCCTCATTAAGCTGCAGCTGTAGTAGCTCGTCTAGCGTGAAGTCGATGGCATAAAAGCGAGCGTCTTTCCTCCGACGTTCGGGGAATACCTGCGCCACATTCGTGGTTCGATCAAGCGTGACATCATGCAAAACGATGAGCTGCTCATCTTTACTCATGACTACGTCCTGCTCTAGGTAGTCCGCGCCCATGCCATAGGCCAACGCTTTTGCCGCCAGCGTGTGCTCTGGCAAATAAGCACAGGCCCCTCGATGAGCGATTACCAACGGCCGAGGGCTGTTTCTATGGGCATGGCTTGTGCGTAAAGTATTCATAAACCCTCTTGTCTGAAATCAAGCATGTCCCTAGCGCCAGCTAGCATTTGTACTGCACTCATTAGAGTTCCACTGCCATCTTTCGTCATAATTGGGCGCTGGATTGCCTTTTTTACCCCACCACATCGCCAAACTATTAGGTTTAAATCATCCTAAGCATTATAAGGAGACAGACCATGCGCCAATCCAAACGTATTTGTAATCCCATATTTGTTGAGGAAGAACCCTATAACTGGAGCACTCCCGGTAGAACTGGCCCCAAGATGGGCTACATCGTTTCTATCTTTCTGTGCGCGGTAGCAGCGCTATACCTATTTGCGCAGTAGAAAACGGGCAAGCCTGCAGGCACTGACAAGACGCGAGCCTAAGGGACTATTGCCACGCAAATGCTCGCTTCTGAGGGAAAAGCCCAAACACACCACCGGTGTGAATAAAGACTATGTCGCGGCACCCCTTATAGCGCCCACGCCGTATTTCCTCTAGTAAACCGTAAAAAGCTTTTGCCGTATAGACGGGGTCTAAAATGATTCCCTCGGTTCTAGCCAGTTCGGCAATCAATTCAAAAATATGGGCCTCTGCTTTTGCGTAACCAGGCCCCACATAACCGTCTATTGTCTCTATAGCTAAGGCCTCAACGTCTACAGGCGGGTTCTGCAGCCCTGCATAGCGCTCTTGCCAAAGCCTCAGATCCGTCCTAACTTTATTGCCAAAATAGCGCTCATTATCACAGACATTGTAGGCATGGACGCTACTGCCAAGCTCCAGCATACGATTTCCTAGAATAAGCCCCGCCTGAGTACCACCGGAGCCTGTCGCTACCACGAGGTATTCAGGGCTTATCCCCAAATCTGCAAAATTCTCTTTTAGCTCTTGGCAGGCATTGAGATAACCCCACAAGCCAATCTCATCGCTGGCGCCAGTCGGAATAAAAAAGGCTTTACTCCCCTTTGCTTCATATTCGCGCTGCAGCTCACGAGCGAGTTCTGGGTGGCGAGAGAATTTCTCTTCGGCCAAATAAGTAATATTGGCCCCCACTAGAAGATCGAGAAAATGATTACCATCGGGTACTTCCTCGGGCTGCCCCCTCAGTATCAAGTGTACCTCTAAGCCCAAACGAGCACCCAGAATAGCGGTCGCCCGACAGTGATTCGACTGCAGCCCTCCACAGGTAATAATGACATCGCAACCCTCCTCTTTCGCTTGCGCCAAAGAGAACTCCAGTTTTCTTATTTTATTGCCACTAACTTCAGTGCCTGTCATTTCATCTCGTTTAACCCACACCCTGGGCGAGCCCGCTGGTAGCGCAAAGCGGGTCAAAGGCGTGATTGGCGTAGGCAATCGAGCGAGCTCCATGCGCGGAGGAAGTACCAGCATAAATCCATACCTTCGGTCTAAAGACCTCAAAAACTAATAGTACGATTCTAGCGCGTTTTCAGTGGGATTTAACGTATTGTGTTAAGCTCCTATGCAATCTTGCTACAGCGATAGGTTAGAATTCGCGACGCTTATTAAAGAGGTGTAGACATCAACTTGACACCTTATATAGTTCATTATTGGAGGTACATCATGCACCGCATACTTATTGGCACACTATTTGGCTGTTTTACCGGCCTAGTCTCTGCCCAGCAGCTGAGTAGCGACCCTTTCCCCACGCCAATCAAGGCCGAAGAGGGCGTCATTAGCGCCAACTTCGTTGAGTTTGCTGCCATTCCTTTCGAAGATGATCGTTATGCTCCAAGGTTAATGACTATGACTAGCGAGCCTGGCACCCAGCGCTTGTTCGTCAGCGCCATGACAGGCACTTTATATGCGATGGACTACGAGGGCAAAAACCTCACTGAATACTTGAATATAAACGATGAGAAATGGGGTGTTCGTACCCTGTCTGCCGGCAATGAGCGCGGGGTGCAAAGCTTCACCTTCCACCCCGACTTTGCCAAGCGCGGCGCACCCGGCTACGGCAAATTCTATGTCTACCTAGACACGCGCGCCGACGAAGATGCGAATGCCTTCCAATCAGGCGGCGAGAGACGGACACATGACACAATTCTACTGGAATGGACCGCTCTCAACGCTGACTCAGCAGTTTACGACGGCAATTCACCGCGTGAAGTACTTCGCGCTGCACAGCCATTCCCGAATCACAATGGAGGCCAAATCGGATTTAACCCGCTGGCCACGGTCGAGGATGATGACTTCGGACTTCTCTATATCGGTCTAGCCGATGGCGGCGCAGGTGGCGATCCACTCAACGCGGCTCAAGATTTATCTAATTACTTCGGCAAAATTCTACGAATAGACCCTTTGGGCAATTACTCTAAGACATTCCGCTATGGTGTTCCTTCGACGAACCCCTTTGCCGCCGACAATGACAACAGCACGCTTGGGGAAATTTTTGCTTACGGAGTGCGTAACCCTCAGCGCTTTACTTGGGATAGTAAAACGGGACAAATGCTACTTGCAGATATTGGCCAGAACCAAGTAGAAGAGATTTCGCCAGTCCCTGCAGGCGGCAATCTTGGCTGGAACGCTTGGGAAGGCAGCTATCGCTACGACAGGTTTCAGGTAAGCCTAGACGACCCACAGGGTGAAGAAGGGCTCGTATGGCCGATTGTGGAGTATGACCACGCCGACCCTCTTTTCATTCGCCAAGTTGCGATAACAGGCATTACCGTTTACCGAGGCGATACTATTGCTGCACTGCAGAACAAGATCATATTTGGCGACAACCCAAGTGGTGAAATCTTCTATGTGGATGCCGATGCGCAGCATCAAGGCGGCCAAGACGCTATCGCTCGAATTCTATTGAACGACGAGGGTCAAAACAAAACGCTTCTGCAGTTAATCCAAGAGAAAAACGTAGAACAAGGTGTAGACCCAGCCTCCAGAGCCGACTTGCGTTTTGGCTTCGGCGCGATGGGAGAGATATTCTTACTCAACAAGCATGACGGAGTTATTCGCAAGCTTGTCGAATAAGAACAATGACTTGGGGTCAGATTTGCGTAGCAGGCTTGCTGCCCAAACCTGACCCCAAGAATTTATTTCAAGAACAGCATTTCCGAGTATTTCGGCAACGGCCAATGCTCATCCGGCACTAAGGTTTCTAATGCATCGCCTGCGGCGCGAAGCTTGTCCATCAGCCCCCTAATCTGTCCCGCACAATAAGTCATATGAGCTTCTGTGGAAGTAAACTTTTCTTTCGCTATGGCCTTCTCTAGCTTGATGGCTGTCGCCATGAGTGTTGCACTCTCTTTTGCCACAGCACTAGCAAGACTAGTATCAAATTTCAGCTTTAACTTCACCATGTGCATAGCGGCCTCGCCTATCTGTGTCAAACACTTCACTGCCGCCGGATATATTTGCGTCTTAGCCATATCCACCATCAGTTTTGCTTCGACTTCTATAGACAAAATATATTGCTCGGCATAAACCTCAAAACGACTCTCTAGCTCTGCCGGAGATAATACCCCAGTGCTTTCAAACAATGCCTGCACAGCTTTAGTCTTCAGAGCTGGCAAGGCGTCCGCTGTCGTGGGAAGGTTAGCCAAGCCACGCTTCTTAACCGCCATCTCATGCCATTCGCTAGAATAGCCATCACCGCCGAAGATAACTTTGTCATGAGACTTCATTAGTTTCTTCAACACACTAAGCACTGCGGCCGCTTGATTCTTTTCTTTCTTTAATGCCAGTTTTAATTCTTCCGCAATCCAGTTTAGCGAATCGGCTAGCATGGTATTCATAGCAACCAAGGGGCCCGATACAGATTGAGACGAACCGACAGCCCTGAATTCGAAACGGTTACCGGTAAACGCGAAGGGGGATGTTCTGTTTCTATCACCGGGGTCTCGTTTAAACTGCAATATCTGAGAAAGCCCCAAGTCCATCATACCGCCATCAGAGGAAACAGAGACTTTCCCAGCCTTGATATCCTTGAATACCTGCTCAAGCTGATCACCCAAATATACCGACAAAATAGCTGGCGGAGCTTCATTGGCTCCTAAGCGATGGTCGTTAGAGGCACTGGCGATGGCTGCTCGCAATAAGGGGCCGAATAGGTGTACACCACGAATAACGGCACCGCAAAAAATAAGGAAATTCAGGTTTTCGTGTGGCGTACTGCCGGGATCCAATAGATTGCCTTGAGTACTATTACCCACAGACCAGTTCACATGTTTACCCGAGCCGTTGACTCCTGCAAATGGCTTTTCATGTAATAGGCATAGAAAGCCATGTTTCTTCGCCGTATTTTTCATTACGGTCATTAGAAGCTGCTGATGGTCAGCCGCGACATTGGCCGCTTCGAAATAGGGCGCAATTTCAAATTGACCTGGCGCCACTTCGTTATGATGTGTCTTGGCGGGAATTCCTAGGCGATAGAGTTTATCTTCGAACTCTTGCATAAAGATTTGCACGCGCTCAGGAATCGCACCGAAGTAATGGTCGTCGAACTGCTGACCCTTAGCAGGTGGAGCACCAAATAGCGTCCGACCTGCTAGCAGCAAATCCGGTCTAGCGGCAGCAAAATTAGCATCCACCAAGAAGTACTCTTGCTCGGCGCCGCAGCTAGAGTTCAAAGGGGCTATTTCGGTTTCCCCCATTAAACTCAAGACACGCTGCGCGGCCTCGTTCATCGCGTGATTGGACCGTAGCAATGGAATTTTCTTGTCCAAGGCCTCTCCGGTCCACGACATGAAGACACTCGGTATCATCAGCGTAGAGCCGTTATCCGTATGCATGATATAGGCGGGGCTTGTCGGATCCCATGCCGTGTATCCTCTGGCGGCATTAGTCATACGAATACTGCCATTGGGGAAGGATGAGCCATCGGGCTCGCCTTTAATGAGCAAGCTACCAGTGAACTCGGTAATACAACGCCCATCACTAGAAGTGATAATAAAGCCGTCATGCTTCTCAGCCGTTGCATTCGTCATTGGATAAAATATATGGGAGAAGAACTTTGCTCCCTTTGATAGAGCCCACTCCTTCATTGCGGCAGCAACCACATCCGCGGTAGCGGGGTCGAGGGCAGCACCTGTCTGTACCGTCTTCTTCATCGCCTTAACGGCGCTCTTAGATAGTGCATTCTCCATTGCTGCAATATTGAACACATCGCAAGCCCAAATTTTCTTTAGGGGGTCGGGCACGCTGGTGGGAGTGGTTTGACGATTAGTGATTTCATTGATGGCTTGAAGCCGGGCCGTATTTGCGCTCATTCACTGTTCCTCTGTAATTTTTGAAAACTGTCGGAACGACTTTGCGTGAGCAGCAATCCCGGCATAGAAAAGAATGCAGCAATAAACGAACCACTTCTTGAAGGCGGGAAAAAGGAGGGTTTTAGCAGCAATTATGATTATAAAGTAGACAAAAAACTGTCTGTACAAAAGTTTGTGCGCCTAAAAGACGCACAGCGTGAATCACAAGAGTGCGCTATGCACTCACTATGGCTGCCAAGAGTAGCTGAATTTTGCAAATAGGGCTCGGCTACTGGTCTCAATAGAATTGAGGCTATCGTCCTGAAATCCATCATCAGAATAGCCAATATGGAACAAGGTTTGAGGATTCAATTTATAGCTATAGAGCAGCTGCGTTAGCAATTTTTTTGATCGACTCTGCTTAGGCCGAACATAGAGGGATGGGTCCCTTTCAGTGTCTCTGTATTGCACTATAAGCCGGACAAAGCTGCGCACACTAAATTGATAAGTCGACCGAAGCTCTGTGATGTCAGCCGTAAATAGGCGACCATCGCTTACATCAAACTCCTGATGATTATGACTTAAGTCTAACTGCAAGTGACGACCAGCTTGATAGTTGATTCTAGGGTTAATGCGCAGGGACTCTCCGAGTCGCGTGTTATCAAAATCTACAACATCTTCGAGCCGAACAGTCATACTCATAAATAGAGCGCTGCTCGGTCTGATGGACAAGGACACTTGATTGAACTGCTCGTCAAAGTACTGCCCATTAAAATAGGTCTTACTCTTACCAATTAAGCCATCAATAGAAGATTGCATGGGGCCATCCATCTCGAAAAACACTTCAGTTTCTTCTTCTAATTTTAGGCCATCCTGATCGTAGGTCTCATCCCAGTCTAAAGCCACTCGAACGCGATCAAAAAAGCGTTCGCTGCCGTAGCGCCACGTACGTCCCACTCGTGCAGTATTGCGCTCGTAATCTACTCGGGATATGAAGCCAAGATCAGCACGAAAATCCTCACCATAATTGATATGCTGCAGCCAAACATCCCATTGACGGTCATTACGACGATACTCAAGCAAGTAGGCATCGTCGTCCAGTTTCTCATCTTGGGCGAAGCTATCCTGTATAGCCAAGGGATAATTGGTTTCAGAGCGCATGACTTGCAGATTCACGACATCGCTTTGAGTTAAGCGCAGCTTTCCATCAAGGCTCATGACAGTGTTTTCGTAACTCCCTGCACTTCTATGGGTAAGCAGTGCTCCCACGCTAGAGTTAGCTAATACATCTTGTCGGTAGCGCAATATAGAGACATCGCTATCCACTTCTCCCAAAGAGGCCAGAGAAGAGCGCTCATTAGACGGTATTAGAAAGCTAGTTCTAGTATCATTAGCTTGTAGAAACCCATAGGAGTGACTGCCGGACTTTCCGGTTAATTTTACGCCGTAGTCTGGATCTGCAATATTGCGCGTATGCACCATATTGACTTGCGTATTGAAATAATCGGCGCCATCTAAAAAGAAATTACGCTTCTCCGGGTAATACAAAGAGAACGTATTGTTCACATCCAGCTGGGCACTGTCCGCTTCTACCTGAGAGAAGTCCGGATTAACTGTAGCATTCAGGACCATGTCCTGAGTAACTCCCCAACGCACATCTACGCCTGCTTCGAAATCAACATCAGGGCTTTCCCAAGAATCCAGAGCGGGATTGGCGCGAGATTGCAGCGCAGAACTAGTTAACGTTGGGGTTATTTCAAGATTGCGGCCCGGCGTCACATTTGCCATGCCGGATATCTTACTAAACTGACAAGCCCAACAAGATATACTGCGGTCTCGCTCAACGTTGTCGAAACGGTAACGCCTATCCCGCGGATAATCACGAACAAACCGGATACCCCAGGTCTTCTCTTGTTCGCTATCAACAAAACGCAGCTGATCAAATGGAATGGCCATCTCGGTCATATAGCCAGTTTCGGTAATTGTGCCTGCACTATCCCACAAGGCATTCCAGGAGGAATCATAGCTGCCACTTAAGTCATCGTTCGTTGCGTCAAACTGAACCCCAAGGGCGCTGACGATAAACTCAAAAGATCGACTCTCATCATTGAAGGTATCAACGAGTATGCCCACATAGTCGGTACCTCTGATGTTGTCGCGGTCGCGGTAATAGGCGCGTATTTCTTCGGGCCTAGGGTCTTGTGCAATGAAAGCAACATAAAGCTGCTCCCCATCCTCCATGATGAGAGCTTGAGTCTTTACAATTGCAGGAACATTTTCGGAAGGGGAGGTTTCAAAGGCTAACTCTATGGCTTGCGCTCCGGCCCACTCCTGCGCCTCAACTCGCCCATCAATAATGGGGGCGCTCTGGGTCCGAGGAATTTCATAGTCGGCATTCTGCGCGACCACAGCCGTGCTAACGGCAAGACAAAACATCCCGCCAACACTTCTCATAAGCATATTAGCCCCCTTATCCCTGGCTCAATTAGACGCAATCAATTGAAGGCATATCGCACCTTCCTCAATCCTTTAGTATCTAGACGTGTTGCAAGTATAAAAGGTTCGAAATTTATTGTGCTCAATAATCGAACCTGCTCTGGGCTCAAATTATAATTGTGCAATAGTGGTCTAATTACGCGCAGAAATCGTATAAACCGGTTTAGCTAACGTTGGATACAAAATGCTTAACAAAATCGAAGCTCTCTGCCCCCTAGCAGGCCGAATCATACTTGGCCTGTATTTTCTTCTCCCCGGAGCCCTGTTGAAAGTGGTCAACTTTCAAGGCACTGCCGATTACATGGCCGCTCACAATATGATCATGATTCCATTCTTTTTAGTGCTCACCATAGTAGTACAATTGCTAGGCGGTCTAGGCGTGATGATTGGATATAAAACCAAGCTCTCCGCCTTCTTGTTAGCGGGACTCACTCTGGTTATTAGCTTAGTCATGCACAACTTCTGGGTAGTAGAAGACGCGCTAATTCGCTCACACGAGACGCAAAATTTTGTTAAGAATATGGGCATCATGGCTGGCCTACTTGCTATCGCCGGCCTAGGCGCTGGGCCCTTTAGCGTGGATAACAAGAAGAGATAGGAGTTTGGGGCGAGGGTTGCGCTCGACGCAGCCCTTCTTAGTTTCGCTCACCAAAGTCTTGCATAGCTTGGGCGCAGAGTTTACTGGCTCTATTGGTGAAGAAGAACAATTCACATGACATGGGAAATCCTTTTGCTATCCTTGCAGCAGGCTAAACCAAAAATGGGCAGAACTAAGTTATATGACTATTGGTTTGCAAAGCACCTAACGAGGCAGGTGCAGTGCAAACCAGGGTAAGCTAAGGCTAGTTGCCGATCTTGTCCCAACCCGGGCTCTGCGGCTCTGGGGATGGCTGTTCGGTATTTGGACGAAAGGCTTCGCTGTAAAGAAAGAAGTCAGTAAGCACGGCTCTTAGGTGGATAGAGGCGTTCAGATTATCTATTACTTCCGATCCAAGCTTTGGCTGTGAAAGAACGAACTTCACAGCCGCCGATGCCTTCTTTAGATCATCCACAATGACTTGTTCAAACTCATCAACCGACTGAGCTAGAGCCGTCTTAGCGTTAGTCATCGCAGCCAACATTTTTTCTAGCTCAGGGCGAGGATGTGGACCTGGGCCCGACTCATCCTGAGGAGCACGCCCTTGGGCGGCATAGGCCAATAGAAACTCGTAACCGGACTCTACTACTTCTATATCTGCTTCAATGTTTATCACGATGTCATTCTCAAATTTGGGTTGGTTATACTGCAAGGGGCCGACGCCCTTACCCTAAGTCATACGCAAATATATGCGGACTGTTAGCGTAAGACTCGCCGGCCCCTATTATTAATCTTTTGCTAGCTTACTCGGCCTTCCACTTATTAGTGTCGTGGTTAGCTTTCAGTTCGTCTTCTGAAATCCAACCTGTCACCATAGAGCGAGTGTAGAAGATTTTTTCTGGCCTAACTGCAAAGTAGATATGGATAGAGGTAAAGGCAACCAAGGCCAAAGTACTAAGTCCGTGAAGCAAGAACATCAAACCAAGCAGTGCTTCATTCGTCTGATTCACTCGTTCCCACCAAGGCGTTTCAATTTGAAGAAACAAAAAGACACCTGTGGCGATAACAAAAATCACCAAGAACGTCATCGCCCAGTGCATGCCCTTCTGCTCGAAGGAATACTTACCTGGTTTAATCGTATCGTCAAAGGGCTCTTTAAAGTCAGATGGGCCGAGAATCATTGACTTGAAGTCCTGCCAAAATAGCGCACGAACGATATGAGCTATACAAACGAATGTTAGGATAAGACCCGCAATCCAGTGAATATTAAGCCATGCGACTTGAACACCTAGAATAGGAAGAATACCAGTGGCAATCAGTGTCAGGACACTAGCAGCCATGATCCAGTGGAAGGCGCGATCGATGCCTTCATGGCGTTTGATGTGTTTACCCGCTGCGGAAGGCTTAGCCTTCTTCTTTGCTAGAGCCGCCATAAAGATGGCATGGGCGGCCAGTAGCAAGAATGCTGTAACAGCTACTACCCAGAGTAGGTCCCAGGATACTCCCAGAATTACCTCTTGACCCCAGACGTCGTTTCTATAACGAATAATTTCCACAATCCTAATCCTCAGTGTTTTTATCTATTGTTATTTTATAAACGTAAAGTCTGCCTTTAATCTTAAAACTCTGCCAATAGACGAATGCAGAAAGACCTTGGCACACCGTTTATTTTTACGCTTTACCCAAATACTCCACAACAGGCCAGTTTTCATCGCTAGCCCCACCCCACTAGACCCAAAAACTCTCAATGAACCGCTTCTTTTATTCCCTAAGAAGCGAACATTCAGACTCACCAGTTTTTTTGCACCTTTGCGCACTTTTTGCGAAAGCGTAATAATGGCGAACAAGGTTAATCCACTAAGGGGGTTTTATCAAGCAATACGCCCCGTATACTTTACAGGCCATCACCACGCTTCAAGGCCAGAATACGCATAAGAAGCCCGAGCTTAGTGAATTGCCAAATCCGGCCCAGCAATTGTACATTTTTTAATCAATTATCGGGTCGCAAAATAGCTCCCATCTTGACTTATTCTGGTTCAATGGTATTGTGTCCGGCCCCGTAGGATCTCAGTCTAGGGATGCGTATGCCTATTATTTGTCAAAGATGACATATAGGGCGGCGCAAGCTAATGACTGTTACTCGCAGGGGGGCCGGAATAAATCGCCAATAACCGCGCCAGTTCAACCTCAATTTATGAGCACTGCCCGCCACTGAGACCTCTTTGGCTCTAGGCGACGTCAACGATTTTGACGAGCGCGGAAAAGCAAATGTAATTCGAACAGATGAGACCTTTAGATCTATGAGCAACAACGCCCAAATCCCATATAAATTCGGCTTTCCTGAGAAAACCGGCTTGTACGATCCAAGCAGCGAGAAAGACTCTTGTGGTGTGGGCTTCGTTGCCGATATCAAAGGGCGCCCCAGCCACAAAGTCATGCTGGACGCCTACCACCTGAACTCGCGCATGGATCACCGCGGCGGCTGTGGCTTCGAGGCCAATACCGGCGACGGAGCGGGCATCCTGATGGCACTGCCTCACTCTTTCTTCCAAAAAGTAGCCAAGAACGAGCTTGGCATAGAGCTTCCGGAAGCTGGCAAATATGCAGTCGGTAATATTTTCCTACCTCAGATCGCCGAAGAACGCGCCAAAAGCGTTGCCGTAATCAATGAAATGATCGCCAACGAAGGCCAGACAGTGTTGGGCTGGAGAGATGTACCGGTAGATGCCGATGCCGCAGATGTTGGCCCAGCAGCCCGAACGGCACAGCCTCACATCGCACAATTATTTGTTGGCGCTGCCGACGGCCTAAGTCAAGACGATTTCGAGCGCCGTCTATACGTAGCTCGCAAACGCTTTACCCACCAATTACGTGGCGATAGCTCCCTAACGGAAGCGAAAATGGTATACGCCTGTTCGCTGTCCACTAAAGTCATTGTCTATAAAGGTATGCTGACTCCGGGCCAGCTATTCCCTTTCTACAAAGATTTAACAAACACTGGCTGTGAAACACACTTGGCGATGGTTCACTCGCGCTTTAGTACGAACACATTCCCTTCTTGGGACCGCGCGCAGCCCAATCGATTCATGAGCCACAACGGTGAAATCAACACACTCCGCGGCAATGTTAACCAAATGGTAGCCCGCGAAGGCACTGTCGCATCCGACCTGTTCGGCGACAATATGAAAGAGCTATTCCCTGTGATCGACGCAGACTGCTCCGACTCAGGCTCTTTCGACTCGGTTCTTGAGTTCATGCTGCTATCCGGCCGCTCACTGCAGGAAGCCATCATGATGATGGTGCCAGAGGCATGGCAGTCAGACGTTAATATGTCCCAGACTAAGAAAGACTTCTATGAGTACCACTCTGCCCTGATGGAGCCTTGGGATGGTCCTGCTTCTATAGTATTTACCGACGGCCATTATATCGGCGCCGTTCTAGACCGTAACGGCCTGCGCCCCAGCCGCTACTACGTGACCCATGACGATATCGTCATCATGGCATCGGAAGTGGGTGTAGTCATGGTTGATCCAGAGAACGTCAAACTAAAAGGCCGTCTGCAGCCAGGCCGCATGTTCCTATTGGACTTCGAAGAAGGCCGCCTAATTCCAGACGAAGAGCTGAAAGAAAGCATTGCTAGCAAGCGAGACTACGCCCAGTGGCTAGCAAACCAGCGCGTCACATTAGCTGATATCGCTACTAAAACGTCTGCTCATTCACTGGATGGCGAAAACGTCCTACAACGCATGCAAGCATTCGGCTACACAACAGAGACCATGCAGTTTATGTTGCTGCCATTGGTAAAAGAGCTTCGCGATCCGCTAGGTTCTATGGGCAATGACTCCGCATTGGCCTGTCTGTCAGACAAGTCGCGCATGGTATACGACTACTTCAAGCAACTGTTCGCACAAATCACTAACCCACCAATCGACTCGATTCGTGAAGAAGTGGTCATGTCGCTCCAGTGCTTTATTGGGCCAGAGGGCAACCTGCTGGAAACGACAGAAGAGCAAGCTCATCGCCTAAGCTTAGAGCACCCGATTCTGTCTAACCAAGAAATGAGCGCCATCAAAGAGATGGACTACCGCAATATGCGCTCTAAGCTCATCGACATTACTTACGATAGCAAAGAAGAGAATGGCTTCAAGAAGGCCCTAGATCGCATCTGCCAAGAAGCAGAGTCTGCGATTGCTGAGAACTACTCTTTCGTTATTCTGTCGGATCGTGCAATCGATGAGCACCGCGTACCGCTAAGCGCTTTAATCGCATGTGGCGCCGTACACCACCATCTAATCTCTGCTCACTTGCGATCTAAGATCGGTATTGTGATTGAGACGGGTGAAGCCCGTGAAGTTCACCACCACTGCCTACTAACAGGCTATGGTGCCGACGCTATCAACCCATACCTAGCTTTCGAAGCCCTATGGCAGGCGCGCAACGACGGCCTGCTTGGCGATACCTTCGCAACCGAAGACAGTCTTGTTTACGCTTATAAGAAGGGTGTTGCCAAAGGCATGCTCAAAGTTATGGCGAAAATGGGCATCTCAACTCTGCAGTCTTATAAAGGCGCACAGATTTTCGAAATCGTTGGTTTGGCCGATGAGATCGTGGACCGCTGCTTTGTAGGTACTGCTAGTCGCGTTCAAGGCATCAGCTTCGAGACATTGATCGAAGAAACTGAGCGTCGACACAGAAATGGCTTCCCTGCCCCAGGCGTTACCCGCATCCCTGTTCTCAACAACCCAGGTGATATGCATTGGCGTAACGGTGGCGATAGCCATATGTGGGATCCAAGCAGCATTGCAAACTTGCAGGTCGCTGCGCGCACTAATAGTGCGGACGCCTACCACGCATTTGCTAAACATACGAATGAAGAAACAACGCGCGCCTGTACTCTGCGCGGCCTGCTTTCATTCAAGAAAGACACACAAGCTATCTCTATTGACGAAGTAGAACCTGCCAGCGAGATCGTTAAGCGTTTCGCCACGGGCGCAATGAGCCTTGGCTCAATCTCTACTGAGTCTCACGAGTCTCTTGCTATCGCCATGAACCGTTTGGGCGGCAAGTCCAACACCGGTGAAGGCGGTGAAGACACTAATCGCTTTAGCCCAATGGAGAACGGCGACTCTAAGCGCTCTGCCATTAAGCAGGTTGCCTCTGGCCGCTTCGGTGTCACCATCTGGTACCTAAACAATGCAGATGAACTACAGATCAAAATTTCTCAGGGCGCTAAGCCCGGCGAAGGTGGCGAGCTACCTGGCGGCAAGGTCGATGACTACATCGCCAAGATCCGCCACTCGACTCCTGGCGTTGGCCTAATTAGCCCTCCCCCGCACCACGATATCTATTCGATCGAAGATATTGCGCAGCTCATTCACGATTTGAAAAACGCGAATCGTCAGGCTCGCATCAGCGTTAAGCTAGTATCAGAAATCGGCGTAGGCACAGTTGCGGCGGGTGTTACAAAGGCAAAGACTGACCACTTGGTAATTGCCGGTCATGATGGCGGCACGGGCGCATCTCCGCTCACCTCTATCAAGCACGCTGGCCTGCCATGGGAGCTTGGTCTTGCCGAGACTCACCAAACACTGGTGATGAACAACCTACGCTCGCGCGTTGTTGTACAAACTGACGGCCAACTCAAAACAGGCCGCGATGTTGCCATAGCGGCGCTGTTAGGTGCTGAAGAGTACGGTTTCGCAACAGCTCCGCTAATTACGCTGGGTTGCATCATGATGCGCAAGTGTCACTTGAACACTTGCCCAGTCGGTATCGCGACTCAAGATAAAGAGCTACGTAAGAAGTTTAAAGGTAAGCCAGAGCACGTTGTGAACTACCTGTTCATGGTGGCCGAAGAGATGCGCGAAATCATGGCTTCTCTGGGCATTCGCAAAGTGAACGACATGATTGGCCGCGTAGACTTACTGGAAACAGACAAAGCAATTAACCACTGGAAAGCCAGTGGGCTTGATCTGTCTCGCATTCTCTCACCAGCGAAGATCATCTTCGATGGCACCGAGGTTTACCAGACTATCGAACAAGACCACGGCCTAGACAAAGCACTGGATAACGAGATTATCAAACTCGCACGCCCAGCGCTGGAATCCGGCGAGAAAGTGAGCTTCGAGTTACCGATCATCAATATCAACCGCGTTGTTGGCACCATGTTGTCCAGCGAAGTGGCCAAGCGCTGGAAGGAAGAAATGCTTCCAGACGATACGATCAATGTAAAACTCAAAGGCTCTGCTGGCCAAAGCTTGGGGGCGTTCCTTGCCAAGGGTATCACCCTAACCGTTGAAGGCGATGCTAACGACTACGTTGGTAAAGGCCTCTCGGGCGGCAAGATTATTATTTACCCACCGAAAGTCAGCAGCTTTAAAGCGGAAGAAAACATCATCGCGGGCAACGTAAACCTTTACGGTGCAACGAGCGGTGAGGCTTATATCCGCGGCATCGCAGCAGAGCGTTTCGCCGTACGAAACAGTGGTGCCTGCGCCGTTGTAGAAGGCATTGGCGATCACGGCTGCGAATACATGACTGGCGGTCGCGTTGTGATTCTAGGAAAGACTGGTCGCAACTTTGGTGCCGGCATGAGTGGCGGTGTGACCTATGTGTGGGACCGTGATAAAGACTTTATCAAGCAATGCAATGCTGAAACTTACGAACTAGAGCCAGTGGTTACCGATACAGATACTCAGGAGTTAAAAACCCTGATATCGAACCACTATAAATACACAGACTCACCAGTGGCCAAAGAAATATTGGATAACTGGGATATTGCTGTAAAAGAGTTCGTGAAAGTAATGCCAACTGACTACAAACGTGTTCTCGCTGAGCGGGCAGCAAAGGATGAGAAACAGACGGCGGCAGTGTAAACACCTGCATTTAACGCGATAAACGAGAATATTTGATTAAATTTGGATGTACTGATGGGCAAACCAACTGGCTTTAAAGAATTTGAAAGAGAAGTAGTGCCATACCGCGAACCAGCGGAGCGCTTACTCGACTATAAAGAAATCTACACTCCCCACGACGACAGCAAGCTCGCCACACAGGGCGCTCGCTGCATGGACTGTGGCGTGCCATTTTGTCAGTCGGGCGATGGTTGTCCCGTCTACAACCTCATTCCCGAGTGGAACGATTTGGTCTACAAGGGTCAATGGCGTGATGCACTAGATCGCTTACACAAGACAAACAACTTCCCAGAGTTTACGGGCCGAGTCTGCCCTGCTCCTTGTGAAGGCTCTTGTGTGCTCGGTATTCACGAGCCTGCTGTCACCATCAAGAACATTGAGAATGCCATTATCGATAAGGGCTTCGAGCAAGGCTGGGTAACAGCGAACCCACCAGCCACTCGCACTGGCAAGAAGGTCGCGATTGTCGGCTCTGGCCCTGCTGGACTTGCGGCAGCGGCACAACTTAATAAAGTTGGTCACGAGGTTACGGTTTATGAACGTGCCGACCGTATTGGCGGCCTGTTGATGTACGGCATTCCAAATATGAAACTCGAGAAAGACGTTGTAGATCGTCGCGTTAAACTACTCGAAGAGGAAGGCGTAAAATTCGTAGTCAACGCTGATGTTGGTGGCCAAGGCCCTAACGGCATCGATGTAGACAAGCTTCTTAGCGAAGTAGACGCGCTGTGTCTAGCCACGGGCGCAACTACTCCGCGTGATCTGAAGATCCCTCACCGCGAAGGCTCAGGCATTCACTTCGCTATGGAGTTCTTGACGGCCAATACGAAGAGCCTCTTGGATTCAGACTTAAAAGATGGGAATTACATCAACGCGAAAGACAAAAACGTTATCGTGATTGGGGGTGGTGATACAGGTACTGACTGTATCGCAACGTCGCTGCGTCACGGTTGTAAGTCTTTGGTGAATTTCGAGATTATGCCTCGCCCACCAATCGAACGTGCCGAGGATAACCCATGGCCTTTATGGCCGAAGATTTATCGCGAAGACTATGGCCACATTGAAGCTCAGCACAGATTTGGTTCCGACCCCCGTGCTTACTCAATTTCGGGCAAAGAGTTTGTACGCGACTCCGATGGTAATCTCCTCGGCATCAATACTGTGAAAGTAGATAATAAGTTCCAGGAGATTCCCGGTACGATTAACTTCTGGGAAGCAGACCTCATTCTATTGTCTATGGGCTTCCTTGGACCAGAGCACTACGTCAGCGAGCCACTGGGCTTAGAGCTAGACCAACGTTCTAACTACAAAGCTGCTTATAAGGCTTTCGATACGAGCCACCCTAAAGTGTTTGCGGCGGGAGACTGTCGTCGCGGTCAGTCACTGGTCGTTCGCGCGATTGATGAAGGCCGCTTAGTGGCTGACGCCATTAGTGAGTTCTTAGCTCGCTAAGAACTCACATGAAAGCATGCTACCGGCGAGTTTCGCTGGTAGTATGTGAAGCGCGCCAAATGACTTCGTCATTTTTAAAAGGCCAAGCGCGCCTTAGGGATATCCTATGCAAGAGCCTATATTAGAGCTAAACAATGTCTGTAAAAAATACGGTAGTTTCGCTGCCGTACAAGACATGAGCTTTACTATACCCAAAGGCTCCATCTACGGTTTCTTAGGTCCCAACGGGGCTGGCAAGACAACCACCATCCGCATGATCCTCGACATACTCAAACCCGACACCGGTAGCATTAATATACTGGGGAACAACTGTGCGCTTAATGTGCGCCATCGCATCGGCTACCTACCCGAGGAGAAAGGCCTTTATAAGAAGATGAAGGTCAGCGACATTATCAGCTACTTTGCCATGCTCAAGGGAATGAAAAAGCCCCTAGCAAAGAAACGTGCCGACGAGCTTTTAAAGCGTTATGGCTTGAAAGATTACGGCAACGCGAAAGTAGAATCTCTTTCCAAAGGCATGGGTCAAAAAGTGCAAGTCTTATCCGCGGTCGCCCATGATCCCGAACTAGTCATACTAGATGAGCCTTTTTCTGGGCTTGACCCCGTCAACCAGGAGGTGCTGGAGCAGCTGATCAAAGATATGGCGAACAACGGTCAGACGGTCATTTTCTCTACTCATATTATGCAGCATGCCGAGCGCCTTTGTGATCGAATGCTATTGATAGCGAAAGGCCAAAAGATTTTCGATGGCAGTTTAGACGACGCCCGAGCGATTATTCCTCGGCGAGTCACCATCGAGTGTGCGGGCGATATTAGCCAATTGAGACAAATTGAAGGGGTCATCGATATTATCGAGGCAACGCCGCCGCAGGGCTCTAATATAAAGCGCTGGGAAATACTCATTCACGAGCAGACGAATCCGCAGTTATTACTGCAAAACTGTTTCGAGAAAGGTTTAAATCTAAGTCACTTTGACCACACCCAAGCCAGCCTGCACGATGTGTTTGTTCACTTAGTAGGTAGTGAAGCGAAGGAGCATAGCTTACGATGAAAGTCATTTGGCTCATTGCTATTCGCGAGTACATTGAAAACATTAAGACCAAGGGCTTCTGGGTTGGCATACTGCTGTTTCCTATCATTCTAATTGCAGTGTTCTTCTTCCAGACCCTATTGGCGGATTCCACGCCTACGCGCCACTATATTCTCATTGATCAATCGGGTCAGTATGCAGAAGCGGTAGACACCGCTATCAGGCAAGAGCAGCAAAGACGAATACTGCGAGAATTTGTAAATTACGTAATAGAAAACAGAAAAGAGACCGATTTTGAGCAACGTGTAAATAGTGCCGATGCCGATGAACAAATTGACCAGCTCATCAACGATGTCGATGCCGACGAGGTGGCTGCTCTGGACGAATGGCTCGACAACGGGGGTTTAAATTTTGCACTTACAATGGCCGCGCCAAGCCTGAAGGCAGACGCACCGCCCTTTGAAACTCCGAGTGAGCAGTTTCTTGCTGCGCCCTTACCTGAATCTATCGACCCACAAGCCGCTCCAGAGCAAATAATCGAACAGTTACGTCCATGGCTAAACGGCGAGCGGCAACTATTAGTTGACGGCAGCCGAGTGAGTTTGTTTGCGGTGATACTCATTCCCGAGAACGTCCAGCAAGGCATTGTTCGCCCCGGCGCCACGATGACTCCAGACAACGCCAGCCCTTCGGGCATTCAATACTGGGCCAGGAACTTAACGGATGTTCGCCTGCCCAATGCGATCGAGCGCAGCATTAACAGAGCTATTCGTAATAAAGAATATGAGAACCGTGGCATTGATACAGCCGCGATAAGAGAGGTGCAACGCACTCGATTACCGGTAAACCGATTAGATCCCAAGAAGCAAGAAGGCGAAGAACAAGTCAGCGTTGCCGATACTATTCGCCAATGGGCGCCAGTAGGTTTTGTTTACCTGATGTTTGTGTCCTTAATGCAAAGCGTTCAATACTTACTAAGCAATACGATCGAAGAAAAGTCGAACCGCATTATCGAAGTCTTGCTTGCTTCGGTCACGCCGCTAGAGCTTATGATGGGAAAATTACTAGGCATCGGTATCAGCGGCATTACGACCATCGCCGCGTGGCTACTCTCCTTTGTGGGGTTTGTATACTTTTACCCAAGCAACCAAACTGAAATTCTATCCCAGCTGTTGGAAGTGCTACTTTCCTCGGAGCTTATTCCGTATTTTATTTTCTACTATTTGGCAGGCTATGCACTTTATGCTGGTTTATTTCTGGCCATCGGCAGCTTATGTAATACCTTAAAAGAAGCCCAGAGCTTAATGATGCCCATGATAATGCTGCTCATGGCTCCGTTGATAACAATGACATTTATTGCTCAAGACCCTAATGGCCCCATAGCGCGCGTCATGTCGTGGATACCATTCTTCACGCCCTTCACGATGATGAACAGAGCAGCAGCCCAACCGCCTCTCATCGACACAGTGGGCACCACCCTATTACTGCTTCTGACCATTGCTTTAATGCTTTGGCTTTCAGGGAAGATTTTTAGACAGAGCATTCTTCGTACTGGACAGCCACCTAGAATAATCGAAATTATCTCGATGTTGCGCAATCGCCCTTAAGCGATAGCCTAGACATCACCCAGGATATTAGTCGGCAGTCCATCCATACTGTTCACATTATTGTCGCGCCAGTATTTCTCAACTTCTTCTGGCCCTTTCTTCTCTGCCCAGTTCTTCAGGGTATCTCTTTCAGTTTCAAAACTATATTTAGGTACGGCATAGCCGCAAGAGGTCTGCACTAGGTCTATATCCAGTTCAAAAATCTGCCTTGCACCTACCGTCTCCTCGAACTGAGAAAGAAGCGAATCCCATTCACTATCACGAGGATGTATCGCACGCGCCTTTCCGTAGAGTCTAAGAATGAGCGGTTGTTTATCGAAGGAGCAGAACATAATGGTCATTCTATTATTATCTAGAATATGTGCCGCGCTTTCGTTACCGCTGCCGGTCAAATTAAGCCAAATAACTTTGTTGTCGTCGATAATTCGCAGGCTGTCGCGGCCCTTAGGTGACACATTTACCCGCCCTTCTCCCGCGGCCGTGCCAACAAAATAAATATGCTGCCGCGCAATGAAATCACGTATTTTCTCGTTCAACCCAGGAAACTGCTCCGCCATGACCGACTCCGTATGTCTCACCCAAAACTGGAGCGCAGAGTATAGCCATTCGGGACGGGAAAATAAAAGATTGTGGCGATGTGGCGAGTGCCGCCTTTAGCAGGAAGACTACAATTGGGCGGCTGGTGGGAATAGGCGATTAAGCTCCTCGCGCGAGAGAATACCGCTATGGGCCTGCCTATTGTGATCCTCATCGTAGAAATAGCTGCGAGGCAGCTCGCCGTACCAATTAGGATCGATGCTAAAGCGCAGACGCTCGACAAATGAGTCGGCAAACATCCAAGTGTCGATGGCATCCAAACCATACTCTTCTAGTATGTAAACGGCCTCTTCTCTTTGCTCGATAGGGTCTGTCGAAACCAACAGCAAGGGAAAGTCTGGAGACTGCCTCTTTATCTCACCAAGCATCTCCAGCTCTACCCGACAAGGTAGGCAATCGATAGACCAAAGACTCAACACAAAAGGCTGCCCCGCAAATTCCTGCTTTAGACTCGCCAAGCTCGACGCCTCGAAGTGGCGGATATTATCGGCATTGAGCGCAGTAGAGCCAAACAATGACAACAGCAACACTAAAGTTAAGCCTTTACCTTTATTAGTCATTAATCACTTCCTCAAACCTATAACCGTATTCATCGCTTAGCCAACTCAGATAAACGCCCTGTTCGCTAGATACTAACAAAGGATGGTCACTAGCACGGCCGGTCGTATACAGCGTGTCAGGCTCGCTCCAAGTTTCGCCTTCATCATCCGAGCTCATAAGCTGCAGGAGCGTCTGCTGCCCATCAAAGCCCTTCCACACCATATAGATTCGATCACCGACTCTGGCCATATGGGGATGTCCCGCTCCCGGCGTGCCGTCTACTTTCATGATCTGACGCATTGTCTCGGTGCGTGCGTCATATAGACCATAGTGAATACCACTATGAATATTACCATTGCTAAACCATGCCAGGTGGTATTCGTCACCGTCGCCCTGTGCGGCCTCTATCATTGCCGGGCCATGATGAGGACAGGCATCAATATGCCAATCGTCAACAGTCGCCCGTGCCTTAGCGTTTACCTGACCCGCAACGCCGAGTATAGCGAATGAGTGATCGCGAATATGCTCATCATAGATTTGACGCCAAACGATAGCGACTTCATCCCTGCCATGGGGAGCCATCGCTATTCGACAACATTCGCAGCTATTATGCGACACGCGATAATTAGGGCTAAAGCTTTCCCCTAGGTCTTGAGAGACGGTGTAGTAAATCCCAGCGCCGACATAGTCTTCGCCGAGCTTTTCACTCGCCACCATGTCACGCTTGTCGATCCATGTAAGATATAGGTTTCCCGATTCGGTTAAATACAGACTATCGAAGCGATGGCCAGTATGCAGCCCGTCGTCATTGATCGTTCTGGGCGTTGAAAAAGTTTTCCCATCATTGATGGAGCGAGAAAAACGAATCAGGCCAGTGAAGTTGGATGATGTTTTAGTCGTCCAAGACAAAAGAATGACGCCCGAGTCACTGACAATGATCTTAGGTCTATTTTCGCCATTGAATTCAATATTTTCGGGTTCAGCATTCACCTTTAAAGGCTCACCGAAGCTCTTGCCCATGTCCTGCGATTGAGAGACGTAGACATGCTGATTTTGAACAAAGGCCGTCCACACAACTCCATCGTCCGCTACAAAAGCACTAGGTGCACCACCACAGTGAATACTCACCACCTCATTGGCTGAAGCGCCGACAACTGACTCGCAGTTATCGGCGTTTACCAACGAGCTTAGGAGGAAGGCCGCCAACGCAGCGCTCAGCATTTTCAATTTAGAAGTCATAGGACATATTTGCATAGAATGTGCGACCCGGCCAAGGATGGGCCACATATGCAAGCTCATTAGTAAGGTTATCAATACCAAGACCTAAGGCCACCCCATTATTGAAGTTATAGGTCGATTTTATTCCAATGCGAGTGTATGCATCCTGAGCGCCATATACACCATCTTCTTTATCATCGTTTTGCAAGCGCCCATAGCTATCGCTGGCATATTGCAGATTAATGCCGGCGTCCCACTCTTGACTGATATGATAAGTAGCCAAAAGATTACCACGCCACTTCGGCATGCGCGGATAGACATTGCCTTCAATACTCGGGTCAGGTTGATTCTTTACTATTTCGGAATCGGTAAACGCCACATTGAAACGTATATCTAAGTCAGCGAGCAGAGCATCGTCCACATTAGCGATAAACTCTATACCACTAGTCTCAATCTCATCAACTGGTACAAAAGTTCTTACGCTTAAGCCACCAGGCAGGCTTTCTGATTGAGACTCGATAACATCCTTAACGCTTTCTTGGAAAACATTTACGCGCACAACACCATTATCAATGGCCCGCTCAATCATGAAGTTGTGGTGAAGCCCGTTTTCTGGCTTCAAGTCTGGGTTGGCGACGCTCACAGAGTTATAGGCCGAGTACTGACTAAAAAGCTCTTCCACGATTGGGAAGCGATACGCTTTACCTACTGCATAGGCGAAGCTCCAGTCTGAGTTAGCTTGGTAAGCGACAGAGAATTTAGGCGATGTGTTTGATTCGCTCACTTTCGGAACATTTATCAAGTCGAACTCTGGCGTGGTATTGTCGTCGTCGCTAAAATAGCCATTGTCGCTTTCAAAGCTTTCGTGACGCAGACCAAGGCCCAGATCCCACTTCTCATTTAGTTGCCAATTAAATTGTGCAAAGATCGCATCGATAGAGGTTTCACCTCCACTTCTGCTACGATAACCATGGAAGCTGCCTGCTATGTAGTTGTCAGAATTATAGACATTCAGATTAAGCTCGTAAGAATCACGCCTAAGGCCTACTAGCAAACTTAGGCCCTGAACTGGAAGTTCAGCAAACTCTAACTTTGCTTCTATGCTATCCCAACCCGTATCACCGTAGTCGCTTACTTGTCCGTTTAATGTGTAGGCGGGATCTTGCGGGTTTACTAACGAAGAACGCGACTCATCCCTTAGCACTTCAAACTGATTGATATTAGCCTCGAAATTAATGGACTCAGTAATCGGTCCGGCAACTCGCAACCCTAAAGATAAACTATCTCGCTCAAGCTCACTCACATTTAAGCGGCTGGATGGAATATTGACGGTACGTCCATCTTGAGACACCACCCCGCTCCAAATTGGAGTGCCATTGACGTCGCGCAAATAGGTATTGGGCTTATCGCTGCCAGAGTACCGATCCTCGTAGGCGACATTCAACAATGCCTGCCACTGACCAAAATCCTGCCCAATCTTAATCTTGTAGTTCTCAGTCATGGTATCGACGATACCCGTGTCACCGAAAAATAATTGCGTATTGGAGCGCTCGTCTTCGTCAATCAAGCCACCGGTGACGGCTGTAGATGTGGTAAAACTAGAGCTTGCCGCATCGTAGAAAGTTTGCGGCTGCGCCTCATTATCTAGACGGTTGTAAGAGAAGAACAGGCTGGTATCGCCTATCTTGTCTCCGTAAGAGAAATAGCTCTTATAGCCGTTTACTGTGTCATCAAAGCCATAAGCATCGAAGCTTTGAGAAAAGTAGGAGCTATCGAAATGAAATTCGCGCTCTTGCGGAATGGCCGACTCGATTAATACAACCCCTCCCATCGAGTTACCGCTAAATTCAGCAGAGTATGGCCCGTAGAGAACCTCAACTTGTGCGATCTCACTAGCAGAGACCATAGTCCAGCGTGGGGCACCATTCCAGCGCGACTGCAGTAGATAGTGCAATGGCACACCATCGGCGAACACCATGGAGCGAGATGTTTGGAACATATTGGAGCCCCGCATGCCCATTGTGCCATTGGAGTCACCTATGAATCGGCGACGTATCACCAGGCTAGGCTCGAACTTTACTAAATCTTCTGTCGTCACAGCATTAATGCTTACGAGGTCTTGCTGAGTCAAAAGGCTACCAGGATGCGCTATAGAGCCCTCTCGTTGTGCCTGCTTTCCCCAAATAACGACCTCTTCAATTGCTTCGACATTATCTTGTGCATGAAGTTGAGGGCCGCTAAGAGCAGCCAGAATGACGCTTATCTGTACAAACAGTTTTTTCTGACGCATGTTTCACCTTAAAAATGCCGTGGATATACTAAGGTTCGCTATCCTATACCGCGCCCCTCAATAGGCAATGCGACCAAGTGTCGCAGGCTAGATCTGTGTGCTAAAGCCCCTGCTATTAGGCGCTTTCAGGGGCTTAACATTGTATTGCCGCGACAATATGTCGCATGTAGTAAGCGCGCTAAGGCGGCTCGCCGAGACCGAGGGAAACAAGTATCACAGTAGTGTGAGTTACTCGCGACTTACGCTAGAATAGCCAGCGCATACAGTTTTAGATGGAAAAAGAGGAATTAACTTGAATTACAGTAAGATAGCCTTCATCGGCGCGGGCAATATGGCCAGCGCACTCATTCACGGCTTGGTGGCCAAAGACGTGCCTCCACAGAATATTACCGCCTGTGATATTGACGAGAGCAAGCTGGAAGAGCTGAAGGATCAATGTGGCATTCAAACCACTGCCGACATGCGCACAGTGGCTAGCACTGCGGATGTATTGGTATTGGCAGTTAAACCTCAGGTAATGAGTGATGTATGCCAGTCTCTAACTCCTCACCTCAAAGAAGAGGAGCAAGTCATTATTTCGATAGCAGCAGGGGTTCCTCTTGCCAGCTTCGCCGCTTGGCTCGGCGAAGATAAAGCTATCGTGCGCTGTATGCCCAATACCCCAGCACTAGTATCTACGGGTGCAACTGGGCTCGTGGCCAATCCCAACACAGCGGGCTCTCAAAGGGCACTAGCCGAATCAGTCATGTCGGCAGTAGGCATTTGCCGCTGGCTGAGCAGTGAGAGTGACATCGATGCGGTCACAGCACTATCGGGAAGTGGGCCAGCCTATTACTTCCTATTGATGGAGGCTATGGAGCAAGTGGGCATCGAAATGGGCCTAGACCCCGAGCTGGCACGCTCGTTCACTATTCAGACGGCTCTTGGTGCCGCCAAGCTCGCCGCTAGTGGGGATGTCGCCCCAGAAGAATTGCGACGCAGAGTCACCTCCCCAGGCGGCACAACCCAAGCGGCCATCGAGACATTCGAGGCCGAGGGTTTGCGAGAAATTGTTAAGAAAGCCTTGAGCGCGGCGCAAAAGCGCTCCGTCGAACTCGCTGGATAAAATCAGGATCACTTAGGAGACAGTTTAGTATGGGACCTCTCGGCAATGTTGGTGTGCTCATTATTGGTACACTAGGCAGCTTGTATCTGCTCGCAGTCCTATTGCGCTTTCTACTGCAGATCGCTCGGGCAAATTTCTATAACCCACTCGTACAAGCCATCGTACAAATTACCGACAACCCAGTTCGCGGGCTTCGTCGCGTTATTCCCGGCATGTGGGGTATTGATTTCGCCACACTCATCTATGCCATACTCGTTCACGGGGTTTTCATTTGCCTACTGGCATTCTTTTACGGTTTTAGCCTGAGCGTAGGCGATATAGGCACCATTATCACCTGGGCTAGCGTCGGTACCTTATCCTATATCTTGAAGATCTACTTCTGGGCGATTATCGCCTCTATTGTCGCCAGCTTTATTGCGCCCTATAGCGCGCACCCAGCTATATCCTTAACCCGCGAGCTCAGCGAGCCAATCATGGCTCCCTTTAGACGCCTGTTACCGGCTATGGGAGGTTTGGATTTTTCACCAATTTTTGCCTTCCTGTGTATTCGAATAATAGAAACTGCCCTTATATATCCGATTCTGGGTGATAACCAGACACTCATTATAGGCTATTAGCACCGATGTCCCAGGTCCAATGCTTTGCCTGGCAGGAGCAACAGCTGTTTATGAGCTGCAAATTGCAGCCCAAGGCGGCAAAGGATGAGTTTGTTGAGATCAGCGAAGGGCGTATGAAGATTCGCATTACAGCCCCACCTGTGGACGGAAAAGCCAATAAGCATTTAATAAAATTCTTGGCGAAACAATTCAAAGTAGCACAAAGCAATATAGATATTATTAGTGGCGAGACTAGCAAACTAAAACGCATTAGAATTAGCACGCCCCAAGTCGTACCGGAAGCGTTAAGACGCCTGGCACCTGAAATCGCACAAGTGATGGATAAGCAGTAAACATATGCCCATAGAAGCCCAAGATAACTCTGTAGGAATTGTCGAGCCTACCCTCTATCATTTTGATGAACCTTTGCCTCTGCGCAGCGGTAAATCCATAACTAACTATGATTTGATGGTAGAAACCTATGGCACACTCAACGACAACAAGTCCAACGCCGTTCTAATTTGCCACGCGCTTAGTGGCGATCATCACGCGGCGGGTTACCACAGTGAAGACGATCGAAAGCCGGGTTGGTGGGACACTTGTATCGGCCCAGGAAAAGCCATCGATACCAACAAGTTTTTTGTGGTCTGCCTGAATAATCTTGGAGGCTGCTCTGGCAGCACCGGGCCGGCCTCAATTAACCCCGAAACGGGCAAGTTCTATGGGCCGGATTTTCCTGTTATTACCGTTCGAGACTGGGTTAGAAGTCAAGTGCGCCTAATGGAACGCATGGGGATTAAACAATGGGCGGCCGTCATAGGCGGCAGCTTGGGCGCGATGCAGGTCATGCGCTGGGCAATAAGCTTCCCTGATCTACTGCGTCATGCAGTGATGATTGCGGTGGCGCCAAAATTGTCGGCACAAAATATTGCTTTTAATGAAGTGGCACGACAATCCATAACGGCTGATCCAAACTTTCACGACGGCCGCTATCTAGAACACAACACCTACCCTAAGCGCGGCTTAATGCTGGCGCGCATGGTGGGCCATATCACCTATTTATCCGACAGCGCCATGCGCGAAAAATTTGGCAAATTAGATGATTCTGTTCGCACCGAAAGCATTAAGCCCAATTTTGGCCGTGATTTAAAAACCGGAAAACTAAGCTTTGGCTTCGACGTAGATTTTCAGGTAGAGAGCTATTTGCATTATCAGGGCGAAAGATTTTCCGAGCGCTTCGATGCCAATACCTATTTACTCATGACAAAAGCCTTGGATTACTTCGACCCCACGGTAGATTATGACGGCGATTTGACGAAAGCATTTTCTCAAAGCAAGTGCCGCTTCTTTCTAATGTCCTTTAGCTCCGACTGGCGCTTTCCACCAGAGCGCACGCAGGAAATAGTCGATGCCCTACTCGCCGCAAAAAAAGATGTCAGCTATATCAATATAGAGGCCGACCAAGGACACGACGCCTTTCTTCTATCGGTGCCACGATATATAGAGGCATTTGGCGCCTATATGGGAAGAGTAAGTGACGAGGTGAATTCCTGATGCGCCCAGACTTTGAACTGATTCAACATTGGATTGAAAACGAAAGCAGAGTCCTCGACTTAGGTTGTGGCGATGGCACTCTATTGGCTTATTTAAAAGAGCACAAAAACATTTCAGAAATTGGTTTGGAGATTGACGAAACCAAAATTCAGAAGTGCATCGATAAGGGCGTGAACGTCTTACAACAAGACCTTAACAAGAGCCTAAGTAATTTTGGGGACAAGAGTTTCGATACCGTACTACTGACTCAGACACTTCAGGCCGTAAGCTACCCAGATAAACTGATTAATGAGATGTTGCGAATAGGCAAAAATTGCATAGTCACATTTCCTAACTTCGGTCACTGGCGTAGCCGCTTGTACTTGCTTGGCAAGGGCAGAATGCCGGTATCGAAGTTTATGCCATACGAGTGGTATAACACACCTAATATCCACTTCTGTACTATTCGCGACTTTGACAATTTATGCCGTGATCACCGCATAGATGTCATCACTCGAACCGTTGCCGACCATAATCACCAGGGCAATTGGTATATCAAACTCTGGCCCAACCTCTTGGGCGAAACGGCCATTTATCATATTAGCCGATAGTAAAGGTAGAGCAATGAACAAGATCGTCTTAGCCAGCGGCAACAAAGGCAAACTACGCGAGTTTCAGCAGATGCTTGGAGGCTCGGATGTAGAGTTCCTTGCTCAGGGCTCACTGGGAGTAAGCGATGCCGAGGAGACCGGCCTGAGTTTCGTCGAGAACGCCATACTCAAGGCACGCCATGCCTGTGCCGCTACGGGCCTTCCTGCCTTAGCGGATGATTCCGGCATTGAAGTCGATGCACTCAACGGCCGTCCCGGCATCTATTCCGCTCGCTTTGCGGGCCCAGATGCCGATGATGCTAGCAATAATCAAAAGCTACTGGATGCATTAAAAAACGTCGCCGATAAAGATCGGACCGCACGATTTCAATGCGTGATCGTATTCATGCGCTTTGCCGAAGATCCCATGCCCTTTATTAGCCAAGGTACATGGGAGGGAAGAATCCTACACCAAGGTCAGGGCGAGAACGGCTTTGGCTACGACCCCTTGTTCTACGTGCCGACTCACGAATGCGCGTCTGCTCTTCTAGACCCCACTACCAAGAATACGATTAGCCATCGAGGGCAAGCACTTCATAGATTACTGAGCCACTGGGATACTCTGCGCGACTCGCTTAGATGATGAGCGATCTTAGCGCACTGCCACCACTAAGCCTGTATATTCACATTCCTTGGTGTGTACGCAAATGTCCTTACTGCGACTTTAACTCGCATCAAAAAAATGCTGAGTTACCCGAGAAGGAATATATTGCCGCGCTACTTCAGGATTTCGCTTTGGATAGCGCGTATATTCAAGGCCGCGAACTCCAATCCATTTTCATCGGCGGAGGAACGCCTAGCCTGTTCTCCGCAAAGGCGTATAGGGAAATTCTTAGCGGCCTACAAAGTCACATTAGCTTCGCCACCGATATTGAAATTACCCTAGAAGCTAACCCAGGAACAGCCGAGCGCGAACGCTTCGCTCATTACCGCGAGGCGGGCATCAACCGACTCTCCATAGGCGTACAAAGCTTTGACGAACTGCAGCTACATAATCTAGGTCGCATCCACAGCGGCGATGACGCGTTAAAAGCAGTCGAGTTTGCCAAGGCTGCAGGTTTCGATAATTTCAATCTCGACATTATGTATGGCTTAAAAAAACAAAGCCCATCCAGCGCAATGCAAGACTTGGAAAAGGCGATTGCCTGCGAACCCACTCACCTTTCCTGGTATCAACTGACGATCGAGCCTAATACAGAATTTTTTAAGCGGCCTCCGCCGCTGCCTAACGAAGATACTTTGATCGAGATTCAAGACACGGGCCTTCAGTTGCTGCGCGAGCGCGGCTACGATCGATATGAGATTTCTGCTTTCGCTAAGAGTGGAAGGCAGTCTCGCCACAATCTTAATTACTGGCGTTTTGGGGACTATATCGGTATCGGCGCAGGCGCTCACGGAAAGCTTAGCTCCTCGCAAAACCAAGAAATTTTGCGCACTCGAAAAAGAACCCAACCCAAGCATTATTTGGAGGCCCATAATGGGCAGAGCTCTCAGTTTACTGCCCAGCGATCACCTATCAATGCAGATGAGATTACACTGGAATTTATGCTCAATGTGTTGCGACTGGCCGAGGGCTTTACCCCGCAGCAGTATGAGCAAGCCACACGCCTATCCTATAGTGATATAGAAAAGTCCATACAAACGCTGCAAAAGCGCGGTTTTTTGTGTAACCTCAAAGGCACTGTTAAACCTACCGCAAAGGGACATCAATTCCTTAACAGTGTCTTAGAGGAATTTATTTAGTCTCGCAGCTGGCAATAGGATAAAAGGATTCAGACATGAGCAAGTCACTTTACGAGCAACATTGTCAGCCTTGTACAATCGGCACAAGGGCAATGCTTCCCGAGGACGTCAATGACATGCTGGCCTCCGTTCCTCGTTGGAAAAAAGTGAGCGTCGATGGCATGGATAATATTCGTCGCGAGTTTTACTTCAAGGGCTTCAAAGAGGCCGCCGACTTTGCCCATAAGATTGCACGAATTTCCGAACGCGAAGACCACCACCCTACTCTGCTTATTGAGGTAGACAAAGTGGTTGTTACTTGGTGGACCCATAAGGCAAATGGCCTACACCTTAACGACTTTATTATGGCCGCCAAGACAGACCTCATTGCCTCCAGCGGCCCAATAAAATGAGCACTCAGAACTCGCTGTATACGCGTCTAGATAAGCTTATTAGCATGCCCAGCATAAGCTCTGCGAGCCCTCGTCTAGATACCAGTAATGCGCCTGTCATTCACTATCTCGCCGAATGCTTCGAGGACCTCGGGTTCACAAGTGAACTCGTGCCCAGTGAAGGCACAGCCCAACAAAACAGTGGCAACCAGAAGCTAAATCTCATTGCGACCAGAGGCGAAGGCCCCGGCGGTCTCGTGCTAGCCGGACATACGGACACCGTCCCTCTTGATGAAGAGCTATGGCAGCAAAACCCCTTCAAGCTTACCGAAAAAGACGGACGACTTTACGGCTTGGGCTGTACTGATATGAAGGCATTCTTTCCTCTGATCATGGAGGCTCTTAAATCATTTGAAGGGGTCGACTTTAAGCAACCCCTCATCGTCTTAGCGACAGCGGATGAAGAAACCTCCATGCAGGGTGCTCGCACCATTGCCGAGCTTGGCAGGCCTAAAGCAAGAGCTGCCATCATTGGCGAGCCCACGGGTATGCGTCCAATCATGGCCCATAAGGGCATCATGATGGAGTCGATAGATCTACTGGGTCAAAGTGGTCACTCGTCCGATCCCAGCCTTGGGCATAATGCTTTAGATGCCATGCACAGCGTTATTAGCGAATTGATTAAGTTTCGGGAAGAGCTGAGCCAACAGTACCAAAGTAATTTGTTTGAAATTCCACGCCCGACTCTGAATTTAGGTTGTATCCACGGCGGTGATAACCCTAATCGAATATGCGGGCATTGCCACCTGGAATACGATATGCGTCTATTGCCTGGCATGGAAATAGAGGCCATGCGCAGCGCAATCGCCTCTCGTATAGCCCCTATCGCAGAACGCTTTGGAGTAAAGGCACAGGTAAAACCCCTGTTTCCCGGCCTGCCAGCTTTCATGACGGACCCAAACAGTGAACTCGTCAAAACAGCGGAGCGACTCACCGGTAATCAAGCTGCTGCTGTTGCCTTTGGCACCGAGGGCCCTTTGCTGCAGAAATTAGGCATGGATACCATTATTCTCGGCCCCGGAGATATCGACCAGGCCCACCAACCGGATGAATATCTTGCTGTCGAGCGTATTAGGCCTTTCGTCAAGGTTCTCGAGGACCTCATCTCACATTATTGCTTATAGGCCCTAGCGGGTCGTCGACGAGAAAACAATTCATAAGTTGCTGAAAATAGACTATATTCTTGCCCATGGAAAATCTGCCGCAGTACATAGATTGGTTTAGACATTCGTCCAGCTATATCAACGCACACCGAAAAAAGGTGTTTGTTGTGATGCTTCCTGGCGAGGCCTTATCCCATGAGAACTGGTATAACATCGTTCACGACATCACCCTATTACATAGCTTAGGCGTAAAACTGGTGTTGGTGCATGGTGCGCGCCCGCAAATTAACTCGGCACTCGAAGACGCTGGAATCCATTCCAACTATCACAAAGGCCTGCGCATTACCGATGGGCCAAGCCTAGCCATAATCAAGCAGATCATTGGCGGCCTTAGTATCGACATAGAGGCCCTGTTCTCAATGGGGCTTGCTAACTCACCGATGCATGGCGCGGATATAAAACTAGCAAGGGGTAATTTTATTGTCGCCAGGCCCCTAGGGGTTCTCGATGGTGTCGATCACCATTTGACAGGTGTGGTGCGCAAAGTAAATGCCTCCGCTATTACTCAGCATTTAGAAAAAAACAATATCGTGCTGATTTCAAACCTGGGCTACTCCCCTACAGGAGAGGTGTTTAATCTCTCGCCTGAAGAAGTAGCCACAGAAACAGCCATCGCACTGCAGGCCGAAAAACTCATCATGTTTATTCCTGACGAGGGCATTTTCGACAAAGATAAGCAACTCATCAGCACATTGGACCCAAGCTCGGCTTTGGAAATACTCTCAGGGGCAGACATGTCTTTGAAAGACGAATCCAACTCAAGTGCTTTGGCTCTGTCCAGTGCGCTCAAGGCCTGCCGTCAAAATGTTCATCGCACGCACCTCATTAGCTTTGAAAAAAACGGGGCTCTCATCGAGGAGCTATTTACACGCGATGGATGTGGCACCCTACTTTCAAAAGACACCTACGAACACCTACGCGATGCCACTATCGACGACGTCGGCGGCATTCTAGAGTTAATCGAGCCATTGGAAGAAGCAGGCGTGCTTGTTCACCGTTCAAGGGAATTGCTGGAAGGTGAAATTGACTTCTTTACAGTCATTGAGTTCGAAGGAATGATTATCGCCTGTGCAGCACTTTACCCGCTAGATGATCAATGCGGCGAGATCGCGTGCATCGCTATTCATAGAGACTATCGAGGCAATGGTCGCGGAGAGAGCCTGCTGGAGGCCATCGAACTAAAAGCCAAGAAAGCTAAGCTACAACAGGTAATCGTTCTTAGCACGCAAACCACACACTGGTTTCAAGAAAAGGGCTTTGTTCCAATTCCAGTCTCGGATTTACCTGAGCGCAAACAGAAAATGTACAATTTTCAGCGAAACTCAAAAGCACTTCGTAAATCATTGAACTAGACCTGAGACAAATCAGGTCTATACCTATTCAATTTTAAATTTTACCTACTCTAAAAAATAACGGAGATTATTCCATGAGAAAATTACCGCTGGCTGCTTTAATGAGTTTAGTTTTAGCTAATACCGCACTCGCACAGGGCAGCGGCACATTCATGGCAGGGGAGCCACTAGGCACGACCAATGAGTCTGGCGTCAAAACTCCTATGTCTTCCAATGTAAAAGTTTTTGGCAGTTTCCGTACGGCCGAAAGTTGCACGTTTGACCCAGAGCGCAACTTGATTTTGGCCATGAACAATGGCGTTAGACCCAATCAGGAAGAGAACGACGGTTATGTATCGCTCATTAATCCTGATGGCAGCGTTCACACCGCAAAATGGATTGGCGCCACCCGCGACGGCCTAGTACTGGATCAGCCATTGGGCAGCGTTATTCTCAATGACACGCTTTATGCCGTGGATATCGATACTGTACGCATGTTCGATCTTGCCACTGGCACACCGAAAGGTTCAGTCACGATTCCCGAGGCCACTTTATTGAATGGTGTCGGCGTTAGCGCAGATGGCACTGTGTATGCGTCCAATACGCGTGCACCAGAGCGTATCTACAAGGTGACGCCAGAGGGCGAAGTATCAATATTCGCCGAAGGTGCTCCTCTAGCACTGCCCAACGGCGTAGAGGTTGATAACGAAGGCAACATCGTTGTGGTCAATGTTGGTGATAACGCCGTTATCACATACAACACAGACGGCGAAGTCATTCTAACCGAACACGCTGCTGAAGGTGGAAATGACGGCCTCGTTATCATGCCAGACGGAACTAAATATGTAAGCAGCGTTCGCTATGGTAGCGTATCGCGCATTCGTCCCGGTCAAGAGGCAGAAATCATTGCAACAGGCATCCCTTCTGCGGCATCTATGTGCTATGACTCTATTCAGAACCAGCTAGTGATTCCAATGAATAGCAATAATGCCTTAGCGTTTATTCCCTTAGATTAATCTCTACCGTATAAAAAAATGCCGCCTCAAAGGGCGGCATTTTTTTATTCTTTCTAGGCGCTTTTCTCTAAAACCATAAAGCTGTAATCATATGGGTTTGGACCGGAGGCTGCGTAGTCCTCGCGGGCGATCTCCTGCCAAGCGCTGATATCAAATTCCGGAAACCAAGCATCGCCATCAATATTTGCATGCACTTGCGTCATATACAAACGATCTGCTTTGGGCAGAGTTAGCGCATATATTTGCGCGCCACCAATGACGACAACTTCCTCTGCCCCCTCGATTAAGCACACGCCCTCTGCAATCTTAATGGCCTCATCGAGACTATGAACGACGCGAACGCCTTCGGGCTTAAAGCTCTCGTCTCGTGTAATAACAATATTGGTGCGCCCAGGAAGGGGTCGACCAATTGAGTCAAAAGTTTTTCGCCCCATAACGATAGGCTTGCCCATCGTGACACGTTTAAAATACTTTAGGTCTTCGGGAAGATACCATGGCAAGGCGTTATTACGGCCGATAGTTCTGTCTTGTGACATTGCCCAAATCAATGCGAGTTTCATAATAATCTCTAATAGATATTAAACGGCAACTGGCGCTTTTATATGCGGGTGAGACTCATAAGCCATCAACTCAAAATCCTCATAACGATAAGAGAAGATATCGTCCGGCTTGCGGTGAATTTTTAGCTTGGGTAAAGGCAAGGGCTCACGCATTAATTGCAATTTAGCTTGTTCCAAATGATTACTGTAAAGATGGGTATCGCCACCAGTCCACACAAAATCCCCTACATCTAGATCGCACTGTTGCGCAATCATATGCGTGAGCAAGGCATAGGATGCAATATTAAAAGGCACGCCGAGAAAGGTGTCTGCCGAACGCTGATAAAGCTGACAAGATAATTTCCCGTTTGCTACATAGAACTGAAACAGTGAATGGCAGGGTGGTAGCGCCATCTCGTCAACATAGGCGGGATTATAGGCCACCACCATTAGGCGTCGAGAATCAGGGTTAGATTTTATCTGAGCGATGAGCTTGGAGATTTGATCGACCGACTCGCCATCCTTTCCCGGCCAAGAGCGCCACTGATAGCCATAAACGGGGCCAAGATCGCCATTCTCATCTGCCCACTCATCCCAAATAGACACGCCATTTTCCTTCAAGTAGCGAATATTGGTATCGCCACTCAGGAACCAGAGTAATTCATGAATGATAGAGCGCAGATGAAGCTTCTTGGTAGTCAATACTGGGAAACCTTCGGACAAGTCAAAACGCATCTGATGCCCAAATACCGACAGAGTGCCGGTGCCAGTGCGATCACCTTTCTCTGCGCCTTCGTCGAGTATTCTTTGCATCAAATCCAAATATTGCTTCATCTTTACTATTACCTAATGGTCGCTAATGTGTGCTCATAAGCTTTGGGTGGGCTTATTCTTGTATGCCATTGTAAGCAATATTAGCCCCGCCGCAATCATTGGTAGAGACAACAGCTGCCCCATGGTCATCCAGTCGAGCGCGATAAAGCCAATACCCGCATCAGGTTCACGGTAAAATTCGACGAAGAAGCGCTGCACGCCATAGCCCAAACCAAACAGCCCGGCAACCGCATAGCGCGGCCGGGGTTTCGAGGAAAACCACCACATAAGAGCAAACAGGGCTAAGCCCTCTAGCGCGAACTGATACAGTTGAGAGGCGTGACGCGGTACATTGTCCACGTGAGGAAATACCATGCCCCAAGGCACATCGGTTTGTCTGCCCCAAAGTTCTCCACCGATAAAATTGCCCAACCGTCCAGCACCTAAGCCGAAAGGTACAACGGGAGCGATGAAGTCTAGAACATCGAAATAGTGCTTACCCAAGTGTCGCGAATACCAGTAGAGCGCAATCATTACCCCTAGTATGCCGCCATGAAAGGACATACCGCCCTCCCAAAGCTTTAATGCCCATATGGGGTCCGACAACACACGATCAAAATTATAGAACAAGACTGATCCTAGTCGCCCGCCAATTACAACGCCTAGCGCTCCATAGAAGATAAGGTCAGCAATTTGCTCATTGGTCCAGTCATAGTCGTTGCGCTTTGCCCTTAGCTTGGCTAGATACCATGCGCCAGAGAAGGCAATGATATACATAATGCCGTACCAATGGATGGTGAGCGGGCCGAGGGAGATCGCAACGGGGTTAATATCTGGATAGGTCAGCATGACAATGGGAGAGACTCTAAGTTAATGCTAATGCGGGAAACGATGCTCTCTCATGCATCATACAGTGTCAAGGCACTTGGACAGATTAGGCCAGAAGCGTCATAAGAGCTTTCTGCTTTTCTGCAGGCAAAGCTTGAAGCTTGCGCGCTAGGGCGAGCACGCTAGGGCTTGGTTCCTCTGAGTGGGCAGTGTTGGAGCTAGCTCTGCTGGCCTGCGCACCATCTTCCGCATTGCGCATCGCGATAAGCTTTTCTAGCTGAAGATTTATCTCGGCATTCATGCTGCGATGATTACGGCTGGATATCTGCGACAACTGCTCGTAGCTCTCTTTCGGAAGGCGCAACATAAAACGGCTAACATCTTTGCGTTTATCTTGCGGTTTTGAGCTTGCTGGCTTCAGTTTGAATATTTCAGCTCTAGGCATTCTCGATAAGCCTCAACAGGATACAGGACAGTAGAGTTTGACCAAGACTAAAGCGGGGAAAACCTAGAGAGGAACATCCGGAAAGCGAAGGTCAAAATAAAATGAGGCTGACGATACCATCCATTGGAATCGTCAGTTCTCGATATGTCCCTATGCTGCTTCCAACCCGGAAGCGATTCCTTGGATTTGTATTATCCGTAAATTCGCGGGCTAGTATGTAGGAAAATTCTATATTTTGGCTATTTTTAGGTTTTTTAGGACTTTTTGCCTAATTAGTGGTTGCGTGGGGAACGCAGCAGCCTGTCGACACCGGCATTATACAAGGCCATATCAACACAGCTTCTAATCTCTTGGGAGTCATCCATCTCCATCACTTGTTTCAGCAGCTCTTTGGCGTCTTGCTCAGAAACCGTACGAATCACCGCCTTTACCTTGAGCAAAGTGGTCGCATTCATGGATAGAACATCAAAACCCATGGCCATCAGTAATACCGCCGCGCCAGGGTCACCCGCCATTTCGCCGCATATACTGACCTTTTTATTCTCCAAGTGAGCATCGGACACCACATTGTACAGCGCCCGCAATACCGCCGGATGGAAGGATGAATATAGGCTGGCAACCCGCGGATTGTTTCGATCCACCGCCAGCAAATACTGAGTAAGATCGTTACTACCTACCGAAATAAAATCAACCAAGCGGCAAAGAGCTCGAGTTTGATAGACCGCAGCGGGCAATTCGATCATGACACCGACGGGCGGCATCTTAACGTCCAAACCTTCTTCTTTAAGTTCTCGATAAGCGCGCTTAATGATCTGCATGGAACCTGTGACCTCTTGGGTATTAGAGATCATCGGCAGCATTATTTGCAGATTATCCAAGCCAACGCTCGCTCTCATCATCGCTCGAACCTGAGCGATAAAGATTTCGGGGTGATCCAGTGTGACGCGGATGCCGCGCCAGCCCAAGAAAGGGTTTTCCTCTTGAATAGGGAAGTAAGGGAGAGCTTTATCGCCCCCAACATCCAATGTCCTCATCGTCACTGGCTTGGGTGCAAAGGCTTCTAATTGCTCTCTATATATTGCAGCCTGCTCCTGCTCACTGGGAAAGCGCTCACTCAGCAAGAAAGGCACCTCGGTACGGAATAGGCCAATGCCTTCGGCCCCGTGATCCAAGGAGCGAACGACATCTGACATCAGGCCGGTGTTAACCCATAGATTCACGCGACGGCCATCGGGAGTCTGGCAAGGCAGGTCAATTAAGTCCTCTAAGCCTTTTACCAGTTGCTCTTCTTCTTTGATTATTTCGCGGTAACGGTTACGCAGCTGATCGGTGGGGTTACTAAAGACCTGACCGTTATAGCCGTCCACAATTATTTCGCGGCCGTCTAACTGGCGATAAGGCAGATCCACTACGCCCATTGCCGTTGGAATTCCCATCGTACGCGCCAGAATTGCCACGTGGGAGTTACTCGAGCCCTTAACCGAAACCAAGCCCATTAACTTCTCTTTCGGCACCTCTGCCAACATGGCTGCCGTCAGCTCCTCACTGACTAGGATCGTATCATCGGGATACTCGGTCTTAACCACGTCTTTGTTCTGCAAATAGAACAGCACGCGTGAACACAAATCTTTGATATCTGCTGCCCGCTCACGCAAGTAAGGGTCTTGCATAAGCTCGAATGCCTGCACGTGATCCTTAGTGACATCGGCCAATGCCCCTTGAGCCCATTGCCCTTGCTCAATGCGATCAATCACTTCACGCCCGAGCGCCGCGTCATCGAGCATGCGCAAATATACTCCGAACAGCTCTCGCTCCTCGGGCCGTAAACGGTTTTCTAATTGATCGCTGAGCGACAGCATGTCTTGGCGAACTGAATCCAAGGCGGCATTAAAGAAGGCTATTTCTTTGGGGATATCGTCAATTTTTCGATCTGGGATGAGATCGAGGTCAGCTGGGGGAAACACCACGACGGCATGACCAATAGCGACACCCGTAGCGCCAGAAACTCCGGTAAAGCTGCTATCTAGTTTACGCTGACCGGACGGGCTAACACCCTGGATAGCACCAGTGGCTTCGGCGGAGGCGATAACTCCTGCAAGTTGCGCCGACAAGGTAATGAGGAAGGCTTCCTCGCCTTCGTCGAAACATCGCTTCTCACGATGCTGAACGACCAAAACACCAAGCACTTTCCTATGGTGAATAATGGGCACGCCCAAAAAGGAGTTAAACTCCTCCTCACCGGTTTCTAACAGGTAATGATAATTAGGGTGTGAGGGGGCATCCTCTAGGTTTACTGGCTCGGCATTCGCTGCCACGAGGCCCACAAGCCCTTCACCTAATTGCAGACTCACATGGCCTACGGCGGACTTCTTGAGGCCTTCCGAGGCCATGAGCACGTGGCTATTTAGCTCAGGATCCAATAGATAAACCGAGCATACCTGGGTTTGCATCGCTTCACGCACACTCGTGACAATCACATCAAGTGCGGACTGCAAATCCTTGGCGGAATTTACTTCCTGAACTATTCCTCTCAGTCGATCCAGCATACTTAGGTTCCGCCCAAGCGGGCATAATTAGTCTTAACGGAGCTTACTACTTTAGTAATTCTAATTTTTAGCAAGGCTTATCTGCCCCTGCCACTCGCCACGCCAAGGACTGACTACTTCACCAGTCGCTCATTCAGCGGCGCTACTAACTCCTTCAGGGCCTGACGATAAACTTCACGCTTAAAATCGATCACTTGACTCAAAGGGTACCAAAAACTGACCCATTTCCAGTCATCAAATTCTGGGTTTTTGTTGTTAAGTACGTCGATTTTGCTCTCATCTGCCCGTAACTTTAACAAATACCATTTTTGCTTCTGCCCGATGCATAAGGGGCTAGAATTGTGTCGAATCAGGTTCTTAGGCAGCTCATAATATAACCAACCTTTTGTAGAGGAAACTACTTCAACGTCATTAGCCGTTAAGCCTACCTCTTCCTTGAGCTCTCTATATAGCGCTTGCTGCAGGCGCTCGCCATTGCGAATACCACCTTGAGGAAATTGCCATGCATCTTGGCCAATACGTTTTGCCCACAGCAATTGTCCTTTGGGGTTACAGATAATGATGCCAACATTCGGCCTATAACCCTGTGAATCGATCATGCTTAACACCAGTCCTTAACAATAACGTAACCCTAGCATTGTTTCACAAGTCCCAGTGCTAGGGAACCACTTAGACCCTGCGCTGGGGCTGCTATGGCGGATGATTCGCGTATAATGCACCGCTCGTACCGTTAAAGAACTTAAAATATGACTCTCGCAATATTCGATCTTGATAACACTCTGCTGGGCGGCGACAGCGATCACGCTTGGGGCGACTTCGTCAGTACCCAGTCTCTGGTAGACCCCAAGGAGCACCAGGCTCGTAATGACTATTTCTACGAGCAGTATAAGAAGGGCGTTCTCGACATGGTGGCGTACACGCGCTTCGCCATCTCTCCAGTAGCCAATATGGCGCGCGCCGAAAGAGACAAGCTGCACTTGGAGTTTATGCATCAATGCATCGAACCAATGATGCTGCCCGCCGCCGAAGCGCTCGTTCGCAAGCACAAGGCTGCTGGCGACTACTGCCTCATTATGACCGCCACCAACCGCTTCATCACAGAGCCGATCGCTCGTCGACTAGAAGTAGACGAGCTCATAGCGACAGAGTTGGAAACTCAAGGCGAGTTTTATACAGGCGAAGTCTTAGGGATTCCGAATTTTCAAAAGGGCAAGGTCACCAATCTGGAACGATGGCTGCAGCAAGGCAGCTTCTCTATGGAAGACAGTATCTTCTATAGCGACTCTTTCAATGATCTACCGCTATTAGAAAGAGCCGGTAAAGCAGTCGCAGTGGACCCAGACGATACACTGCGTCAGCATGCCATGGAAAAAGGTTGGGAGATTATTAGCCTGCGCTAAACCGTGCGCTCTAATTACTCTCTAGGGAAATCTCGACAATCAAATCATCGGCGAGGCGCTCCAGTTGAGACTGCAACTGGGCAATATCCAGGCTCTCGGGAATATGGAGCAACGCTTTGGCATTAAATAGTGGTTCGCCCGACATGGGCGCGCTCGTGCAGTCCGTCGTCAGTTTATCCATATTGACGTGCTCGTTCGCTAAGGCGCGAGATATCTCCTTCACGATGCCCGGCCGATCGTTACCCACGAGGCTCAAGCTAACAGTTCTCTGGCGAGGAGACTCTGGTTCTGCGCTAACGCGCTCGACCACAAGACGCAGAGTCGCTGACAGGCCTTCCAGGTCCTTAATCAGCGCATCGGCTTCGCTGTTCTCCACGCGCACACGCAAAATACCGGCGAATTTTCCCGCAAGATGAGACATTTGGCTTTCCAACCAGTTGCCCGAATGCTGGGCGATAGTCTCTGATAGCAGGCCCACCAGACCCGGCTTATCGTCCGCAATGATGGTAATAATTAAATAACTTGCCAAGCCCTACCACTCCTTTGCCTATATAGACTTTAAACTCTTAGATTACCAAGGTACGAGGAAACTGACCGAATTCCTCCCAATAGCTTACTCGCTCGGGAAGCTGATCCGCGGGAAGCTGTACCTGCCCGTTAACATCGGTGGCACGCGAAACAATAGTGTGCTCACCAGGGCTCGCATTTTGCCAATCAAAACTAAACAGCTTCCATGAGAACTGAGTGGACTGGGGGTCTATCGTGGCTCGCTGCCAGGGACCATCGTCAATCTTGACCTCGATACTCTCTAAAGGCGTGCCATCATTGAGCGCGAAACCCAAAATTCGATGGCTATTACCGGTCTTAGTCACCCGCACAATCACCGACTTCAAATTCATTTTAGCCACCGAGTTTTCCACCCAGCGCTCTTGATCTCCCACCATCTCCCGCTTGAGCGTGACATAGTCGCGCCCCATAAAACGACCCATATAGCGCGTGTCTTGAATATGAATTTGATTTAACCACTTCACATTAGCCACGCCATACCAACCCGGCACAATAAGGCGAACGGGTTTACCATGGAAATGCGGCAGTGGCTCGCCATTCATTTCAAACGCCAACATATTATTCTCGTTAAGTGCATCCTCGACAGACAATGCTCTCGCGAAAGCCTTAGGCACTTTTCGTCCGCGAATCTCTTCCTCGCCAATATCGGTGCCAAAGAACACGACTTCTTTCCCTTCTGGCTGAATGCCAGCCTCCAGCAGGATGTCGCGCAGGCTAACACCTTTCCAGGAGGCATTACCTAACAGCCCGTGGAATAGGCGGCCCATATTGCCCCCACATTCGAAACCGACCACTTGCTCTGTCGTTGGTCGTGACTTGAGGTCATCCAGAGAAAAGCTAAGCGTTTTATCCACTAAACCCGTTACTTTCAGTGAGTAATTGGCATTGTCGATTTCCGGTTGCCCGTAATGCTGGACCAGGTAGAAGTCATCATTGTCCGTGATAAACGAGTCAATCTTACGAGTATCTTGAAAGTGGGTAGCCCCAGGCCTAACCGGCGTCGGCTGAAAAGTATCGGGCACATCAGTAAAGGCAATATCCTGCTCACCTTGCGCTAGCGCCGGCAGCATCCAACTGGGAAAAACGCCTACTCCGGCAGCGAATATACCCGTGCCTACTGCCCCCTTGAGTAACTTACGCCTATCTGGGCTATCCGCAGCCATGATATCGACCTCTTCTTGTAAAATTTCGCTAATTATTATGTGTTTTGTAATGCCAAAGACGATACCACAGCCCTCGCATATTGACTATCAATCGGCTTATCCCACTAAAGCGACAGTTCGGCAAGTAATCTATAGCCATGGGACAATACAAACGTGCAACTTGGGTCTATGGTTAGAAACTAGAAAAGAGTTCATCAAAAAAACATGAAAAAGATCTCAGTCTTGTCAGCCACCATCGGGCTTTGCTTTACAGCCTCTTTTGCTTCGTTCGCTCAAGAGCCTATTCGCATCGCCTACATAGAACCTCTTAGCGGCGCTTTTTCCGCCACCGGTTACAATGCCTATGTGCAGTTCAAGTTCGCCTTCGACACTCTGGTCAACGATGCCGGCGGAGTTCTGGGAGGCCGCCCTATTGAACTGGTGCAAATGGACAACCAGAACAGTGCCCAGGAGTCACAAATACAATTAAGACGTGCCATCGGCGAAGGCATCGGCTTCATACTTCAAGGCAGCAGCTCTGCGGTTGCAGGAGTACTGACCCAAGCCCTGAAAAGACATAATCGCCGCAACCCAGACCAGCAAGTATTGTTCTTTAACTACGCCGCTGTCGATCCAGCGCTTAGTAATGAGAATTGTAGTTTCTGGCATTTCCGCTTCGATGCCCATGCCGATATGAAGATGCAGGCATTGACCGACCTTATGGCGGAATCATCCACCATCAAACGCGTTTACATCATCGGCCAAGACTACTCATTCGGCCAGGCTGTTGCGGACTCTGCGGTAGCCCAACTAGCTGAGAAAAGGCCCGATATCGAAGTTGTCGGTAACGAATTGCACCCTATGGGAACCGTCAAAGACTTCACCCCCTATGTCACCAAGATAGTCGCAGCCAAACCCGATGCGATCATCACCGGGAACTGGGGCGCGGATATGGTCAGTCTCGCCCGAGCAATTAGCGATGCCGGGCTCGATACGCCAGTTTACACATACTATGCCGCCTACGATGGCATAACAGCCACTATTGGCGACTCAGGCGCTGAGCAATTTCATATGATTCACGAGGGTTATTTCAACCCAGCGCCAAGCCCAGAGTACGCAGACTACGTCGCCAAGTTTAAGCAACAATACCCCGACAATGATATTAACTATCCGCGCATTATTGCGACCGCTCAAATGATCGCTCGCGCGATCGAAGAGGCAGGCTCTACAGACGCTGAGGCAGTGGCGCTAGCCCTAGAGGGCATGGTACACACTAATATTTTCGGCAAAGAGGTCTTTATGCGCGCCGATGACCACCAATTGTTTCAGGACCTGCAGATATCGGTTCACACGAATCAAAACATCGTGTTCGATGCCGACAACTCCGGATGGGGCATGCGCACAGAACGAAGCTCCCGTGCCAAGGACACAGTAATAGACCATAGCTGCCGCATGCGCCGCCCCTAAACACTGCTTTAAATTGCCGGAATGTGAATTAGATTCATGTTTTAGGTGTATTTTGTGAGCCCAACTCATTGAAAACACTTAAACTTGGTGCGTTAATATAGGCAATCTAATACCACGCTGCCTCATAGCCAGAATTCTGAAGACAAATTACGGCAAATAATTGTGACTAATATACCCCCTCATATAGCAAGCGCCTCAGAAGAGCCCCTCAATGTCAGTTTAGACATTAGCTCTCTCAAGAGGGGGGTCGATAATTACAGGATCGACGTGAGGGTCAGCCCAAAATTTTGCGCCGACGTACGCCGTCTGGCCACCACCGTCCTTAACGAAGCCGCCAACCCAAACGCGAAAAAGCGCGATATAAGGCCTCAGATAAACGCGCTGCGTAATAGTTACTTCGATATGATGACGGTACTGATTCATCGCCTGAAGACGGAGCTAGACCTAAGCGCCGTGCGGCTACTCGAACTGGCCGCAATAAAGCAGGCCCTGACTATCAGCAAGAGCCTGCTAGATGAGCAAATTGATGCACTCAAGGCGAAAGCAAGCGGCAAGAAGGCCGGAAGCTCGACTAACTCACTCAACGATCATCAAAAACTCTTCTGGCTACAGAAGAACTACGATGGCTTGCTGCTAAAAATTAATTCCCAGATATTTCTACAGATCGAGCGCATAGAACTGCGAAAACTGATAGACCTGCGCGAGCAATACATGCCGCAGAGCAGCGCTCTTTCACGAAGCGTTCTCACTAACCCTGTACTTTTCACATCTCAACCGAACGATTCCAACTTCTTAATAGAGCGGTTCCGCCTCTGGGGGGGTGACTCCGAAGATGCCGGGTTCAATGAACTCAACAGAGAATACGAGTCATTGTTTAGCGAGCCTACGTCTGAAGCGGCGTCTTTCCCTCTTTTCAAGGAGAACGTAGAGGGCACACCTGAGCTCTATGATGATCTAGGCGGGCTATTCCAAACACAGAAATTCATGGGACTCGCTATTGATCAAAAAGCGCAATTAAGCGAAGAGTTCGGCCCCCTCGATTCAGTACAAGCAATAGAGCAAGACTACGACTTCGGCTCGTTTGCACAGCGCTTGGCTGAGGCTAGAAAAGAACAAGGGCTGAGAGCGTGGTGGTCCCATCGCCGGCACTTGAAGCATAAGAAAAAGCAGCTACAGACTTTTGCAAAAAACTTAGACAAGCGGGGAATACTCGCCTTGTTGGTAGCCTCAAAAGAAGTTAAAAAGCTATGGACAGATTCTATAGCCGAACAGATAGACGCCAAAATTCTTTGCCATTATATTTGCGGCAATATCGACACCAAACGCCTGCAAGCCCGGACCATCGAAGGACGAACCTTCAGCGCCGGCACAATAAAGCAGTTCGATGCCATTGCCAAAAAGGTAAAAGTTGAAACTAAAAAACATAGGGAAGAGTGCGCTTTTCAAATCATCAAGGATATCGCACGCTACAGAACTCAGCTGAAATACTATCGCTTAGCTCACCGCGCCTTCAATAGAATCAATCTGCTCAAAGCTGATAACGAAATAGCACTATCCAAGCAAGCGGGAACCCTATACAAGCTGTTTACCGCCAGCGAGAAAGAAGACGATGAAGATAGAATTATTCATCATAGCGTTATCAAGGCCGACGTGCGTGGTTCCACCACTGTCACGGAGGAACTGCAAAGCCGCTCGCTAAACCCCGCGTCGTTTTTTAGCCTGCGCTTCTTTAACCCCATCAACGAACTACTTGCCACCTATGGCGCGCAGAAAGTTTTCATCGAAGGGGATGCTGTGATCTTAAGTTTCCTCGAGTACGAGAAGACACCGCAGCAATGGTATTCAGTGGCACGCGCCTGCGGGCTAGCCAAGTCCATGCTGAATATTGTGAAGAGCAATAATCTATATTCAGAGAAAATGGAGTTACCCCGCTTAGAGCTTGGGATAGGACTGTGTTACTCAGATAAGCCACCCTATTACCTCTACGATGGCGACACCCCCATTACCATCTCTAGCGCCATTGGCAATGCCGATCGTCTTTCATCCTGCACTTGGAAGCTGCGCAATGTTTGCAAGCCAGCCCCATTCAACGTACAGGTTTTTAATCTGCACGATGATGAACACGAGCATGGCGAGAAAGGCCAGACCAAGCTTCGTTATAATGTGAACGGCATTCTTCTCGATAACGCGGGTTTCGAAAAGCTACAACAAGAAGTAGCGCTAAAAGAGCTCGATATCCGAATCAACGGCCAAGCCGTTAAACTTCATGTAGGGCGCTACCCCGACTTGCGCGGCAAAATGCACGATATCGTCATACGCGAAGGAAAAGTGGGCCTATGGAAAGACAACGCAGCTGTCGATGATTACTCGAGCGGGGAGAGTTTTTATGAGTGCGTTACTAATAGAAAGCTAATTGCACAAGTAGTGAAGTCCCTCACCTAAAACAAGGCCAGCAATTCAAACCATGCTAGAGCTTAAACACTTACGCACCATTCAAAGCATCCATGAACATGGAAGCCTCGTTCAGGCGGCAGATAATCTATGCCTGACGCAGTCCGCCCTATCCCATCAAATAAAAGAAATAGAGTCGCGCCTAGGCGTCAGCTTATTCGTAAGAAAGTCTCGCCCCTTGCGCCTTACTATGGCTGGCGAGCGCTTACTGGAAACTGCAAGAAATGTCTTACCGCTAATGCTGGCAGCCGAGAGAGACATTACTCGACTAGCCGGGGGCGAGGCGGGGCGACTACATATTGCAATCGAGTGTCATAGTTGCTTCGATTGGTTAATGCCGGCCATTAACCATTATCGTAATCACTGGAAGGAGGTAGAAGTTGACTTGAGCACCGCTTTTAACTTTGTGCCATTACCAGAATTGCAAAGAGGGCGACTCGACGCCGTTATTACCTCCGAGCCTCAAGCTTTGGAGGGCATTCACTATGAACCTCTATTTCGATTTGAGAGTTTATTAGCGACAAGCAAGCAGCACGACTATGCAAACAGGGCCTACATCGATGCGGGCGAACTGGCATCCGAGACTTTGATCACCTACCCCGTAGAGAAAGAGCGCTTGGATGTATTCACCAGGTTCCTTGACCCGGCAGGAATAAAACCCAAGCAGACTCGAACGGCCGAACTAACCCTCATGATGGTGCAATTAGTTGCCAGCGGCAGGGGAGTGTGCGTGCTACCAAACTGGGCTTTGGCCCCGTATATGGAAAACGACTTAATTGCGACATTAAAGCTGGGTAGTGGGCTGTTCTCTACACTCTATATTGCCATTCGGGAAGAGCAGAAAGACAGCCCCTATATCAGTCAGTTTCTAAAAATTGCCCAAGAAACTTGTTTCGAAACCTTAAAGGGCATTGACGCGGTGTAGAATACACCGCGCCGTTGGCCAGAGGACTTTTTAGAAAGTGCCGTTTATTTTGAGTGACATCACTCTTCCTGAGCCTGAACACTGGTACTCGATTTCCTTCAAGACATTGTCTCTGATGTGACCATCAAAGCGACGTCGTTCGCGGCAGAATTCATTATTAGTGACATTGCGAACATCAAAGCGGAATGTCAGCCCGCCAAAGGCCACCACCTCTGCAAACGCTGAGACAAACACATCCGAAGAGCTAATCTCTAGGTCCTTAATATCGTAGCGCTTTGTATTGCCATCAAAGCGCGTATTCATTTCCATACCATAGTTCAAATTAAAACGTGGGACATCGTGCCTAAAGCCAAGCTGAAATCGTCCTCTATCGTAATTGGTGAAACGCCTATCGATGCCCAAGAAGGGATCTTCTATTTCAGAGTCTCGGAGCTCGAACCGCGAATTCACCAGGACATTCGGCAAGCCCAACATTCCCAGTCTGACGTCTGCGTCTAAGCGTCCGATCCACATATCGCCATCGCCGATATTGCCATTGGTTGAACGTAAATCAGTCGGAGAAGTCGATACATCGATGCGTTCGATCTTATCGTAATGCTCCATATAGAAGATTTTTGCCGAAAGTACACCAGTATCATTTGGCAGGCGATACTCAGCATTTAAATCGGCGGTAAACGTAGTTTCTGGCGCTAAATTAGCGTTGCCGACTTGCGTATCGGAGTCGTTATCATCGTTGTCGGTGGATGCAACAAAATCAGAGAAGCTTAATTGCCTAACATCTCGGGCTAATACAGTGCGCAACTGGAATCGACTAGTAACATCATAACGAATATCTAGTTTTGGCTTTAGGAACTGAAAGTCTCTTTGATTATATGTCAGCCCCGTTTGGGTCAACTCAGAAGTCTCCCATACCAACGAACTCTCCAAAGAAAGCTTGGGGCTAATCTTCCAGTTGTGGACAAGAAACGGTTCATAGCGAATCTCTTCAACGGTCTCTGTGGCGCCCAAGGTGCCAGTAGGCACAAGACCTCCATAGCTGTCTGAACGATCGGCCTCGTCACCGGGAATACCGTATTTAAGACTAGAGTCCTGTATCGTTTGTGCGCGCTCGATACCCATTTCCAGGGCTTGCCCTTCGTACAAGCCCATAGTATAGGAGCCACGAACAATGCGTTCGCGAGTGGTTTTATCGCTGCTCAGATAAAGCGTTTTCTCTGCGCCCCCATTATCCAGCACATATCTCTCTCGAGTGCTGAGTTCGTTATCCTCATTGGATATAAATAATACTTTGAATCTATCGCCGTTTTCGCGCCGATACTCATAATCTCCTCCTAGCTCCCAGTTATCCCTTTCGCCGGGTATGTCCTCATACTCAGTCAACAGTGTGGGCGTATTGCCAGTGAGATCAGTAGTGATTCTATCTACTTCGGTCGGATTATCGTTCTGACCATAGAGGGCGTTAAGCCGGAAGCTGCTTTGTGGGTTTATCTCATAAGTAATATTACTGGTCAGCTCATAGCTAGTTTGTTCGCGAACACGATCCTCGCGAATCGTGTCATTGGGGGAGAAGTCGCCCAAGATACTGTTTTCTTTGCGGACATTGTGATCGTAGCGGGGTTCGGCCACGATGCCGAAGGAATAGTTTAGCTTGTCCTGCTTACCACTGAGCGCAAGCGACCCACCCGGCTGCACGGTCCCGTCATAATAACGATCTGCATTCACCTCGTAGGAGATACTATTGCTATCCAACTCCTCAAAGAGCACGACATTGACTACCTGAGAGCTACCTCTTACATCGAGCTCACCGGAGGTGCCACGTATTAGCTCGATGTGCCTGACTTGATCGGCGGTGATGCGATCTAGCACGCCCCCCACGTCATTATTCTTACCAGCCGTGCGCTTACCATTGATGAGCACTTGGTCACCACCACCACCGCCTAAGCCGCGGCCACCTCTACTCGCGTTGCCGCCTCCCCCATTGGGGATGCTGACACCGGGAATACGACGCAGCATATCCTGTGCATTAACGGGACGATATTCAGTGAAATAATCCGCTTCGTAGACCACGGTGGAACCGTCTTCCAATGTGGTTTGTGCGCTCAGCTGGGCTGAAAGAGCGCTAAGAATAAGCGTGCAGAGAACACGCTTTGCTGATGAGGGCTTATTTCTTGTCATTATTTCGACCTATAGCTAGTAAAACTGAATTGAGCCAAGGAGGGCTGACGTCTTATTGATGACAGCCCAATTTGGTCTTGATCGTTCAAAAATTTGCTAATTCTATCGAAATGAGAAATAGAGAGTTGTAACATTTTGTGCGCACTCAGGGCACAAGATATCCCAGAATGACTTAGTGCTGATGCCCACCGGCTCCATGGACGTGTCGATGGGCCACCTCTTCCTGCGTCGCCTTGCGAACGCTCACTATTTCAATTTCGTAGTGTAGAGTTTTCCCGGCAAATGGGTGGTTAGTGTCCACGTCCACATTAAACCGGCCCGCCTTGACTACCATGGCGTTTACGACCCCTCTGTCCGTTTGGATTGCTATTATCTCGCCAGGCTGTATTTTTTTATGCCCCGGCCTCAAGTGCAAGTGCTTGATAGGAACCCGTTGAATCGAGTTGTCCCGTCGCGGCCCATAGGCCTGCTCTGGGCTCAATGTAATCGCTATTTTGTCGCCTTCTTGCTTACCTGCCATCGCAGCCTCCAGACCCGGCACGACATTGTCGTGCCCGTGAAGATAATGCAAAGGGCTCTTGCCAAAAGACTCTTCAAACCACTGTGTCTTTTCACCATCATCCTTCACTTCGCAAAGTCGATAATGAAACGCCACAACACAGTCATCGGCGATGCTAAGGGGCTGCTCTTTTGGAGATTGAGTTTCTTTTTCTGACATGATTTGTACTGCTCCTGAAATTTTGGCGATTCTAGCAAAGTTTTGGAATGTAGGGATATGTTATTACCCCCCCTAAATGGCGGAGCTTTCAAGCGATACCATCATGCGAGCTCGCAGACATCTGACAAAAGATACGTCCTACGACATTTTTTTGTAGATAAATAGCGCTTTTTGGCCATCCAAGCACCAAGTTATGACGTAAAATAAAGCGCAACTGATATCAAAATGATATTATTTTCACTAATAGGTAATCCATCTGCGTCCAAAGCATTGGCGCCGAGGGGTTAGTAAACATCCACATTCAACGAAATAGCAGTATTAAATAATGGCCGAGCAGAAACAGAAATTTTCCCCTCTTACCACAGGTATCAAAGGACGCATTCGGCAGCTCAGACTAGATGCCGGCTACTCAATGCTAAAAGGCGCCAGTTTACTAGGCGTTTCCCGCAAGCAACTTGAGGACATTGAGACCAGCCGGGACTATGGCTGCCATATAGATGTAGAGCTTCTGGCCAAGATCAAAGTGGTCTATAACGCCTCCATCGACGACCTTCTTGGCGAGCTAGACAGTGACGTCAATTCGGGCTTTTACACTAAGATGCGTAACCGCAAGACGAAATAGCACCTTATCGTGCCTTTTGCCCGCTGTTTTTGTGGGCATATCGATGTGTGGAATTTTTTAATCGGTCGTTTTCATGTATAATGGCTGACTTTGTACATGAAACAGGCATCGTTATGGCTAGCAAACCCAAGAAGGACTCCGCAGCGGAGAACCGGATTAACTTAGAAGAGCACGTTGAGGCTTTCTTAAAGTCTGGCGGCAAGGTCCAGCAAATCCCATCCGGCACAAGCGGTCAAACGACAACCAACGGTCCTCGTCAGATCGTTCTTAGTCACAAGAGCAACACCTAAACCTCGGATTCCTCTGAAGATATTGGCGGTATTTAAAGTCCATTTTAGTACCGCCTTAGACAGAGCCGCACTATGGATACGCAGAACCTCAAAGCGTTTGTCGCGGTCGCCGAAGAGCAGTCTTTCTCCGCTGCTGCCCAGCGAATACATATTACCCAACCTGCTATTAGCAAGCGCATTCACCTGTTAGAAGAAAAACTTGGCGTGAAGCTTTTTGATCGCATAGGTCGCCAAGTCTCCCTAACAGAGGCAGGTCGCACTCTTTTGCCCCATGCGAGAGAAGTGTTGTCGGGAATTAAACAAGCAGAACAGGCTATCGCAGACCTCTCTGGAAAAGTAAGGGGCGAACTAAAGTTAATCACCAGCCATCACATCGGCCTGCATCGCCTGCCGAAAATATTGCGCAAATACACCGAAGCCTATCCAGACGTCGAGCTTAATATTCGTTTCATGGACTCCAGCCAAGCCTATGACTCCGTCCTAAGGGGCGACTGCGACTTGTGCATCATTACCGAGGTAAACGAGAAAGACGATGCGCTTGCGAGCACTACTATTTGGACCGATCGCATGCTGTTTGCTGCGGCGCCCCAGCATCCTTTAAGCCAGCAAGCCACCCTTAGCCTTAAAGACATCAGCGAATTTCAAGCGCTGCTTCCAGAGAGGCATATTTATACTACCCAGCTCATTGAAAGCCTGTTTATTGCGAATGGACTCAATATTAAAATTAATCTAAGCACTAATTACCTGGAAACAATTAAGGCGCTTATTTCCGTCGGTTATGCGTGGGGAATGCTGCCCGAGTCTATGCTGAAGGATCACTCTTTGAGCATTTTGAATGTCGTGGATAGCGACAGTGGGCAGCCAGTGACACTCGAGCGAAACCTCGACTGCATCGTGCACCGTCACCGGGCTATGAGCAATGCCGGCAACGCGTTCTTCCAACTTTTAAAACAACACGCAGATAGTAAGCAATAAGCACTACAGCTGAGCGACCTCATAGCCTTTCGCCGCTAATTGTTCAATAAGACCATCCTCGCCCACTAAATGCGCGGCGCCCACTAGGACGAATTCAGTTTCTTCGTTTTTGAACAGGGATTCCACCTGTGGCATCCAACGATTATTGCGATCTAATAGCAAGTCCTTATACACCTGCGGATAATTATTCTTCATATCCGTCACAAATTGGGCTTCAAGCGCATTAACATCGCCGCTGCGCCAGGCCTGTATCATTTGGTCCATAGACTGCTCAATCTTTTCCATGTCGGCTAAAGACAAAGCCACAAACTCGTCTTCAATGCCTTCACCCATACGCGATAGAAAGCCGATTTGCTCGTCAACTGTCTCGAACTGCCCGATGGATTTACCATCGCCCATTGCGCGCGAATCGAAAAAGGCATCGACACCCTGTGGGGTGAAGCCTAGCTTCTGAAACTCTAATAACTGCAATGTCGTGATAAGCAGGCCTGGTTTAAAGGTTTGCATCATCGCCATAGGTAGACCCACCGATTCGGCATAGTCTCGAAGCTGTTGGTAAACGTCTTCGCTGAGCACGCTAGTCAATGTTCTTCCGTCTTGATAAGTAAGCTGACCCAGCATTCGAGCTTGGACAGACATATCGCTCATACCGCGGATATCCGTCTCGAAATACAGTGCATCGGATGCCTGATAGGCCGTCTCATATGCCTCGGGCAATGGATAATCAGTAGGGCGCAATAGGTGAACAGTGCCGCCGAAATAGACCGTCTCACCATTCTTAGTGGCCTTCCATACAGAGGTTTCTGCATAGCCTGAGACGCTAAGCAATACGCTTAAAATTAAGCCAGAGATAGTAATAAGCCCTTTACGTTCTCGCATAACCTTAACCCTTATTGTGAAAAACAGCTTTGATTACATGACGTTAACATACTTATTCCAGTAGACTTAAGTACTGGCTCACAATGTACCTATTCTAGGCTCACTTTAAAGAAGACCAAGCATGGCAAAATTAATCTTCAAGCTGCGCAATGTGCCAGCAGACGAAGTCGATGAAGTCTTATTACTACTGGAACAAAACAATATAGACTTCTACGAAACCAAGGCGGGCAACTGGGGTATTTCAATGCCTGCGCTTTGGGTGCAAGACGACAGCGAATACGACAAGGCGAGAGAGCTGATCAGTCAGTACCAAGCAGAGAGGGCTCAGCGAATGAGGGCCGAATACGAAGAGCTGCTAGAGCAGGGCAAGGCGCAGACCCTACTCGACAGCTTTGTGCAACAGCCCATTAAGTTCATCGCCTATACCAGCCTAGCGGCACTCGTTGTGTATCTCTCTACCAGCACATTCTTTTTCTAGCAGCATCAATGGGCTAAACGATGCTGACTTTAAGCGTCTCCAAGCCGTCTACGCTGCCTTCCATTACATCCCCAGAACCCACTGCTGATACTCCGGCGGGAGTACCTGTGTAAATGAGATCACCCGGCTTCAGAGTAAAGAAGTGAGACAGCTCGACAATAAGCTGTGGCAGGCCACATATGAGATCTTCTACAGACCCTTGCTGACGCTGCTCGCCGTTTACCTTTAGGCTGATGGAGGCGTGCTCAATATCGCTCACTTGCTCGGCCGGTGTAATGGCGCCAATGGGCGCGGAATTATCAAACCCTTTGGCGGTATCCCAAGGACGCCCCTTCTCTTTTGCCTGCGCCTGTAAATCCCGGCGGGTAAAATCAATACCGACGGCATAGCCAAAAACAGCGTCCATTGCCTCAGCCTCGCTTAAGTTCCTGCCCTTTGCTGCCAAGGCTTCGCCACCCAAGGCCATCACCAACTCCACCTCGTGATGTAAGTCCTGAGTCATTGCTGGGTAGGGGATAGCACTGCCGTTTTCGACAACCGAGTCTCCCGGTTTACTAAAGAAGAACGGCGCCTCTTGGTCGGGGTTGCCCCCCATCTCTTTAGCATGCGCCGCATAGTTGCGCCCAACACAATAAATTCTATTCACTGGAAAGCGCTCAGCTCTTCCTACTATTGCCACACTCGGCCTTTCAATATTAAACAACAAACTCATTTTTACTTTCCAATATAGGCGCGCAATCGCGCGGGAAATTCTCGGTGAATTAATAACTGTTGCAACTGCCATTGCTCCTCTTGTGTAGTGTCGCGCAGGAACTTAACTTCTTTACTGGCTTGCACAGCTACAGGAATACCATCACGGTATAAAATCCGATTTTGGCCGGTTCTCGCTAGTGTAATATCTGGCGATAGAATGTGCAGCAAATTAACAGGGTCGGAGGCCGACAAACTCACGTATTCCGTGCTGCGCTCAGCGTTGTCGAGACTCTTCGCCATTTTGCGTAAAGCGGTAACCGTCTGCGCAAGTGCAAACTGCTCGCCAGCCAAGCCCGCAATGAACCGACCGCCGCGCACTGTCCCTTGCAGCTCCATTCTGCGCAGTACGCGCAACATTGTTCGCCACGGCGGAGCAAAGCTTTCACGCTCTAGCACTCGCTTGAATACCACTCCCCAGCGATCCAGATAGATATACGCGAGCCGCTCCAGCTGCTCTTCATCCAGTATGGCGCCTGTGGGCGCATGAGGCATTGGCCCGTCGCTCAATAGTGCCCACCTTCCAGCATCCTCGACCCCGAAGGTCGCCCGCCGCCGCCCACCGCCTCGGCTATTAGGCTTACGCGAATCGGGTGTTAACAGGGCCCGCAAACCGGTATAGCTATCACTACTCACTCGCCCTGCACTCACAAGCTCTGCCAGGCCCTGTTCCAACTGGCTGCGCAGCAGTCCGGTGCGTCTAGCGATTTGATCGAAGAAACTAGCGCCGTGAGTCATTAGGTCTTGCTCGATCTTAGCAGCCTCACTGCCCAGTACTTGCTCTGCCTCGCTTGGCGGCAGCGTATCAACGCAGCAGAGCGCCTCCCATATATCCATATTGCTACGCTGCATTAAGGAGATGGGAGTGGTTTTAATAGGGCCGGACTTACGCAAGCTCTTTTTGCTCTTTGCATTGGCCAGTCGCGCGGGCTTAGCGCTCTTGTGATAGCGCCCCCAGACTAAACGGCCACTCATGCACATTACATCGAGCCACGAAGGGTCATAGCTACGAACTCGCGAAGGTAAAACGTCACCCTCCCATAGGGCTGCAGGGACACTCAAACCGTCCAGCCGACCCAAGGCACGCTGCAGCGCACTCTGGCCGTCTTCATTACTCGCCACCAATACAGGCTTTGCGGGTAGGCGCTGCACTGTCAGCTCATGCAAATCAAATATAAAACGCATATAGTTCTGCAAGGAGACAGGCTTAATATCTTGGCGGTGGGATTCAATGGTGTATTTATGGATGCGCTGCAATAGACGGCGCTCACACCACTGACTGGGTAGCGGCTCGCCCTCTTTATTATCTGCAGCCATTTGTGCAGAAAATTGCCCTCGAAAAACAAAGCCCTCAGTCTCCAAACCAATAAGCGCTACCTCCACATGGCTTGCAGGCAATCCAATCTCCTTGGCCAAGCGCTCAACATAAACTGGCCCTAATCCTTCGAGGCGTCTACGCAACACTTCTCGCAAAGCCTGATCATCTTGCCATTGCTCCTGCAAGAGGACTTCGGGCAGCTCAAGTACCGGTTCGCAGTGCCACTGCACTCCAATTGCCTGTAAGCAGGGCAGGCGCTCCGCGCTAGTCCATAGCGCCACATCAGCACAAGTAATTCGACAGGCTCGGCCCTGGGAAACGAGGTCTTGTGCATAGGATTCATAGCCCCCATCCACTATCTCTTTTTCGCTCATATAGGCCAGAGAGAAAAGCGCATCGTGTAATTCGTCTGCCGAGCGCACGAGAGGCCAGGCCTCTTCACGCACCTGTGCGATAGCCGCTTCATCTAGAACGCTATAGCTTTCGGTCTCGGCTGGGTCTAACCAACGGCGGTTTCGAATAGCGTTGGTTCTTCTTTCTTCAAACGGCGCATCATCTAGGAAGGCGTATGGGCGTGCATTGATAATTTCCTGTGCAAACGGCGAAGGCTCGCGCAAATCCTTTGCCACTAGCTGCAGCTGATTCGACTCTATCATGCCTATCAATTCCAGCAAGCCCTCGATATCCATTGCCTCTGTCAGACAATCCTCGATAGTCTGATTCACTAAAGGGTGATCTGGCACCTCTCTTGCGCCTTGAATGTTCTCGAAGCAGGCAATTTGATCGGGGAATACTTGTGCAACAAGATCTTCGGCGTCCATGCGCTGAAACTGAGGCGGCACACGCTTGCCGTTGCGGTTGCGCGCTATAGCTAACGCTCTGGTCGCATTCCAGCGCCAACGAACCTCAAACATTGGCGCGTCTAACAGAGCCTGCACCAACACATCAGTTAGCGTCTTGCTCTGTAAATAGTGGAAAACCTCATCGAGCACAAAGCTATGTACTGAGCCCAGCGAGATAACAATACTGTCTTCATTAGCGGCGGCTTGCAGCTCGAAGTTAAAGGTACGACAGAAACGCTTACGCAGTGCCAAGCCCCAGGCACGGTTCAAGCGACTCCCAAATGGGGAATGGATCACCACATGCATATCGCCTACTTCATCGAAAAAGCGCTCCATTACGAGGGTTTTCTGAGTAGGCATCACCGCCAAGGCATTACGACCGGCTTGCAAATAGCTTACTAATTGGGTGGCGGCATCAATCGGCAGACGCAAATCCTCAACCAAGCACTGTTGGGCAGCTGCAGGGTTCTCATCGCTCAGGAAGTCATCGATGGTTTCACGCAACTGAGAAACCGATTGCGATAGCTCTTTTGTGCGACCAGGCCCCTCTCCAAACCAAAAGGGTATAGTCGGGCGCAAGCCTTGAGCATCCGCGACTCGCACCTTTAGACCATCGACTCGCAGCAAGCGCCAAGCGTGGCTACCCAATGTAAAAATATCGCCGGGCAGTGTCTCCAGCGCAAAGTCTTCGTTGAGCGTTCCTACCACGGTATCTTCTGGGTCCAGCACGACTTGGTAGTCGAACATATCGGGGATGGCGCCGCCATTGGTCAAGGCCGTTAGGCGTGCATTGCGCCTTGCACTGACGCGATTATTAATGACATCCAAATGTAAGTAGGCGCCCTTGCGCCCTAAGCGTGTGGAATAACCATCGGCCAACATTTTTATAATGGCATTGAATTCGGTTTTTGTGGTTTCTCGATACGGCCATGCGCGAGTGAATAGAGCATAGAGTTGGTCTATATTCCAACCGCCTTCTCCCGCACTTCCTATCTCTTGTTCTGTGGCCGCTACCTCTGCCACTATTTGCTGTGCCAGAATATCAACCGGCTTCTCCGGCATCACGATGCAGTCCAGCTCGCCCTTGTGGATACTATTGAGTAGGGCAGTGCACTCAAGCAAATCATCGCGCGTTAGTGGAAACAGAATTCCCTTGGGAGTACCGCTAACCGAGTGACCACTACGACCCACTCGCTGTAAAAATTTAGCAATACTCTTAGGCGAGGAGAATTGTACGACCAAGTCGATAGAACCAACATCAATACCCAGCTCCATGGACGCAGTAGCCACTAAAACTTTTAGGCGCCCCTCTTTTAATCTTTGCTCGGCACTATGACGATGGTCCTTACTCATGCTGCCATGATGAGAACTCACTAAGTCCTCACCCAGCCTTTCCCCCAAGGCCAGTGCGAGTCGCTCAGACAGGCGCCGCGTATTGACAAACACTAAGGTGGTGTCGTGGGTATCGATGAGCTGCACCAGACGCTGGTATAACTCTTCCCATACCTCATTGCTCATGAGCGCAGTGAGCTCGGAGCTGGGCACCTCTAAGGTGACATCTATCTTCCTGCGATGGCCACTGTTTACGATGACACAGTCGGGTGTCTCGCTAGCGCTCGCGCCTACCAAGTAATTGGCCACCAACTCCACTGGCTTCTGGGTAGCCGACAGTCCGATGCGTTGAAGCTGGACGGGAGTTAGGGCCTCAAGCCTCTCCACCGACAGCGCCAAATGAGAGCCGCGCTTATCGCCCAGCATGGCGTGAATCTCGTCAACGATGAGTGTGGTGCTGGAGCGCAGCATATCGCGCCCGCCCTGACTGGTTAACAGCAAATACAGCGACTCTGGCGTGGTTACTAGAATATGGGGAGGGTTTTTAAGCATGCGCTGGCGCTCGCTAGGCGTCGTGTCACCCGTGCGTACCGCAATACTAATATCAGCAGGCCCATACCCTTGCTCGACCAAGGCCGCGCTGAGGCCTTTTAGAGGCTCCTCAAGATTACGGTGAATATCATTGCTCAGGGCCTTAAGGGGAGATACATAGACTATTTGAGTGCCATGGGGCAGGGGGCCATCTTGTGCCTTCCACAACAAGTCATCCAAAACCGCATAAAAGGCGGCCAATGTCTTACCACTGCCGGTTGGCGCACTGATCAGCGTGTGACGCCCCTCTTTAATGGCCGGCCACGCCTCAGCTTGAGCCGCGGTAGGCTCTCCGTAGCGCCGCGTAAACCAATCACGCGCAGTGGGATGAAAATGACGTAAAGGCATATCTATCCGTTAAAAACCAAGAAAAAACGAACGTTTTCGCTTCAGCTAGCGTATAAGAATTATCCCGTCGGCTCCAGCGCTTGTGTTAAAGACGCATTAGCGCTCACAAATGCCCCGACACCCGCATTAGTCGCGGTATAGAGAGCATTGACAGCAAGACGGTGGGCGAGGATGATCTTAAGTAGTAGTCTAAAGGCTATGAAGCAGTACCAACGCGGTGATTGAGAGGCACTAAGCATGAAGAAGTTCTTATCAGCATTTTGGGCAGAGAATCGAAAGTTTCTTTTCTTACTGCTCACTATTGTCTTCTTCAAGAGCGCCATTGCCGACCTGAACTCCATCTCCGGTAGCTCCATGCAACCCACGCTGCTTGATGGCGATAAGGTATGGGTCAATAAGCTCGCCTACGATGTACGCATCCCCTTTACCGATATCTTCCTCGGCTCGGTGAGCGACCCTAATAGGGGCGACATCATCATTATCGACTCTAAGGCGGCAAACAAGCGCCTAGTAAAGCGCATTATTGGCGTCCCCGGTGATACCGTCTATATGCGCGACAACACTTTGGTCATCAATGGTCAACCAGCCGATTACGAGATTGTGTCCAGTGACTCTAACTCACTGATTATCCGCGAAAGCCTGCTCGATCATAGCCACCGAGCCATGCTCTCTGGCGAGCTCTCTGGCAGCAGCCGTAATTTTGGCCCAGAAGTGGTGCCCCAAGACCAGTTTTTTGTCTTAGGGGACAATCGCGATAATAGCGCCGACAGCCGTATCTATAGCTTTATTCCCCGAGAGCAGATTATTGGTCGTTCTAATTCGGTAGTCTTCTCCTTGGACTCCGAGCGCAACTTTCTGCCTCGTGCTGACCGATTCCTCAGCGAGCTGCAGTAATTCCCCTGCGTTTGCTCAAATGTTTAAACCCATCTGCTGAGCTGTTCAACTCCTGCCTAAAGGTTTAGAATGAGCGCTTTATTTTTTGCCCTATTTTCCAGTCGAGGCAGCACAACTCGCAGCGAAGCTACGGCCAAATCCCTATAGCATAGCCAGGAACTCAATCTGTGGGTCTTCAGACTCCCCTCTACCAAAAGCATTTAGATGCCGGCGCCCGTATTGTCGATTTCGGCGGTTGGGATATGCCTATACAGTACCAGTCCTTAATGGACGAGCATCATGCCGTGCGCCAGCATTGCGGCGTCTTCGATGTTTCCCATATGACGGTGGTGGATGTAGATGGACCGCAGGCAAAGCAATGGCTGCAGTATTTGCTGGCCAACGATGTAGCCAAGCTGGACGAAGAAGGGCGCGCGCTCTACAGCGCCATGCTCAATGAGGACGGCCATGTCGTTGACGACCTGATCGTCTATCGCATGAGTAGCGGCTATCGCTTAGTGGTCAATTGCGGCACCCGCGAGAAAGACCTGCGCTGGATGGACCGTCAGGCGCTAGGCTTCGATGTCAGCATATGCGAACGTCCTGACCTAGCAATACTCGCCGTTCACGGCCCCGAGTCTATCGATAAGGTATGCCAGCTGCTTCCCGAAGTACTTGCCGAGACCGTCAGCAAATTAGGTAATTTCCGCGCTACCGAGGCCGATGATTGGTTTATCGCGCGCACAGGCTATACCGGCGAGCGAGGCCTAGAGCTAATTATTCCTAATGAAGATGCCCCCGACTTATGGGATCGTTTAATAGCGACTGGCGTAAAGCCAATTGGTCTTGGGGCGCGCGACACGCTGCGCCTTGAAGCGGGCATGAACCTTTATGGCCACGACATGGACGAAACTGTTTCGCCTATCGCCGCCAATATGGCTCAGACCATTGCCTGGGAACCAAAGGAGCGCGAGTTCATCGGCCGCAACGCCGTGGAACAGCATTTGGAGCAGCAAAAGCAGGGCTTATTGCCTGAGCTTACGGGCATTGTTTTAGAGGAGCGGGGCGTCCTGCGTGAAGGCCAGCGAATTGTCGTTGAAGTCAACGGCGAGGAAGCCGAGGGTATTATTACTAGCGGCACCTTCTCACCGACATTGAAGCATTCCATAGCCTTGGCTAGAATCCCCATTGGTAGCACCAATTGCCGCGTCGATATGCGAGGAAAGCTAAGCCCTGTTCGCATTGTTAAGCCGAACTTCGTGCGCTTTGGTAAGAAAGTTTTCGAATAATTTTATTGATTAAAGACAAGAGGATAGGTACGTGAGCAGCTTTCCTGAAGATTTGAAGTACGCCGCCACTCATGAATGGGTGCGCCTAGAAGAAGATGGCACCGTAACGGTAGGCATCAGCGACCACGCACAAGAACTCTTGGGAGATATCGTCTTCATTGAGCTGCCCCAAGAAGGCGCCAATGTGGATGCCAAGCAGGAGATCAGTGTGGTCGAATCAGTGAAGGCGGCATCGGATATATATGCCCCCATCTCTGGCGAGATCATAGCTATCAACGAAGACTTAATCGATGCGCCCGAGGTGGTGAACTCATCGCCTTATACGGACGGATGGTTCTGCCGCATTTTGCCTAACGATGAAGCAGAACTTGAAGAGCTACTGGACGCTAATGGCTACGCGGCCATCTGCGAGTAGTACCGACTCTTAGTAATCTCTGAGCCGCAGCCTCTGCAGCGGCCGGTGGTGGGCGGTCCCGCCCACTGCGAACCTTTTATTTTGACTAATGCGCTCGCCCATATGCCAATAGGCCGTAATCGCGAGCATTGACCGAGGCTTTCATGGCTAGCGACGCGCCAACTTCTCCGCTTAATAATTCCCGCTCTCTGAACTCCCTGCAGAACCATGCAGAGTTTATTGGCCGCCATATTGGCCCCGACGATGCCGACATAGCTGCAATGCTGAAGGAGATCGACCAGGACTCACTAGAGACCATGGTCAAGAATACGGTCCCGGGCGCTATCGCTTTTGAAGGCCTTCTCGATATAGGCAAGCCCGGCACTGAAGCCGACATCCTGGCACGGCTCAAGGCCATGGTCGCCAATGACGCGCCCGCGCGCTCCTTTATTGGCCTAGGCTATTACGACACCATAACCCCCAATGTCATTCTGCGTAATGTACTGGAGAACCCAGGTTGGTATACCGCCTACACGCCTTACCAGCCGGAGATTTCTCAGGGCCGCCTTGAGACACTGCTTGCCTTCCAACAAATGGTGCTCGACCTAAGCGGTATGGACCTAGCCAATGCTTCACTGCTAGACGAAGCCACGGCGGCAGCCGAAGCCATGGCCTTGGCCAAGCGCGTTAGCCGCAAGCGCGATGCCAATACCTTCTTTGTCGACAAGCAATGCTTCCCACAGACTATCGATGTATTAAAGACACGCGCTCAGGCCTTTGGCTTTGACCTGCAGATTGGCGAGCTAAGCGAGATGGATGCCAGCAATGTGTTCGGCGCCATCATTCAATACCCCGCGTGCAACGGCGAAGTGAGAGACCTCCACGCCATTATCGAAACCCTGCACGGGCAGAATGCTATCGCGGTGGTAGCCGCCGACTTGATGAGCCTGCTCACACTGAAGTCTCCAGGCGAGATGGGTGCGGATGTTGTACTTGGCAGCAGCCAACGCTTCGGCGTCCCTATGGGATATGGCGGCCCACACGCCGCCTATTTTGCTACCAAAGATGCTTACAAGCGCGCAGTGCCTGGGCGCATCATCGGCGTATCAATCGATACGCGGGGTAAGCAGGCCTTCCGCATGTCACTGCAAACGCGCGAACAACATATTCGCCGTGAGAAGGCCAATAGTAATATCTGCACCTCGCAAGTATTGCTGGCCAATATCGCCGCCATGTATGCCATGTATCATGGCCCAGAAGGGCTGAAGACCATCGCCCAACGCATTCATCGTCTAACAGAAATTTTGGCCGCAGGGCTACGCTCTAAAGGCATGACGATTGCCAACACGCACTTTTTCGACACCATCACCGTGCCAGTTAGCCCACAAAACCGTGAAGCAATTCTAGCGCGCGCAGCCAAAGCCAATATCAATCTGCGTATCGATCAGGCCGACAGCATCGGCATTAGCCTAGATGAGTGCACAAGCCCCACAGAGGTCGAGACCTTATGGAACATCATGCTTGGCGACACCGACCTGAGCGTCGCCAGCATCGATGAAAGCATTTGTGCAGGCAAAGTCAGCGAGCGAGGCATTCCTGAATCCCTCGTGCGAACCTCTCCCTATCTAACGCACCCGTATTTCAATCGCTACCACAGTGAGACCGAAATGCTGCGTTATCTGAAACGCTTAGAGAACAAGGATATTTCGCTGACCCATGCCATGATTCCGCTGGGCTCTTGCACTATGAAACTCAACGCCACGGCCGAGATGATTCCAATCACCTGGCCCGAATTCAGCAAGCCCCATCCATTCGTGCCCGTTGCCCAAACACCGGGCTATCGTCAGATGATCGACGAGCTGGAAGGCATGTTGGCAGAGATCACCGGCTTCGACGCCGTGTCCATGCAGCCAAACTCTGGCGCACAAGGTGAGTACGCGGGTCTTCTTGCCATTCACAATTACTTAGCCAGCATCGGCCAGTCCCAGCGCAATGTGTGTTTGATACCAAGTTCCGCTCACGGCACCAACCCAGCCAGTGCGCAGATGCTAAGCATGAAGGTTGTAGTAGTGGCCTGTGACGAGAACGGCAATATCGACATCGACGACCTTAGAGCCAAAGCCGAAATTCACAAAGACACACTCGCCGCGCTGATGATTACCTATCCATCAACACATGGTGTATACGAAGAGGGCGTTAAAGAGATCTGCCAGATCGTGCACGACTTCGGCGGCCAAGTATATATGGACGGCGCCAACCTCAACGCCCAAGTAGGCCTAGCGCGTCCGGGGGATATCGGCGCCGACGTCTCCCACGTTAACCTGCACAAAACATTCTGTATACCACACGGCGGCGGCGGCCCCGGCATGGGCCCCATCGGCATCAAGAAGCACTTGGCACCCTTTGTGGCCAACCACAGCATGGTGGAACTCGACGGGCCCAACCCAGGCAATAGCGCCGTCTCTGCCGCCCCTTGGGGCAGCGCGGGCATATTACCTATCAGCTGGACCTATATTGCACTTATGGGAGCTGAAGGCCTAAGAAAGGCAACCCAAGTGGCCATTCTCAATGCCAACTATATCTCACAGAAACTAGCGCCACACTTCCCAGTGTTATACACCGGCAGAAACGGCATGGTTGCCCACGAATGCATCATCGACCTGCGACCACTCAAAGCGGCCACCGGCATCACAGAAGAAGACGTAGCAAAACGCCTAATGGACTACGGCTTCCACGCGCCCACCATGTCATTCCCTGTAGCGGGCACGCTAATGATTGAGCCAACCGAAAGCGAATCCAAACAAGAGCTGGACCGCTTCATCGAAGCCATGATCAGCATCCGCAATGAGATCGCCAGAGTGGAGGCAGAAGAGCAAGACCCACAAGACAATCCACTCAAGCACGCACCACACACCATGGCCGACATCATGGATGAAGACTGGAACCGCGCCTACAGCAAAGCCGAGGCGGCTTTCCCAGTGCCATCACTGAAAGACAATAAGTTCTGGCCATCGGTTAACCGCATCGACAATGTGTATGGGGATAGGAATTTGTTTTGTTCTTGCCCGGCTATGGAAGACTACGAGTAAGCTTAGTTTGACTATCGGCCAGCCTTTTTAGGGTTGGCTGTAACTGAGTTTTAGCTGTTTAATATATTCTAGAGACTGAAAGTCTTTTATAGCTTCCTCCACCTCTTCCATCGTATTCATCACAAATGGTCCATATTGAGCTATTGGCTCTTTGATGGGCTTGCCGCTTAGCACTAGCAGTGCAGCGCCTTGATCGCTAGCCTTTAGTTGGAGCGTGTCGCCGTGCTGATAGACGCCTAAGTTTCGCAACGCCAGCTCCTCGGTGTTGCCTTGGTAGACATATACCAGCGCTGGGTATTCTTCGTTGAAGCTTAGTTCTACCGTTTCATTTGACGCCAGCGTGACGTCGGCTAGCAGCGGCTCGGTGCTTAGCGCGGGCATTGGGCCTTCTAGGGTAATTTGCCCGTCATTGGTTTGCTGTATGGTTAGCTTGCCTGTTATCACACTGATTGCCCCCCCTTTAGAGAGCTCTTGTTTTGCTACTTCACTGTCGAGTAGTTCTCGATAAGAGGCGGGTTTTAGTTTTTCAGCTGCGGGCAGGTTTAACCAAATTTGAAAGCCGTGTAGCAGGCCGTCTTGTTGCTCTGGCATTTCGGAGTGCAACACGCCTTTGCCTGCGGTCATCCACTGTACATCGCCTGGGCCTATGACGCCTTCATTGCCCATATGATCGCGGTGGCGCATACGGCCTTGTTTCATATAGGTAATGGTCTCGAAGCCTCTGTGCGGGTGCTCGGGAAAGCCGCCGATATAGTCAGCAGCGTCGTCAGAGTTGATCTCGTCAATCATCAAGAACGGATCTAAAACACGATGCAAGGCTCGCCCGGCCAGACGATGAATTTTCACCCCATCGCCATCCTGGGTTGGCGTAGCATTAATTAACTGTGTGAGCTGGCGCATTACTAGCCTCCTTTGAGCAATTCGTCTCTGTTATGAGCTTGACTAAAGTCCTGCTCCGGGCCTACCGGCACGATGCCCGTTGGGTTAATAGTTTTATGACTGGCATAGTAGTGGGTCTTGATGTGATCGAAGTCTACCGTTTCGGCCACACCCGAAACCTGATACAACTCCCGCAGGTATGCGCTGATTGCGGGATAGTCGGCAATTCGTTGGCGATTAGTTTTGAAGTGCCCGTAATACACAGCGTCAAACCGTATTAGGGTTGTGAACAATCGCCAGTCTGCTTCGGTGAGCTGACTGCCAGCCAAGTAACGCTTGCGCGTTAGTCTTTCCTCAAGCCAATCCAGCGCGTCGAAGAGTT
>JAWWAY010000005.1:0-207592 GCA_033721235.1 Pseudohongiellaceae bacterium | reverse complement strand
GAGGCCTTTATCTTGCCGGTTTTTACTAAGGCCTTTTGAACCTTCTGCATGAGCTCTTCGGCAGTAAAGGGCTTGCCTAGGTAGTCGCTCACGCCGCACTCGACGGCGCGTATGATGTTTTTCTTGGAGCCCAGGCTGGTAATCATGATGAAGGGTAGGCCGGCAAACTTCTCCTCTGAGCGCACCCATACCAGCAGCTCCTCTCCGCTTAAGCCTGGCATTTCCCAGTCGCTTAGAATGAGGTCAACTTCTTGTTTATTAATAAGGGACTGAGCGCGCTTACCGTCAGCGGCCTCTATAATTTCACAATTAGGCAAGAACCTGCGCAATGTGCGTTTTATCAGATCTCTGATGAAGTCGGCATCATCAACTAGAAGAATTCGGAGTTTCATTCCTTGTATGCCTTCCCTTTTACGTGGCTAGCAGGCGTCATTTAATCGCTTACCTTTCTTAAGAACACGGGAGCGTTGTCGGAAGACTCCCTGGGGCTGTATTGATAGCCTTCGAGATCGAAGCCGTATAGGTCTTCGAGCTTCTTAATTCGATTCTTAATGATATATGCGCTCATTAAGCCTCGGGCTTTCTTAGCGTAGAAACTAATAATCTTATACTGCCCATTTTTATAATCTTTAAATACTGGACTAATTATATCGGCGCTTAGCCGCTTTTTATTAACGGCCTTGAAGTACTCATTGGACGCTAAGTTCACTAGAATGGCCGATCTATCACTCTTAAATTCGCTGTTTAGGGCGTCTGTCAGCTTATCACCCCAGAACTCGTAAAGCGATTTCGACTTCGCTACGGACAGCTTAGTGCCCATCTCTAGCCTGTAGGCTTGAATGAGGTCTAGCGGCCGAAGAATGCCATATAGGCCCGAGAGGATTCGCAGGTGGTTCTGGGCAAATTTAAGGTCTTGGCTAGAAAGAGAATAGGCATCAAGCCCAACATAGACATCGCCTTTGAACGCAAAGACCGCTTGCCGCGCATTCTCGGCATCGAAAGGCCGATGCCAATTCATGAAGCGTTCGTAATTTAGTTCCCCTAACGCTGGACTAATGGACATTAGTTTCGATATGTCCTCAGGTGACTTTTGCCTGAGAGTCTCTATGAGAGCCTGGGAGTCATCCAGAAAGTCGGCCTGGGTGAAGCTGCGGGTTTTTACAGGTGTCTCAAAGTCCAGCGTTTTAGCTGGGGAGATAACAACTAGCATTCTTAAGTCTCTTATTGAATGACGAGGCCCGAGCCTAAACAGGAGCCAAAAATTCTTGCCACCAGTTCAATGGGCTTACGCCATCGTCTGGGTCGTATACATTACCATAATACCAGACAGTATTCGGGAACTGACCTACGGCTCGGTCCAATAGAGCCTCGATTTGGGAAAAACCGATGGAGACGTGAATGCTGTAGCTGAGAATATGAGGGGATTCTACCTCCAAGGTGCCGTCTAATAGCTCTAGCTCAGGCGTAAGCCATTGGGATAACGCTTGAATATCGCCTTTATTGAACACTCTGATACTCAAATTACCACTGCGTTTGACGATGTCGAAACCGGCCTTGCTCTGGCTTGGAAACAAGATAGTGTCACCTGTGGCTAGGTTGCGCACGAATACTGGAGACTTCTCGAGTCTATACTGTTTGGCGCCATCGATCTGTGCCTGTGCCTTGTTAGGGAGCACTGACACAGCCACTTGCTCCACTATTGGTTCTCCTTCACTATTGAAGCCTGCAATGAGCGATAGGCTGCCAGTAGCTTGGGGGGCATCGTTAGCATCGGAGGATTTGTTTTCGGGGTCTGACATACACATGATCCTTTAAATTTACGCTATTTTACCTTGTTTTATAGGTGTTCATGCAATGACTGAGAGACCACCGCTTCTAGAGCGGTTGCAACAACTGGCCGGACGCCTGGCCTGGCTGCGATTTGTGTTCGCAGCCTTATTCGTCGCTTCTTTGGGCTACTGCGCCTTTATACTTCTAGTGTCCAACTCTAGAGGGCAAGATATCTACTTCATTCCAAGTCTAGTATTGCTAATTTGGTCTTTATTGGGCTTTAGTTCTCTGCTGGCCTTTCGTCACGTTCCTGCTCAAGCCCAATCCAGTGACACGTGGCGCGTAAGAATAGCCAGTAAGCTCTCCAGAATGGCCTATTTCCTGCTTGCAATACTAATGGGTGCCTCCGGTTTGGCCCTTCTCGTCATTACCTGGCAGTTATCTAGTGCCTGGCGAGAGATGTACTAGCGGCTACTGTGATACGCTCGCGTGAACGATGAATGAAATGAATAGAGCGATAGGCTCTGAAACAGATTAGCGAATAAGGAATAACAATGTCTGCAAGAAGTGAGTACTCAGATCTAGAACCAAAGCCAGAAGGTGAGCTTGCATTGCAAACTCTGGCAATGCCAAGAGATACCAATGCCAATGGCGATATATTCGGTGGTTGGCTCGTGTCGCAAATGGACTTAGCCGCTGGCATTGCGACTAAACAAGTCACCAAGGGTAGAAGTGCTACGGTGGCGATAAAAAACGTGAGTTTTTTGTATCCGGTAAGTGTGGGTTCTATCGTTAGTTGCTATGCCAGCATTGCAGAAATCGGTCGCAGCTCAATGCATATCAATATTGAAGTCTGGATAGCCAACTCCATTACCCAGCAGGGCATGCGTAAAGTGGCCGAAGGTTTGTTTGTATTTGTTGCGATTGACGACAATGGCCGCACTAGAAGAATTGAAGTCTAATCTTCTAAATTGCGGCGCAAATTTTTCACTTTGCTGCGAATAGTCTTAGCTTTGAGACGTCGAAGTTTTGAGGCTTTAGTCGGCCTTGTGGGTTTTCTATTTTTAGCTACATGAGCGGCACTTCGAATCAAGTTAGCTAGACGGATTAATGCGGCCTCTCTGTTTTGCTCTTGAGTTCTATGCTGTTGGGCTTTTATTACAATAACACCGTTCTTAGTAATGCGAGTATCGTTTAAAGCCAAAAGGCGCTGTTTATAAATATCGGGGAGACTTGACGCCTTAATGTCAAATCTTAAATGAATGGCGGTAGCAACTTTATTGACATTCTGCCCACCGGCGCCTTGAGATCGAATTTGTGAAAACTCAATCTCATTTGCCGGTATCGTTACCGAATTGGAAATGCTTAGCACTTTGTAAACTCCAATGCGATGCGTATTAATTGCTTAGTCGATGACTTCTAGTTTGGCATATGCAAGCACTAGCCACTTACTACCTTGGTCTTGAAAGTTTACTTGTACGCGCGCACTTGGGCCTCTTCCTTCACAATTTAATACGACGCCATCCCCAAACTTTCCGTGTCGGACTCTCTGTCCAAGAGAGATGCCGGTATCCTCTATCTCCTGCTGAACAAGGTCTGAGGATCGTCCATAGCTTGTGTTGGGTCGTGTAATAGAAGACTTCAACCGTACTTGTTCGATAAGTTCATTCGGAATTTCTCGAATAAAGCGGGAAGGACGGGTGATGTTCACATCGCCAAAAAGCCGTCTGGATTCTGCATAACTTAAATAAAGTTTACTCATAGCGCGGGTAATGCCTACATAGCAAAGGCGTCGCTCTTCTTCCAGACCGGCAATACCCTCCATAGACATTTTGTGGGGAAACAAGCCTTCTTCTAAGCCCGTTAAAAAGACTAGTTTGAATTCCAAGCCTTTTGCCGAGTGCAAGGTCATCAATTGGACGGCATCGTCTGATTCGCTGGCTTGACCCTCGCCGGCATCGAGAGCGGCCTGGTCCAAGAAGGCCGCTAGAAACTCCCGTGACTCGACGGCAAGCGCTTCGCTGTCAGGCTCAAGCTCATCAAAGCTGTCGGCGGCACTGACAAGCTCTTGCAAGTTTTCTATTCGCGCAGCGGCCTTCTCGCCGCCCTCTTTCTCATGGTGAGGAATGAGCCCGCTGTGGGTAACGATATACTCTACCTTCTTATCCAGAGGGAGTTCTTCACAGCCTTCGTCCAGACTGGCAATAAGCTCAATAAAGCGCTGAACCGCAGTGCTTGCACGAGCCGCCAATAAACCGTGACTAATGCTTTTTTCAGCCGCTTCCCATAAGGACATGCCCTCATCGCGCGCCACATTTCTAAGCGCTTGAATGGTCTGCTCACCAATGCCTCTAGTGGGAACATTGATAACTCGTTCTACCGCCGTGTCATCGTTGCGGTTTATTAGTAGCCGTAGATATGCCAAGGCATTTTTGATTTCTAGGCGTTCGTAGAATCGGTGGCCGCCGTAAATTCGGTAGGGCATGCCGATGCGCAGTAATGCATCTTCCAGCTCCCTCGATTGGGCATTAGAGCGATAGAGAATTGCTGCCTCTTTGAGCGAATTACCCATATTGAGCCACTGCTGGAGCCGCTCTGCGATAAACCGTGCTTCATCCTGTTCATTAAAGGCCTCGTAAAGTGAAATGGGTTCACCTTCGGAGCCATCGGTCCAAAGCTCCTTACCCAGTCGGCCTTGATTATTGGCGATGAGCTTATTGGCGGCTTTTAGTATGGTGGACGTCGAACGGTAATTCTGCTCTAGCCTAATAGTGCTGGCGTCCAAAAAATCCGTACTAAAACGCTGGATATTCTCAATCTTGGCGCCACGCCAACCGTAAATGGACTGATCGTCATCGCCTACCACCATCAGGTGATTATCCTTGCCTGCAAGAACGCGCAACCAAGCATATTGGACGGTATTGGTATCCTGAAACTCGTCTACTAGAATGTGCTTGAAACGGCGCTGGTAGTGCTCAAGAATCTGTGGGTTGTTCAGCCATAACTCATGTGCACGAAGAAGGATTTCGCCAAAGTCGATCATTCCCCCTCGCTGGCAGGCTTCCTCGTAGGCTGAGTACAGGGTAATCATGGTCCGTGTGTACTCATCGCCGAAGTGCTCGATATGTTGAGGGCGCAGCCCCTCGTCTTTTTGGGAGTTGATGTACCACTGACACTGCTTAGGCGGCCAACGCTCTTCATCCAAGCCAAGGTTCTTGCAAAGCCTTTTGATTAATCGCAGCTGATCGTCGCTATCCAGAATATGAAAGTTTTCCGGCAGTTTGGCTTCTTTGTAGTGGGCCCGTAAGAGCCTGTGGGCTAGGCCGTGGAAAGTACCTACCCACATTCCGCCCAGAGGCTGATCAAGCAGCTCTTCTATGCGGTGTCGCATTTCTCGAGCGGATTTATTGGTAAAGGTAACCGCAAGAATGCCATAGGGGGAAACCCCCTCTATTTGCATCAACCAGGCAATTCTGTGGACCAGAACACGCGTCTTGCCGCTTCCCGCTCCGGCGAGAACCAGTAAATTATTGGCTGGAGCCGCAACAGCTTGTCGCTGGGGCTCGTTAAGAGAGTCTAAAAGATGAGATACGTCCATGGCGCGCATTCTAGCCTGAATAAATAACCAGTACACCCCTTTGCGGGCCATATTGTATTTTCGACAAAGCCTGCTTTTGTATGACGCTACATATTGATAATATGGCTGGAGAAATTGAACGATCGCTCTACGCTAGTGGCTTGTGCTTTGTGCGAGGTCCCTAAATGAGATAATCGTACGACTCAAACACTTATAAATTCTAACTAAGGAGCACGATATGTCTGTTGCCTCAGACTCTGCTAAATTTGATTGGCAAGATCCATTCTTAATGAATGATATGTTGAGCGAAGACGAACGCTTGGTTCGAGATACTGCCCGTCAGTATGCCCAAGAAAAGCTATTACCCCGCGTACGTGAGGCATATCAAAAAGAATATACAGACCCAGAGATCTTCCGCGAAATGGGCGAACTAGGGCTTCTCGGCTCTACCCTAGAGGGCTACGGCTGTGCGGGTGTTAACTACGTGTGCTATGGCCTAGCGGCTAGAGAAGTAGAGGCGGTGGACTCAGGCTATCGCTCTATGATGAGTGTTCAGTCCAGCCTTGTTATGCATCCAATTCATACTTTTGGCTCCGAAGAGCAAAAGCAAAAATACCTGCCTAAACTCGCCACCGGTGAGTGGATTGGCTGTTTTGGGCTTACAGAGCCTGATCATGGGTCCGACCCAGGTGGCATGATTACTCGCGCCCGCTCAGTTGACGGTGGCTTCTTGCTAACAGGTGCAAAAAACTGGATTAGTAACTCCCCAATTGCTGATGTCTTTGTGGTTTGGGCTAAAGATGATGCCGGCGATATCCGTGGCTTTATTCTGGACAAGGGCATGAAAGGTTTATCGGCCCCGAAGATTGAAGGCAAGCTAGCACTGCGTGCCTCTATCACGGGTGAGATCGTTATGGACCAAGTTTTCGTTCCACAAGAGAATATGCTGCCTCATGTGAAAGGCTTGAAAGGTCCGTTTAGCTGTCTAAACTCCGCTCGCCTGGGTATTGCATGGGGTGCTTTGGGTGCGGCAGAAACATGCTGGAAAACCGCGCTGCAATATACGCTGGATAGAAAGCAATTTAATCGTCCGCTAGCTGCCAACCAAATTATTCAAAAGAAACTGGCTATTATGCAAACTGATATCTCTATTGGTTTGTTAGGCTGCCTACAAGGCTCGCGCCTGCGAGACGAGGGCAAAATGGCGCCACCACTTATTTCCTTGCTGAAGCGCAACTCATGCCTTAAGGCCTTGGATACTGCGCGTGAGGCTCGCGATATGTTGGGCGGTAACGGCATCTCTGATGAGTTCCCTGTGATGCGTCACGTTCAGAACTTAGAGGTCGTGAATACTTATGAGGGTACGCAAGATATTCACGCGCTCATTCTAGGCCGTGCTCAAACGGGTATACAGGCTTTTAGTTGATAGATGTCGAGGCGCTGCTTGCAGCGCCTCTTCTTTTTTAGCTTATAGTTAGGTCTTTAGCTTACGAGTGCATCCAGCACTATTCCTGCGAAAATACTCAGCCCCACCCAGTGGTTATTCAAAAATGCGCTGAAGCATTTATCGACATCCCTGTCTTTCAAGAGTGTTTGCTGGTAGACCAATAAGGCGGCTGCCACGGCCAAGCCTAAAAAGTATGCCCATCCCAATTCAAACCGAAGGCCAGCCATGGCCATAGCCAATACAAACATGGCTTGAAGGGTGCCTATTATCACTTTATCGGCATCGCCAAATAAAATAGCGGTAGATTTAACGCCAAGCTTCAGGTCGTATTCGCGATCAACCATGGCATATTCGGTGTCGTAAGCGACGGTCCATAAACAATTTGCGACAAATAATAGCCATGCCGCAGCTGGCGGCCACTCGCCCGTTGTAGCCGTAAATGCCATTAAAATACCCCAAGAGAAGGCGATGCCCAGTACCACTTGAGGCATATGGGTATAGCGTTTCATGAAGGGGTAAAGCGCAGCGACAAAGGCAGCGCCGAATGACAATTCAATGGTGAGCTTATTGGTAAACAATAATAAGCAGAAGCTAAGCAAGCAGAATACAACAAAGACCATTAGAGCCTCTTTGCGCTTTATGGTCCCTGTTATTAGAGGCCTCTCCTTAGTGCGCAGAACGCTTCCATCAATACCGATATCGGCATAATCATTTATGGCGCAGCCACCAGAGCGCATTAACCATGTGCCGGCGATGAAAATAAGCAGCAGATAGCCGCTGGGCATAGAGTCCGAGGCAAGCCATAATGCGCCTAGTGTTGGCCAAAGTAACAGCAGAGTGCCTATGGGCTTGTCGGCCCGAATGAGTTTGATAAACGCGGGAAATCGCGGAAAGCGCTGAGTGATTCCCGCCATCAGTTTGTGCATTATTGCTTTGATTCTTTGCAAATCCGGTAGACCTCAGAGTACAGTAGTAAGGATTGGACGCAGTATAAGCACTATATTAGCGAATAAAAACCGTGGGCTCGCGCCTAGTGCGCGTATTCAACCGTCAACGAGGACATAATATGCACAAACCGGAGCTGGCTGCGGCAATTGCGCTGCAAACGGGTATTTCTAAAGAGCAGGCCGGAGAGGCTCTCAATGCGGTACTTGATGAAATTACCAATGGTTTGGCATTTGGTAAGAAGGTGGCTTTGCCACGCTTAGGCGTTTTTGCCCCGGCCCAGCGCGCTGCTAGGCAAGGCAAGAACCCTGCTACGGGCGAGGCAATCCAGATAGCCGCCCATAAAGCCGTTGTTTTTCGGCCTGCTAAGGCTCTGAAGGACAGCGTAGACGCTTGAGCGCCTATTTGGGTTTAAAATTTTCTGCAATCTGACGCATATTCTCTTCAGCATCGACAACTTTGTCGATCGCTTCCTGAACTTTGCTCGGGTCTAGATCGTAGCGTTCGTATAACTGCGCCGGCACAGGTTCAGATGCGGGCGCATTGCCTATGCCTTTTTGGCGTAGTAGGCGCAGGACCATATAGACGATATTGGCATATTCACAGTTCTCGCCCGTGAACTCCCACTGGTGCTGAAAGCGCAGAGCGGTGCTTACTTCTGGCGGCATATTCCACAGTTGCATTAACCATGCACTTATTTGTTCTCGAGTTACGCCAATAAGATGCAGGTCGATGGCCACATGGCTAATGCTAGGGTTGGCCTCCATTGCTCGACAAATTGCCGAGTAATGGGGAGGAAAAATATGGGCGAGCACTAAGTCGCCAAAATTATGCAGTAGGCCAGCAAGGCATGCCAAGCCAACACTAGGCCTAATCTTAGCTGGCATCTGTTTCAGAACTGCCTCTACTGCGGTTGAGCAGTAGACGGACTGGAGCCAGTAAGGAGTTAAGCCTTCTACCTTGTCCTTTGGTATCGCGAGGGTATTACCCAGCGCCAAGCCAACGGCCAAATTACTTACGAGATCGAAGCCCAATACTCTGACGATGGCGTCCTTGACCGATTGGATCTTTCCTGGGGCTGCATAGTAGGGTGAGGAAGCCCAGCTTACTACTTGTGCGGCAAGGCTGGCATCGGATTCTACAATATCCGCTAGCTCGTCGATGGAGGCATCAGGGTTTGCGCGCAGCTTGATAATTCTTTGAGCAGTTTGCGGCAGGGGCGGAATCTCGAGAGTCTCCTCTAGCCTTTGCTTGATACGCAGTGTCGTAAAATTACTGACCGATGCGAAAATATCGTCTAAATCCGATTCGCTGCTGAGCTTGCCCTGTGGCAACTCAGAGGGTTTAAGTGAGCAGGCGATAGTATTGACGCGAAAATCAGCCTTATTGAGTTCTGCATGTAAGTCCGCCATAGAAAACTCTATGGACTCACTGCCATCGAGATCGGAAACTTCGTAGAAATACTGGTCAAAATTGGCGATTTTTTGATCAATAACTGTTGGCAGATTATAAAACACTGGGGCAATTTCAAGTTCCTTCAAGACCCGCTTGTGAGTCATGGTGACAATATCGGCGTGACTTAAAGGCGCAAACTCTCGACCCATCTCGGTGTTGAGCTTCTTTAAGTCCAAGAAATTGTTTTGCGGCATGATGACTTGAACCTGTCCTCTGCCGTCTTGTAATAGAACAACTCTAACCAATCGTTCTAACTGGATATTAGAGCCATCTGCTACTGTGTTTGTCATAAAGTTTCCGGCGCTGTTTAGCAAATAACGCATAGTGTGAACTAGAAAGCGGCGACATTATAGCGGCAAACAGTCTTTAAATATAAGCGCTAATGGGTTTTAGACGTTTCCGTATATTTCTCTATCGCTAAGCCAGCGCTCAATGAGAGGAGAAACGGCAGAGGGGAACTCAGCCTGAATTCGATCCGAGGCAGCTTTTGCTTTTTCTAGCAGGTCGGAGTCGCGAATAATATCGGCGATACGAAAACTCATCAGTCCAGTTTGTGCCGTGCCCAATACCTGTCCCGGCCCGCGAATCTCCAAGTCTTTCTGCGCGATAAAAAACCCATCATTACTGTCTCGCATTATGCTTAATCGCTGCTTGGCTATATTGCTTAGCGGTGCTTGGTACATTAGCAGGCAATGGCTAGCGACGCTCCCGCGGCCAACGCGCCCCCGTAATTGATGAAGCTGTGCAAGGCCAAGCCGTTCAGGGTTTTCAATGACCATAAGACTTGCGTTTGGAACATCAACGCCAACCTCAATTACAGTAGTGGCAATAAGTAGTTGCACCTCACCCGCTTTGAAGGCATTCATGACTGCGGATTTTTCACTGGCCTTCATGCGGCCATGAACGAGGGCGATGGATAAATTGGGGAGTTGCTCAGACAGCTCGGCCGCAGTGGCTTCGGCCGCCTGGCACTGCAAACTCTCGGATTCTTCGATAAGCGTGCAAACCCAGTAGGCCTGACTTCCTTTGGTGCAGGCGTGATAGATTCTCTCGATAACCGTTTCCCTGCGTTCATTGGATACCAAAACGGTATTCACCGCCGTACGCCCTGGCGGGAGCTCGTCGATGATACTGCAGTCCAAATCTGCATAGGCGCTCATGGCGAGGGTGCGTGGAATGGGGGTCGCAGTCATGACCAGTTGGTGAGGAATAGAGCCATTCGCATCGCCCTTATTACGCAGCGCAAGCCGCTGATGTACCCCGAAGCGATGTTGTTCATCGATGATGACAATGCCGAGCTTGGCGAAACGTACCTCGTCCTGAAACAGAGCATGTGTGCCGACCACAAGCTGAGCACTACCATCGGCAATAAGAGCTAGCGCCTCGCTACGCTTACGACCCTTTACCTTGCCGCTTAGCCATGTCACCGAGATACCAAGCGGCTCTAACCACTGGCTAAAATTTAGTAGATGTTGCTCTGCCAGGATCTCTGTTGGCGCCATGATGGCCGCCTGATAGCCGTTTTGAATAGCGTGAAGCGCGGCAATGGCCGCCACGACTGTCTTGCCAGAGCCGACGTCACCCTGTAGAAGGCGAAGCATAGGGTGTGGCCGACGTAGGTCTTGGCTGATCTCTCCTGCGGCTCTAGCTTGCGCCTTCGTTAAGGAGAACCCTAGCTGCTTTAAAAACTGTTTTACTAGCTCGGGTTTAGCAGGAAAACTAGGAGCGCTTTGTTGCACGGTTTGTTCGCGGACTCTGCGAAGGCAGAGTCGGTGACTAAGAAGCTCCTCGAAAGCGAGCCTTCTTTGCGCCGGATGTAAGCCTTCAGAGAGCTCGTACAAGGTTTCGAATGTTTCTTTCCCTACAGGAGGACGATGGAGGAAAAACAGCGCCTCCTTTAGTTCGGCCAGCCCTAAATCTTGGCGAATGGGCTCGGGTATCCAATCTACCAAAGCATTGTCTTGCTCTAATAGCGTTAAGGCTTGCTCCGCTAATGAACGCACTCGGCCCTGAGTAATGCCCTCCGTAAGAGGGTAGATGGGAGTTAAGTGAAGACCAGCGACGGCCTGCTTGGCCTTGCTTAGAAGTTGATATTCGGGGTGGTAGAGCTCGAGCCCACTCTTGCCCATGCGAACCTCGCCGAAGCAGCGAATTTTGGTGCCGGGGCTAAGCGCGTTCTTTTGCGCGGCGCTGAAGTGGAAAAAGCGCAGGCCAATAATGCCGCTGGCATCTTTAATACGGCAATAAAGGCTGCGCCTTCGACCAAAGCTTATCTCGGTATTGATAACCTCGCCTTCGAGCTGCAGCTCCATGCCCAATCGACTCGCCGAGATGGGACTTACTCGAGTGCGATCCTGATAGCGCAGGGGAAGATGGAATAGCACATCCTGAACATTCGAAAGGTGCAGGGCCGTTAGCTTATTCGCCAGGGCAGGGCCTACGCCTTTGAGTGCTGTGAGCGGTGTGCTGGCGAGAGTCACTTTGGTCTTAGTCTGCCTCAGGCAAGGCGATAATGGCCTCTATCTCGATATGGGCTCCCTTAGGCAGCGCCGATACTTCTACCGTGGCTCGGGCTGGATAGGGCTGAGTGAAGTGATTAGCCATCAGCTCATTTACGGTGGCGAAGTCACCGATGTTCGTGAGGTAGATAGTGAGTTTACAGATATCACTGAGGGTGGCGCCAGCGGCTTCTGCCACGGCTTCCATATTGGCAAAAATCTGCTTGGTTTGAGTCTCAATATTGCCCTCAACTAGTTGCATGCTCACTGGGTCGAGCGGAATCTGGCCAGAGCAGAATACAAGATTGCCCACGCGAACTGCCTGGGAATAGGGGCCGATAGCGGCAGGGGAAGATTCAGCGGAAATGACTTGTCTCTTGGGCATCAAACACACTCCTTTTCTTATAGTTTTGGTTTTTCCTAGTGGTGCTCACCTAAAGCCTGAGGTCGCATTCCCCCTTTTGGAGTCTTTACAGCCTTGCGAGACTTCATTCTGGTTACTTTATTCACTGGCTTGAGCAGGCGTATGCGTTTCATCACTCTCGCCAAGTGAATACGATTGCGCACATTGAGAGATAGGTTCACGATGCTTAAGTGGGCGTCTTTCTCTGCTGTGCTGATTTTCTCGATATTAGCCTCTGCACTCGTAATAGTATTGGCCAATTTAGCAATAATGCCACGTTCGTTCTCTAACTCCACGCGAATCTCGACCGAGAACTCCCCTTCAACGTCTGGATCCCAGCGCACGGTGACGCATTTCTCTGGGTTATCTCGAATATCGGCGATGTTGTTACAGCTCTCGGTGTGGACCACCATGCCCTTGCCGGAGCTAATATGGGCAATGATAGGATCGCCAGGGAGCGGGTGGCAGCAACGTGCATAGCTGACCACCATGCCTTCCGAGCCGCGAATGGCCAGCGAAGAATGCTTGCCGGATTTGCTTGCTTGGGCAGTGAGGTCGACATCATCGGCATCCTGCATGAGAGCGCTAACCACAACGTGCGGTAATCGATTTCCCATACCGATATCTTCTAGCAGTGCGTCTAAGCTCTCTAAATTAAGCGCTGCAATCACTTCCTGAATGCGCTCTGGTGCTAATTCTTCTAACTGGGTTCCACGGCTACCCAATACCTTGTTGAGAAGGCGTTTGCCCAGTGACACAGATTCGGTTGCGCGCTGGTTTTTCAGGTAGTGACGGATATTGCTTCGCGCCTTACCGGTAACCACAAAGCTTAACCATGCTGGATTAGGCTGCGCACCAGGAGCGGTGATGACTTCTACCGTCTGACCACTTTCTAAAGGTTCGCTAAGTGGACCTAACTTGCGGTTAATTCGACAGGCAACACAGGAATTGCCCACATCCGTATGAACGGCATAGGCAAAGTCCACCGCTGTGGAACCTGCGGGGAGTTCCATGATGCTACCCTTGGGCGTAAATACGTAGATCTCGTCGGGGAACAGGTCGATCTTGACGTTCTCGATGAACTCCATGGAGTTACCGGCGTGCTGCTGCATCTCTAACAGACCATTGACCCATTGGCGTGCGCGAATATGCGCACTACTAGGAGTGTCATCGCTAGACTTATAGAGCCAGTGGGCTGCAATGCCATTATTGGCCATGGACTCCATTTCTTCGGTGCGAATTTGAATCTCGATAGGCACACCATGCATACCAAATAATGAGGTATGCAATGACTGGTAGCCATTGGCCTTAGGAATAGCGATATAGTCTTTGAAACGCCCCGGCACGGGTTTGTACAGATTATGGACGGCGCCGAGTACCCGGTAGCAGGTATCCACTTTATCGACGACTATGCGAAACGCATAAACATCCATAATTTCGGCAAAATGTTTGCCTCTGGTGCGCATTTTCTCGTAAATTCCGAAAAGATGCTTCTCTCGACCGAATACTCTTCCGGGCATTCCCTCGCGCTCCAAACAGGCCTCGAGAGCACTTTGAATCTGTTTTACGATCTCTTTGCGATTGCCCCGTGTGGCCTTAACGGCTGCTTCGATACGCCGTCTGCGCATGGGGTAAATGGCATCAAATGCGAGTTCCTCGAATTCGAGGCGCACGGAATTCATGCCCAATCGGTTAGCGATTGGGGCGTAAATATCGAGGGTTTCGCGAGCGACTCGGCGCCGTTTCTCGGCGCTTAAGACGTCTAGCGTGCGCATATTGTGTAGGCGGTCAGCTAGCTTAACGAGTATGACGCGTATATCCCGGGCCATGGCCAGGGCCATCTTCTGGAAGTTTTCGGCCTGGGCTTCGGCGCGGCTGCTAAAGGCGATCTTGTTGAGCTTACTAACGCCGTCGACCATTTCGGCTATGGTGTCGCCAAACTGGCTTTGGACGGCTTCTTTGCTTATTCCCGTGTCTTCGATAACGTCGTGCAGCATCGCAGCCACCAGGCTTTGGTGGTCCATGTGCATTTCGCTGAGAATGCCGGCAACGGCGAGGGGGTGGGTCACATAAGGGGCACCGCTACGGCGGAACTGGCCATCATGGGCCTGCTCCGCGTAGTAGTACGCGCGGCGTACAAAATTAACCTGATCGACTTCCAGATAAGCTGAAAGTTCTGTAGCAAGAGAGTCGATTGTGCTCAAGCCGACTCCTTCCCTTGTTAAGGGTTCTCGCTGAGCTGCTCGCTTTCGCCTTCTTGAGCAGGAGCGGTAAGTTCTTCGTGAGACATCTCTGTAACCATTGGCGCTGGGCGAGTGATTAGAATGTCAGAGTCCACAAGGCCTTCAGCAATTTCGCGTAGAGCAATTACAGTAGGCTTATCATTGTCTAGCGGAACAAGAGGGTCTTTGCCGCCAGTTTGAATCTGACGAGCACGCTTGCTTGAAATCATCACCAACTGGAAACGATTGTCGACTTTGTCTAGACAGTCTTCGACGGTAATACGAGCCATAATTACACCTGTTTTCGGGGTCTGATATTAAGGAGACCGGCGATTCTACTAAAATCGCGCCTACAATGCATTCTAATTCGCAGGCACACCTTATATTTAGCTGCTTAAGCGCCTAGTTTCAACTATTTTCCAGTAAAGCTTGTAATAAAGCTTCATTGTTTTGATATTGCTGCTGCTTTTCGAGCCTGGTAGAGCGCATGATAGCCTGCAAATCTCGTAGCGCTTCGTCAAAATCTTCATTGATGACCAAGTAGTCCGCGGCATCGTAGTGGGATATTTCGTCCTTGGCCTCACGCATGCGTCTTTCGATAATCTCCTCGTCATCAGTGGCACGATTAGTCAGCCGCTCGCGTAAGCTAGTAAGCGAGGGAGGGAGGATAAAAATGCTCTTATTGGGCGAAATACGCTCGCGTACCTGGGCCGCCCCCTGCCAATCGATCTCCAGAATGACATCGAACCCTTTAGCCAGCTGTTGCTGTACCCAGGCTTTAGACGTGCCGTAGAAATTACCAAACACTTCGGCTGACTCAAGAAAGTCGTCCCGTTGACGCATGGCGAGAAACTCGTCTTTACTAACGAAATGATAGTTCACGCCGTCTTTTTCACCGGGCCGCATGGGCCGGGTGGTGTGAGAGACAGAGACACAGAGCAAAGGGTCATTATTATCTGCCAAAAGGGCGTTGACGAGACTGGTCTTGCCCGCGCCTGAAGGAGCGGAAATTGTGTAGAGAGTACCTCTGGCCATAAATGCAAACCCGTGAACCTGATCGATAAGGGGGAACTATATCACTAACCACTCTGTTTCTGCCTCCCGATGCCGCACTTTTTCGTCGATCTTCTATAGGGCTGAATATGGTGTTTCGCCAACCCTCACTATATACTTCGAACAACTTTACGATGTGATTAGTATTTACTATTCAAGGATGATGTAATTGTATACCTCGAAGCATTTTTACTTACCTACCCTAGCTCTTATCTTTCTTTTTTCTGGCCATCTGATGGCGCAAAGCTTGTCTGCTTCTCCTAAGATTGTCAACGGCAGTGACTCGGTCAAAGGCGAGCAGCCGTGGATTGCAGCGCTGCTTTATAAAGGAAGTCGAGAGGCAAGTTTACGCCAGTTTTGTTCTGCTGCGCTTATTGCTCCTGCGTGGGTTTTGACTGCTGCACATTGCATAGAAGATATTCAACTGTCTTCTATCGAAGTCTTAGTAGGCGAAGAGGATATAGAAAATCCAGAGTCGCAAGCGGTCAATGCTATTGAGGCTATCGTTCATCCGCTATATCTTTCTGGTGCTAGACCTTACGACGTTGGTCTCATCAAGCTAGAAAGAGAGCTTAATAATGTGCCTCTTGCTTTCAAAGCAATCGATTTTGACGTCATAGCCACGGTACATGGGTTTGGCAAAACCGCGATTGTTGATGATCCTGAATGTGAAGTAATAGAGGTAAATGTTGCGACAGATCTGGGCGACGTTGATTGTTTTACCCTGCGCAGGACATACTCAGAGCGCCCTAGCTATTTGCAGCAACTGCAATTAAATCTGTTTCCATTGGCAGGCTGTGTAGCTCGCTACAACGCGTACATCGACGAGGAGAGGGGCGAGAGTCCACACTTAGATATCACCGAGGAGGACATGCACCCTAAGACAATTTGCGCATGGAAAGAACAAGAGCAAGCGTCTCCTTGTTTTGGAGATAGTGGCGGACCGATAGTTCAAAGAGAGGGAGGAATAGTCTATCAAGTGGGAATTGTTTCCAGCGGGTATGGGGATTGTGTTCACTCATTAGGCTTTGGCTTAATTGTCACTTTAAGTCAAGTGAGCGATTTTATTGACGAAGTAATGGGGAGAGACCTCAGCATAGACTTCGATGACTTTTGTCCAGCGCCCATGAATCTGAACGTCGACTATGGCCTTAAGACGGCATCGTCTCAGTGGGTGACCTTGTCTTGGGATGCCGTGGAAAATGCCCAGTCCTATCGTGTCCGTTTTGCCAACTTTCCTGTGAGCACTCAGCAGATAAATGAAATGAGCTTGCCCGTCGAGACGACCGAAGCGACTCTAGAGTTACAGATGAACGATGCTATTGCTTTAAGTATTCAAGCGGTAAACGCTAATTGTGATGGCGCCATGTCGCCCACTCGCGTGATCAGGAGGCAGCCATGAGGAAATTAGTAATAATTCCGACTGCAATAATGTTTTTGTTGAGTGCTTGGGCAATGACCGCTATAGCTATTGTAAAGCCACAGGTCTCCGATGAAGATATGCCGGAGTGGGTGGCGACCATCTTTGTAGTGAATGAGCTAGCCTTAATGCAAAGGAAGATCTGCCAAGGTAGTTTGATTGACTCTCGATGGGTGGCAACGAGTGCCGAATGCTGGCGCGACTGGATGCATCTACTTCCAGAAGATATTTGGGACAATGACTTAACCCATTACGCGATCAGAGTGGGTTCATCCAGCACGCTGCATACTGTTAAATCCCAGGTCCAATCTGAGGATGGTTTACTTCTGTTATTCGAATTGGATACTCCAAGCAGTCAAGAGCCAGTCTCTATATATGAGGACAGCTATAAATCCCTATGGAATAGAAGTGTTTCGGTTCTAGGTACCAGCGAAACTACATCCATCGCCCATTGGTATTTCAACCCCGAAGGCGACAATCTCGTCGAATGCGAAGTGGATGGGGAAGCGTTTTCCAGCTCAGACGCACATTGCTACTTAGTCAGCAAGCCACAATATAGTGATCAAGTATTGCTAGCCAATGGTATTATAGTGAACCCAGACGCAAGTTCTACTGAGAAATACTTCATTGATGAAGGCAGGGAGTTCGCAAGCGATGGGTCTAGGGTTTACATCAATTTTAGATACTCTCAAAGTCATACCTGCTTCGAAGACATCGGCGCGCCTATCGTCACTGGAAGTGGTGGTAATCAAACACTAGTAGGGCTAGTAAGCTATCCCGCGCCATTCCTGTGTAGTCCAGCGCTGTCCACCAATTATTACGCTCGAATCGCACACTATAAAGACTTTATCGACGCAACCATAAGTGACGCACTGTTCCAGTCCATGTGCCCAGAAGCTCCCAGCATTGCCATGGAAGAAACCGGCGGTAACGGCATTCGACTGTATTGGGATGAGGTGGAAGGAGCTACAGGTTATAAATTGATCGTATCAGAGCGCTTAGGCTATGAGCCCTTAATCGATTTAGATTTTGGTAATATCACCGAGCTTAGTACGGATATCGTTCCCGACGTGGAGTACAGTGTTAAGCTCTTGGCCTACAACGGCCAATGTACTAGCCCACTTTCGGAACTGTTGACAGTTTATTTGTCACAAGACTAAGCAATACAAAATATGCGTGTTTGCTAAGGAGCCTATAATTGCCAATTCGATTCTATGGCTCCTTAGATTAGCATTTTAATGTTTTCTTACTGTGATAAGTGGCGCCTAGTTTTCGCTGTTGCTACAGCGCTGCTTGGATCTTCCGGCCAAGGGTGTTTGGGATAGCGGCCCTTCATTTCTTTTCTTACTTCAAAATAAGAGCCTGCCCAGAAGCCAGCGAGATCACGCGTAATTTGCAATGGTCTGCGCGCCGGCGATAGCAGGTGAATAAGTAGGGGCACTTTTCCGTCCACTATGCGTGGGGTTTCGGTCATGCCAAACATTTCTTGCAATTTGACAGCTAGCACTGGCTCTTGTTCGCGATAGTCGATGGCGATGTGGCTTCCGCTGGGCACTTCTAGGTGGGTAGGGACAATGGAAGAAAGTTGAGACTGCAAAGACCAATCTAGGCTCTCTTTAAAAAACTGGGCCAAAGGTAGTCGATCGACTTGATCTAGGCGCGTAATAGACTCCAATCTTGGTCCTAACCAATCTTCCATCGAAGCGAGCAAGGCTTCATCGCTTACATCCGGCCACGGTTCGCCCACGATGCGCCTAAGTAATCTAAGCCTACCTATTAATTGAGCATCTTCTTTGGACCATTTAAAGCTAGCTCTGCTGCGCAGGGCATCGAGCAGGGCTGTTTTGACCGCTTCAGGCGGAAGCGATTGCATGGGGCGAGAATCCAGTATGAGCGCACCAATACGACGTTGTTCTTCGCCTACTAGGCGACCGGAATTATTGTCCCAGTAGATGTGCGGATTCCATTGGGAGGCGTTGTCTAAGCAAGACTCCAATTGCTTCTTGCTAATTGCAATGCCTTGAAAAATTCGCGCCCCAGCGGCATCGCCGTCTAATTCGACAGCGACTAAATAGTCGCTTTGGCTTAGGGTTTGCTGAGACGATATGATCGCCTGACCACCGCTGGCTAGTTTAAAGCGCATTAAGCTTTTGTCCTTATCACCGCCTTGCTTCTGTGCAATGCGGTCGGGAAACGCGCGTGCCAATAATACGGGCATCGGCGTTAAGGACTTGATGTCTAGCGTGCAATTTAAGCGCCCGGCCCATTGTTTGCTGCTGCGCTCCCAGCGTTTTAATAAACGTGCAGCCATAGAATGGCGACTTTCAAAAATAGCCTCAATATCGCAGCTTGAACCGCCGATGGATTCTTCAAACCATGCGGTTAACCAGCATCCTAGCGCTGGACAAGCCAGTTCGATGGAGTGTTGCAATAGCAGCGCTAATCTAGGCTGAGTGGGCCAGCGTTGGCATTGCTTCCCTAGCTCGCTTAGGCCGCCCTCGTTTGTCAACAAATCAAGAGATTCTAAAAGTGACACTGCGCTATTAATAGCCGAGGGCGGGGGAGTATCCACCCACTGCAATTGCGCTATCTCGCTGCGCGGGCTACTAATGCCCCAGCGCACCACCTCAAATACCAAACTTGCTAGGTCTGCCTGCAGTATCTCGGCTTCACGATGAGAAGCCAATACTCGATCCTGAGGCCATAGCCGATAGCAAACGCCAGGGGCCACTCTCCCGGCTCGACCACGCCTCTGATCGGCGCTAGCTGCGTTCACGGAGCGCGTTTCCAATTTAGCCAGCCCCGATCGGACCTGAAAGATAGGGACACGCTCTAGACCCCCATCGATCACAATTCGCACCCCCGGCACTGTGAGGCTAGATTCGGCAATGGCAGTCGACAGAATAATCCGGCGTCGCCCCTGTGGGCTGGGTCGCAACACTTCTTGCTGCTGCGCTAGTGTTAGCTGTCCATGGAGTGGACAAATATCGATGTCAGTAGACAGGCGCTCCTCCAGCACTCTTTGTAATCGCCTAATTTCGGCTTGGCCGGGCAGAAAGCACAGGATATCTCCCTCATGGCTAGAGAGCGCTTCACTCACAATCTTGCATTGATGGTTCTCCGCTCTTTCGCGTGCAGGAGCATTGCGATACAAGGTCTCAATAGGGAAGGTTCGACCTGGACATTCCACCAGCGGTGTTTCCTCGCCTAATACGGCGAGCAAGGATTTCACATCTAGCGTAGCCGACATAACAAGTAGCCGCAGGTCGTCACGCAGCGCGCCTTGAACGTCTAGACATAGCGCTAAGCCTAAGTCTGCATCTAGGCTGCGCTCATGGAACTCATCGAATATGATGCCGCTGACCCCCTCGAGGCTTGGATCGTCTTGCAGCATGCGGGTAAGAATTCCCTGAGTAATCACCTCTAGGCGAGTAAGAGCACTGATCTTGGATTCACCCCTTACGCGATAACCCACGCGCTTGCCAACGTCTTCCCCTATTTGCGCAGCCATGTAATTTGCAGCTAGCCGGGCCGCCACCCGCCGTGGTTCAAGCAACAGCCAGCGCCCACTGCCTAGTTTCTCGTCTTCGATAATAGCCAGAGGCACGCGTGTGGTTTTACCGGCACCGGGTTGGGCTACCAATAGGCAATTTCGATTAGCGCTCATAGCGTCACAAAGCTGTGGAATGACCTTATCGATAGGAAGGCTGGCGTGTGCAGTGTTCATGCGGCGTATAGCTCTAGAGGGTAGGAACTTAGAGCTCGCTATCTTAACCCGAAAGTACCGAGCTTTCGATGCCGAGCGCTGAGAGGGCGAATAAGGAGCTTCTAGTTAGCCTAAAAAGTGGTTTAAACTGCTTCTTAACGACAAACAAAATGGACGGATACCATCATGCGTTACGTAATAGCTATTTTTCTCCCGCCATTAGCAGTGTTTCTCTGCGGCAAGCCATTTCAGGCCATCCTAAATATTTTTCTGTGTCTGTTGTTTTGGGTGCCAGGCGTCATTCACGCTTTGTTCCTTGTGCACAACCATTTAGCGGACAAGCGCACAGACCGTATTGTCAAAGCCATTAACGAGAAGGCACCCTAGTTATGCGTAAACTGTTGCTCGCCCTCATCTCCTTGACTCTCCTAGCTTGTGAGTCGGCCTATTACAATACGATGGAGCAGTTCGGTGTCCACAAACGAGATATTTTGGTAGAGCGCATCACCGATGCACAGTCGGCTCAGCAAGAAGGGCAAGAGCAGTTTAAAGATGCATTGGAACAGTTTAGAAGCGTCGTTAACTTCGATGGGGGCGAATTAGCAGTCGTCTACGACAAACTCAATGCCGAGTTTGAGGACAGCGAAGACGCAGCGGAAACTATCCGTGGTCGTATCAAAGATGTCGAGTCCGTTGCCGAAGCCCTGTTCGATGAGTGGAGCGCGGAACTAGACCTATACACCAATCAAACCCTAAGACGCGAAAGCGAGTCACAACTACGGGAAACCCGCAGCCGCTACGATAGACTCATCGCCGCCATGCATCGGGCAGAAGATACTTTGGACCCAGTATTGGACAGCCTGCGCGACAATGTGCTCTACCTAAAACACAATCTGAACGCCCGCGCCATTGCCTCCCTGCGCGGCGAGCTAGACAGCATCGACACTAATGTAGATACACTCATAGATGCTATGCAAACAGCAATCGCAGAATCAGATGCATTCATCTCCCAAATGCGCCAATAAAAACCAAAGGGGTCAGAACAACTTGATCCTGAATAGAAATCGACGTTGATTTGTTGATTATTGATCGATCAAGTTGTTCTGACCCCTTTGATTTGTGATCTGCGAAAGGCTGCGGGGAGCTAGAATTTCCACAACAATAATTCATTAAGGAATTAGCCATGTCTATACGTTTGCAAACTACTTTTTTATTGCTTCTAAGCCTATTGGGCTCCACTGTCGTGCTAGCGCAGGCTAAGCCCGATGCCATTATCAATAATCAAGGAATCGGTTTTTCACGTATGGCTGACGGGCAAGTGATAGCCTATGATCTAGTAGAAGCTTACGACAATCACACCATTACTGTTGCAGATTGCGCGGCGCATAAGGCAGAGCTTCAGGGGGTTAGTTGGTGTTTTGCAAGTGCTGCCAATAAAAATACCTTTGAGGCGGCCACTGGTGAAAATGGACGCAACCAGTACCTACCATTTGTTGGCGGTCATTGTTCTTTGGGAATGAGCCTGGGCAATATGGTAGCTCGTGGGGATCCGCGCACCGCAATTCGCATTGGCAACCAGTTGGTACTTAATGGTAACTTGAATGTCCGCACTAGTTTCTTACAAGACACGGAGCGCAATATGGATAATGCACGGTTGCGTTATCAACTAGCGATTGCTAATGGAGATTTAAGTCCCAACGAGTAAGTTCTAGTAATAAGCGACTTATTGGGTCATCGCAACACACTGGAATTCTATATGAAGTTTTTACTTTTTCTAGGCACCGTGCGAGATAGCACTCCGCCATACCCTGCTCGTTTGGGTTTGCGAGTGGCCAAGGCGGTTTTGGCCTGTCTTAAGCAGCGCTACCCCGATTTCGATGTGGAGCTAATTGATGCGCTGGACTATCCGCCGGAGCCAGTGTTCAAGCCCCATTTTTCCTATGCGAAAAACAAAGCTGCCTCACAGCTAGTTGAATTGGCAGCGAAGATTGAGCAAGCTGACGCTTACCTAATGCTTAGTCCCGAGTACAATCACTCCATGAGTCCAGCTCTTGCCAATTTACTCAATCACTTTGGTAGCTCTCTGTTCTCCTATAAGCCAAGCGCCATTATTACCTATTCTGCTGGCCAATGGGGCGGCATGCGAGCCGCGATAAATATGCGAGTATTTCTGTCAGAGCTGGGCTGTTTGCCAGTTTCGAGTATGGCCCATGTGCCCAAGGCACAAGATGTCTTCGACGAACAAGGTATAGTGCAAGCCGGACAAGACGCTGAAGCGTGGTTCGATTATTTCGCGCGAACCATTAATCAATTGATTTGGTGGGCGCATGCAGCGCAAGAGCAGCGACAGAAGCTGGACCCTAGTGAACTGATTGGTGTTTTCGATAGGGAACCGTCTCAGCGTAACGCGCCTTAGGCCACCACCAATCAAACTATAATAATAACAAGCGCTATTTACTTAAGGAATAAAGATGAAAGAAACTGGAAAAATAAACTATATTGAACTTCCATCGGCAGACCTAACAGCAACCAAAACGTTTTTCACGTCCACTTTTGGGTGGTCGTTTACTCATTACGGCCCCGACTATCTTACAATCGCAAATGCAGGAATTGATGGCGGCTTCTATAAATCCAACGTATCAGCCACCACCGAAAATGGCAGTGTGCTGGTAGTTCTATTTAGCGCTAATCTAGAAGAGACTCTCGGGAAAATAAAGTTATCAGGTGGCAAGATAATCAAAGACATTTTTTCGTTTCCCGGTGGGCGCCGCTTTCACTTTTCTGACCCAAATGGCAACGAATACGCTGTATGGTCTGACGTTAAGTAAACCATACTTAATGGTTTAAGATTGATCGTTATTCATGCCGCTACTTCAAGTAAAAACTTCTACCAATGCTGGTAGATCATAAAGTGGCCGTAGTATGGTTTTCGAACAAAATTAACTTCCATGACGTTATGGGCCAATCGTTCTGAAAACTCTATGGGAACCAGTTTATCTTCCTCTCCATGTTATATGGTGAAGGGAAATTGACTGTCTTCCAGCTTTGCTTTTGAAGACTCTCTTACCTCGCTATACAGACAATATCCCTCAATGTGCGATAAGCAGAATAAACGAATCTAATTTCTATTCTGCACCGTATCTCATAAGCATAACCCCGCTTGGTCTTTGCTCATGCCTGCGGCACAACAGTCGTTACAAGGACAATGATATGAAATCTCACCTTATGCTTGCCATCGGAGCACTTTTCTCCTGTTGGGCGACTCTAGCATTGGCAAAGCTAGAGCCAGAAGTCTCTGGTCTCGTGCCGCAAGCACAGATAGTAGGCACAGCTCGTCTGAAATATTTTTTGTGGAATGTTTACGATGCCAAACTCTATACCAGTAGTGGCCAATGGCGCTCCGGTGAACCTTTTGCGTTGGAGTTGACGTATCTACGGGATTTAAATGGAGACGCCATCGCAAAGCGCTCGGTAGAGGAAATACAAAAACAGGGGTTTACTGACGAGGCGGTTTTGTCGAATTGGTATCGGCGGCTGATCGAAATAATACCTGACGTTAAAAAGGGTACACGCCTGACTGGAGTGGTGGATGCAAACAGTCGTACGCATTTTTTCCGTGATGGAGAGAAAGTAGCCCATCTTGATGATCCCTTGTTTTCGAAATGGTTTTTCAATATATGGCTTGGCGATTCCACTTCTGAGCCGAAACTTCGTCAACAACTACTGGGGCTGATCAAGTGAGATACTGGCTGCTATTTCTGGCGCTGGCCTTAACGTCCAGCTGTACGCTAAAGATTGACGGTAAGCGTTATCTCGAGATTGCGCCCACCTTAGACCTGTTAACGTTTTTAACGGTATAGTGAAAAACAGGGCAGTAAGTGCGCGTGATTGATCTCAGTACCGATGCCAGAGCCCAAATGGGCGTGTTAAACCATAGCCATGGCATGAGCGCCGCCGATTTAGCCGACCACCTAAAACACTAAAGCCGTCAACATTACGGCAGTTTGGCTTTGGATTGGTTACGGTATTTAACGCAGAGCAGCGCGCAGGTTCGCCCCGTTTTCCAAAAACGTACGCCAACGTATTTTAACCAGCTTACCTCCCGAGGCAGACGGCCAAGTGCGCCGAGTCGCCGAAAAATTTGCCTCTCTGGCCAGTGTAGGCCTGTTAGCCATTGGAGCCAAAGTACTCGATTGGCCAGCTCAAAGTGTAGAAATCGCCTGTTTAAGCCAGCTTAATTAATGAATACTCGCCCGCGGTGGTATGGCCGCCAGTGAAGACCAACAAGCCATTCGTCAGGTACGCAGTTTTATTGAGCAGCATGGCGAAAGCCGCTTTACTCCTAAACAAACTGGTCACAGAAGCCAAGTTCGCCAACGCGCTGGCTGACTTGATTCCACAGGCCCACAAACCCTCTACCTGTTTTATCCAATAGGCTGGCGCGAAGCCACCGAAGGCCTACGCCCAGATCGCGCTGCCAAAGCACTGATAGCCGCAGCCTACCTAGTTCCTGATGGCAACCGACCACAGCGTAAAGTCAGCCTGCCCTATAACTCCCGCTCTAGCATGTACTGTGTTAAAGGCAGGATCTTGGATGACTAAAAAGGCGATTAAACCTTTGCGGGCTTGCCGCCTTGCAATGAACCGCCAGTCAACCTAAGTATTTGGCCAGATTGAAAGCCGAAAGCAGACAACACAACTAGTGTACTGGTAGTGAACTTCCTCTACACCGTGATTGTTATCGCCCTAAACGGAAAATACGCTTGCGCTATTATCAGCAGTTGATAAGATATGCGAATTATGTACAAGAGTACAGTCTTTTAATTGATCAAACGCTGTTTTACCCAGTCGCTGGCTATTTCTAATAGTAGAGGCGAAAGTAGAGAGTGCGAGCAATTGATTTGAGCAAGCTATGCGAGTAAAGAAATGAAAAACACAAGACAATCGCGTTGCGTTATTGGGATTAAAGGGCAAGCGCCCGCCCCTGATTACCCCGTTGATATTTGGTTCGACTCGCTGAAATCGGTGGCCAGTGTGCTGTCGAAAGAAAACCAGCAACTGTTAAAAGTGATCACCGAGAAACAGCCGAAATCGGTGACTGAGCTGGCAGCATTTACAGGCCGAGCGGTCAGTAATGTGTCGAGAACACTAAAAACATTGGGCAAGTACAACTTGGTAGAAATGCAAGGTACAAAAAACATGCTTCGCCCTAAAGTCATCCATCAAGAATTTTTAGTAGTAGTTAATAATGATAAATAGCAGAACACCAATAAAACCTAGAACAATCTCCTTATTCTCAGGCTGTGGAGGCTTGGATCTTGGCTTTCATCAAGCGGGATTTAATATCGTTTTTTCAAATGACATTGAGAAAACTGTTGAGGCGACCTATCGGCATAATTTAGGTCAGATATTAATAAAAGATATTACGGAAGTTGATGTAGATTCTGAAATTCCCAATGATATTGATGTGATACTTGCTGGTATACCTTGTCAGCCTTTTTCTAGTGCCGGAAATCGAAAAAGCATGAACGATCATCGTGGTGGTCTTTTTGAAAGTGTTATGAATATTGTTGATAAAAAAAAGCCGAAGGTTGTGCTTTTTGAAAACGTTCGAGGCTTTATTTCATCAAAAGATGATAAAGGTACGCCAATGCCCAAACGTATTGAAAATGAATTATTTGAGCATGGTTATCGTACATATTGGAAATTACTCAAAGCGTCTGATTTTGAAGTACCTCAGAATCGCCACAGGGTCATAATAATAGGGGTTAGAGATGATGTTAAAGGTGATTTTGTTTTCCCTTCTCCTATAAGATCATCAGATTTAACGGTTAGTACAGTTATCAACAATAGCATATTGGATGATGAAAAGTTTGAGGTTTGGCCCTTGTCACCACAGGCACAGCTTCTCTCATCGTATATTCCCGCTGGAGGTTCATGGAAAAATATTCCTGATGATGTTTTGCCAGAACGATTGAAGCGTATTCGGAGAGAAATAAAAAAGTATCGTTCTCCTAATTTTTATCGAAAGTTCAATCTTGATGAAATAATGGGGACAATTACAGCGGCGGCCACACCCGAAAACTCTGGAATATTACACCCGCTTGAAAACAGAAGATATTCTGTTAGAGAGATTGCTAGGTTTCAATCATTTCCTGATGATTTTAAATTTATAGGAGATAGTATTCCAAGTAAATACAAGATGATAGGAAATGCTGTTCCACCGAGGCTGGCTTATAACATAGCTAAGAGTGTTTTAGAGCAAGTATTTTAACTACGGAAGGATCTTTTTATGGACTTATATTTATCACGAGACTTGCTTCTCTTGGCTGTTAATGATTTTAAGTTGTTGGCAAATGGCGAGAAAGTTAAACAAGGCGTTACCCAAGATGTTAGCGCTATTAGACATTGTTTAGCATTATCTCGTCTTCTTAATAAGGAAGTGATAACTTCGGTAAAACTAAGGCATAAAACGGACCTTTACTTGGATGACTTTATTTCCTATGTTGGGGATATTGTTAAGTTAGATCAGGATGGACGCTACACAACTAACTTTATTAATGACATAAAGCAGAAATCTGACTTTGGTGTTGGCAGTAATTTGTTAAGTGCTGGTGTCGCAACTCATTCCACCCAAAGTGTTCAAAATTACCCTAAAAAATCAAATAAGGGTTTAATCGTAATTGACGATTATGAATTCTCTTTGGCTGATGATTATTTGAATAAATTGAAAGAAAAATATGGCTTTTCTCGGGTTGGTTTTTCATTTTTAATTTGGTTGAATAGATTTAATAAGTTTGATAAAAATGAGCGTGAACCAAGAGCTCTCTTTGGTAAGCTTATTGAGTATGTTAAGCGAGAATACCCTGCAGATTTGGCTAATTTAATAGCTTATTCAGATAGCGCAGACTTTGTAAAATATACACAAAATTTGAGCTCTTTGTTATCTGAAAACGAAGTTGAATTAATATCGCTTTTTGAAGTAAGACCACAAGATAATGAACCTATACAGAGAAGCTCTAATTCAACTTCTAATGCTATGCTGTACAAACCCTTCCTCCTTCTAGCTGGCATCTCTGGCACAGGTAAAACGCGTTTTGTTCGCAAGCAATCAGAAGCTTCAAAAAAGTTTGCTGAGACTTTCGGCTTAAATGGAAACAGGAACGATATATATTGTTTAACCTCGGTGCGGCCCGATTGGCATGAGCCGAGTGATTTGCTTGGTTATATCTCGCGCTTAAACGGCAATGCTGAATATATCACCACCGATGTATTGCAGTTTATCGCCAAAGCATGGCGTGCGATTGCTGATAGTAACTTAACTGTTGAAGTTCAAGAAAGCGAAGATCAAGGCGAGCGTTTAGTAGTTGCAGGCGAACGTGATGCTCTTGAACAAGTATTGCCTTACTGGCTGTGTTTGGATGAAATGAACCTTGCACCCGTAGAGCAATATTTTGCTGATTATTTGTCGGTGCTGGAAACCCGCGAATGGCGTTGGACGGATGACGGTTTTACTTACAGCAGTGATGCGCTATTGAAACCCGCCACCATTGAAGCCGTTGCAGATAAAGAAGATCTGCGTGAAGCGCTAGGCTTTGGCAGTGTAGAAGATGGTAAGTACAACGAGCTTTGGGAACTAGTTTGCCAATATGGTTTAGGCATTCCGTTTAACCTGCTAGTCGCAGGTACGGTGAATATGGATGAAACTACCCATGGTTTTTCGCGTAAGGTGATAGACCGCGCACTGAGCTTTGATTTTGGCGCGTTTTTCCCTAACGACTATAACGACTTTTTCACCCCAACCAGTTGTAACAAGCGCCTAAGTTACCCCATTTGGTCAAACGCCAGTAAAGCAGACTTAATCAATACTTTTGATGCAGATGGCACTAAAACCGTTGCGTTCTTATCGACAGTCAACTTAGTGCTGAAAAACACGCCGTTTGAATTGGCGTTTCGTGCGCTCAATGAATTACTGCTTGCGGTTGCCAGCAGCCAACCACAAGATGACTTGACTTTAAAAGCTGTGTGGGACGATTTCATGATGTGTAAGGTTCTGCCGCGTATAGAAGGCGATTCCGACAAACTGACTACATCAAATCGCAAGGATTTGTTAGAGGAGCTTAGCGCTGTGCTTTTAGACCAGTTAGCCCCTATTTGGCAAGCAGGCCAAGGCGATAAGAATCAACGCCCTGACTTGCATCGTGAGAAAATAGTGGCCGATGGTGCTACTGAAGAGGAAAAAGTACTTCGCATACCTTGCCGTTCAAAAGCGAAGTTGAAGTGGATGAGCGCGCGATTAGCCAGTGCCACCTTTACCAGTTTCTGGCCTTAATGAGTCGGTGCTGTTTGATGCCTTCTGCAATGAATGCAACCTATAAAAAACCGTACAGCGAAGGCGTAAGGAGTGGTAGGGAATGCCAGTGTTAATACGATTACAAACCCCCGACTTTGAGTTTTCGATTTGGGCGAATGATATTAGCCAGCGGTTGAGCGTGCATCAGAATACAATGGCGCACAGGGCGAGCGCTAATCATACACAACCTAGCTACGAATTGCGCTTTGCGCCTGCGGCGCAGCTGAGCAATGCTATTGAACCGCAGGGGCTAGTTGCAGATGGCTTAGACAAGAGTGCTTTAGATGAAAGTGACTTAGCCGAAAACGACCTTGTTGCCAATGGCTTAGTGAAACACGCTGAGCTGACATTAAATTCCCCGCTGTTTTTTGAGAATACTCAGTACCAGTTTGAGTGGGTCTTTTTTAGTGAAGTAACTAATGCGCGGTTAACCCATCGCAGCCAAAGCGTGAATGAGGCATTTCGTTTTGCCCCCGAAGTAAAAACCGCAAGGGGCGTGGTGCCCGCACGTTTAACCGGCACCATTAATACCGGCAATGATGTGGGCTGGTTACGTTTGCCACTTACCTTTGAGCACAATGGCAAAATACAGACTCAGCATATTGCCTTTGAAGTGCTACCAACCAAAATGGCACTACACCAAGACTTGCCCTCCATGTACCAAGCCATCGACAAAGTTTACCCTCTTTGGCGCTTTAGTTTGGTCGAAAAAACCGAGCAAGATGCAGCGACCAGCCAGCAGCGCGGGCATTTTCCACTCATGTGGTTGGCTAATTTTGCAGCGTTAAGGGAGCGTTTTGAGCAAGGCTTAAAAGTGATTTGTGCCGCACCACATAGCCGTTTGCAACCGGTGGTTGCCAATATCAAAGCGGCTAAATTAAAAGGCCGCCTGCCACATAAGTTAGCCGAGAAAGTTAAGCAAGACTTTGCTAATGGCCAGTACGATAAGCGCTACGCGGTTGAAAAAAAGCAACTGAGTGTCGATACCCCAGAAAACCGTTTTATCAAAATGGCGGTGAGTAAAAGTAAGCGGCAATTAGCGGAGTTTGAACAAAAGCTTAGGCAGAGTAATCAAGCGCCAGAGCGGCAACGGTTGTCAGATTCATTTTTAAATGAGCTGCATAGTTGGCAACAACCGCTGCAAAAAGTGTTAGGTCAAAGTTTTTTAAAAGAGGTTGGCGCATACACAGGGTTAAACCGTGAGTCGTTAGTGCTACAGCAAAAAACCGGTTACAGCGCGGTGTATCGTATTTGGCAGGAACTGCAATTTTATTTAGACGTGTTTGGCAATCAGTCGAGCATTTCAATGAAGTCGGTGGCTGAGATTTACGAAGTGTGGTGCTTTTTGTGTTTGAAACAGATTTTAGAGCAGGATCTTGGCTTTGAATTGGTGGAAAACAGTGCGGCTAAGCTCGCCCAAAATGACTTTTTTGAGTACCAACTAAAAGATGGGTTTGCCGGTGCTTTTCGCTTTAAACGCAGTGATGGTGTGACAGCTAGGCTAGCACACGAGCCTAAATTTACCAAAAAAGGCCAATCAATCCGCTCGTACTTGGTTAACCAAGAGCCGGATATTGTGTTGGAAGTGACACTGCCTAAAAGCGCCGATTTAACGAAAGCAGACTCATCAGAAGTAAAGCAGTTTATTTGGCTGTTTGATGCCAAGTATCGCATTAAAACCGAGAAAAACCGCTTTGATGACAGCAATGAAGATATCGAAAGTATGGATTACGTACCAGACGATGCAATTAACCAAATGCACCGTTATCGGGATGCACTTATCCGTCTATCAGAGCCCCGCTTGTCGGAGTCTCTATCTAGTCCTATGGCTGACCAACCCACCAAGAAAAGCCGCCCTGTATTTGGTGCGTTTGCTTTATACCCTGGCTTTTTTGATCAAGCTGCGAAACCAAACCCCTACGCAGCCGCGATAGAAGAAGTGGGTATTGGCGCATTTGCTGTCTTACCTAGTCAAAATAGGCCTAGCCAAAACGAACTTAGTCAAACTGATCTTAGCCAGACTGAGAGCGGGTATTGCGGTCATCAGTGGTTGCTAGAGTTTTTGCAAACGCAAATTGGCACAGCACCGAATACACAAACAGGGCAAAACAATGAAGCCATGTATCCTATGGCTGGCATGGCGGAAAGGCTCTACGTACAAGAAGCCGCACGCATACCTTATTATGGCATGCGCCAAGTGCTGTACCCTGATTTGACGATGACAGTGGCATTGGGTGGGCAACGTGGCCGTGATAATGGCTACTTTGAACAATTTGAGCAAGGTACAGCGCTGTGGTATCACCTGCCGCAAAGCACGTTTTTGCAGAAATTTAAGCAGCATATTGCCGAGGAAATTCGCTATTTAGCGTTGGCGTCTACCTCAGACACTCAAAGTTCAACCAAGCAAATTGACAAACTTTGGCCGGTTAAACGAGTCACAGTGTTACCACGCTACGCCATTACCGAAGATCAAGCGGGTAAGAAGTCAGGTTCTGCTGATTTGTATTATTTATTTGAGCTAGGCAAACCGCTCTTGCTGCAAACGCCAGTGACCAACGTGCCACATCGCCCAATGAAAAACTCGATGAAACTCACAACCTTAACTCTCCTAGAGAGCGTAACTAAGTTTGCTGAGGTCGACAAAGTCTACGAAGAGGCAATGGTGTGAGTAAGGGAGTGTTATCAATTAAGCAGAAGATTAAGGGAATGACAGCCAATACCTCTAAAGTTCGACTCAGTGATTGGCTTTTCTCAATAATAGTGAATGAGCAGGTGATAAATGATCAATACTGCGGCTGGGGTGTTCAGGGTTAAACCGAGTTTAATAGCATGTCGAAACAGCTGCTTCATGTACATCAAGGTATCGTTGGCAATGGTAGAGCGGGTGCTTTCTCGGATGTGCTCTAATACTTCGCGTACTTCTTTTCAAAAATAAGCGGCGGAAATAATGGCTGCCCACCACCGATTTGCTTGTTGAATCAGCAGCTAACCTGTTTTGGTGGCGAGTTAAATGCGAAAATTGGGTAACTTACTGCCCACCAATTTGCTCACCGCAAAATGCTTATTGAGCAAAAATAAGGGGACTGCCCACCATTCTGCCCACCACTAAACAGGTAGTTGGTAACGGACATCTGCATACCGATCAGGACAGGAGAAATAAAAAACCCCTGTATTCACAAGCAAATAACAGGGCTTTTAAGACATTCTTGGAGGGGTAAAAAACTATTCGATGTTTTGGATCTGTTCCCGCATCTGTTCAATTAGCACTTTCAGGTCCACTGCATTGAGTGTGGTTTCTGCCACTATCGATTTTGAGGAAAGCGTATTGGCTTCGCGATTGAGTTCTTGCATCAGGAAATCCAAGCGGCGGCCGGAGGGCTCTTTTAAGTCTAGGACGCGCTCTACTTCGTTGAGATGAGTTTCAAGCCTGTCTAACTCTTCTGCCACATCCGCCTTTTGGGCACTTAACACGACTTCTTGTTCTAAGCGGCTTGGGTCTAGTTCTACTTCCAGGCCTGCTAGGCGCTCAATCAATGCCTCGCGCTGCTTGCTTAGAATCTTCGGCATACGCTCCCGCACGCAGGAGACAATGTCGCGGATGGCTTTGATGCGCTTGCTGACAATGCTGTGCAGCTCTTCCCCTTCGCGTGCGCGAGCGGCGATGAGTTCAGTCAAAGTTTCGTTGAACAGGTCCATGGCGATGGCATCTAGGTCGTCGGTGTCTTGGCTCTCCTGCTCCTGCATCACGCCGGGCCACTTCATGATCTCCATGACGCTAAGGGGTGCGCCGCCGCCGGTGAGGCTGAGTATCTGGCCGCTGGCATCGTTGAGCTTGGTAACCAGTGCTGCATCGATTTTATAATCATTGGGTGTCTGATCGCTCTGCTCTAGGCGCAATTGGCAGTCGATTTTACCGCGGCCAAGAGATTTTCGAAGGGCGTCGCGAATCAAGGGTTCAAGGGATCGAAACGCCTCTGGCAGTCGTAGACTGGTTTCTAGGTAGCGGTGATTAACCGAGCGAATCTCCCATGCGAGGGTGCCAGCGCTGCAGGCGCTTTGCTTTCTAGCGAAAGCGGTCATGCTTAGTGCCATAGTGAGTCCTATACTACAAAATTCAATAAAATCAGCTCGCTAGACAAGGCACTTGGGTTTGTCCTTGCTCTAGGTAGCGCTATCTTACTGCAATATTGCGCCTGTGACTCGCCATGTCTGCTCATATCAAGGATAATTGCGCCTCACTATTTATCAGAATTTGAGAGGCAGTATGCAAGATCAGCCAAGACCAAGTAAGCGCCAACCCGACCAACTCCGTGATATTCGCATCACGCGCCAATTCACTATGCATGCCGAGGGCTCGGTATTGGTGGAGTTTGGCGACACCAAAGTTATTTGTACAGCTAGCGTGGAAGAGTCTGTCCCGCGCTTTCTTAAGGGTAAGGGGCAAGGTTGGGTAACGGCTGAGTATGGCATGCTGCCACGCTCCACGGGTTCGCGCATGGACCGCGAGGCGGCGCGAGGTAAGCAGGCGGGTCGTACTGTGGAAATCTCCCGCCTAATTGGTCGCTCTTTACGCGCAGCTATCGACATGAAGGCACTCGGTGAGAACACTATTAAGTTGGACTGCGATGTCATCCAAGCCGATGGTGGCACTCGAACCGCTTCTATTACTGGTGCCTATGTCGCACTGCACGATGCTGTTAATTATCTGATGGAGAAGGGCAAGCTAAAAAGCAATCCGTTGAAGCAACAAATTGCTTCTGTTTCTGTTGGTATTTATAAGGGCACGCCAGTATTAGATTTGGATTACGCAGAGGATTCTAATGCCGAAACAGACATGAACGTAATCATGACTGAAAAGCTACGCTTTATCGAACTACAGGGCACCGGCGAGGAGTCAGACTTTAGCTCTGAGGAGCTACAGTCGATGATAGCATTGGCAGAGAAAGGCATTGGCGAGCTGCTACAAAAACAACGCGAAGCATTGGGCATATAAGTTAAACAAAGGAGAGAGTAATGCGGGACTACCAAAAGGCGTTTATCGACTACGTAATAGAGAATGACATTTTGCGTTTCGGCAGCTTTACGCTTAAATCTGGTCGCACCAGCCCTTACTTCTTCAATGCAGGTTTGTTTAATACGGGCGAGGCATTGGCATTTCTTGGTAAATGTTATGCCGATGCCATCGTTGCGGATAAGCTGGATTTCGACCTGATGTTTGGCCCCGCATATAAGGGCATTCCCTTAGTGTCCGTCACGGCTGCCGCACTGGCCCAGCATCATGGCATTAATAAGCCCTATAGCTTTAACCGCAAAGAAGCTAAAGACCATGGCGAGGGCGGGCTTATCGTAGGGGCGCCGTTGGAAGGCCGCGCACTCATCATTGATGATGTGATTACTGCAGGTACTGCGGTGCGCGAAGTGATGGCTTTGTTCGAGGAAGTGGGCGCTAAACCGGCAGGTATTCTAGTAGCTGTGGATAGACAAGAGAAAGGAACAGGCGCCATGTCTGCTATTCAAGAAATTGAACAGCAGTACAAGATACCGGTTGTGAGTATTATCTCTTTAGACCAAATAATTGATTACCTAGCGACTCAACAGGACGAGACCCTCAAGCAGCAATTGGCCAGCGTTAAAGCTTATCGTGACGAGTATGGTGTTAGTGCCTAAGCCTAGGAGGCTATCGGCACCAGCATATCCCTCGAGAGATACTGCCACTGCTCACTCCACTGGGCAGTGGGTGGGCGCTTAAATTCGCTGCGCACGAACTGCATTAGTCTTCCTTCTGCCGCCGACATCAACAGGTTTGCGGTTAGCCCTGATGGCAGAGCTGTCTTCAAGTTCTCTCTTATCTGCGCTTCTCTTAGCACTTGTTTTAACTGCGACTCTAGGCGATCAAACAATTGGCTAATACGCTGGCGAAGCCTTTCGGTTTCTCCCTGTAGGGCATCGCCGGTCATTAGTCGCGTCATGCCAGGATTCTTTTCGGCAAACGTAAGAATTAATACTAGAATTTTTTCACAGCGCTTGAGAGCGGTAGGCTCGTCATCGATTATACGGTTAATGCGGGAAAACAGAGTCTCCTCAATAAACGCAATAAGGCCCTCGAACATACGGGCCTTGCTGGGAAAGTGGCGGTATAGGGCCGCTTCGGAAACGCCCACTTGTTTTGCAAGAGCCGCAGTAGTGATGCGCTCGCCAGGGCCCTTTTCCAGCATGTGGGCAAGGGCTTGCAGAATTTGGTCTTTTCTTGAAATACGATTAGCTGGTGGCATAAGGTTTAATACTTCGCTTAGTTTTATACAGATCGTTCTTGTTAGGCTTTGAGTTCATTGCTAATGAGTGTGCCCACACCGGTGTCGGTGAATATCTCCAAAAGCACGGCGTGCTCAACGCGGCCATCGATAATATGTGCGCTAGTTACGCCATTATTCACAGCGCCTAAGGCACATTCTATTTTTGGTAACATGCCGCCATAGATAGTGCCGTCCTCAATGAGGCCGTCTACTTCCTTAGTGCTAAGGCCGGTAAGTACATTGCCTTCTTTGTCCATTACGCCGGCGATATTAGTTAGCAGCATTAGCTTTTCTGCCCCGAGGACCTTTGCAATCTCGCCCGCTACCGTATCGGCATTAATATTGTACGTGGCGCCATGCTTGTCTGTGCCAATAGGTGCAATGACAGGAATGAAGTGGCTGTCTTTGAAAGTATCTAGCACTTCTCGGTTAATGTGCTCAATGCTACCCACTTGGCCCATGTCGAGCATCTTGCTGTCGATAGAGCTTTTCTTCAGTAACTTCTTGGCTTGAATAAGATTGCCGTCTTTACCGGTAATACCAATGGCCTTGCCGCCGTTTTTGTTCAGCAGGCCTACAATCTCTTTATTCACGAGGCCGCCCAGTACCATCTCGACCACGTCCATCGTTTTGCTATCGGTAACACGAATGCCGTCGATAAACTCCGACTGAATATCTAGCTGCTTTAGCAGCGTTCCAATTTGAGGGCCGCCCCCGTGGACAATGACAGGGTTCATGCCCACTAGCTTCATTAGAACGATATCGCGAGCGAAACCATTTTTTAGCACTTCGTCGGTCATGGCATTGCCGCCATACTTTACAACGATGGTGCTGCCGGTAAATTGTTGAATATAAGGCAGGGCTTCAGTGAGTACATTGGCGATATTCTTCGCCGCGGCTAGTTCCAGTGGCATAACAAATCCTATCCTGTCGATGGGGTTTCTTAGTGCGGCACTAAGAGTGCCAGCAAAGCACAGAGTATACAGGCTGTAGCGTTATTTTCATAAACTAGCTTTGGGGTTTGGCATCGAGCGTTGTTAGCGATTGCCTTAAAAGCTTAACTCGAGTTTAGCGTCTACCTCACGCAGCAGATCTCGAAATAGTGCCTGAATAGCCAATAGGGCTTGGCGCGAACGGGCCTCAAAGCGCAGAAGTAGCGCTGGAGTGGTATTGGATGCACGCACCAATCCCCAACCATCTTCGAAGTCGACTCGCACACCATCGATATCATTCACCTGGCCCTGGGGGAAATGGGCGAGAGCCTTGATTCTCTCCATTAGCTGGAACTTGCGCTCGTCACTGACTTCGATTCGTAGCTCAGGGGTCACTATGCTTTGTGGAAGATCCTTCAGCATCATATCAGCACTTTGTTTTGACTTGCTGAGTATTTCCAGAAAGCGCGCGGCAGCATAGGGGCCATCGTCATAGCCAAACCAGCGGTCTTTAATAAACACATGGGCGGAAAACTCTGCCCCAATGACCGCATCCTTATCATGCATCATTTGCTTCATGAAGGAGTGACCGCTGCGGCTCATGACTGGGTTGCCCCCCTCATTAATAATGAGTTGTCTGAGTAATGTGCTGCATTTTACATCGAATACGATATTGGGGTTTTGGTACTTGGGTGCGATATCTTTTATTAGCAGCATCAGAAGGCGATCTGTATCGATGACATTACCTTTCTCTGTCACCAGCACCACTCTGTCCCCGTCCCCATCCAGTGCAACGCCAAGGTCGGCCTTGCGGTTTTTAACCTCTTCTATTAGCTCCTGCAGGTTTTCCTGTACCGTTGGGTCTGGCGGATGGTTCGGAAAAGTCCCGTCCAAGCTGCAGTGTAGCTTAAACACTTCACACCCAAGGGCCTCAAACAGTTTGGGCGCCAATGTGCTGGGAACTGCATTGGCGCAGTCCACGACTATGCGCAAGCGTTTAGCTAGGCGCACATCCTTTTTGACGCGCTGGATGTACTCATCGCTAAAGTCTCTTTCGCTAACGCTGCCTTGTCCCTCGGGGAAGTCTCCCTTAAGGGCTCTGACCCTGATGCCTTGAATCTGCTCTGGGCTAAGACAGCTGCGTTTGTGAAGCACCTTAATGCCATTGTATTGTGCGGGATTGTGACTAGCTGTCAGCATGAGCCCCGAGCCATAGGCTGAGGTATAAGCGGCAAAATACAAAAGAGGAGTAGGAACTGTCCCAAGGTCTATGACATTGCAGCCTGTGGACAGAATGCCTTTGAGAAGGGCGCGTTTGAGCTTGGAGCTCGAAACGCGCGCGTCAGCACCCAATAATAGGGTTTGTTCGCCTGACTCGAGGGCGTTGGCGGCTAAGGCTTTGCCTATTAGCTCAATATTAGACTCATTGAGCTGGGTATCCGCCACGCCGCGAATATCGTAGGCTCGGAATATGTTCTGGGGCAGCTCTGTCTGTAATTGTTGTAGTTCTGGCATTGTGAAGTCTAAACGCTCGGTAGATTCTTAAAGTATCCACCAAAAAGCGTCTAGATTGCCACGATTAATTATGGCGAAGGGCAGGGGGGGCGGTTTAGGAGCCCTTACAATCCAATTGCTTCGCAATGAGTTTGAGCATTTCTCGGGCTACGCTGTTCTTGCTCGCAGGGCCCAATGTTTGTTGCGAGAGTTGCTTATTGTCGGTTCGCCAAAAAGCTGTGGCACTAGTGGAGTCGCTGCCAAGGGTGCTACGCGCATCGTTGGCAAAGAGCATGTCCAGATTTTTGCTTTCCAACTTCTTGCGGCCATATGTATCGATATCTTGTGTTTCTGCCGCAAAACCGACGGTAAAAGGTCTTAAGTCGCTATTAGCTACTGTGGCGATAATGTCGGGGTTCTTCACCATATCCAAGCTAATTCTATCGCCCGACTTTTTGATTTTATTATCGGCGACAGTCTCGGGTCGGTAGTCGGCTACGGCTGCTACTCCAATGAATACATCGCAGGTTTCTAGCGTGGAGAGGCTAGCCTCGAGCATGTCCCGGGCGCTTAGCACATCGATGCGTTGTACTCGCTCTGGAGTAGGCAAAGACACTGGCCCACTGATCAGGCTAACAATAGCGCCTTCGTTGGCGGCCTCTGCGGCTAAGGCATAGGCCATTTTCCCTGAGCTGCGGTTACTAATATAGCGAACTGGGTCGATAGCCTCTTGAGTAGGCCCCGCAGTAATGGTGATGCGTGTGCCCGCCAGTAGGCCCGTTGCAAATAAGTGAGCACTCGCTTCAAGCAAATCCTGAGGTTCGAGCATTCTTCCTAGGCCTACATCGCCACAGGCTTGTTCGCCGCTTGCCGGGCCAAAAATATGCATATCGCGGCTGCGCAGTGCTTCTAGATTTTCCTGGGTTGCCGGATTGCTCCACATGGCTTGATTCATAGCCGGCGCAATAGCGATAGTGGCCTTACTTGCCAATACTAAGGTAGACAAAATATTGTCCGCCTTACCTGTGACTAGCGTGGCTATAAAGTCCGCGGTGGCCGGCGCTACCAAAATGAGATCTGCCCAGCGCGCTAATTCGATGTGACCCATCCCAGCTTCGGCGTCGGCATCCAATAGAGTAGTATGCACGCGGTTGCCCGATAGGGCCTGCATAGTAAGTGGAGTGATGAATTCGGTAGCCGCAGGTGTCATGACAACCCGCACTTCGGCGCCGCTCTTGACTAGCAGGCGAGTCAGCTCCGCGCATTTATAAGCGGCGATGCCACCGGTGATACCCAGTAATACTCTCTTTGCACTCAAACTTTTCATAGATATTCGCCAAAATCCAGCGCAGGCGCTGCTTAGGGAGCAACAGACTAGCAGTAAGGCCTGAGGGATTCAATTTCATCCTGCTAGCGGCTCGAGTGATCTTTGCTATGCTCATTAAGTGAAGGTGGATGCCAAGGAGGCACAATGAGTATCAAGGATTGGCCTCAAAAGGAAAGGCCTAGAGAGAAGTTACTGCACAGCGGCCCTGCCAGCCTTACGGATGCGGAGTTGCTTGCCATACTCCTTGGCAGCGGTAGGGTCGGCCTTAGCGCCATCGATATGGCCAGAGAGCTGCTAAGCCGCTTTGGGAGCTTAACGCGCATTTTGACGTCCTCTGCCAAGGAGCTATGCCAGCAAAATGGCCTTGGTCTGACTCGCTATGTGCAGTTGCAGGCGGTGTTGGAGCTCTCCCATCGTCAGCTGCGAGAACAGCTGGAGGGCCGAGACGTATTGACCAGCTCAGAGCTGACACGCCAATACCTCAGGGCGCGTCTGAAGCACTATGAGCACGAGGTATTTGCCTGCTTGTATCTGGATAACCAGCACCGTGTAGTGTCCTTGGAGGAGCTGTTCTGTGGCACGATAGATGGCGCAGCTGTATACCCACGGGAGGTAGTGAAGCGCTGCCTGCATAATAATGCCGCTGCCGTTATCTTTGCGCATAATCATCCTTCGGGCGTATCCGAGCCCAGTCAGGCTGATATATCGATTACACAGCGGCTAAAGAGCGCCCTTAATACTATTGATGTGCGGGTGCTGGACCACGTCGTGGTTGGCGCAAATGATGTAGTGTCTTTTGCCGAAAGAGGTCTAATTTAATTGCCCGAGGGCTTGAGCCTAGCCCAATAGCTAATTTTTGGCTCTAAATTCGGTTTTTTGTTGCTATTGCAGGGGTGTTTTGGTATAAAACGCAGCTCTTTTTTTGGCTAGACGCTAAAGCGGTCCAATTACGACCTAAATTCTGTCTAGTCATCGACGACAGAATCCGTAATGAGGCAAGACAATGGCTAACGTATGTATGGTAACCGGCAAGAAGCCGATTACAGGAAACAATGTTTCTCACGCGCACAACAAGACAAGGCGCCGTTTTCTACCAAACATCCACACTCACCGTTTTTGGGTTGAGTCTGAGAATCGTTTTGTGAAACTAAAATTGTCCACTAAAGGCATGCGCATTATCGACAAGAACGGCATCGATGCAGTTCTTGCTGATCTTCGCAGCAATGGTGTAAAAATCTAAACCGATACCGATAAGGTATCCAGAATCAGGTGGTGAGCAGCGATGCGCGATAAGATCAAATTAGTGTCTTCAGCAAACACAGGACATTACTACACGACTGACAAGAACAAGCGAACTATGCCGGACAAAATGGAAATCAAAAAGTTTGATCCAGTTGTTCGCAAGCACGTTATCTACAAAGAATCTAAAATCAAGTAATACGGTTTTACTCGTTCGCGGGTATTATTGCTTGTCTCTTTTATAGAGCGGAATGTCAAAACGCCGAGCCTTCTAAATGAAAGCTCGGCGTTTTTATTTGCCTAAAACTAGTGGCATTAAGCTTTTTTGGCTTTGCTCAAGCTCTTGATGAGTTTATTCGTCGCCGCTAGCACTTTAGGGTCCGCATCAAACTCTTTCTTTAGCTTGCCTACGGTTGTAGAGACGGTGCCATAGCGCTTCAGTTTGAATAGTTTTGCAATAGACTGAAGAGTCGATGCCGAAAGCTCTTGGCAAAGATACATGGCTACCCAACGGGGCACATTCTTTGAGCCAGGTCCGCGCGCCGCTGTATAGATGCTGTCTTCACTTACCTTGAACTGCTTGGCAACGGCGCTGATAATTGCTTTGCATGAAGGGCGCCATTTGGCATTTGCGCCACGCGATACTCCACGAGCCTTAGTGGCAGAGCGCTTGGCCTTTGCCGACTTCTTAAACTTGTCGTCTCCCATAATGGAAGACAGGTTTTTCTTACCATAGAAATGGGCCATTTCTTCGTCTACGCCTTCCGCACTATAAGATGCGAAGGCGGCAAAGCGACGAGGGCCTTTCGCGCCGATAGCCTCAAATACTTCGTCACGCTTTAGCCACGCCGGAGCTTTTACTTTATTAACGTAAGCGGGGTAGCTCGACCACTCCCATGACTCTAGAGCAGACTTCTTAACGCCAGCGTGAACATAGCGGGTAAGTTTGGCTAAGTATTCGCCAGGCTGAACGAGTACCGCTTTATAGCGGCCTTTGAAAAGCGAGCCGTCAGTCTTTTTGAGCTTCTGGTAGTGTTGGGTATAAAGACCGTCTATCTGACGCATAAAGCGGCTGAGGTTTCCCTCTGGCGTTTTAATGACTAGGTGGTATTGATCCTTCAGTAGGCAATAGGACAGAACTTGAACATTCAGTCTGAAGCATGTTTCTTCCAATGCTGAAAGAAAAGCTTCGTAGTAACGGTTGCTTGGGAAAACTTTTTGTTTCTCAATACCGAAGTTCGACACATGATAGCAGGCGTCGGGGTATTCGATTCGTAGTGGTCTGGCCATTGGATAGATTCCTAGTTAGTGGGCTTTATAGTTGTTATAAGGCTAGTGAATAATTGAGTTAGAGTTGACCCTACAAATAACGTATATGACAAAACTCGTCAACATTAATGAGGAGTTTCGTACACATTATAAGACAAGTCGTTTCTGATGGGGGTCATATTGCGCTTTTTATAAAACGGTGCATAAGCTGTAATTATCGTGGTAGACAAATGTTTCTAACAGATCGTTCTATAGATAACTCTTTATTCCAATCAGATTAAATGCGAGGTAAGGCGCCTTTTTGGTGGTAAAAGCTACGCAGACGCCCATCGCAGTTATCTCGGAGCTGTGGCCACAAATACGCCCCGTTTCGGTGCGGGATGCCCCTCTACAGTTAGGCTCGAGTTGCTTGGGTCTAGACTCTCGGCTAGAGATTGAAAGCGCATCCAATCAGTTGTTCGTTGTTCATCTGTAGTCGTAATGCTGGTATCTACCAGCCTACAATCTGTGTATCCGCAGCGCTGAAGCCAATTTAGGGCTGTGTCCACTGAGGGTAAGAACCAAACATTGTTCATACGGCTATAGCGCCCTTCGGGAGTTAAGGAATATCCCAATGGCCCGTCAACTATGAGGGTCTCTAGAACTAGCTCTCCACCAGGGCGCAGGCAATTGCGTAATTGGAGTAGGTGATCGATAGGAGAGCGTCGGTGATACAACACTCCCATCGAGAATACCGTATCAAACCCTCCCACCTCGGACGGCAATTCCTCAAGCGTGGTAGGTAACACGAAGACAGGCGTATCGGGAATATAGTGTTTAATCATCTGCGACTGAATTGCATAAGCGATCTGTGGATCTATGCCTATCGCAAGTGCTGCCCCGTCACCTACCATGCGAAAGCAGTGATAGCCGTTGCCGCAGCCAACGTCGAGTATCTTACGCCCGTGAAGAGGTGAAATATGGTGCCGTAGCCGTTCCCATTTCCAGTCAGAGTGCCACTCGGTATCGATGTGAACATCGAACAGTGTAAACGGACCCTTGCGCCAGGGTATAAGACCCTCTAGGGCTTGGGTAAGCGCGTCCTTTTGGCCCGTTCCTAAGTCGGCCGCACAACCGACACTAACCGACTCTTTCAGGTCGACGATGCTAGGTGTTATTTGCGGCAGCTTAGACTGCGCTGCTCTCCAGCGCGGCAGATCGCCATTATTGCGGCCCAGAAACCAAGCCTCGCTGGCATACTTAAGCAGTGGTGCCATCGGCGTATTGTCGATGTAATCGGGTAATCTTTCGTAACTCATGGGAATCTATTTTATGGCGAGTAGTGAGGTGAAATTGAAACATTGAAACCAAGTATCACAGCTTTTGAAGCCAGCCTTGGCAATGCGATTCTTATGGCAATCGATGGTTTCCGGAATGAGAACTTTTTCCAGAGCCGCGCGCTTTTGTGCGACCTCTAAAGCGGAATAACCCTGGGCTTGCTTAAACTGGTGGTACATATCGATTAACAACTCGTCCAATGAATCATCAGGAAAGCGAATTTTCTCCGATAGAATGAGAATGCCGCCTGGGCGCATGCCAGAGTAGATCTTTGCCATCAACGCTTCCCGCTGCTCTACAGGAATAAACTGGAGCGTAAAGTTAAGCACTACAACGGATGCATTCTTGATTTCACAGTCGTTGATATCGGCATGTTTGAGCTCAATATGCTCTGCATCTTTGCCATGCTTTTTTAATGCCTGCTCGAAGCGCTCGATCATGGCGCGAGAGTTATCGATGGCAAGCAACTTGTAGTCATCGTGCTCGATATGGTGGCACATGGAAAAAGATGCGCCACCCAGAGAACAACCCAAGTCGTAAACGTTGGTGCCAGGTCGGCAATAGCGATTCGCTAAAACGCCGATCATAGAAATAATTGTGGCATAGCCCGGCACGGATCGATTGATCATATCCGTAAATACCTCAGCCACCTCGTTGTCGAATACGAAATCGCCCGCATTGCGCTGCGCAGCATATATAGTGTCTTGCTTGCTCATGGGCTTGTTGCCTTTGGGTGTCTGTTGCTATTTTGATCCTAAGCTAAATGCCTGTCTGTGTATCGCGGCCAAAAAGTTTTGCGTATTATGCGTTAAATCATGACTCAATCAAATCAAGACCTCAGTATCTTGTCCCCTAAGGACTCCTTACTAGCGCGGGCGCCAAGTTCCTATTCGGTGGTGCGATCGCGCCGCAAGACTATGGCGATCTATGTGGAGCATGAGCGCGTTGAGGTTCGAGTGCCCATTTTCGTCACGAAAAAGCAGATTCAAAGATTTGTCGAAGAGCATCACGATTGGGTCAACAAGATGTTGGCGCACAAGGCCAGTCAGTACGAGCAGAAACCGAAGCTGAGAGATAGCGGCACAATCTTCTATAAGGGTCAGCGCTGTGTCTTGCGCGTAAGCAAGGCAAGCATCGAATCCGTAGCCGTGCATGAGAGAGGCATTGCGATCACGGTGCGCAGTATCGATGAGAAGAGCATTGCCAAAGCCCTACAGCGTTGGCTTCAAAATCAGGCGCGAGAGTATCTACCCAATAGGACGGCGGCTCTGGTGAAGCATCTCGGCTTACAAAGCCAATTCAAAGAAGTGGTGTTTCGCAAAACCAAAACAAAATGGGGGCACTGCACTGTCGATGGACGCATTCAATACAATTGGCTCATCATGTTGGCGCCCGATGCGGTGATAGACTATATGATATGCCACGAAGTTTGCCATTTGAGGCACATGAATCATTCGAAGGATTTTTGGCGGCTAGTGGAATCTGTATGCCCCGACTATAAGAATTACCAGCACTGGCTTAAGAAACATGAGCATAGGCTGTGGTTTTAGCACGGCCTATGCTCATCGGTACTAGGCGGTCGCTTTTAGCTCTCTAGTTTTTCTCCCCCCAAATGCAACGCCTAAGGCCACTGCAGCAAGTGCGACACCTGATACCGCAAGCCACACCTGGCTTAGGCCCAGCATGCCGCCGCCGGGAATGGCAAATACCAAGCCGGCCAAAAATAGTAGAATTCTAGACCCAAGCCCCATTGCTCCTTTGCCGAGATTACCAAAGCCAATTAAGTAGCCTTGGAGGCCGCCGGAGACCAGTGTTACCCCGATAATCGCTGTTACAAGCACTGGCGCAATTTCCGCGACAGAACCCTGCAATAACAGGGCTGGATTGAACACGAAGAAGAACGGAATGAAGTAGATAATGGCGCCTAGACGCATCGCTTCCAATCCCACCTTCATCGCTGAGGTTTGCGCCACCGTTGCTGCCGCAAAAGCTGATAGAGCAACAGGAGGTGTGATAAAGCTCAGCATGCCCCAGTACATAATAAACATATGAGAGGCTAAGGGATTAAGGCCCGCATTAATGAGTGCGGGAGCCAGAATGATCGCTAGGAATATGTAGGCGGCAGTGACCGTCATACCAATGCCCAATACGAAGCTGGTAATGGCGCCCATGATCAATAACACCAGCACGCTATCACCAGCGATATACACTAAGTCGTTGGCGAGGGTGCCGGCCATTCCGGTAACCGCCAGTGAGCCGATGATAAGGCCAATAGCCGCTAGTATGCCCGCAAGTTCCGCCATCAATTTACCCGTAGAGGCTATCAAGAGCATCAGCTTTTCGAGTGATAATCTATTCTTGGTGAACTGGTTGATCACAAGTAGTAGGCCGGTGGCATAGAAGGGCGCTGTGGCTTCTTGCTGCATGTAAACCAGCATCCATAGCAGTAGGAAAAACACTGCCAGAAAGTACCATCCCTCTTTAAAGACATCTCTGGCTTTTGGTAACTCTTCTCGCGGTAAGCCTTCTAGATTGTGTCGAGCCGCATAGGCGTCTATTTGCACAAATAAGCCAAAGAAATATAGCAATGAAGGAACGATTGCGGCGACGGCGACCGTGACATAGCTGACTCCTAGGAAGCTTGCCATGACGAAGGCCGTTGCGCCCATGATAGGCGGCATAAGAACCCCGCCAGTAGAGGCACAAGCCTCAACCCCTGCTGCATAGTGCCGGGTGAAACCCGTACGACGCATGGTGGGAATAGTCATGGGCCCAGTCGTTAAGACATTAGTTACGGGGCCACCACTCATAGAGCCGAGCAGGCCGCTAGAGAAGATGGCTACCTTGGCGGGACCGCCACGCATATGCCCAAGAAGGGCGAAGGCGAAATTAATAAAGAAGGGGCCGCCACCTGTGTATTGCAGTGAAACACCAAAGAGAAGGAAGCCGAACACCAGCATGGCGAAGGCCTGCATGGGAATACCGAATAGACTCTCTGCGCCCAGAATATGGAATACCGCAACGTCTTGAATCGGCATGCCAATACCGGCAATAACATCAGGCATCAGGTGGGAGTACATCGGATAGAAAGAGAGGACGCCCACAATACAGAAAATGGGCCATCCACCCGCGCGTCTGCCTGCCTCAAGAATAATCGCCCACGTTACTAGCGCTAGCGCTACTCCTATAGGAGGGGCTACATACTCCCACGCTTCGAGCACAATTCGTTCCGCGTTCCAGGCATAGTAGGTAAAGATGACCGCAATCGTGGCCATAATGACGATGTCATACCAGGGCACATGATTGAGGTTGGACTTATTGGATGGGAACGTAATGAACACCATCGCCAGCATGGTGCCAGTCACCAAATACAGATAGCGACTGTCCAACATGATATTGCCAACGAAAAAGCCTAAAGCAAAAATTTGGTTAATGGCTAGAAGAGTGGCGGCGGTAGTCAGAACGGCCATGACGACTCGCCATCTTAGATTAAGATTACGATAGCGCCCTATATCCGGTGTATCAGAGTCATCCTGCTCGACAATAGTCGTAGTATTTTGATCGGTCATGTAATTTCTTCTTATTAATAGTCAAACGGTATCAGTTTTAAGCCAATGAATTAACTTACTGAATGGTAATGAGTCCTTCGGCCTCCAGCGCAGCCTTTCTATAGGCTAGCCAAGCATCGGGAAAGGCCTTGAGGTCGTCTGGCGCAATAGGTTGAAACTCTTTCCAAGCGCGGCTGAGGACTTCTTGTCGATACAGGTTCTCTTCCTGTTTGGCTTGTGCGGCCTCGCTCCAAACGCCGATCTCCTTGAAGTAGCGGATCGCGGCATCGTGAAATGGAATGAAGGCGACCTCAAATTTTTGGCGAGTGATCTCCCAACCACCAGCGCCAGGCGCCGCATTCTTGTAGTCGTCATACTGCTCATGCATTACCTTTACTAGGTTATATACCAATATGTCGTCAGCATCGTTCATGCCCACGAGTAGGGGATAGGCTGAAGTAAACACCTCTGCGCCTTCTTTCGGAAGGGTGGGCCCTTCCGTTGCTATATGCGGTACATACCAAGGCAGAACATTGCGCACTCGCTGCACCGCTTCGGTGTCTTCCGGAGGGAAGGTTAGAAACTTTAAGCCGCGAGGCGAGGCCTCTAGACGTAGGAAGGGAGGCGAGTTGCAAGCGCCGCCCGCTACATCTGCACGGTTATTGATAACCGACTCGATCGAAGCGTTATAGCCACCGACCTCAACCTTTACGACGTCGTCCCAAGTAAGATCGCCATAGGCTAGGAGAGCGGTAGTTGCGTTATTTAACGACGGAGCACCCTGTGTCCACGTTACTCGTTTGCCTTTAATGTCGGCGATAGTATTGATCTCAGCGTCTTGCGCTGTGGCAAGCGTAAATGAGCAGCTGTCGGAGAAATTAGATAGCAGAATGCGAAGCGGTTGAGGGCCCCAAATTTTATTGGCGAAATTGAGGATGCCTTCTTGTGCGTAAACAGCCTCGGACCCACCCGCGGAGAAATGCACGCGGCCAGCGAGGAGTGTGGCAAGACGGGAGACATCGTTACGACCAGGAATCACTCGCAGGTTAACGCCGTATTCTCGGCGCATGATGCTGCCGATAGCAACGGCTTGGCTATAGCCGCCGGTTCCCGTGGGGTAGGCGGACCAAGCGATGGTTCTAGGAAGTCCGGGATTCTCTGCTGCGGTGGCGAGCGTGCCAAGTAAACAAGATGAAATAACTAAGTACTGCGCGGCGCGAAAAGCGCCTCTTAACAAGCTGTTTTGCACGTTTGTCCCCCTACGGCATTATTCTTCTAATCAATGAAGCATACCCCAGCTAAATATCGAAAAGCTATAAAGCTGGGGTGTTACTATGATAGGGGGACCGTGAAGTGCCTTGCCTTGTTTCGCCTCAGCGCACTTAATTGATCTTTTTGAAGATTAGGTCGTGTACCTCGTGCCCAAGGCGGTGGCCACGCTTTTCGAATTTGGTGATGGGACGTTGCGTATCGAGACTGTACTGGCCTTCACCAGCCGCATTCTCATAGTCTTTTGCGGCGCTCAAGACTTCCATCATGTGCTCGGCGTAAGGCACCCAGTCGGTTGCCATGTGAACATAGCCCCCAGCGCTTAGTTTCGTTGCTATTAAGGCCATAAAAGGCAGCTGCACGATGCGTCTCTTATTGTGCTTCTTTTTGTGCCATGGGTCAGGAAAGAATATTTGCACAGCAGCTAATGACTGATCGGGAATGCATCTAGCCAGAATTTCCTTGGCGTCGTGACACCAAATTCTGAGATTACTTAGTTCATTGGCTGCAATCTCGTGCAGCAATTTGCCCACGCCAGGGCGGTGTACTTCGATCCCGATAAAGTTCTTATCGGGGTTGGTCTTGGCCATCTCCAACAGAGAATCCCCCATGCCGAAACCAATCTCCATAACAATCGGAGCCTGTTTGGGGAACAGCGATGTTAAGTCTTGCTCACTCTGGGTATCGTCGATGCCGTACTTTGGCCAAAAATGCTCCAGCGCATACTCTTGTGCAGCGGTCAGCCTGCCGCCGCGAATTACATAACTGCGAATACCGCGTGGGTTCTCGACGTTATCGGGTGCTTTTGTGTCGCGCCCCATTTCGTTCTCTGTTGTGTTAAAGCTCATAATAGAAACCTAGTATAGGAATGCCTTTAGAACTAGAAGAAAGTCCCGTCTATTGGTGAAGACGCACTAGCGTATAGTCTGCGCGGCATACGCCCGGCTAAATAGGCTTCTCGCCCACTCTGGACCGCCTTCTTCATGGCAGAGGCCATTAGTATAGGGTTTCCAGCTTCTGCAATTGCCGTATTCATCAATACGCCATCACAGCCAAGCTCCATAGCAATGGCGGCATCTGATGCGGTGCCAACGCCGGCATCTACAATGATGGGAACCTTGGCGTTCTCCAAAATCATGCGAATATTATAGGGGTTGCGAATACCCAGGCCCGAACCAATCGGCGCGCCTAGGGGCATGACTGCCACGCAACCGATTTCTTCTAAGCGCTTGGCGATGATGGGGTCATCACTGGTGTACACCATGACATCAAAGCCATCGGCTACAAGCTCCTCGGCTGCAATTAGAGTCTCGGTTACATTGGGATATAAGGTTTTCTGATCCCCCAGGACTTCAAGCTTAACCAGTTTGTGGCCGTCTAGAAGTTCGCGCGCCATACGACAGGTTCTTACGGCGCTAGCAGCGTCATAGCAACCCGCTGTATTGGGAAGTATGGTGTAATCCTTGGGCGAGATAAGCTCTAAAAGGCTAGGCTCGTCCTTGTTCTGGCCGAGGTTCACTCGGCGAATAGCTACCGTGATCATTTCTGCGCCGCTTGCGACTAAGGCGTCTAAATTTTCTTGGAAGTCTTTATATTTGCCGCTGCCGACAATTAGGCGAGAGGAGTAGTCTTTGCCTGCAATAGTGATGGGGGCATCGCTTGCTGTCATTGAGAAACCTTTTATAAATAGGGAGCGAGTCGTTCGAGGCGGTTCACCGCCCAAATTAGTAGGGGCTAGATTTTACCCGCCACCGATAGCATGCACAATTTCAATGCTATCACCGGCTTGCAATAACTGTTGTGAGTGCTGGCTGCGAGGCACAATATTCTGGTTGAGCTCGATGGCGATCTTGGCATCTCTTAGCTCTAATGATTCTAATAGGTCGATCAAATTGGCGCCGTCTTTTACCGATACCTCGTCGCCGTTCACGGTTACTTTCATGCTATTACTCTCTTCAGGCTTGTGTGCGGATCATTGACCAGGCCAGAAGTGCCCATGCCGCTAAGAATGCTACTCCACCCAGTGGCGTAATGGCGCCCAGCCAGCGAACGCCACTTAGGGCAAGTATATACAAGCTGCCTGAGAAAATGACGATGCCCAGGGTAAATAGATAGCCCGAGGTCTTGAGCAGGGCCTGATTCGGGTAGTGCAACACTAAGACTCCTACAGCCAGAAGCGCTAGAGAGTGATACATGTGATATTGCACGCCGGTATTGAAGGTGCTGAGTAGATCGGCGCTCAAAATGTTCTTAAGACCATGGGCGCCAAAGGCTCCCAAGCCGACTGCGATAAAGCCATTAATGCCAGCGAGTATAATGAATAAATTTTGCATGAATCACCAAATTAGATGCTTTAATGGTTTGCAAGTACTTACTTCAAATGACTGGAAGGGTCTCGAGAGTAGGTGCTTTTTATGTTGTGCCAAATAAAAAAGCCGCCTCAGCATAAGCTTGGCGGCTTCGTGTGCAACACTTAGGCTTAAGCGGCAATAAGCGCCTTAACCTTGTTCATTGCATTTTTCTCTAGCTGACGAATTCGCTCTGCAGAGACGCTGTATTTTGCTGCTAGATCGTGCAGTGTGGCTTTATTATCAGACAGCCACCGGCTACTAATAATGTCACGACTGCGTTCATCTAATGTTTCCATCGCCTCATAGAGACTATTGTTCTTGCTCTCTTCCCACTCTTCGGCCTCGATTGTGGCAGCTAAGTCGGATTGATTATCTTCCAAGAAGTAGGCAGGTGACTTATAGGCATTCTCGTCATCGTTATCGTCAACATCGAAAGCCATATCGTATGAGCTCATACGGCCTTCCATTTGACGAACTACTGCGGCATCAACGCCTAAGTCTTGCGCCATCGCTTCGGCTTCGTCGTTAGACAGCCAGCCGAGGCTCTTCTTGGAGCTGCGAAGATTGAAAAATAACTTACGCTGGGCTTTTGTTGTCGCAATTTTAACGATACGCCAGTTACGGAGAATAAACTCGTGCATTTCTGCTTTGATCCAATGCACAGCAAAGGAAACTAGGCGTACACCCACTTCTGGGTTGAAGCGCTTTACTGCCTTCATTAAGCCTACATTACCCTCTTGGATAAGATCGGCTTGGGACAGACCGTAACCCGCATAGCTTTTGGCCAGATGTACGACAAAGCGTAAATGGGCCAATACTAGCTGCCTTGCGGCGTCTACGTTGTCTTCGTAATAGTATTGATTGGCTAACTCTTTTTCTTGCTCCGGTGTCAAAATAGCAATGCTATTCACTGACGCCATATAAGCCGTCAAATCATGACCTGGAACAACAGGGTCCATAACTTGTAAACTTTTTCCGAAACTCATAATCAGCCTTTAATAATGGTTGTTAATAAAATGTGAACTGCCTTTACTGCTTTGGCTAGAGCCATTTTCAAATCGGGCAAGCAGTTTAGCACTCATTATAGCTATGTGCCATGACCCGAAGCTCGGTGAGACCACTGCTTCGTACTACTTTACCCTTACTATATTTTACCACCTACCGTTGTATTGGGGCGGTTTTTCTCTTTTTCAAGTACTAATATGGGTGAAGATTGTCAAATGCGCCATTGCATAATATGTATTGCGATCATCTAAAATTTGTATTGCTTATGTCTATTAGACGTCGAAAGTACGTGAAAAGTTCTATTTTAGTGGGGTTCTACGTCCGCCAAGTGCTGTTTGACCGATACCCAAGCACCGAGCCAGCCAAGTGCGGCTGCACACCCCAATAAACTAATGCTGGCAACGATACCCAAGGAGCGCACGTCAAACTGGCTGTCATAAAGCTGGAGAAGCCTGTCAATTGGGCCGTTCAGGGCGAGCAGGATAATATGCAGTAGAGCCCAGGCGAGTAAGCCACCCGCTAATCCTAGCCACAGCCCCGTATACAGGAAGGGCCGAGCAACATAGGCGTCAGTTCCACCTACTAACTTTACGACGACAATTTCTGCCCGCCTGCCTTCGATAGACAGCTTGATAGTATTTCCCACCACAAATAGAACTGCGGCGGAAAACACAATCATGAGCGCATTGGCGGCCCTGCCTGCAAGAGCCAAGAGTTCCTGAAGTCTTGCAAGCCAATCCAGGTCTGCCTGAGCTGTCTCGACCTTCGGCATTTGAGCTAGTCGCGAGATAAGCCCCTCAATTTCTTGGCTCGCTATACTTTGTGGAGTGACCACGATGGTGGCTGGCAGCGGGTTCTTGTCGAGGGCGGACAAAACATCGCCTAGGCCGGAGAAGCTCGCAAAATCACTAGCCCCTTGTTGTGCTGATATATACTCTGTAGCGGCAATCTCTGGCAGCTGAAGTAATTGTTCACTTATCTCTAAAGCTTCTTTATCAGTGGCCTCTAGTTCAAGATATAAGGTAATAGGTGAGAGCTCATTAAACCCTTCCCCGAGCGCACTAAGGTTTTTCATGGTCACAAACAGGCCGCTTGGAAGCAGTAAGCTAATACCAATTACGGCAATGGTCATGAGGCTGGCTAGCCGTTTCTCCAGCAGTCGATTAAGGCTCTCTTTGCCAGAGCGAATATGGTTTTCCCAGAGACTACGAAGATTAAATCTGGAGACGGATTGCCGCTTGTTCGAACTGCTTACTCGCTTGCTACTCATGGGCGAGCCGTCCCGTGTTTCGACTGGTCGCTACTCAAGAAGCTCTCATCTCGGATAAGTTTGCCGCCTTCAAGCGTCAGGATTCGGTGCTTTAGCTTAGCGATCAGTGACAAATCGTGGCTAGCGATAAGCATGCTGACGCCAACTTGATTGAATTGTTCAAACAGGGTCATGATCTCCGCTGCCAGTTCTGGGTCCAGATTCCCAGTAGGCTCGTCGGCCAATAAGATACTGGGGCGATTAACCACCGCTCGCGCAATGCCTATGCGCTGCTGTTCTCCCCCAGATAATTCGAGAGGGCTCATCTTCTCTTTCTTTAGAAGGCCCACCTTGTCTAAGGCCGCTCTTACGCGGCGATCAGCATCGTGACGGGCATAACCTGACACTTTGAGAGGGAGTGCCACATTCTCAAAGACATTGCGATCGAATAGCAGTTGATGGTCTTGAAAGACGACGCCTATACGCCTTCGATAGAAGGGAATACGGCTCTTGGGCATGCGGCCTATGTTCTTGCCGTCGACTAGAATCTGCCCCTGATTGGCACGCTCCATTAACATAATGAGTTTTAGTAGCGTGCTCTTACCGGCACCGGAGCGGCCAGTAAGAAAGGCCATTTCCCCATCGGCCAGCTCAAAGTCCACCTGGCTGAGCGCCTGATGACCGCTAGGGTAGCGCTTACTAACATTGTCGAACTTGATCATGACAGACTCTGTTTGAAAAAACGGCTAGTCTTGGGTAAAAAGCGCCTCTACGAAAGGCTGAGCCTCGAAGGGGCGTAAGTCGTCAACTTTCTCGCCAACGCCGATAAAGCGAATAGGTAAATTAAGCTCCTTGGCAATAGCGAACACGATGCCACCCTTAGCTGTGCCGTCTAGTTTAGTGAAAGCAATTCCGCTAAGAGGTACTGATTTATTGAAGCTCTTCGCCTGACTCAAGGAGTTCTGGCCGGTAGTCGAATCCAGCACTAGCAGCGTTTCATGGGGGAGGGAGTCATCGAGCTTCTTCAGAACTCGAACTATTTTCTCCAGCTCCTGCATCAGATTGTCCTTATTGTGAAGCCGGCCAGCCGTATCGGCTATAAGGACATCGGCACCCTTAGCCTTTGCTGACTGATAGGCGTCAAAGATTACGGATGCGGAGTCTGAACCGGTGGGCTGTGCCACTACCGGTACATTATTGCGTTCGCCCCACACTTTGAGCTGCTCTACCGCAGCCGCTCTAAAGGTGTCACCGGCGGCTAGCATAATGGAATGTCCTTCGCCTTGAAGCCTTTTAGCTAGTTTGCCAATAGAAGTTGTCTTACCCGCGCCATTTACGCCAACCACCAAGATGACATAGGGCTTATACTCGCTATCGATGAGCAAAGGCTTTTCACATGGGGTAAGAAGTGATGCTAGCTCGTCCTTTAGACTGTCCAATAAAGCTTGCGGATCGGCTAGCTGCTTGCGACTGATCTTTTTGGTAAGAGCTTCGATGACGTGATCGGTAGCTTCTAGCCCCAAGTCCGCGCTCAATAGCTGGGACTCGATGTCTTCCAATAAGTCTTCATCAATAGTCTTGCGGCCTAAGACTAGATTGCTTAGGGAGTCTGTAAGCGCGCTTCTAGTCTTGCTAAGACTCTTACGCAGTTTGGAGAAAATGCCGTTTTGCTCGGAAGTCTCATCATTCGCCACAGGCTCACTAGCGGTCACCGCATTAGTATCAAGAGCTTGCTGCTGAGTATCGGCAGATAGCTGATCGTCTTCGGCGTTTTGGCTCGCCGCGTCAGGCTTAGGTTTTTTCTTTATAAAACTGAACATGGATATACTTCTATCGGCTCACTGTGCTGAGCGCGTATGCTACCATTTCCCGTATTGTTTAAACATCAAATGCTGAAGGTATTAGCAGTGCCAATAAACCCTAAAAGCCCCATACAGAAACACTTTTAATGGCCAAGCCCCGCTTACAAAACTCCAATACACTCCGGATCATTGGGGGTCAGTGGCGAAGCCGCAAACTGAGCTTTCCTAATGTCGACGGCCTAAGGCCTACTTCCGATAGGGTGCGTGAAACGCTCTTTAACTGGTTGCAAGACGATATTGTGCGTGAGGACTGCCTAGACCTGTTTGCAGGTAGTGGCGCTTGCGGCTTGGAAGCCTTGTCTCGCGGTGCGCGACATGTAAGTTTTGTCGATAGCTCGCGTAAGGCTGTTGACTCGCTGCGCGGTAACTTACAGCTCTTGAATGCCGAAGGTTTTCAGGTCTTTAATCAAGATGCGATATCGTGGCTGGAGCAGTGCCGAGACAGGCCGCCGAGCACGCAGTATGGGGTGGTATTCCTAGATCCACCCTTTGCCACGAACCTCCTCGAAAAAACCGTACATTTACTGGAAAAATCCGGTATTTTGCGCGAAAACGCCTATATTTATTTAGAATCGTCTAAGCCCATTACGCCCGCCGTCTTGCCCTTAAATTGGCAGATGCTAAAAACCAAACGAGCAGGGCAGGTGCACTTTGCCTTATATGCTTCGACAGGAGGCAGCTGAGTCTTGAATTTGTCTAATCTGCCAACGCCCTGGTGGCTGCCCGAGCGCCATACTCAAACCTTGTGGAGACGCTTTGCTAGAACCACAAGGGTGCACCGCTTGCGTGAGAGGTTCACGCTGTCCGACGGGGACTTTGTCGACCTAGACCACCTTTGCGCCGCGAGCGGGGATGTAGAAAAACCATTGGTGGTGCTTCTTCATGGCCTGTGCGGAAGTTCCGATTCGGCCTATATTCATTCAACACAGGCCCTATTGCATAGCAATGGATATGACTCAGTAGGAGTGAATTATCGCGGCTGCAGTGGAGAGGTGAATAATAGGGCCAGAGCTTATCATTCTGGCGCAACTGACGACGTCACAGAGATTGTGGTGCATCTATATAGCCAAGCAAAGCGCCCGATTGTGCTAATAGGCTTCTCACTAGGCGCGAACATAGCGCTGCGTTATCTATTTGAACACCCAAGCAGTAGTGTGGTGCAAGCGGCCATTGCAGTGTCTACGCCGTTTTCATTAGCGAAGTGCTCTCGAGCACTCACCAAGGGCTTAAGTAAGTCTTATGGGCAGTATTTTAAGCGTCAGTTGGTGGCAGATCTTAATAGGAAAAAACGCCATTTCAAAAATACAGGAAATCACGCGGAGCTAGAGAAGCTCAATGCATTGGGTGATCTAAGCACCTTGACCGATCTGTGGGATTTTGACGATAGGGTCACCGCTCCCTTGCATGGTTTTAAAGATGCCGATGACTACTATAGCCGCTGCAGCAGCGGTTTGGTGTTGGATAAAATTGCGGCCCCTGTGCACCTCATCCAAAGTGCAAATGATCCGTTCATACCGATTGAAGCGCTGCCCGATGCGAGTACCTTACCGGATCATATCCGGCTTCAATGTACAGACAATGGCGGTCATGTGGGCTTTCCCCATCGAGATGAAAAACAATGGTTGGAGAAGCAGATCCTCGAGGCCTTGACTCAGCTTTGTGCCTAAGCGCCTTGGCGCATAGAACAAGCTTGTGGCAACATGAGCTCAAAACGACCCTTAGGGGCAGAATTAGCGCTGCACGTGGTCGTGGTAATTAGGAAAAACAATCAATGAAAATAGCCGTTTACCCTGGAACTTTTAACCCCATTACCAATGGACATACCGATTTAGTCGAGCGAGCGTCCAAGCTGTTCGATCATATAATTGTCGCGGTTGGTATTAATCGTCAGAAGACTACCAATCAAACAGCTCAAAAGAGAGTTGAAATTGCTCAGCAAGTTCTCGCCCATTTGCCGAATGTGGAAGTTTGCGCTTTCGACACCTTGTTAACGGACTTTGTAAAGGAGCGTGGAGCCCATATTATTTTGCGAGGCCTTAGAACCGTCGCCGATTTTGAGTATGAGTTTCAACTGGTGGGAATGAATAGAGCATTGGAGCCGGAAATCGAGACGGTGTTTTTGGCGCCAGCGGAACATCTTTCTTATATCTCGTCTACTTTGGTGAGAGAAATCGCCTCCTATGGAGGAGACATCTCAAAATTCGTCCATCCCATTGTTGCAGAGTCGATGGCGCAAGAAAGCGATTAGGCTGAATTTCCTGCGCTTATGATTGACACCTAGGGCAGTAGACAGTGCTCCTTTGAGCCAAACGAAGCTCTTTGAGTATTTGGTCGCAGCGCTTACACGGCTGTGCGCCGCGGCCATATACAAACAGCTGTTGCTTGAAATATCCCGGCTTGCCATCGCCTCCCACAAAGTCTCTTAATGTAGTGCCGCCTTGTAAAATAGCCTGTCCCAATATGGTCTTAATGCATTCAGTCAGCACCTCATAGCGCTTAGCGCTAACGCGACCGGCCATGGTCTTGGGCTTAATTCCCGCCATAAACAAGGCCTCGTTTGCATAGATATTGCCCACGCCCACGACGATATGGCTATCCATAATGAAAGTCTTAATAGGGGTACGTTTACCGCGCGATGCGGTGAATAAGTGTCGAGGGCCAAATGCATCGCTTAAAGGCTCCGGCCCCAAAGACTTCAACAGGGGGTGCTGCAGTGGCTCATCATCTAGCAATAGCATGCACCCAAAGCGTCGAGGGTCGCAGTATCGTAGAACCTGTCCATCGTTGAAGATAATATCGACGTGGTCATGCTTAAGTGGTGCTTCACTCTGTGCCGTGATTCGAAGGCTGCCCGACATGCCAAGGTGAACCATCAAGCATTCGCTCGGGGTATACAGGAGTAAATACTTGCCGCGCCTCTCGACCCTATCAATGGCAGAGCCGATCAAGCGCTCTGCTAAGTCTATGGGAATGGGCCAGCGTAGGCGGGGGTTTCTGACGACAACCGAGCGGATAGTCTTATTGCGTATATGGGGCTCGATACCGCTGCGTGTGGTTTCAACTTCTGGTAATTCTGGCATTAGGGTGCCCTAAACGAAGCTCTTACTGTAGGGGCAGAGCGACTAGAGTGATTATGGTGATGCAATGCTAGGACATTCCCCTGACATTGAGCAATAACGCTTCCACAAATACGGTCTCATAGATAGCTTAAAGTTTCGCCCAAGAGAGCGGCTTAGTTTAAAGATCCGTTAATTCTTGGACTTCGGAGCAGTTGACCCAATATATTATCAATACTAAGTTGGCGGGCTTAATAATGACAATGTATTGTCGTAATTTTTTGGATAAACCAGTCTTTAAATAAGCTAAGAATATCGCCATCTAAAGGGCGTAAGCCAAGCGCGGCGCTGTAAAGAAAGTTTCACAATATACAGTGCTAATATTTGTTTAGATTAATGGTCTAATGAAGGTATGGATGCCAAGAAGCTATTGAATCCCCCGGCATAAGCTTTCACTATGAAGGGGTCTGAAGACACATTTGAAAAAGGATGAACGTAATGAAACGCCTAGCCCTGACAAAAATGCTCACCGTTGGCGCTTTGGCGGGCCTAATTCTTGGGTGTGGTTCGTCACAGCAGAGCTCCGTTCCATCTATGCCGACAACTTCGGGCACTTCGTCTCCCATGCCATCATCTGGTGCCCCATCAGCTGGAGGGGGGGCTTTCCCTTCAATGCCTTCAGCGCCCGGTGCTCCAATGCCTTCGTCTTCTTCTGGTTCAAGTGCTGGAGGTGCCTCGAGTGCAGGTGGGGGAGTCAGTGTTGGTGCGGGCGGCCTTCCCGGAGCGTCGGTTGGCTTTCCAGGGGCTAGTACTGGGCAAGGCGGCATGACGGGTAGTGGTACGCGCTCAGGTAATGGCTCGGCAGGAACTTCGGGCAATGCTAGCGCTAGAGATGGCAGTGGTGGCCCAGGCGCCAGTGGTGACGATTATGGTTTAGACAATTTACCGGGAAGCCTAGGCGATGGCCCATCGGGCCCTATGAGCGCTCAGGAGCGTGCGGCGATACTCGCCGGAACTCTCAATGACGGCTACCAGGACTTCGATGGTTTCATTCTGGAAGAACGGGCGCGGGCGCAAGGGCAGGCGAATGGTGTCAGAGACACGGGTGTGTCTGGAGCTGGCACAGGCAATGGAGGAGCGGGTGACTCTTCTCAGGCTGCTCCGGTAGTAGTAGGCGCGAGTAGTTCAGGTGGCGGGCAGGGGCCCGCAGGTGTAATAGGCGGCACTACTAATGCAGAGGCCCAACAGTTTCCTGTGCCTGATGATATTCCAAGTGGTCGTGATGACGATGTCGTCGCAAGGCAATTACGCGAGGCAGCCATGGCAGAGCCTGACCCAGCGCTCCGTGAAAAGCTCTGGGATGAATATCGTAAATACACTGGTTTAGAGAACTGAGAATAATATGGTGGACTCTGGAGTGAAAACGATCGCACTCGTCGTGCTAGCGGCATTGCTTGCTGCCTGTTCAAGTACGACTGTTAGAACAACCGAGTATGTTCAAGTAGTGAGGGACTCGACCCCAATAGAAGAGGAGCTCCTGCTTGATGTGGGCATTACTGTATTTGAGCCGGGTATAGACGAGCTCGATGACGATGACTTGGAACGGGTAAGCCCCGCCATCCGCAATGCCGAATCTCGTTACGTGCCCTATCTCTTGGCGGAAACACTCCAACGTTCTGGAAACTGGGGCGTTGTTCGCGTATTGCCAAGCGACACCACGACGATGGACGTCTATGTGCAAGGACAAATACTAAATTCTGATGGCGAATCGATGCGCTTGAAGGTCAGTGTGAGCGACTCAAGTGGACTGGTTTGGTATATCAAGGAATACGAAGAGTTTATTAGCAAGTTTAATTATGAGGCTGTGCAAAGGCAGGCCAATGATCCATTTCAGGTAATATACAATAAAATAGCCAACGACCTGTTGGCTTATCGCAACAAGCAAATTGACGATCAACGTATTCGCCAGATTCGCACTATCTCTGAGCTACAATTTGCCAAGCAGTTTGCTCCGGAATTATTTGCAGAGTATTTAACTTTCGATAACCGAGGTGTCGCTCAAATTAAGCGGCTGCCAGCCCAAAACGATCCTAGCCTGAACCGCATAAAAGAAATCAGACAACGCGACAATCTTTTTGTCGATACTGTGCAGGACTACTATGCGACCTATGTGCGCCAAATGCGAACTCCCTACGATGCGTGGAGGGAGCAAAGCCACGATGCCGTTATTAATTTGCGCGAAGTTGAGGCCTCGGCGCGCCGGCGGCTCATAATCGGCGGCCTGGCGGTAGTCGGTGGTATCGCCGGTGCATCCAGCAGTAATGCCTCGGTAGAAACAGGGAGCATAGTGGGCGTTGGTGCTGGTGGATATCTCATTAAAAGCGGTTTCGATAAACTAGCTGAAGCGCAGATACACGTCGCCGCATTGCAAGAAATTAGCGAGTCTTTAGAGACTGAAGTTGCGCCTAGAATGATCGACCTAGACGATCGCACGATTATGCTCACGGGTACAGTTGAAGAGCAATATGCTCAGTGGAAGGAAATACTGATCGAGCTGTACGAAGTCGAAACGGGCGGCATTTAGTTAAGAGGAAGTCAGGCTACTACGGTAGCCGCTGAAGTAAACACATGACAGAAAACAAAGACGCTCAACAACTAGGATCAACGCAAGAGCTGCAGACAAACGCAATGTCTTCAGCGGCCAATAAGAATCTCCCATGGTATGTGTGGCCGTCATTAGCGTTTCTACTATTGATGGCTCTAGCGGTCATCTTTGTTTTGCCTAGCGTAGTAGAAAACTACGAACTTCCGTTGACGCCACGCGCCGAGCAACAGGAAGTAGCTCTCCCTAATGTGGCTGAAAAAGAACAGATTACTCTGTCCCCCTTCGAGGAAGCTCAAAAAGCCAGAAGACGAAGTGAGTCTCAAGATGTCTTGGCGCAGCTATTAAGCCTGCAGAGTGAACTAGATGCTATTCAAGCATCCGAGTGGGCAGAGCAGGAGTATTCCGCCGCAGTGTCAATGGCGAGACTAGGCGATGAATCTTATCGCGCGCAAAACTTTGCCGCCGCCACCGAGCATTATACGCAAGCATTAGAAGCGCTACAGGCAATCGAAGAAAGCATAGCTAGTGTGTTAGAGGAAAGTCTTGCCAAGGGGCAGCAGGCTTTACAAGAAAACAATTCCGAGCAGGCCGTTGAGAATTTCCAACTTGCTCTACTATTAGCCCCTGATAATGCCCTAGCTGCTTTGGGCCTACAGCGTGCCGAGACCCTTGATCAGATAATAATGGCATTAAACGAAGCAAAAACTTTAATAGACAGTAACCGTTTAGATGAGGCCTTAGTCACATTAGAGACTGCGCGATCCATAGACGAGAATCACGCAGAACTCGCCCAACTCATCTCAGATGTTAAACGGCAAGTTAGTGCGAGAGATTTTACACAATTTATGTCCAAGGGTTTTGCCGAACTGAGAGCGGGCCGTAGCGATGCGGCCATTACTCAGTTCGAACGTGCCTTGGCTTTGCAGCCCAACTCTGCCGAAGCTAGTGCCGCCATTGCACAAACCCAGGACCAGCTAGAAACAACGCGTATTCAGACTATTAGAGGCATGGCCGAAGACTACCAACAACAGGAGCAGTGGAGCCTGGCGGTCGCAAAATACGAAGAGGCTTTAGCCATTGACCCTAATCTAATTTTTGCAGCCGAGGGAAAGGACTATGCACAAAAAAGGCAGCAGTTAGATAGCTTGCTTCGGCAAGCATTGCAGGATCCGTTGCGTCTAGGCGACGCCGCGGTCTTCGATCAAGCCGTGCAGGTGTATTATACCGGCCGACAGATCGTTAATCCTGGTCCAGTGCTATCTCAGCAGCTTGATGATTTAGAACAATACCTAAGTCGGGCACAGATACCCGTTGACATCCAATTAGTGTCAGATGGAGTGACAACAGTCACCTTGTATCAAGTGGGTGAGCTCGGTCAGTTCAATCAGCATGTGGTTTCTCTAACACCGGGAGACTATGTGGTTGTTGGTTCAAGAGAAGGTTACCGCGATGTGCGCCGAGAGTTTACAGTAGGGTTTGACTCTAGCGGAAGCAGCGTAACTGTGATTTGCGATGAGGCAATATAGGGGCATGGGTTGCAAATAGCATGACAGATACACCAAAGCACAATTCGAATGGTATAGAGCCGGAGTCACATGATGCCGAGTTTGAAACCATTACGCCGTTCGAATTTACCCCACCGCAAGCGCGCAAAGAAAAATTCGCACTTGGATTTCGTGCGGTTCATGGTTTTATTTTGGCATTCATTCTAGTCGCTGCAGCGGCGGCTTGGTTTGTGCTCTCGGCTAAGTCGGTGTCAGTGCAAGTCGAGCCGCCTTTGGCTGAAATAGACTTGGATGCGTTTTCCATTGCATTGGGGGGACGACAATTAGTTCTCCCAGGCGAGTATGGCATTGCGATATCACATCCTGGCTTTGAGCCAATGGAGCAGGTCTTAACCGTTGGTGATGATGCCGCTCAAAATTTTTCTTACCAATTGAAAGAGTTGCCTGGCTATCTGGAGCTAAGGGCTTATGGCGAGGCAGGTGAAATAATTGGTGCGAAAGTGCACATGGGCTCCCGATTGCTAGGGACAACTCCAATCGAACAATTTAGCCTAGAGTCTGGTCGCTATGATCTGAGCATTGCTGCCGATCGCTACCTGCCCTATGTCGAGAGTGTCGATATTCAAGGGCGTGAGCTAGTCAACTCCCTTAATATTCAGCTGGCACCGGCCTGGGCCAATATCGGGGTGAGGAGTGAGCCCAGTGGGGCGGACGTCATAGTCAATGGCCAGCTATTGGGCATTACGCCATTGAACGCGCAGTTATTGCAGGGACAGAACGATATAGAGATTAAACTTGCTGGCCATAAGCTCTGGCGTAACAGCATTGCGGTGACGGCCGGACAAGACCGGGACCTGCCTGTTAGCCAGCTGGAGCCTGCCGACGGCTTGGTACTGGTTCGCTCTAATCCAAGCGAGGCGAACGTGACAGTGAATGGACAGTTCAAGGGTACAACGCCTTTAGAGCTAGAGCTTGCGCCCGATCTTAGCCACGAGATAGAGCTTTTCAAGAGTGGTTACGAGCGGGCAGTAAGGACACTAGAAATCGCTTCCGCCGGGGAGCAAGACGTAGAGGTATCGTTAACGCCCATCACCTCAACTGTGAGAGTCATCGCCGAGCCTGCTGATGCACAGCTGTATATCGACGGAGAACTCATTGGGGCGGCCATGCAGAGTGTGGACTTACTCGCGGCCAGCCAGATAATTGAGATTAGGAAAGAGGGATATATACCCTATACGAGTAGTTTCACCTCTCGTCCCGGTTTAGAGCAGGAGCTAAGAGTTACACTAAAGTCTCTTGAACAAGCTAGGCTAGAGTCCATACAGCCTGTCATCACTACCGTCACTGGACAGACCCTTAAGCTGTTTTATCCCGATCAATTCACTATGGGAGCGTCTCGACGGGAAGCCGGGAGGCGCGCAAACGAAGACTTGCGCCAAGTAAAGCTCGAGCGTCCCTTTTATTTGGCGACAACCGAAGTGACCAACGCTCAATTCAAACAATTCATGCCAGAACACTCCTCGGGCACTATGCAGAGCCGTTCACTCGATCTCGCTAAACAACCCGTGGTCCAAGTCTCTTGGCAAGACGCGGCCTTATACTGTAACTGGTTAAGCGCTCAGGAAGGTCTGCCAGCATTTTATGTAGTGGAAGAAGGAAATATTACCGGCTTTAACCCCGATGCCACAGGCTACAGATTACCCACCGAAGCTGAATGGGAGTGGGCGGCTAGAACTGATGGCAATGGCAATACTCTTCGTTACCCTTGGGGTGCGAATCTGCCGCCCCCCGATGGCTCGGGAAACTTCGCCGACACCTCCGTTAGTGCCTTCATGGGCCAGTATATTCCTAGCCTAAGTGATGGCTTTGCTGGCACGGCGCCAGTGGCAACATTTAATATTAATGCGCGTGGCCTGTACGACATGGCAGGTAATGTGTCCGAGTGGGTCCATGATTATTATGGCACTCAGCTTCGTTTTGGTAACGAGGTAGAGATAGATCCGATGGGCCCCGACACAGGAAGCTATCACACTGTTAAGGGCTCGAGCTGGGCCCATAGTACTATTACAGAGCTACGGCTTTCCTTCCGGGATTTTTCCGACTCTGCGCGCAATGACCTAGGTTTTAGAGTGGCTCGCTATTTGGAAGATACCCCATGATTTATTTACGCAAATGCTGTAGAAAATTGCTCTACTTAGTGGTCTTGCTTGTCTTGGTCAGCCGTAGCCTAGTCGCGCAAGAACAAGAACAACAGCAGGCGGTTGTAGAGTCAGAAGAGGCAGTACAAGAATCGGCCTCTAATGAGGAGAGTGACAATGAAGCGAGCGATGAAGAGCCAAGCCGCTTTATACCGACTGAACAGGTATCACAAGACTTAGGTGTATCGTTTCCATCGGATATCTAGGGTACAAACCCACAAAGACATAAATTGAATTGCAGACAAGGAATAGGGAATGAAAAAAAATTACTTGGCGGAAGTAGTCTATCAACTGTTTGCGTTGATTATTGTCGTTATTATTGTACATGCAAGCTATGTGGCAGTGATTCGTCCCAATGCCGATTACTTGCTTGAGCAACAAGCAATCATGCAACAGCAAGATGAAAGCTTTGTTGCCGATCGTTCCGTCTATATTATTCTAAAAGACATAGAGCAGGAAACTTGCATCATACTAATGCTTTGGGCGCTTGCGATCATTGGCATGAAAACGCGTCGCACCATGCAGGAGCGTTCCTTATTAGACAGACAGCTGCTTAATGTGAGTGCTGGCACCAGTATTTTGCCAGAGGACGCCAGGCATTTTGCCAGGCCGGTGGAAAACCTCCCAGAAAATGAAAGAACTTATTTGCTCCCCAGGGCCATTCTTTCTGCCTTGCATCGTTTTGGCAGTACGAAAAGTATTCAAGATAGCTCGGACACCGTCAAAGATATTTGTACGGGTGAGGCCGATCGGCTTGAGAGTGAGTTGAGCATTGTGCGTTACATCGCTTGGGCAATTCCTTCCATAGGCTTTATTGGTACTGTGCGCGGTATTGGTGCTGCGCTGAGCCAAGCTAATCAAGCGGTAAGTGGCGATATTATGGGCGTAACGCTCAGCTTGGGTGTGGCGTTTAACTCTACTTTTGTCGCACTGATTACCAGTATTTTCCTCATGTTCCTATTGCATCAACTGCTACTGCTGCAAGATAGATTAGTCTTAGACACTCAGGCTTATTGTGACGAGAATCTTCTGCGCTACTTGCAAGTGCCAGAGAAGGACTCTTTGGAATGACACTTCATGTCATAGAGATAAACGATATTGGCATTCGGGTGAGCGACGAAAGCGGCTTGCTTTTGCGCAGCCCTGGCATCGCCCATATAGAAAACACAGACGTGGTATTTGGTGACAAGGCAAGACAGAGGCTGCGCCTAGATCCCCTTAATTGCTACCATCATTTTTGGCGCAGCCTCAGCGTTGATTCCTTCGAATCACCCGTTGGCAATTGCCGTCATCAGGCAGATCTCGTATTTGCCCATCTTCAAGATATCGCCCAACAGCTCAGTATTAAGGGCGATGTCTTGCTAAGCGTCTCTAGCCTTTTGAGTAAAGAGCAGCTTGGTGTTTTACTTGGGCTGACGAAACACTGCCCATTCAACGTCATTGGGATGGTGGACACTGCCGTAGCGGTTTGTGCAGGCTTACCAGCCGAGCAAGCGTTTATCTATATTGATATGCAGCTACATGAGATTTATTTAAGCCGTTTGGACTTACGGCAGGGTAGTTTAACTCGTGGCCCGGTTCACCCATTACCTTCGCTGGGTTGGTTGGAGATTAGCGATTCTTTATTGCAGTATATTAATAATTGTTTCATCCAGCAGAATCGATTCAACCCTCAGCACGACGCGGGGGCAGAACAGTATCTATTTGACGCGCTTCCCGATCATTTAGAAACCGCAAGCGTGGCATTAAGCCCTAGAGAGGAGCTCGGTGAAGAGCAAGGGCCGGAAGCCCAAACGATTAGTCTCGTCCACAACGATGCCTTGCAGCAGATAACACTCCCTAGCGCTAGCATCACGCATAAGCTGCAAAAGGTGTATAAGCAAATAGCGCAGAAGGTGGCGCTACTCAGTGAGATGAGTGACGCAAGGATTGTGCTTGCGCCCAGCCTGCAAATATTGCCGGGCCTAGCGACGTATTTGCGCGAGGCTGGCCAGCTAGTAGAGGAGGTTCAGGCTCAAGCCCTAGCGCAATTATGTCTGTCGCGTGCTGGGGACTTACTTAGCCGCGATGCGATGCGTTTAGTGACTAGCCTAAAGGTAGAGGCACCACTTGCGTTCGACGAACAAGCGGCTGTCACTGGAGAGCCCAGTCATCTTCTTGCCAAGCACGAAGCAATTCCCTTAGGGGCACACTTAATCCTAAAGAGTTGTGGGCAGCACATTAGTGTAGAAGCGCTAGCTAAGGAGCATAGTCCAAGCAAAATTGCGGCAGTTCGGAGAGAAGAAGGTCAGCTCTTTATCGACCCGCATAGCGATCAATTACACTTGAATGGCAAGCGGGTTACTAAGCGAATGCTCCTGCAGCTAGGGGACAGAATTTCATTTGGCTCTAGTAAAGAAAGCTTAGCCTTGATCAAAGTGAGAGAGTCATGAGTAGAAGGCGTCGCTCAGCTTTTAATCCCATGAGCCTAGCTTTTTTGGACGTCATGTCTTGCGGCTTCGGTGCTGTCGTGCTTATTTTTCTGATCATCGATCACAAGGAGTCCGAGCAGGTCGTTCAAAATACGCCGGCCTTGGAGGCCGAGGCTCGATTATTACAACAGGAAATAACGGAGGGAGAGCGCAATCTCCAGCGCATCAGAAACACGGTGGACGATGTCAGTTTGGAAATCGTCACTGCACAAGGCATGGCTGAGCGCATACAGCAAGACATCGATAATTTTCTGCAGCAATTGGCGGCCATGGAAAATACCTCCATTGCGAGCGAGGAAAGTGTAGAGGCTTTGCGTGCCGATATTCGTTCTTTAGAAGAGGAAATTCAAAGGCTTCAAGCCAGCGCCATTGAAGAGACTGGCACTAGCGCTAGAGCGTTTCTTGGTGACGGTGATCGGCAATACCTCTCCGGAATGTTTCTGGGCGGCGATAGAATAATGATACTGCTCGACTCTTCAGCCAGCATGCTGGACGAAACTCTGGTTAATATATTGCGTACTCGAAACATGGCGGCTTCCACTCAACTGGCAGCAAAGAAGTGGCGCCGAGCAGTCAGAACAGTAGAGTGGATTAGCAGTCAGTTACCTATTGGCAGTCAGTATCAGGTCTATACCTTTAACTCTAGCGCCAAGCCAGCACTAGAGACTAGTGACGGACAGTGGTTGGAAGTGGCTGATAGGGAGCAACTTAATAGAGTGATGGGTGCCGTGCAGACGGTGGTGCCACAAAACGGGACTAATCTGTCAGAGGTGTTTAGGGTTGCAGCACAAATGTCTCCACCGCCGGATAATATTTACCTCATTACCGACGGGCTTCCTACTTTGTCCAACGACGGTAATTCCGATGCCTTGGTGACACCGCGAGATAGACTTGAATTTTTCGATGATGCGTTGGATTATTTACCTAAGCGAGCACCAGTCAATGTCATACTATTACCGCTAGAGGGTGACCCGGCCGCCAGTGGCGCTTATTGGGACTTAGCCCTGCGGACTAAGGGGTCCTTTCTCAGCCCCGCGAGGGATTGGCCATGATACGTAGACGCCGAGACAGCTCTGAATCTTCTAGCATCGCCTTTCTCGATGTTATCTCCTGTGGTTTTGGCGCCATTATTCTATTGCTTTTGATTAGCGATAACTCTCCTTTTGACGACAGTCGCAGCGAGACTAATATCGAGGCAGATCAAATTAGTGAGTTGCAGGACATGCTATTTGAGATACGTGGCGAGACTGAGGTAGTCAATGAAGATCTAAACGCCAAGCGGGAGCAGTTGGCAGCTGTACAAGATAGAGTGGCGAATCTACAACGCGAGCTATACGAGGTCGAAGGGCGATTTAATTCCAGCGATAGCATTGCCCAAGAGCGTATTATCGAAATGGAAAAACTGGCTTTGGCCAAACAGTCTCTCAGCGCCGAGATGCAACGCTTGCTAGGGGAAGATTTCGAAAGCACGAATAATCTTATAGGGGGCATACCGGTCGACAGCGAATATATTATTTTCGTTGTGGATACCTCGGGTAGTATGTTTGGCAATGCCTGGCCCCATCTTATTGATACCATAGTGCAGACCTTAGACGTGTACCCGGAAGTCAAAGGTATCCAGATCATGAATGATATGGGCGACTATATGTTTGACTCCTTTCGCGGGCAATGGATCCCCGATACACCACAAAGGCGCAATACCATTATTAGCACATTGCGTAGTTGGAGCCCCTTTAGTAACAGTAGTCCGGTAGAGGGCGTTACTGCAGCAATTAATACGTATTACACCCCCGATAAAAAAATTAGTGTCTATGTCATGGGTGATGACTTTCAGCCCAATGGCTCAATTACCCGCGTTATTGAAACGATAGATAGGCTGAACCAGAAGGACGCTGACGGAAACCCAATGGTAAGAGTTCATGCCATCGGTTTCCCCGTGCTATTCGAATTGGAGAGGCGTTATCAAAATAGTGTTTATCGATATGCAAATCTTATGCGTGAACTGACCCAGCGTAATGGTGGCACTTTCGTGGGCCTGAATAGCTTTAGGTGACACGCAATAATTTAACGGAAGTAGGCATATGAGCAAGACAGTTATATTCGCTAGTAGGCACAATGCTATAAATGCGGCAGTACGCTTAGTGTTTACCGTAATGCTTGTGCAATTTTTAGTGGCTTGCGGGGTCAAGGCTATTGTTATTGAGGGGGAGTATCCTACGCCGGCATTAAGAGCGATAGAGGCGAACGTGGGAGTATACTATACGCCCGATTTGAAAGAGTTCATGTTTATCGAGTACACGGATGAAGGCGATGAAGAGTATGCTATTAGTAGCGGGCAAACGCATGTAGAGCTCTTCGATAGTATCTTGCCAGGCATGTTCTCAAGCGTCACGGTACTAGATGATTTAGATGAGGCCTCAAGGGCGGGTGTAGACATCGTCTTTATTCCCAACATCGAAGAATTTCAACTTGGGCTTCCCCAAAAAACGCGACTTGGCGCTTATGAGGTATGGTTAAAATACAATATGCAATTATTGTCGCCCAATGGTGACTACATAGCGGATTGGATTCTGACTTCTTATGGCCGCGCTCCTACCGAGTCGTTTCAGTCGGTGGAGGCGGGGGTAAACGAAGCGGCGGTTGGGGCCTTGAGGGATCTAGGGTCGAATTTCTCCTTAGGTTTCTCCAGCGTGCCAGAAGTAAGAGATTGGTTGAGTGAGTTTCAGCAGTAAATTAAATAGGGTCTAAGCATGCACAATACGGGAGTCACAAATAAAGCAGTATCGCAGGGCAGCATCTGCGTGCGTGGCTTTTTTGTGACAGTGTTATTGTTGCTCTTATCCAACTGCACTACCACACGCATTGATGAGTATCGCCAAGGCGAGACTGGTATTGAATCCCATGAGTCGATTGTCATACTGGGGCGACGTCAAGGCAGTACCTATGAAACGAGGGAACAGTTTGTCGAGTGTGTAGGCGATGCAGTCTCTCAGGGAGAATTTGGTTTAAGGGTTATTCCCGAGATTGAATTTATTGACGCTTTGTTCCCTTGGTTCGAACCGAGGACCGCTCCGCTGCGTACCGAAGACTTGCAGGCCCTAATGCAGGAACCAATTGTCGAACAAAAAATGGCTGAGTACGGCATTCGCTACTTGGTGTGGGTCGATGGGCAAACGGAAAGGTCCAACTCCTTGGGGACATTGTCCTGCACTATTGCCCCTGGTGGGGCGGGTTGCTTTGGTTTTGGCACTTGGGAGAACGACTCCAACTTCGATGTTCGCGTATGGGATATCAGGACGTTTGATAATGTTGGCACCATTAGCGCGGAGGCCAATGGTCAGTCCTATATGCCCGCCCTAGTGATACCGATACCACTAATAGCCAGAGTTGAAAACAATGCCTGTCAAAGCCTTGCGGCTCAGCTACAGCAGTTCGTCCGTGGAGAATAATAGAACCATGCTACTTATCAGGACTCTTAGGAGTGTTTCAATGCCAAGCTTTCGTCTAGCTAAAGCAGCTAGATTATTCTTGGCCACAATCGCATGTGTCATGGGGCTAAGCCAGTGCGCAGTAAATCCTGCCACGGGTAATCTCAATGTTGTGACCGTTTCCGAGAAACGCGAATTAGAAATAGGCGCCGAGGAGCACGCAAAAGTTATGCAGAGCTCCAGCGTCTATGAGGATGAAGAGCTTCAGGCGTACATCGATAAAGTGGGGCAGAGGGTAGCTCGCCAGAGTCACAGGCCAGACTTAGAGTATACGTTCACCGTTATCGATAGCCCGGAAATTAACGCATTCGCGCTCCCGGGCGGCTATGTGTATATAAACAGAGGCTTGCTCGCTTACTTAAACTCAGAGGCTGAGCTGGCCGCTGTGTTGGGTCATGAGATTGGTCATATTACAGCGCGGCATGCGGTGCAGCGCCAGACTGGTGGCAGCCTGGCCAATATAGCGGCGAATGTTGGCGGTATCGTCACTGCGGTGGCGACGGGTAATGGCTATATTGGAAGTCAGGTGATGGAGATAGGCTCACTCTATGCACAGGCGGGTCTCAGTGGTTTCGGGCGTGAACAAGAACTACAGGCAGACACGTTAGGGGCCGAGTATTTGGTTAAGGCTGGTTACGATCCACAGGCAGTTATCAAGGTGGTAACAGTGCTGAAAAACCAAGAGGATTTTGATACTAAGGTAGCCAATCAGAGGCCTAGTTATCATGGCGTCTTTGCCACCCATCCGCGCAACGATCGCCGTTTACGTGAGGCTGTTAGCAGTGTTGGAAACCTGCCAACAGATCATATTTCCCAGGCGGACGAAGCGGAGTTTCGCCAAGCAATGGACGGCTTAATAGTCGGTGAGAGTCGTAAGCTGTCCTCTGAATCGGGGCGCAACCGTTATTATCAAGATTTACTCGGGTATACGATGGTGTTTCCGGGTAATTGGACCATAGAAGAAACAACCACCACAGTAAGTGCGATTGATGAGGATGCATCGGGGCGCTTAGACATTGAGGTGCGCCGACTGCAGGGCGCCAAAGAGCCCCGTTTGTATCTGCGTGAAGAGCTGGGTTATGAGGAATTGCAAAAGTCTGAGGCTTTGCAGCAATTTCGTCTAACAGGGTATACCGGCATTGTAGAAGAGGCGGGCGTAACGAAGCGTGTAGCTGTTATCTATATGGGGCCCAGAGCGTATATTTTTTCCGGAGTGCTTCCCGAAGGTGAGGCGGCACAGGAGCTCGATCGGCAGCTGTTAGGGAGTATTCGTAGTTTCAGAGCCATTCAAGTCAATGAGCGCGTTCCAGGCACCGAAAAACGCCTACGATACGTGCAAGTTGGTGCAGGTTTTAGTTTTGCCGCGCTGGCCCGCATGAGCTCAATCGCTCAGTATCCAGAGGAAACTCTAAGGCTCTACAACGCCTACTATCCTATCGGCACACCAAAAGAGGGAGATTGGATAAAAATAGTGGAGTAGAGAAAGCCGTTAAATTCTCAATAAATCGGAATAACTAGGTAAGAGATGGATGACTTTGTAGAACTGAATCTAGTTACGGCAATGCACACCGCTACTATTTTTCGCCTTGTGGACTCTAATAATGGGGAGTAATAAACGGTCACCGTCATGATATGGAAGTGTACTCACTATTACGCGGTGAATATGATCATGTCATAGATGCTTAGCAATGACTGTCAGCACAATACTCTTGGGGCGGCGAAGCTTTGTCTTAGGCCTCGCCGCTTCCATAGGCCTTAATCTTCAACTATTGCCTGAATTACCGCATTTATAAAGTCTTTACGTAAATCAGAGTTGGGCGTTTGAATCATCATTAAGCCGGTCAGATCGTTGGCGGGGTCTACCCAGAAATACGTTCCGAAGGCGCCGCCCCAACTAAAGCTGCCTTTGCCACGACGAGTATTAGCCAGAACCGGATCAAGGACTACTTCTACGGTAAGGCCAAAGCCCAAGCCTTCTGCTCTTCCAGCGGCGGGGCCATATAAATCGCCTATATGATTGGAGGCCATTAGCTCTACCGTTCGAATGCCGAGTACTCTTTCTCCATCCAATTCTCCGCGGTTAAGCAGCATTTGAGCGAAGCGCATATAATCGTGAGTAGTTGAATAGAGCCCGCCACCGCCAGAGAATAGAGTGCGTGTATCGAGCCAGGAGGGAGTCTGATCGGCGCGTTCAAGCTCTCCTTCATCGCTGCGTTCGTAAAGTGTCACGAGCCGGTCTAATTTCTCGTCTGGCACTACAAAGCTAGTGTCGTGCATCTCTAGGGGTTCAAATATTCTTTGGCGTAGGAACTCATCAAAACTCAGACCCGATGTCACTTCCACGATGCGGCCTAAGGTTTCAATTCCCGCCAGTAAGCTATAACGCCATCTAGTGCCGGGCTGAAAGTCCAGCGGGACTTGCCCAAGAGTGGGTATGTATGTGCCTAAATCCAAGGAAGTATCACGGGGCGCAAGACGGGCTGTGGTGCGCGAAGCTATGCCGCTAGAGGCGAGCCCGGAGGTATGGGTTAAGAGGTCTTTAACCGTAATTTCTCTGTCAGCCGGTGTGCGATAGATATCGGGGTCTCGTGAGGGCTCTGCATCTGGATCGGTAAGCATAGCGACAGTAGTGTTAGTAAACTCAGGAATAAATTTAGACACCGGGTCTTCGAGCCGAAGCTTGCCTTCCTCTAGCATCATCAATATCGCTACACCAGTGACAGGCTTTGACATGGACGCCATGCGAAAAATAGCGTCATCGCGCATATGCGTCTCACTCTCGATATCCATGTAACCCTGGGCAGAGAAGTGAGCTATTTCACCATGGCGAGAGACTGCGGTGATGGCACCACTAATATGCTGCTCCTGCATATAGCGCTCCATCAGCTCGTCAATTCTTTTCAGGCGCTCCGATGAGAGGCCCACGGACTCGGGGCTTGCCGTTGTCTGGGCGATGGTCGCTTGGGAGAAACTTGCGCCGCTAAGGACAATCGCGAGGGCGAAAAGAAACCCAGCCACACTGTTATGGGATTGCCTCGCTCTAGTGTCTGGACGGCAGAAAAAAGTTCTTATTATCATTTATTACTCTCCGGTATCAGGTGTTTGCTAAGCAAGTGTATGCAAAATTGGGCGATATTGCAGTGTTCGAGGCATCCACTGCGTTCAAAGGACGCTTAAGACTGGCCGAAGCTCTTGCATAGTGTATATACACGTGATAAATTCGCCGACATGGACACTCAAGACTTAACAGATGTATTCGAGAACTGCCCCTGCTTCAGGGCTCGCGCCGCCGCCAGGCGAATAACGCGAGACTATGATGAGGCGCTTAAGGGTATTGGTTTAAAGAGTACTCAGTTTACGCTGCTAGCAGTGATAAAAGGCAAGGAGCCTTCTTCCATTACCGCCATGGCGGATAAACTGGCCATGGAGCGAACATCACTGATTAGAACTCTAGAGCTCATGGCATCCAGAGGCTTGATTGAGCTCGCCGCCGAGGGCTATCGCAGAGAAAGAAAAGTCAGTATCACTCCAGAGGGCGAGCAGATGCTTGAGAAGGCGATGCCCCTTTGGAAGAAAATGCAGAGTAATTTCGAAAATCGCATAGGACCTTCCAAGTGGAAGGAAAACAAAGAGCTGTGGCTGGACATCGCATTTGGTGACTAGCAGCTTTTTTTAGCTCGCTATTGTGTATATACACTACATGAGAAAAAACGAGTTTCACAGACCGCATAAGCAGGAGTCAAAATGAAAGCGACAGGATATTTTAATTTTATTATTCGGTGGCGGTGGCCAGTCATCGCCTTAACACTCATCAGTTTTCTAGCCTTAGGTAGCCAAGCGCCGAAACTCCGCAAAGATACTAGTGCCGATGCCTTTATCGACCCACAGGACCCTGCCTTAATAAAACGTGATGAAGTAGAAGCACTGTTCAATATTGCAGACCCCATACTCGTGACCTTGGTGAATAAGAGTGATACGGGGATATATAACGCAGAATCTATGGCATTGGTGCAATGGATTAGCGACAGGATACAGAGTGTAGATAATATCGACCCCGATCAGATTACCTCTCTTGCCACCGAATCAAACATCGTTGGCACTTTCGATGGGATGGAGGTGGAAGACTTTTTTGAAGAGCTTCCAGATAATCCGGAGCGTATTAAGTGGATCAAAGACGCCATCGAAGATTTTCCTTTATATCAAGGCACTCTAGTCGCAAGAAATGGCCAGGCGACAGTTATTGTTGCAGAACTTATTGACGAAAATGAGGCGGCAGCGACGTATCAGTCGGTAGTTCAGTTATTGGAAGATGCGCCGGTTACAAGCGACATGACGCTTCATGTCTCCGGCGAAGGCGCGGTCGCGGGATATCTTTCAGCGTATATCGACAACGATGCGAAGAAGCTCAATCCATTAGCGGCAGTCATCATTACAATCATTCTTGCGATAGCCTTTAGAACTGTTAGGGGCGCCATCATTCCTAACATCATAGTGATTCTAACTGCCGGCGGCACTTTGGGTGCTATGGCGGCCGCGGGCGTCGCTTTCTATGCCATTACTAATGGCCTTATTGTCTGCATGATAGGTATTGCCGTAGCCGACTCTGTGCACATCTTCAGTCAATACTATGAAGAGATTGCCAAAGACTCTGAGGCTAGCGGGCAGGAGATAACTATCAGAGCCATGAGCAATATGTGGCAACCTATCACGCTTACTACCTTCACGACTATTGCAGGCTTTTTTGCTTTGTCTTCCACTACCACGATGCCCCCAATCTTCTATTTTGGAGCATTTGGCGCTTTGGCGGTATTTCTCGCTTGGTTCTATAGCATGACAACATTGCCAGCAATACTGTCGCTATTAAAACCCAAGCCTAGTGCCGCGTTTAAACCAATAGGGCCTAAAGATTCAAAACTAAACTTCAGCGCAAGAACATTGCACGCCATAGGGCAAAAAGTACTAAGCAACCCTACTATGACTGCCTTTATTGGCGTCGCAGTTGCAATTATTGCGGGTCTGGGTACAACAATGGTTGAGCCCAACGAAGAGCGAATCAATAACTTCAAGACGACCGAAGCGATCTATATTGCGGATAAGGAAGTCAATGCGCTAATGGATGGCACCTACTACCTTGATATCCTGGTTGAAACGCCAGATGTAGAGGGTTTGTATGATCCTGAAGTCTTGCGAAAAATCGAGGAGACACAGCACTACCTCACCTCAGTAGAGGGCATCAAAGGCAGCACATCGATAGTCGATTTCATCAAGCAAATGCACAAGGCGGTAAATGAAAACGACGAGGCTGCCTACACCATTCCCGATGATGAAATACTGATTGCTCAGCTATTCTTTCTATATACCGCCTCTGGTGATCCTACCGCGTTTGAAGACAAGATAGATGGCGAGAGGCGTCAAGCGCTGATTCGAGCGACCATGACACAGAACAAGTACTCGGAAAACCGAAAGATTGTTGCTGACCTCGAGCAGTGGATAGATGAGCATTTCGCAGACTCAGAAGCGACGGCCACCATTACGGGCGATATACCGGTTAGCTATCACTGGATCGAGCCGATAATGACCAACAACCTATTGAGTGTGCTTGTGTGCGCTCTCGCGGTAATCCTTATGGCTAGCTTGCTGTTTGGTTCTGCGTCGGCTGGTCTTCTGGTCATCATCCCCGTAGGTCTTTCCATACTATTGATATACGCCATGATGGGTGTCACTGGAATTTGGTTAAGCGTTTCTACTTCGATGTTTGCGTCTATTGCGATTGGTCTGGGTGTCGATTTCGCAGTGCATACCACCCATACCATGAAGCATCTACTTAAAGAGAAAGAACATAGTTGGTTCGAGAGTCTAAGTAAGCTCTATGCCACCAGTGGCAGAGCACAGTTCTTTAACTTTGTTGCAATCGCTCTGGGCTTTGGCGCTCTAGTTAGCTCCGATGTTCCACCACTGCTCAAGTTCGGTTTTCTTGTATCTATCGCAGTAAGTGCAGCATTTATTGCATCCCTGTTGTTACTGCCGCCACTGGCGCTTTTACTTAAACCAAAATTCCTTGGAGGTTCACGATGATTCAATTCGGACGCGTTAAGATGCTAAGCCTGCTGCTAGGTATTCTCTCTACCACCGCCATGGCGCAGGAAGGAGAGATGACGGCGCTCGATATAGTCGACAAGATCAATGGCCGCGACGATGGAGCCTTTGTGACTCGCTCCTTAACTATTGAGCTAACAGATCGCAGGGGTATTTCGCGTGTAGAGAAAACTGTTGGCTACCGCAAATATTTTGACGATGAAAAAAGAACAGTGCTGTTTTACACAGATCCCAGTAATGTTCGCGGTACGGGTTTTCTCACATTCGATTATTCCGATGCTGAACAAGACGATGATCAATGGTTGTATCTCCCAGCTCTGCGAAAGGTTAGACGCATCTCTAGCTCCAATAGAGGCGACTACTTCTTGGGTACCGACCTAACCTACGAGGAAATCAAGAAAGAGAATAAACTTGAGACTCAAGACTATGTCTTTAGCTTGAAAGGCGAGGCTGAGATTGATGGTCGCTCCCTGGTAAAAATAGAGGCGACACCTGTCGATAGTGACACCGCCGATGAGCTCGGCTATAGCAAAGTGCTTTTGCATGTAGACACAGAAGTGTGGATGTCGCGCCGCTCCGAGTTTTGGGACCTTAATGGCAACGCTCTAAAGACTGTTGAAAATTCTCAGATAGAAATGATTGACGGGATATGGACCACGCTTAAAGTGGACGTGGAAAACCATAAGACATCCCACAAGACCTCTTTAACTTTCTCGGATGTGGATTATAAGACGCCAATTGATGACGATCTATTTAGTCAATCGAGCCTGCGCAGAGGATTAAGATGAGGAAGATTGTTATCGCGGGGCTGCTCATACCCAGCCTCGCTTTGGCCGATACAGAAATTCGCGGTGCTTTTGATACTCAGGCCTCATATCTATTGGATGACACCGATAGATATGCTGGCAGGGTTCAGTCTATCGACACTGTGCTGTCGCTCGAGCTTGAAACTAGTTTTAGTAATGGCGCACGTCTGTACTCGGAAACTATTGTGCGGCATGAGTCAAAGGATCAGCTCGAGCCGGGCAAGCCTAGCCTCTCCAGTAGAGGTAAGTTCAATAAGCCGTGGCAGTTCTCGGATGAATCTGAGTTGGAGCTGAGAGAGCTTTATATCGATGGCTATAGCGCTGATATCTTCTTTCGCTTAGGCAAGCAGCAGATAGTGTGGGGCCAGTCCGATGGACTTCAGGTATTGGATGTTGTTAATCCAATGCGCTACCGAGAGTTTATCTCCGATGAGATAGAAGACCGGCGCATACCCTTGTGGGCGGCAAATATCGAAGTACCAGTAGGAAATTGGATGCTACAAATGGTTTGGTTGCCGGATCAAACCTATCATGTATATCCAGAGAGTGGAGCTGCATTTTCCATTAGCTCTTCAAAACTATCCCCTAGCATTGACTATACTCAGCCGCTTGAGTTGCGTGTCGCGGAAAAGCCTAAGCATATAGTAAAGGACTCTGACTATGGGTTTCGCGTGACAGGCTTTGTAGGTGGTTGGGATGTGGGCTTAAGTTATCTCTATCAATACGCTAATAATAGTGCGATTTCTCAGTACAGTGATGGCACGACTCAGTTCATTGATATGGCTTACAAAAGAACGCATCTGTTGGGGGGGAGCTTTGCGAAAGCTTTCTCCAGTTTCACGCTAAGGGGGGAGACTGCCTACATCAGCGACTCGATACCGTTTAGCGATCGAGGCGTAGTGGCACCAAACACCATACAAAAGCGCTTTCCCAAAACGAGGGAAGTAAAGGGCGTTGTTGGAATTGACTATAATGGCTTCTCTGATACTTTACTGAGCGCTCAGTGGTTCCTTAGTACATTGCTAGATGATGACCCGGCGTTCGCTCGCGATAAGAAAGAGCAGCAGGTCACCTTTTTAATTCGTCGTGATTTTATGAATCAAGTTCTGACTATTGATGGTTTGGCAGTGCATTCTCTGAACGACGATGATGGTTACTGGCATCTAGCAGCGAATTACCGCTATCGCGCCAATATTACCTTCAGGGCAGCTTTCGATGGCTACTATGGCAGCGCAGACGCGGTATTCGGACAGTTTCAGGATGAAAGCCGATTCAGCCTTGGCCTTGAGTACGCCTTCTAAGTTCTATGGAGCGGCATCGGTGGCGCGCAATCATTGCATGCCACCGGCCTTGAGGTCTTATTGATAACCGGGGGTTGAGTGTGAAATTTCAATCTCTGCATCGGTCATCGCTTCGGAAACATCGGCAAATAAAGGCGTACTCAGATAGCGCTCGCCTGTGTCTGGAAGCATGCAAAGAATATTGCTGCCTTTCGGCGCTTCCTTGGCCAGAGCCAAGGCTCCGGCGAGTGTGCCGCCGGCTGAGATGCCAACAAAAATACCTTCCTGTTGGGCCAATTGTTTAGATGTGGCGATGGCATCGGGCCCTTCTATCACTCTCAGCTCATCGATGCTCGCACGCTCGGTGACTTCACGTACTAATTTTGGAATGAAATCGGGTGACCAGCCCTGCATAGGGTGAGGCTTAAAGCTTGGATGACTATCGCTTATTGATCCGTCTGCCGCTAATGGTTGAGCCACTCCACTGCTTAGCATCGGTGCGTCCTTAGGCTCGCACACAATAATTTTGGTATTTGGACTCTTCTCCTTAAGAACGCGAGACACGCCGTTGACAGTTCCGCCCGTTCCGAAACCACTTACCCAGTAGTCCAAGTGAGTGTCGGCAAAGTCTTCTAGGATTTCTACAGCGGTAGTGCGCGCATGGGTATCCGCATTGGCCGGATTTTCAAATTGTCGAGACTGCCACCAGCCGTGTTTTTCAGCTAATTCTTTCGCTTTTGCTACCATGCCAGTGCCTTTTTGTGCCGCTGGTGTTAACACTACTTTGGCTCCCAGGAAACGCATGAGTTTACGTCGCTCCACACTGAAACTTTCTGCCATTGTAATCACTAAGGGATAGCCTTTTTGCGCACAGACCATCGCCAAGCCGATGCCGGTATTGCCGCTAGTGGCCTCTACTATTGTTTGCCCCGGTTTTAGCTCGCCGCGTCGCTCGGCGTCTTCTATTACGCCCAGCGCCAACCTATCTTTTACAGAACCCATGGGGTTAAAGGCCTCAATCTTCACGTAAACATTAACGCCTTCGGGGGCCATACGGTTCAATTTTACGACCGGAGTATTGCCGACTGTCTCAAGAATATTATTGTAAAGTTTACCCATGGTGCTCTCCAAAGCGTGCTGTGCTTAACATATAGGATGAGAAGATTAACTTGTTTTTGTGTTTCTTTGTAGTCGCCATTTGAATTGACACTGAGGCTGTGAATAAGCAGTTTTTGTTTAGATAAAGCCCTTAGAAGCATATAATGGAAGCCAAAGTGCACCATATACTCGCGAGCAGCTCAATTGCCTTAGAGTGGCGGAGAAAACGATGAAAAAATTAGCTAGAGACCTTGCCAGCATGAAGGGCCAGAAGCCCATTACCATGTTAACCGCCTATACATGCCCTGTGGCCAGAAGCATAGAGGAGGCTGGGGTTCCGGTGATTCTAGTAGGCGATACTGTGGGTATGGTGGAAATGGGTTTTAGTAGTACTCGCGATGTGACCATTGAGCATATGGAATACCATATTGCTGCGGTACGCAGAGGGGCTAAGCAAACGCATATCATTGGTGATTTACCGTATCTTACTGACGAAGACCCAGAGACAGCACTTGTTAGTGCTAAACGCTTAATGGCGGCCGGGGCCGACAGTATTAAGCTTGAGGGGCCTAAGCTTGATGTGATTAATTACTTAGTCGGCAATGGTATTCCCGTTGTCGGTCATACCGGTCTAACTCCGCAGACTGCGACTTCGTTCAAGAAGGTCGGTGGAACCGACGACGAGGCTCAGCGAATTGTGCAGGAGGCTAAGCAAATCGAAGCGGCTGGAGCCTTCATGGTGGTGCTCGAGCATATCCCTTACGAGCTGGCAAAGACTATTACCCAAGCGCTCGCTGGTCCCACTATTGGCATTGGTGCAGGCCCAGATTGTGATGGTCAAGTATTGGTGATTAACGATGCCTTAGGCTTGGGGGACTACTGGCCGCCATTCTCTAAACAATACGCGCATGTTAGCGACACCATCCTTAAAGTAGCAAAAGAGTTCGTCACAGAGGTGGAAACAATGGAGTTTCCGAATAATATCATCGAGTTGCGATCTAAAAACAAAGGCTGAAATCCTCTACTAGTCCATGTACTCTGTAGGGTATCGAGTAAGCTGTTGAGCGCGTAATGATAGATATCGATCCGACTATGTATACTTATGCCCTTTTCATTGTGATGAATGCAATGGTGTTGGGGCTTATTGCCGTTGCTTATTTTATTCGCAATGTTCGCTCTTCAGTGCTATCCCCAACCCTGTTTCAAATATACTTTATTCTTGGCGAGCTTGGTTGGTTGGTCCTAGCGCGTAACGCCGTCAGTGACTCTCCTGTAAGCTCTGATAACTCTGAGCTCAGCTTTTTGTTGTGCAGCTATATATTGTTACTGGCGGTGTATAAGCCCTTGCAACGCGGGCTGCATGGGAAGCTCCTTGCAGCACTCCACGTGGCTTTGTGTGCTTTCTTCTACTCTTTGAATAGCCAAGCCTTGGAGTCTGCCGTCATAGCGATCTATTCAATTTTGGCCTATGGCTTTATTACTTGGGTTTGCTTCCATCGCGCAATGCAGATGCACAACATAGGCCATGCGATTCTGGGTGTTGCCTCCTCGCTGGTCGTGCTTAGCTCTTTTATAAACTCCTATGTGTTGATCGTGCTACAGGATCTCAGCTTGGCAGGTGGCATTACTGTCATTGTTCTCGCGACCACATATACACTAGTCGGCATCGGCTTTTTATCCAGCGTGTTGATTAATGAGCACAGGGAGCTGTCTTTGCTTTCCATGAGCGACCCTTTGACTGAAATCTACAATCGTCGAGGCCTAGAGAAAGCAGTGCAACGGTTTAAGTCGGCGCGCAATAAGCAGAACTGGAGCATGAGCGTAATATCGGTAGATTTGGATCATTTCAAGGATATTAACGACAATTACGGTCATGATAAGGGCGATTTGGTGTTAAAAAACGTGGCCAGGCTGATCTCCAAGAATCGGCGCAAGGAGGATATTTGTGCTCGGGTTGGGGGTGAAGAGTTTGTTATTGTCCTGCCGGACACGAATGAACAGGATGCCGTCGATCTGGCAGAGCAGCTGCGCTTAAGGCTGCATGAGACTTTTGTCAAAGTAGGTAATGAGACAGTAAAAGTGAGCGCGAGCTTCGGGGTGGCCTCTCAGCTTAACTCTGTCGAGCTCGATGAAGTGCTAAAGCGCTCAGATCAGGCGCTCTATCGAGCCAAGCAGGGCGGCCGTAATAAGGTTTGCGTTTAAGCCCTCTAATCCATTTCTTCCCCTGCGCATAAAATTGTCCTTATAGTCTCTTGACTAATTAGATAATTAGAGCATTGTCTAAATATCTAAAGGATATGATTATGCAAACAGTTTTAGAAGCAATTTCGGACCCCACTAGGCGGAAAATCCTAGAGCTACTTAAACGCTCCGAGCTTTCCGTGGGGGAATTGAACGAACACTTTGATATTTCTGGGGCATCCATGTCCCACCATCTAAATAAGCTCAAGGCCGCGCACCTGGTGATTCCACGGCGGCAAGGCCAAAGCATTTACTACTCTATTAATACCAGTGTGTTCGAGGACGCAGCGCAGTACGTCATCGAATTCTTTCAAGCTCAGGGAGCTAAGAAAAATGAACAGTCTTAAAACGAATGCCTTCAACCTGCTCACTCTACTGGCCATGATAGGTTTGAGTATCTATTTCTACCCCCAACTGCCTGCCGAGGTGGCCACCCGTTTCGACTGGAATGGGCAACCCATTCAATATAGTCCTAAGGAGCAACAAGCGGTCATGATGCCGGGAGTCTTCTTACTGCTACTGATTTTAGTAAATGCGCTAGTGAGAATTTCGCCAAAGAAATATTCTATGCCTAACACCAAGCGCTCAATAGATAGCATGAACTTTGCTGTTGGGCTAATGCTGCTATTCATTCATTTAGGCATGTTGCTAGACCCTTCAGGGGCCGAATTTGGTGGGGTCTTTCCTTCTTGGGGGATGGTGGCACTACTCATCGTTATGGGAAATGCTTTCGGCAAAACCGAACGAAACTTCTTTCTCGGCATCCGTACTCCGTGGACAATAGCATCGGGCAAGAACTGGACGGCTACCCACCGTTTCGCGGGCAAATTGATGGTGGGGCTTGGCCTAGTTTTGGCCCTGGTGACAGTGTTTGCTCCGAGCTTCATTGTAGCGATAAGCTTCTTGATCGCTTCACGACTAGTGCCGATATTCTATTCCTATCGTTTTTACCTAAGGCAGGAAAAACCATTGGAGAGCACAGAGGATTTAGATGCTGGTGGTGATTAGACTGGCTTTTCTAACATCATCAAGGTTTCAGATATTTGACTCATCTGATTATTGATAGCCTGTTCGGCATCGTAGACTCCACGATTATAAAAATAAGCGCCCAATTCTTCTGCGATAAAGTCGATTAGAAACTCGGCATCGAAGCCTCCAAGTTCGTAGTCGAGCTCTTGGGAGAAGTAGTTCTTAAGCTTGTCGCTCATGCGATCTTTTTCTTCTTTAGAGAATTTCATGGCAATCCGAATCGATAGGGTGGCTAATGAAATCAGGGGCATCCACACTAGCGTGAAGATGCCCCTTTCGCCTGACTATAGGCCAGAATAAATCATGTCCAGAGCAATGTTGCGCATATCTGCGTTGCCGGGACGCGTGGCGCCTCGAGCTTGAATCATGCCTATAAAAAACATGTCATTCTCTGGGTCAATCCAAAACCATGTGCCGGCTGCGCCGCCCCAATAGTAGGTGCCGGTGCCTTGCGGCGTTCCAGCTGCTTCAGGATCGTTAATCACAGCGAAATCGACACCAAAGCCTCGGCCAGGCTCTACTCTACCGGTACTCGTGCTGCGAAGTGAAACGCCCTCAGGGAGAGAGTCTGTACGCATGGTGGTGACCGATTCTTCGCTAATTATTCGAGCCCCATCGAGCTCCCCACCGTTGACCATCATCTGCAGAAAGCGCGCATAGTCGTGTGTCGACGAAACAAGACCGCCGCCGCCGGACTCCAGTCGGTCAGGGTCGAAGTAGCCAGGACGATCTGGTCGCTCACTATTGCGCACCAATTTGCCTTGTTCACTATCCCAGTGATAGACGTCTGCAAAGCGCTCTCTATCGGCTTCGCTGACAAAGAAGGAGGTGTCGTCCATGCCTAGAGGGCCGAATATCTTCTGTTCGAGGAATTGGCCGTAAGACATACCGCTTAGAATCTCTACAATGCGGCTCTGCAGGTCCACTGCTATGGAGTAGCTCCACAACTCGCCGGGTTGACTCAGTAGGGGGATAGTGGCTACTCGAGCCGTCAGCTCTTCCAGATCGCTGGAGTTAAGGACTTCTTTAGCGCTGAATTCATCGTTCACAGGGTCGCCACTGCGTAGGCCGTAACCAAAGCCTGCTGTATGGTTCATTAGCTCGCGCATAGTCGGCTGTCTGTTCAAAGGCTCCAGAGTGCCATTCGCATCGTTGCTACTTAAGACCTGCAGGTTTTCAAACTCAGGAATGAACTTGCTGACCGGGTCGTCAAAGTCCCACAAGCCCTGTTCATGGAGAATCATCATGGCGACGCCTGTAATTGGCTTTGTCATGGAATAGATTCGAAAGAGGGTGTCCTTCTCCATTGGTATGCCGTCTTCCAGTGAGGCAAAGCCAGCGCTATTGAATGCCGCTACTTCGCCATCTTTGGCTAGCAACCATGTCATTCCAGCCACGTCGCCTCGGCTGACAATGCGTTGCATAGCAGAGTCTAAGAGCTGCCCAGTATAAGGCGCCAAACCACCGGCTTGCGGATTATCGACGCCCGTAGGCTAGGCGTCGCTTTGAGCGAAGACTGAGCTAGCGCCCAAGCTGACGCTGGCCAGTAAGCTCGTCAAGAGCAGCTTTTTGTAGGGTAAACGTAGGTTTTTCATAAGTATCAGGACACTCTCTTTATTATAAAAAGGTTTTATTATTGAAAGAATATTGCGCTTAGAGGACTGTTTTTAACACAGGCGAGAGCTTTTGTCAGTATAGAGAAGCTAGCTTAGCGGTGCAGTTCGTTCGCAAAATACTTTTAGTCTTTCCAAGAGAAAGTCGCACATGTGCTCTTCTAGCGCCTCGTATAGGCGCCTGCTCTTAATATTAGACTGCCGCATAGTTACGCGAGTGCTATTGTTGAGGTCTTTTAAAAAATAACTGATGGCAACGTAGTTCTTTTCGCGATTCTCGGTGTCGTGGTTTTCACCCCAATAGCGATAGGCGATTAGAGAGTCGGCTTCAAGCCTGTCTAATATCCCATAGTCAATGAAACCAACGCCGTCCAGTTCGCCAATAAATTTGACTGAATCGCCTTCTCGCCACGTGCTCTCTACTTGAATTAGGGGGTAAAACTTGGGGATTTCTTGGCTAGACGTCAACGCTCGGTAGATGCGTTGACGAGGGGCATAGATAATAATGGATTTTTCGACCGTGTAACTCTTCAAACGAGATTCCCTGCCCCCTAGAGTACAAAACTACAAATTCACCTTGAGTAAGAGCCTCTAGGTGCGTTCTTTTAGTTCAACTTCATAGTGCCGTAATTGAGGGGCTAGGCATAGCTTATTCGGCGCATCATCTGCGCCGAATATCGCAACACTACTCTACAGTAATGGTAATTTTTTCAGACATTACTGGGTTCTTGTGGGGAACGTGAGCGAAATTGCCTAATACCATTTGTAAAGTATGTACGCCTGGCTCAAGAGTAATCTCAGTTTCTGTCTGACCGCCGCCGAAATGCATGACATTCTCTGATGCTGGGAGAGCTTGGCTTAAATCCGGAAGCTCGTCAGTGTTAATTAGCAGGTGATGATGACCAGTATTAGCCCTGTCTACGCCTGACGGGGCTACGCCCATATTTTTTAATCCAAAGACAATTTTCACTGTCTGACCTACAGTTTCTCCGTCTTGGGGAGAAATAAAATAAGCTTGTGCGTCAGCGGGCGCCTCCGAGATCATCTCTTGCGCGCTAGCCTTGAATGATACAAGCGATAAGGTCGCTAGAAGGGCGAATGTGATTTTGTTCATGGTTTCCTCAAGTTTCTGTGTAAGTTTGTCTCAGGCAGTTAATAAATATGCATGTTTATTGCGCTATTCACTATACTGGCTACCGTTATATAAGCTTATCTGCTGGTGAAGAAATAGCAAGATAAACTGGCCCCTTGTGTAGTTCCAGTTGGTGCTCTATTCCAGAAGTTCTTCCCAGCGTTCGTAAAGTGTATCGAGTTGCTTCTGATAGTCGCCTGATTCAGCTAGGACTGCATCGATCTTGCTTTGATCCTGAGAGTAGAAACTAGGATCGGCAATTGTTTCTGCAATTGCGGCCAGCTTCTCCTCTAGCTTTTCGATGTCACGAGTGACTTTCTCTTGTTCACGCTTTTCTTTGAAACTTTGCTTCTTCTGTGCAGGTTTTTCTTTTTCTTTCACCACTGCAGAGGCTTTAGGCTTGCTTTGTTTCTTGTTGTCAGCGAAACCGTTCAGCTTTCCACCGTGTCTAAGCCAATCCTCATAGCCGCCCACATATTCTTTTACTACACCTTCGCCCTCGAAGACTATGCTGCTGGTGACAACGTTATCGAGGAATTTTCGGTCGTGGCTAACTAGAAGAATAGTCCCCTTAAACTCTAGTAGGATTTCCTCTAAAAGTTCGAGGGTTTCCATGTCTAGATCGTTCGTTGGTTCGTCAAGCACAATAAGGTTTGCTGGCTTGCTGAACAGGCGCGCGAGAATGAGTCGATTCTGTTCGCCGCCCGAAAGCGACTTAACCGGCTGTCTTGCCCTTGCTGGTGCGAATAAGAAATCTTGTAAGTAACTAATGACGTGACGCTGTTTGCCATTGATCTCTACGAAGTCGCTGCCTTCACACACATTGTCAATAACCGATTTTTCCAGATCCAGTTGGTTCCGCAGTTGGTCAAAGTAAAGAAGCTCCAAGTTGGTACCAATTTTTACTTCGCCTTGCTGAGGCTGTTCACTCCCTAGGAGAATCTTAAGTAGTGTTGTCTTGCCGCAACCATTAGCGCCAATAAAACCTATTCGGTCTCCCCGCAGAATCTTCGTAGAGAAATCACGTATTAGCGTTCTACCATCATAGCCGTGACAAATATGATTGGCTTCGATGACGATTTTTCCAGACGAACTGGCTTGTTCCAACTCGAATTTCGCCTTGCCAGTCTGTTCGCGCCTTTGCTGACGCTCCACACGCATTTTCTCCAGCGCACGGACTCGACCCTCGTTACGCGTTCGTCGGGCTTTGATTCCTTGGCGAATCCACTTCTCTTCTTCGGCAAGCTTCTTGTCGAATTCGCTGTTAGCTTTATCTTCAGCTGCTAGCTGTTGATCACGGAAGGCGAGAAAGCTTTGGTAGTCGTAATCCCAGCAGCGTAAATTTCCGCGGTCAACTTCTATTATTCTGTTGGTAATGCCTTGTAGAAATTGTCGATCGTGGCTAATAACGAGAACGGCGCCGTTAAAGCCATTCAAATATTTCTCTAGCCACTGAATAGTAGGAATATCCAAGTGGTTGGTGGGCTCGTCTAGTAACAACATGTCGGGTTCGCACACCAATGCGCGGCCAAGTGCGGCGCGACGTCGACTGCCCCCGGACAGGCTGCGCATGAGAGAGTCTGCTGGTAAGGCTAGGCTGTCCACTACGCTATCAATCTTATGCTGAATGGCCCAGCCATCGCCGCTCTCTATTTGCTTCTGCAGGCTGGCCATCTTGTCCATGTGTTTGGGGTCTGACCAATCAATATCATTGGCCTCGGAATGGGTCATGGCGTGGTAGCGCCGCAGCAAATCGCCCATTTCTGCGAGACCTCCAGCAACGTAGTCATACACTGTCTCATCGCTAAGTTCTGGCAAATTTTGGTCTAAATAGGCCACTTTCAAATCCCCGGCACTCCAGAGCTCACCGCTATCAGGGGTGGCCTGACCGCAAAGTAGCTTCATGAACGTCGATTTGCCTGCGCCATTGTGGCCTAGGATGCCAATACGCTCACCGCTGTGAATGGTGAGATCCACTTGGTCCAAGAGTGGTTTATCGCCATAGGCGAGGGAAAGATTTGAAAGCCGATATAGCAGCATGGTGTTGTGACGGGCGTTTGTTACCAAATCCCGCTAGCCTTTGTTAATTGAGGCGCGCAGTATAAACTTGTAGCACAAGATTAGACAGCCGAACCCAGGCCCTTATTCACTAGGGCCGCAGAGAGTCTCGCCATGGCAGTAGATACAGTTTCAGCGCAAGCTCCTACAGGTTCGCCTGTAGAGCTAAGCCAATTTCTGAAGTACTTGCATCAGGAGGGCTATATAAGCGACGAAGAGCGCCTGCGCTTGCCCACCATACCCAGAGGTAGGGATGATGCGCGCAAACACTTGCTAATCTGGCTTGCCGAGCAAGGGCTGCTTGATCAACATCCTCCTCACAGATCGCTCGACCTCGAAACGCTCACCCGTCTATTGGCGCAGCAGGCCGGTCAAGACTACTATCGTATCGACCCGCTCAAAATAGATGCCGCCCAAGTGGCACAAGTGATGTCCTATGCCTTTACCCAGCGCCATCATATATTGGCGGTAGAGGTTCATCCTCAGGAGGTGTGGATTGCCAGTGCCGAGCCCTATATAAACGCATGGGAGGCCGACCTGGCTCATGTGCTGCAAAAGCGCATACGGCGCGTCGTTGCTAACCCCTTGGATATAAAACGCTTTACTACCGAATTTTATAGCCTCGCCAACTCCATTAGCCATGCCTCTGTAGGTAATGGTCGTACGGGCCCTAATCTTGGCAATCTGGAGCAGATGCTGGAACTAGGGAATAAGCAAGACCCGGACGCTTCCGATCAGCATATAGTCAGTATTGTTGACTGGTTGCTGCAATATGCCTTCGATCAACGGGCGAGCGATATTCATATTGAGCCGAGGCGCGAAAAAGGCAATGTGCGTTTTCGCATCGATGGAGTTCTCTATACTGTATATGCCCTACCTATGCAGGTGCTTAGCGCAGTCACGAGCCGTCTAAAGATACTGGCTAGGATGAACGTAGCGGAGAAGCGCCGGCCGCAGGATGGACGCATCAAGACCAAGAGTCCCAGCGGCGATGAAGTCGAATTGAGACTGTCGACTTTACCAACGGCCTTTGGAGAAAAACTGGTCATGCGGATATTTGATCCGGAAGTCTTGCTGCGTCCCTTCGAGGCGCTCGGGCTACAGAATGACGACTTGAATCGTTGGAAAAACATCATTGGCCATAATAATGGCATCGTCATCATAACTGGCCCCACGGGAAGCGGAAAAACTACGACGCTGTATTCGACATTGAAGATGCTCGCCACTGAAGAGGTTAATGTCTGCACCATAGAAGATCCAATCGAAATGGTTGAAGCTAAATTTAATCAAATGCAGGTGCAAGACAATATCGATTTGGATTTTGCTAGCGGCGTCAAGGCATTGCTTAGGCAGGACCCCGATATCATTATGATAGGAGAGGTTAGAGACTTGGCAACGGCGCAAATGGCGATACAGGCAGCGCTTACTGGACATTTGGTATTTACAACCATGCACACCAATGATGCGCCTTCTGCAGTAACCAGACTTTTAGAGTTAGGCGTGGCGCCATATTTATTAAAGGCGACACTTGTAGGAGTAGTCGCTCAACGACTTGTCAGGGTGCTATGCCCCCATTGTAAAACACAAGGGGCAATTAGTGAGCAGGACTGGAAAGTACTAATCTCTCCTTGGAAGATGGCGATTCCTAAGAAGGTGGCCGTTAGCAATGGCTGTCTCGAATGTCGCGAAACTGGTTATAAAGGCAGGCAGGGAGTCTACGAGATAATGCCGATGACTGAGGCCTTAGCATCCCATATAGAGTCGGCGGCCGACTTGCCGAAGCTTCGCAATCAAGCTTACAAGGAAGGAATGCTTAGTTTGCGTCTAAGCGGTGCAAAGAAGGTTGCCGCAGGCGTAACAGCTGTTAATGAAGTCTTGCGCGTTACGCCCGAGTCAAACTAGTCACTGAGAGAACTATGCTTCAAATTGATCAATACCCGCAAGACCTACAAATAATTCTTAAGAACTATTGGCAGCGACTTTTAGATGCTAAAGAAAAAGAGCTTTCCGGAGCTCAATCTCTAGTAGAACTTGTTGAGCAAGATGTGAGCTTTGCGAGCGAACTGTCTCAGGTTTGGTCGGCTAGCGATTTCGTTGCCAATATCACAATTCAAAATCCGCAGTTACTTGTAGACTTGAAAACAAGTGGTGAGCTGGAAAGAAGCAATAAGAACGATTTTTATAGCTCTCTTATAGCCCAGCTTGAGCCCCTTAGTGAGCAAGACAAGAGCTCCCGAGAAGCACTCGTTAAGCAAACACTTCGATGCAATCAGAAAAAACAAATGGCTCGCATCATATGGCGAGACGTTTGCGCTAAAAGCGATATTGTCGAGAGTTGTGCAGATATTTCGGCTCTTGCCGATTCGGCCATCGAGGCTGGCTTATCGGTGGTGCATAAATGGGAGGCGGAAAAATGGGGAGAGCCAGGTCTAACGCAAAATGGTGAGCGACAGACGCTTATTGTTCTGGGGATGGGTAAGCTTGGTGCCGGTGAGCTGAATCTATCTTCAGATGTCGATTTAATATTTGCCTATCCAGAGAACGGGCAAACCCAAGGGGGAGAGGATGGCGAGTTATCCAATCAGCAGTTTTTTACAAGGGTCGGCCAAAAATTAATTGACGTACTGGACACCATTACGAGCGATGGTTTTGTAAACCGAGTGGATATGAGGCTGCGCCCCTACGGTAGCGAGGGAGCTCTCGTATGCAGCTTTGACGCTATGGAAAGCTATTACCAAACTCAAGGGCGCGACTGGGAAAGGTACGCGTTAATTAAGGCGCGTATTGTTGCGGGCAGCCAAGAATTAGGCGCTCATCTGCTAGGGCAGTTACGGCCATTTGTGTATAGGCGGTACTTGGATTTTTCAGCGTTTGACTCATTGCGTAGCATGAAGCTGCAAATCAATAAGCAAGTTAGGCGCAAGGGGCTTAGCAACGATGTGAAGCTAGGCGCCGGCGGAATTCGTGAAATTGAATTTATTGTACAGGCGATACAGCTGGTGCATGGTGGACGAGATGATCGGCTGCAAAAAGCATCGCTGTTTGCTGCCATGAATAGCATTGTAGAAGGGGAGTATCTGCCTGCAGAGGTTATTGAGCAGCTGCGAGATGCTTATCGTTTCTTGCGCAGTTTAGAACACAAGCTGCAAGGGCTTGCAAATAAGCAAACGCAAATGCTTGTGAGTCAGGCGATCGAGCAAGCTCGTATTGCTCATTCTATGGGTTTTGAGAACTGGGAATTACTGTCGCAAGAGCTTGAACGACATCGTGCCAATGTGCGCTTGCACTTTGCAGCTGTAGTAAGCAGCGAAGAAGAGAGCGACGATGAGAGTGAACAAGAGTTAGGTGATTGGAGCGGTCTATGGCGGGAGGATATTAGCCAAGAGCGAGCCATCGAGTTGCTCGCTCAGCATGAATTTGAGAGCCCAGAAGAAACCCTTCAGTTATTGATGAATTTTCGAAAAGAAAAATCGTTCTTAGTTTTGCCTGCGGAAAGCCGCCAAAGATTTAATAAGTTTATGCCGGTGCTACTGGCGGCGCTTGCCGATTCGGATCAACCCAGCTTGGGTGCCAAGCGAGTAATGACCTTGATTCAGGCTGTGAGCAGGCGTACAGCTTATCTTGTCTTATTATTAGAGAATCCGCCTGCGCTTAGGCAAGTGATTCAACTATGCAGTGCAAGCCCCTTTGTCACTGAGTACCTCAGTAAATTTCCCGTGCTACTCGATGAAATGCTAGACGGCATTGAGGAGCCGCCAGGCAAGGCCGAGCTACAAGAGGAGCTGGCCCAGCAGCTGCTTCGCATCGACCCGGAAGACTTTGAAGAGCAGATGGAATTGCTGCGCTACTTCAAGCTGTCGCATACGCTACAGGTTGCGGCCGCGCAGATCAGCGGTAGGCTCACCGTTATGAAGGTAAGCGATTATCTGACCTTCACTGCCGAGGCGATCCTAGAGCAAGTGTTGGCGCTTAGCTGGGATGTGCTGGTGAGCAAGCACGGATATCCAGTCGATACTAGCGGCAGACACGGCGAGATGGGTTTTGCAATTATTGCTTACGGTAAAATGGGTGGAATAGAGCTTAGCTATGTCTCTGATCTAGATCTGGTATTTCTGCACAACGGGGCACTGGATAAAGACACGATAGTCACCGAAGGGCAGCGCAGTATTAATAGCCGAGAGTTTTATACTCGCTTAGCGCAGAGAGTCATAATGATGTTGAGTACACAAACCGTATCGGGCGACCTGTACGAAGTGGACATGCGTCTGCGACCCTCTGGAGAGTCGGGACTATTGGTAAGCTCTATGGAGGCCTTCGCCAAGTATCAAGATCAAGATGCATGGACTTGGGAGCACCAGGCTCTTGTTAGGGCTAGGGCAGTAGCCGGATCGCCCCAGTTGCACGAGGCCTTCTACCAGCAACGGGCATTAACTCTCGGCGCAAGTCGAGATGTTGCAGCGGTTGCTGGCGAGGTTACCCATATGCGCCAAAGAATGCGCACAGAGTTCGCCAAGAAGCCCAAGTCAGAGCGAGAAAAGGTCTCGTTTATCATAAAACATGGGCTTGGTGGCATCGTTGATATTGAGTTTATGGTGCAGTTTCTGGTGCTTTGCTACAGCAGCCAGCACAAGAGTTTATTAACTTATTCTGATAACGTTCGTATACTTGAGTCCGCCCACGAGTGTGGGTTGTTATCTAATGAGCAATTTGAGTCCTTAACCGACGCCTATTTAGCTCTGAGGTCGGCATTACACCAGTTCGCTCTAGCGCAGCAAAATCATGCTGAATTGCCAGCGACTCTTTTAGAGCATCAGCAGGCGGTAAGTGCTGTCTGGGATGCAATTTTCAACACAGCGAAGTAGCGCTCACCACAAGAATACTGCATGACAAAGAAAATATTGATAGTTGGGCCATCTTGGGTGGGTGACATGGTGATGGCACAGTCCCTATTCATTGCCCTAGAGCAGCGTGCTATGGAAAAGGGGGAGACTGTGGCCATCGATGTCATAGCCCCCGCTTGGAGCCGGCCTATACTGGAGCGTATGCCTCAGGTGAATGAGGCTATCGATCTGCCATTTGGCCATGGTGAGTTGAATATCTCGGGTCGCTATCGTCTGGGTAAGAGCTTGCGTGAGCATGCTTATGATCAAGTCATAGTCCTTCCAAACTCCTTTAAATCTGCGCTATTGCCTCGCTTCACCAACGCGCCTACACGTACTGGCTGGCGAGGGGAGAAGCGAGGTTGGCTGCTTAATGATGTGCGAGATTTGAATAAAGAGGCTTTGCCCCTAATGGTGCAGCGTTTCGTAGCCTTAGCCTACGGCGATGGGGAGACTCTCCCAGCGCAGATGCCACGCCCGTCCTTGATTAGTGATGCCGGCAGCGTGGCACAGGCCCGGCAAAAACACGGGCTGGATCTGTCTCGTCCCGTACTCGTTATTTGCCCTGGCGCAGAGTTTGGCGATGCTAAGCAATGGCCTGCGGAGCACTATGCGGCTCTATGTGAGCAGAAAATTCACGACGGTTGGCAGGTATGGGCAATGGGCTCGGCTAAAGACCGCGAGGTAACACAGGCTATAGCTGACGGGCTAGGGTCGAGTGAGCATTGGCATGATCTGGCAGGTGAGACCACCCTGGCTGACGCTATCGATCTAATCTCCTGTGCGAGTGCTGTCGTCAGCAATGACTCCGGCCTTATGCATGTGGCCGCTGCGCTCGGTCGTCCCATAGTCGCGCTATATGGTTCTACCTCGTCAGATTTTACTCCGCCATTGACCGATAAAGTACAATTACTGTCGGTAGACATAGACTGCCGACCTTGTTTCAAGCGTGTGTGCCCCTTGGAACACAAGCGCTGCTTGGTAGACTTAGCCCCCCAAAAGGCTTTAGAGGCTTTAGATCTGCTTTTGGGGTCAGACCCCAAAACCGTAGCAGTTGGAGAACAAGCAAGATGATTCTAACAACAGGAGCCCAATAAGCTTTGCGAGTACTTATAGTCAAAGTCTCTTCATTGGGAGATATTATTCATACTCTGCCAGCCGTAACGGATGCTAAACGAGCCAATCGCCGCCTCGTATTCGACTGGGTGGTGGAAGAGAATTTCGTCGAGGTGCCCGCTTGGCACCCGGCTGTCGATAGAGTGATCCCCGTAGCGCTGAGGCGCTGGCGCAAAAACTTGATGAAGACCTTTAGAAGTGGTGAGTTCAAAAGTTTTAAACATGAACTAAAGCTGGAGCACTATGACCTCATCATAGATGCTCAAGGTCTCATTAAGAGTGGTATCATCAGCCGCTTAGCCAAAGGTCTGACGGTTGGCTTAAGTAATAGCACTATTAAAGAGCCATTGGCGACACTCTTTTATAACAAAATGTACTCGGTACCAAAGGACGAGCATGCGGTCCAGAGGGTAAGAGAGTTATTCTCTAGAGCCTTAAACTATCCATTGCATCAAGAGGACCTAGAACGCATTGACTACGGTCTAGATCTAAAGCGTATCGGTATCGATGCGGCCGAGCATCAAGCTGGCAGCCTTATTTTCCTGCATGGTACTACTTGGGATACTAAGCACTGGCCACAAAGCTATTGGCGAGAGCTGGCACGTTTGGCGACAGCGCAAGGTTACACGGTAAGCCTGCCTTGGGGAAATCTACGGGAGAAAGAACGAGCCCACTCGATTGCCAAGGGCATAGAGGGAGTGAGCGTTCTGCCGCAGCAGAACCTGACGGGAATGGCAAGACATATTGCCGCCGCCGATGCTGTGGTTGGTGTGGATACCGGCCTCTGTCATTTGGCCGCCGCATTGGATACGCCGACCTTAACCCTATTTGGCCCAACTAACTCCGGCCTATCTGGAACCTTTGGTCATTATCAGGAGCGCCTGTCATCACAGTTCGCCTGTTCGCCCTGTATGGCAAAGAAATGTAGCTACGAGGGCGAGCCAGTTTTTGTAGAGTTTCTTGATCGTAAGGCTGTCATAGAGCCGCCCTGCTTTAGCAGTAATCCGCCGTCCAAAGTTTTGCAGCATATGCAAGAGCTGATTGCCAAGAAGCAAAGGAGCGTTGCGCTTTCATGAGACTGGCCTTCTTAATCTATCGCTATTTCCCCTTTGGTGGTCAGCAGCGCGACTTTCTGCGAGTGTTGAAGGCCTGCCAAGCTAAAGGTTTCAGTATCACCATTTATACTATGAAGTGGGAAGGTGATAGACCGAAGGGAGTTGAGATAACAGTAGTGCCGGTGAAAGCTTGGCGAAATCATACTCGTTACCAAAAATTCAGTGACTGGGTGAACAATAAGCTGAAGTCGGAGCAGTATGATGGAGTGATTGGCTTCAATAAAATGCCGGGCTTGGATGTGTATTTTGCTGCTGACCCTTGTTTTGCAGAGCGAGCACTGAGCCAACGCAGTTCATTCTATCGCTTTACTGCCCGATATCGTCATTTTATCAAATTTGAACGTGCCGTTTTTTCAGGCGACTCCAAAACACAAGTCATGATCCTGTCGCCAAGCCAACGCCAAGATTTTGGTAAACACTATCCAGAGTCAATACCGCGTCTTCACGATATTCCGCCAGGTATATCTCTGGATAGAAAGGCGCCTGAGAATGTTCCAGCTCTCAAGCAGCAATATCGAGAAGAGCTTGGCTTTTCTAAATCCGATCTATTAGTGCTGCAAATAGGTTCGGCGGGTTTTCAGATTAAGGGTGTTGATCGCTCGCTTAGAGCCATCGCATCGCTGCCCGATGAGCTTTTAGAGCGCAGCCATTTCATTTTGCTGGGGCAGGATAAACAAGCGCCTTTTAAGAGACAGGCGAAAAAATTAGGCATCTGGAATAGATGCCATTTTCTGGGGGCTCGCGATGATGTGCCTAAGTTCCTATTCGCAGCTGACATACTGCTGCATCCTGCTTACTCCGAAAGTGCGGGTTACGTTCTTCTAGAGGCCACAGTGGCTGGACTTCCCGTACTCACTACTGACACTTGTGGCTATGCGTTTCATATAGAAAACGCCCACTCTGGAATTGTTTGCCGCTCTCCTTTCGACCAAAACGTTTTGAATAAACATCTCGAATCGATGCTTAGGGGAGAAGACTGTCAGACCTTTAGCGATAACGGCATTCGCTATGGAGAAGAGCAAGATTTATATCTTATGCCCGAGCGAGTCGCCGACATTATTAGCGGGCTCCTAGAAGCAACCCCGAGTGCCACTGCGGGAGTACAAAGCTAAAATGGAACTCTGGCTTCGAGAAGAATTTGCTAAGAAGTGGGAAGGCAAAGATGCCTTTGCTAAGGTGGATGCGCTTGAGGGTGAAGTGTTTCGCAATGTGAAAAACCGTAGAACACTGCGTTTCGAGCAAGATGGAAAAGGCTACTTTGCTAAGATCCATCACGGTGTTGGTTGGGGTGAAATACTGAAAAACCTTGTGAGCTTTCGCTTGCCTATTTTAGGGGCCGAAAACGAATGGCATGCCATAGCCAAACTGCAGAAGCTAGGCGTGGCTACCATGACTGCGGTTGGCTACGGCAACAAGGGCTTAAACCCAGCGACTAGACATTCTTTTATTCTCACTGAAGCTCTCGATGATACGGTTAGCCTCGAGGACTATTGTGGCAAGTGGCCCTCCTCGCCGCCAAACTTTGTGGAGAAAATACGTCTAATTAGGCAAGTCGCTCGCACGAGCAAGCTATTACATGAGAACGGCGTTTGTCATCGGGACTTTTATATCTGTCACTTTTTACTCCACGATGCTGAAGCCTTCTCGCGCGGTGAGATTCTTGAGCCTAAGCTGTCACTTATCGATTTGCACCGGGCTCTAATTCATCGCAAGCTCCATAAGCGTTGGATCGTCAAAGACGTTGCTGGGCTCTATTTTTCTGCGCTACATATTGGTTTGAGCACGAGAGACTTCCTGCGTTTTGCCAAGCTCTATAGCGGCAAGAGTTTACGTCAGATCCAAAGCGAGGACGGCGACTTCTGGACATTGGTTAAGAAAAAAGCATTCGCGCTGGATGCCAAAATAAATGCAGTAGAGGGGGGATCAACATGAATACAAATTCTATCCCCGTTTCGGCTGAGCAGTTAAGTAGTAGTGCTCGTGAACTCGATCTGCCCATTAATCTTGATGTTAAGCTCAATGACAGCGCGCAGATCGAGCGAGTAGAGATACTAAGGTTTTTTCGCATTCTGCCAGGTAAGCGAGTGGTATGCCTTGCGCGTTGGCATGATCATCTGGTAGTGGCCAAAATATTTTTGGCGCCTAAGCGCTGGCAACGCCATCTTGCGAAAGAGAGCAATGGTATCCCCATGCTAGCAGGTGAAGGAATATCGACGCCTCAGATTGAAGGGCTAGGTGTCACCGCCTGTGGGGAAGCCGGAGTGCTCTTGCTACAGTATTTGGACAATAGTAGGAGCCTAAAAAAAAGCTGGAAAAAAAGTAGTGAGAAAGATCGCGTACTGCTGCTGCGAAAGGCCGTGAAGCTGATAGCCGACTGTCATAGCCGTGGCCTCATTCAGCACGATATTCATTTGGATAATTTTTTGCTGCAAGATGATCATATCTATCTGCTTGACGCTGCGGATGTGGAGAAACGAGAAACACAGAATCCTGGAGATGGCTTGGATAGCATGCGTTCGCTGCAGAACCTCGCTTTATTCTTTGCTCAGTTTCCCGTGTCAAATGACGATTACGTTCCCCAGATGTACGACTACTATCGAGATCTTAGGCCCGAATTGGGGTTTACTTCCGACTTGCAGTTGTTCAAGGCGCTATTACGAAAGAAACGCTTGAAACGCATCGATATCGTTTTGAAAAAACTCTTTCGAAGTAGTTCGGCCAATATTTGCACGAGAACTTGGGATAGCTTTGTTGTCTATAGGCGGAATTTACGTTCGCCGGCCTGGCAGGCTTTTATCGACAATCCCGACAAACTGATGGCGAGCGGAGAGAAGCTGAAAAATGGCAACTCTTCCACTGTCGTTAAAATTGACATAGATGGTAAACCCTATGTGGTTAAGCGCTATAATCTAAAATCGACCGCTCATTTTCTGCGGCGAATGTTCAGACCAAGCAGAGCTTGGGTGAGTTGGCGCAACGCTCATCTATTAAGAATGCTCGGAGTCTCTACTCCCGCACCCAAATTAATGATGGAGCGCAGATTCGGCTTGCTCCGTCGTCAGGCTTACTTCGTGAGCAAGTTTTCGAAAGGCGATGATGTTAAACACACTCTGGATAGCGAGCCAATTAACTCTCCTCTATGGCAACGGGCGCTAAAGCAATACGATCAGTTGTTTGCGATCATGGCAGAGTATGGCATTGTTCACGGGGATACTAAGGCCACCAATTTTGTCCTGGGGCCCAAGCGCCTGAAAATACTGGATCTAGACGCGATGAGTTTAGAGCCTGATTCATCGCGTTTTCGCAAAGCATTTGAAAAAGATTTACAGCGTTTTGCCGATAATTGGGTCAAAGACGAAAGCAAATATAAACGAGTTAGCGAGATGCTCGATCGGCATCGATAGTATCGATATTTAATTGAATGGATAATCTATGTCATTAGTCACACTAGGTCTTTCTGGCGCGCTTGGCCATGATGCCGCTGCAGCACTGTTCGTCGATGGAAAGCTCGTGGCCGCAGTTGAGGAAGAGCGCCTAGTTAGGCGCAAGCACGCAAAAGGCTATATGCCGCGCGAGTCAGCCATGTATTGCCTACGAGCGGCTAGAGTAAAGCCCCGCGATGTTAATATTGTGACCGTGTCTTATGCCCCGATCTCTATTTTTAGCCGAGCGAGATGGCACTACGCTCGACGCTATTGGTATGCCCCGGATAGAAGCTTAGATGCACTGTTTAATGGTAATCGTCGTTACAGACGCTATCTATCGCAAGTGAAACAATTGCTTCATGAACTAAAAATCCCTTGGCATAAAGTGAAATTCGTTCCAGTTCAGCATCAACTTGCCCATGCCAGCAGCGCTTACCACATGAGTGGTTTTGAAGAAAAGACCGCCATTCTCACTATCGACATGAAGGGCGAGTACGCGTCCATGTTCCTGGGATATGGTGAAAACGGCAAAATCACCAAAATTAAGCAATTTTACGACCCCGATTCACTTGCGGGTATGTACGGGGCAGTCACAGATTATCTTGGTTTCGATATGCTGGATGGCGATTCCAAGGTAATGGGGATGGCAACCTATGGTGATCCGGAAAAATATGATCTTTCTTCGATTGCTACCTGTAAGGGGAAAAAATTCTCCGTCAATACCAAGCTCATTGGTACAGTGGGAATAAGACGACACAAAGACAAGTCTCGCGGCCATTTCTTTAGCAATAAACTACTCCAGCTGCTTGGGCCTCGACGTGCGGGCGAGATGATTCAAGATCCTTATATTCATTATGCTGCCAGCATTCAGAAGCTCTATGAGGACTACGCGGTAACATTGGTTAACAGCTATTTGGGCGATATTTTAAAGGAAACCGGAAAATTGGCTTTTGCCGGCACTGGGGCTTTGAACGTCAAACTCAATCAGCGTTTAGCACAAATTCCTGATGTGAAAGAATTGTTTGTACCCCCATCCCCTAGCGATGCTGGAACGGCTATAGGTGCAGCGGCTTATACTCTTTCACAAACGGGTGTCGTCATCGAGAAAGAGAGTACCGCTTATTTGGGCCCTCGCTACACGACCGAGCGTTGTATCGCCGCTTGTGCTAAGCATCGTGATAAGCCACTCTGGGAGTTGTTGGAAGACCCCGCTAAGAAGGCTGCAGAGTTGATCGAAGAAGGGCATTTATTGGGCTGGTTTCAGGGGAGAATGGAGTTTGGGCCTCGCTCTCTAGGCAATCGTGCCATTCTGGGGAGTCCGAGCAATCAAGACTCTGTGGATGCAATTAATAAGCAAATTAAATTCCGTGAGAACTGGCGCTCTTTTTCTGCCAGTATTATCGATACGCTGGCCAAGGAGATTCTGCAATCTGAGCATCCCGCGCGTTTCATGAATATGACCTTTGATGTTTCGCCGCAGTGGAAAGAGAGAATTCCGGCAGTAGTATACAAAGACGGGACCATGCGTGCCCACGTTGTTGCAGAGCAGGACAATAGCCGCTTTTACAATGTATTAAAAGAAATGGAAAATATCGCTGGCTTCGGTATTGTGTTGAACACTTCCCTAAATAGGCCTGGTGAGGCAATGATTTGCTCGCCAGAAGATGCTCTCAATCTATTCTTTGGTTCAGACCTAGAGTACCTAATTATGCAAGATATTCTGGTGACGAAGAGACCGGAGCCTGACTGGGAAAATTAAGTCTAGCGCTTCTTATAAATGAGATAATCCGCCTCACCTGAGTTAGGGAATTGAGTGATCAGTTCTAAATTCCCCTTGCTGAGGCTTGGCGCAATATGTGATTCTAATCGGCCGTAGTTTTGGAGGACGAAAATAGTATTGTCCGGATGAGAATCGATATCGCTCGATGTAATGTAGCGACTAACTCTATCGTAGTCTTGGACCATCTTGCTGTGGTAGGCCACATACTCATCGTTTATCAGTAACGGCCCGTTGGGTGAGACATTGTTTTCGATCCACGCGACAACACTCTTCGCACTTGCATCCGAATCGCCCAACTCCCAGTGGGAGTCAATGCTGGCATAGAGCCCCAAAAATACTAAGGTAAACAATAGCGTTCGAGAGCCCTCTGCACCGCTCGCCTTCTTCCATAGGCCCGCGATAGCTGGCGGAAGAAGCAATAGTAGTAGCAAACATAGTGGAAGCAGGTAGCGGCCTGACAAAAAACGAGTGAACAAAATAAAGCCAAGCGTAATTACAAACGAAACGCAGGAAAAATAGAATATTGGTCGAATATTATTGGGTAAAATAAAGAGCCGCTTAAAATAAGCAAGTGCAAAAGTAATTACGCTGATGGGGCCGAGCCCAGCAAGAGTCTTGGTGACGACAATGGCCATCAGTCCAGCGAACATAAATAGCCCAATATACTCTGCGGAATAATTGGCACCATATTCTCCAAAAACAGCGGTAGTAAGCTCTTGGTTATTGGCGTCAAAACTGGCGGCAATCTGATCTACAAATGGTGCATATATGGTTGCAATATCGCGTATTGAGCCTATGAGAGAGTAGCCCATAATTTCTAATAGGATTATGCTTGTTATGCCTGCGCCGGCAAAAACACCCACCGATTGTAAAAAATTGGATAGTCTTTCTTTGGTCGATTTTCTGCTATTGAGCAAGAATATAAACGGAGAGCTTGCTAAATAAATTAGTGCTTCGCTGCGAAAAAGAGCAGCCAATACGCACAGGGCACTGCTATACAAGATCAGTGCAATAGAGAAGTTTTTGTAACAACGAATAAGTAGAAAAAACGCGGTAAATAGCAGGCTCAGACTAGCGATGTCTCGTATAAGAAAAAAACGATATTCATTTAAGTCCGGAAATACCAATATAAGGATCGCGGCATACAGATATAGTTTTTTGTCGTCGTATATTTCGCCAACTAGAGTGATAAAACTAAAGCTGAGCAAGGCGTAAAAAATTGCGTTGAGAATTTGGGCGCTAGAAAAAAGATCGATGCCAGTTATTTTGTTCACTAGCCCAATCAATACTGGGTAGCTAGCATTGGGGTACCATTCGAATGCGGCAGCCAGGCCTTGGTCGAGGAAAATTTCGGCGGTATGAATATAGGTGTAGGCGTCGGGATTCAGCAGCGGATTGACAAAGCTATGCCACCAAGACAATAGCAGACTGATGGCAACCGCATAGATGCGAATATCGATATTACGCCATGCCATAGTCATATCTTTTCTCTTATTGTTGGCATTCGCGCCTACTATTGTCTGTATGGACTGTCGGCCTTGCCGCCGGCTTGAGTCTTGAAGCGTTTGTGCAGCCACAGATACTGCTCTGGGTGCTCGGCAACCGCTTCTTCTATAATTTGATTAATGCGTCTGGCGTCGCTCTTATCGTCCCCGCTAGGATAATCAGTGAGTGGTGCACTGAAGTCCAGATGATAGCTAGCATTGTTCTTGCTGCGGTAGTGACTGAAAAAAATGACTGCCGAGTCATTAAATGAAGCGAATCTACTCGTTGCCGTAATTGTCGCGGCTTTTACGCCAAAGAAGCTAACGAATACAGAGTGCTTAGCGCCATAGTCTTGATCTGGAGCATACCAAACAGTAGCGCCTTGTTTAAGCCGTTTTAGTGCGAGCCGAACATCGCCGCGATCGATAACGGCTCCATATAGGCGCTTTCTGGCGCGATACATAAGGGTTTCGAATAGGGCGTTCTTATGCGGGCGATAGGTAACGTCCATCTTGTGGAACAGGCTCAGTAGGCTCCCTGCAAACTCCAGTGTAGTGAAGTGAGCGCATACTAAGAGGACACCTTTGCCCTGTTCGCTGGCGGCCTGCAGATTGTCTAGCCCACTTATAGTGACACGCTCGCGAAAGTCCTCGGGGTTTCGGCACCAGGCCATACCGACCTCCATAATACCAATGCCATTGGAAATAAATGTCTCTTTCACGAGAGTCTTGCGCTGGGAAGCGGAGAGCTGGGGGAAGCATAGGTCTATATTGATGCGGCAAATGCGACGCCTTTCACGGGCCAAGTGATAACTTAGCCAGCCGATAATCTTGCCGATTTGCATCTGAACAGCGAAAGGTGCCTGGGCAAGTAGCCATATGCATGCAAAACCGATCCACGTTGGCCAGTATTTTGGCCCTAGGAACGGCTTCAGGGTATCAGATCGTTGTGACTTCTTGCTCACGAATGCCTTCTTTGCTGATTATCTCATGGGCCCGAACACCAATAGTGGGGCTTGCTGAGCGATTGTAGCAAACCTAATGGATTCTAAGCGCATCCGATGAGGAATTATCTCGTTTACTTCATATAGTGGAGGGAAAGATGCTATGCGCGGTGCTGAGTAAATTCACGTAGCGATATGGTATTATCGCTGCTTTATTAAGGAAATTCGGACCCTCGATATGAATTTGGAAATGCCCCCCTTTCAACAAGCGCGCGTATTAGTGGTTGGCGACGTCATGTTAGACCGCTATTGGCATGGTAAGACCAATAGAATTTCGCCAGAAGCGCCCGTGCCGGTGGTACAGGTGGGCAACAACGAGGATAGGCCCGGTGGCGCAGGCAATGTTGCCCTTAATATTGCCGCACTAGGTGCCGCCGCGTCTTTGGTGGGCATTGTCGGCAATGACGAGGCAGGCAGCGAACTAAGCTCAAGGCTAAAGGCAGCAGGTGTTTTGTGCGATTTTGCTCAGTCCACCCAAGCGCCTACCATCACTAAGCTTAGGGTAATCGCCCAGCACCAGCAGCTCATTCGTCTGGACTTCGAGCAAGCGTTTGAAGCCGAGGCGGTGGCGTCAGTGGTGGAAAGGGCGAATGCTTTAGTATCCAAGGCTCAGGTCTTAGTGCTTTCAGACTATAACAAGGGGGCGTTGGCAGAGTGTCAGGCGCTCATTCAAGCCTCTAAGAGCCATGGGGTGCCGGTGATTGTGGACCCTAAAGGAGCTGACTTTACGCGTTACCGCGGAGCTACCTTGATTACGCCTAATCTGAATGAGTTTGAGACAATCGTGGGGGCATGCAGTAGCGAGGAAGAAATCAGTCAAAGAGGCCTGAAGCTACTGCGCGATCTAGAGCTAGGCGCTTTACTGGTCACGCGAGGCGAGCATGGTATGACACTGCTTCGACCGGACCTGCCGGCACTGCATTTACCAGCGCGTGCGCGCGAGGTATTCGATGTGACAGGCGCGGGCGATACTGTCATAGCAACGCTTGCCGCCTCTTTGGCGGCAGGCCACGACCTTGCCGAGGCGACGAGCCTCGCGAATCTGGCTGCGAGTCTGGCTGTGGCGAAACTCGGCACTGCCGCGATAAGTGGGCCAGAGTTAAGGCGAGCCATTCAACGAGAAGAGGGCTCAGGCCGAGGCGTGATGAGCGCGGAACAACTGTGTCTCGCCGTGGAGGATGCCAAGGCTCATGGCGAGAAGGTGGTTTTCACCAATGGCTGTTTCGACATCATACATGCTGGCCACGTAGGCTATTTGGCAGAGGCGCGTAAGCTCGGGCATCGTCTCATTGTAGCCATTAACGATGATGCGTCGGTCAAGCGCCTCAAGGGGGAAGGTCGCCCGATTAACCCTGTCGAGCGCAGGCTGGCAGTACTGGCGGGCTTGGAAGCTGTCGACTGGGTTGTGTCTTTTGAGCAAGACACGCCAGAGGCTTTACTGGAACAGCTAAAGCCCGACGTGCTCGTTAAAGGGGGCGACTACAGCATCGACGAAGTGGTTGGTGGAGAATACGTGTTGGGGTATGGGGGGCAAGTAGAAGTCTTGGCTTTTCTCGATAATTGCTCAACCTCTGCCATAGTAGAAAAGCTCAAGAACTAGCAAGGATATTGATGACAAGCCGTTTAAGTTTTCGGGAAACCCTGTGGGTATGGTGGCGTATTGGCGTACTAAGCTTCGGCGGTCCGGCAGGCCAAATTGCTCTCATGCACAGAGTTATTGTTGAAGAAAAAAAATGGCTGGATGAGACCCGCTTCCTCCACGCGCTAAATTACTGCATGTTATTGCCCGGGCCAGAGGCTCAACAATTGGCAACCTATGTTGGCTGGTTGCTACAGGGGGTTCGAGGCGGCTTATTGGCAGGGCTATTGTTTATTGTTCCGGGTGCAGTGGCAATCATGTTGCTGTCCTGTGTCTATGTTTTGCTGGGTCAACTCGCTTGGGTAGACGGTTTTTTCTTTGGTATGAAAGCCGCCGTGCTGGCCATCGTGATTCAAGCCCTTCTTCGTATTGCCTCTAGAGCACTGGATAGCCGGTTTAAGATTAGCTTAGCCGTCGCTGGCTTTCTTGCCCTATTCGTTTTCAACCTGCCTTTCCCGTTAGTGGTAATTGGAGCTGGGGCGATTGCCTATTTGGCCGCGCGATTCAATGATGCGGAGAAAGTCGTGAGTGAGACCCCAGAGAACATGGCTAGCGTGCTTGGAGATACTCGCGGCTCTAAGCGGGCAGCTTTCATATGCGCCGGTTTATGGGCCTCATCCTTAGTATTACTCTATGGTGCACTGGGTAATGATCATGTGCTTAGTCAGATAGCGACTTTCTTCTCTAAGATGTCCGTCGTGAGCTTTGGTGGTGCCTATGCGGTGCTGTCCTATGTGGCTCAAGAGGGGGTCAATCAATATCAGTGGTTGGCGCCGGGACAAATGTTGGATGGCTTGGGGCTTGCCGAAACGACGCCTGGGCCGCTCATTCTGGTGACCCAATTCGTCGGCTTTTTGGGAGGCTGGAATGCGGGCGAAACTTCATCGCTATGGCTAGCTATCTGCGGTGCCTTAGTGACTCTCTGGGTAACCTTTGTGCCCTGCTTCCTGTGGATTTTCGCTGGTGCGCCGTATGTCGAAAAACTACGTGAGAACGCTGCTCTCTCTGCTGCGCTGGCCGCTATCACCGCAGTGGTAGTGGGGGTCATTGCTAACTTGGCTTTGTGGTTTGCTTTAAACCTACTGTTTACCGAGACCTCTACCGTTGCTTGGGGGCCGGTTAATTTTGCTCTACCTGAGTTGCCGACAGTGCAATTGCCGGCTCTTGCCCTGTCTTCTTTAGCTTGCTTGATGCTATTTGTTTTCAAACTGCGCATGTTAGTAATGCTATTGGTATGTGCTTTGTTAGGGATGTTATGGCGCGCCTTTCTCGGAATGTAAATTTCACGAGTGGTGTTAGAGACAATTTAATAAGGGTCGATTTATGTCAAAAAAGTCAGGATTAACGCGTTTCTTTGCAGGGATAGGCAAAGGCATAGACCTCATCATGAGGTGGCTATTTAGAATCATCTTCGTGCTTATGCTTTTTGCGCTCATAGGCGTGTTTGTGAGCAATACCGAGCCTCCTGTGCGCCCGAGTGGCAGTTACCTGGTGATAAATCCTAAGGGTGCAATAGTGGAGCAAAGTCGATTGGCTCAGCCTATTGATATCGTTCTGGGCGGTGGCGGCGGTGCTTCGACTTCAATTAGAGATATTAACGAAGCCTTACAACTGGCTGCCGGCGACGCCAGCATTGCGGGTCTGGTTCTAGACATGTCAGAACTGAGCAGTATTAGTCCCGCTGCATTGGAGACAGTAGGTGCGGCACTACAAGACTTTAAGTCTTCGAATAAGCCCGTGATCGCATACGGGGAAGTGTTTACTCAGCAGCAATATTACCTAGCTTCGTTCGCTGACACCGTTTACTTACATAGCATGGGGCAGATTCTTCTTAGCGGCTACGGCGGTAGTCAGCTGTTCTACGCCGAGTTACTCGAGAAGCTCGGCGTCAATGTGCATATTTTTCGCGTTGGTACCCACAAAGCTGCCGTTGAGCCATATATGTTGAACGCCATGTCTCCCGAGTCCAAAGAGAATAGCCAGAATCTAGTGGACGGGCTTTGGTCACGCTATATAGCGCGAGTGGCACAGAACCGTGAGCTAAGCGAAGAACAAGTTGACAGTTATGCACAGGATTTCTCCCAGCACTTGCAAGGTGTCGGTGGCGATACTGCCCGAGCCGCACTGGACCTAGGTTTGGTGGATGAGTTGATTACGGCACCCCAGTGGCGCCAAATTTTGGCGGCTCAAACGAACAGCGATAATGGAAGACCCAATACCGTAGAGATGAGCGCTTACCTCACTACGAGTATTCCCGTTATTAATAGCGACGCAACTGATGTGGCCGTCATCGTTGCCCAAGGAGAGATTGTGATGGGCGAGCAGGGGCCCGGACAGATTGGATCTGATAATCTCACCTCCCTTATTAGAAGAGCGGAGCATAATGACGATATAAAGGCGCTGGTTCTGCGAATCGATTCCCCTGGTGGTTCGGCCACGGCCTCGGAGCTTATCCGCCAGCAACTAAACTCCTTTCAGGCCAGTGGTAAGCCTTTAGTGGTTTCAATGGCTGGCACAGCGGCTTCGGGAGGCTATTGGATATCAGCCAATGCCGATCAAATATGGGCATCTCCTGCGAGCGTGACGGGTTCCATTGGTATTTACGGAATGATCCCCACTTTCGAGCGAAGCTTAGAAAAACTGGGTGTCACTACTGATGGGGTCAGTACGACTCCATTTGGCAGAGCGGATCCTCTAGCGGGTATGACGCCAGAGATGTCTCAAGTCTTTCAGACAACTATCGAAAATGGTTACCGGCAATTTATCCAAATAGTTGCCCAAGGGCGAGGCATGAGTTTGGATGCGGTGGATGCTATTGCTCAGGGGCAAGTATGGAGCGGAGAGCGAGCTCTGGAGAACGGCTTAGTTGATAAGCTGGGTGAGCTATCTGACGCTATAGAGTCAGCGGCACAGCTCGCTGGTCTGGACGACTACAATTGGCGTTACTTCGAGCGCAGCCCGTCACCGGCAGAGCTGTTTTTACAGCAGCTCATGAACGATATCGAGCTTCAGGGAGCGCTTAGCATTCGAGAAGCGGCGACACAGAAAGTATTAGGCCTTAATATTGGCGATGCTCTAGAGCTGAAAGAATATGCCAGCCTATTAGGGGCGAGCAGCGATCCGCGCAACGTATATCTAAGATGTGAATTCTGCTCTAGTATGAAGTAGTTTGCGCAGAAATGGCCGCATCGATATTGTGTGACATATGCACGGTATTGATGCTGCCAATAATCACCGAGCTCACACCCGCGTGAGAATAAATAAACTCGAGATTAGTTTTAACCGGGTCTTCCTCGTTTTGACTTCCACTGACTGCATGGCCGCTATTGAGTGCCTTCTTAACGAAAATTCCCTTGCGGTGGGAGCGAGCATAATCGATAACCGATTCTTCATCTGCGTAACTGCTATTGTACATCACCATTGCCATATCGGAGTGCTTCAAGGTCGCTAGCCCTCCCTCGGCTGTCTTGGTGGACATGCCGAAGGCTCGAATGAGGCCCTCTTCTTTTAGTCGTTGCAATGTTTCGAAGCAATCGGTTTTCTCAATAATGTCCATGTCATTGCCATCGGAGTGCACCAGAACGATATCTAGGTAATCTGAGCGCAGGCGTTTAAGGCTGCGCTCGATGCTGTGCTTGGTGTGCTTGGCACTGAAGTCGAAATAAGAGCCGCTACTATCAAACTCTTCGCCAACTTTAGTACAGATTAGCCAGTCTTTCCGATCCGTTAATAGTTGGCCCAGTCTTTCTTCACTATGACCGTATGCCGGTGCAGTGTCGATCAGGTTCACGCCGCGCTCTTTGCACATGGCAATGATGTTGCGAACAGCATCATCGTTTGGAAGCTTGAAACTGCTGGGGTATTTGACGCCCGAGTTGCGGCCAAACTTTACAGTCCCCAAGCCAAGGCTGGAGACTAATAGGCCCGTGTCGCCAAGCTGCCTCTTGGGCAGTATCTCAACAGTCATCAGAGTGCACTCTCCCATTGGGCTTCACCGAAGCGTGCCTGCCCCAGAATGTCGTTCAAGGAGTCTAGATTTTCATTACCAATGTCCGCGCGAGGGCTTAAGCCTTGTTCTTGTATCGTGCTCACCAAGCTATCGCCTAGGTTTGGAGTAAGCGTTAACTTGGTTGGCCAAGAGACGATCAGATTGTCGCTGGCGTGTAGATAGGCGGTATCCGGGCGTTGCAGATTAGCTACGCGCGGCTCGGCTCTATTAATGGGAAAACTAAACCAAGAAGCCTTAGAAAAATCGACCCAATCGAAAGTGCTGCTAAGTTGCGCTGCGCACTCATCAATTTGCTGCTGCTGTGATCTTTCAACTCCGCTCTCTGCGATCTCCCCGCCGATATACCACACCCACTTGCCATCGGGGCTGGGGTGAGAAGTAATAGTTAGTCTCGGAGTCATGCCGAAGCTGTCGCCTATGCAGTGCAGGTAGGCGGGATGGGGGTGATCGAGTTTGAGGGCTACCATATGCAGTGGGCGCGTCTGCATTTCTGGTTCTTTCCTGCCGAGAGCGGCTAGTAATTGAGCATTGCCTTCACCCGCGCTTAAGACATAGCGCTGAGCTTGAATCTCTACTTTGCTTTCGCCTTCGTTCAGCAGGATTGCCTGCACCGCTCCGTTTTCGCTGAACTTCGCACTCCATTGCTCTGGAGATGCTTGAAAAATACGATCCCTTTGAGCTTGTGCTAGGACTCGTATCAGAGAAGGGGTATCCACTACGAAGTCGCTCAGTTTATACAGCGAGCCGTTTAATTTCTGGCCTTGAAAGAAGGGGGGATATTGAGATGTGGATAAAGCATCGATACGCCCTCTAAGGGCCTTGCTGCCTAAAAATGTTTTGAGGCGAGATCGATACCCGCCACTAGACCACATGAAATACTCCTGCGACAGCACTTTGCATTGCCTTAAGTCCATGTCGTCCTCACCCTTTAGGCACTGTCGCCAGCGCTCGGGCATTCCCGAAATGGCACTACTAGCCGGGCTTAGAACGCCATTCAATGCGTACTTGAGGCCGCCATGGATGATGCCTTGAGAGGCCAGTGTTTGGGCGCTGCCAAGGGAGGACTTCTCCAAGAGTATGGCGTCATAGCCACTGCGGCGAAGGCGATTTAGCATCCATAGTCCTGCGATGCCGCCGCCGAAGATAAGGAAGTCCGTTTTAACTGTACGAGTCATATTGTCTCACTAAGATCGCTAAATCTGCGTTAGGCATGACGCCCGCTAACTGTGGCCGCGTAAAATTTGCTACAGTGCGGCATATAAATTAAGCCCTAAAGACTAGGCTGGGCAATGTTAACATGCCCTAGCCCTTTACAGAGTAGATAAGTCACATTGAATCGTACCGCCTATAATATTCTCTTTACCCTAGTATTGCCGATCATCGTGCTGCGCTTACTATGGCGTTCTATTAAAGCACCTGCCTATGCTAGGCGATGGGCGGAACGCTTCGGCATCTTGGCTGCGCGCAAGGAGCACGAGGGCTGTATATGGATACACGCAGTCTCTATGGGAGAGTCCATTGCCGCAGCGCCACTGGTGAAGAAGCTACGTGCAGAGAAGCCAAATCTTCCTGTTGTGGTAACCACCATGACCCCAACGGGTTCTGCTCAGGTGAAGGCCATGTTCGCGGACGATGTCGCTCATGTTTACGCACCCTACGACCATCCTTGGTTTGTGAAGCGGTTTCTGCGCGCCTTTAAGCCCCAAATTCTAGTCATTATGGAAACGGAACTGTGGCCCAATATCATTCATTACACAAAAATGTCCGGAGCAAAAGTGCTGGTGGCTAATGCACGTTTGTCGGAAAAATCGGCGCGAGGCTACGAAAAATTTCCCAGACTCGGGCAGCCAATGTTACAGCAGTTGGACTGTATCGCCGTTCAGGCAAGCAATGATGCACAGCGCTTCAGCCGCCTCGGAGTCCAAGAGGACAAACTCTCTATTACCGGTAGTATAAAATTTGAAATTGATATCGATACACAGGTTTCAGAAAAGGCTCAGCAACTCAAAGCACTCATTGAAGATGTAAGACCCGTGCTAGTCGCCGCCAGTACCAGAGAGGGGGAAGAAGAGAAAGTGTTAAGCGCTTTTAAAAAGTGCCTGGCTGAAATCCCTGATCTTCTTCTTATTTTAGTGCCGCGTCACCCAGAAAGATTTTCAGAAGTCGCTAAGCTTTGCGCGGCAAGAGGCTTAACGATGACGAGGCGCACGCAGGGTAAACAGGTAGACGCTCTATGTAATGTGTTTCTTGGCGACTCCATGGGCGAGATGCTCTCGTATCTTTCCATTGCCGACATAGCCTTTGTGGGGGGTAGTTTGGTGGATACTGGTTGTCATAATGTACTTGAACCTGCGGCCCTAGGTTTGCCAGTACTCGTTGGCCCATCGCAGTTTAATTTTCAAACGATATGTGAGCAGCTACAAGAAGTGGGTGCACTAGTGACAGTTAGCGATGAAAATGTTTTGGCAAAAGAAATTGTCGACATTTTTAGTGACTCTACTAGACGTAAAGCGATGGGCGAGGCTGGAAAGAAACTCATTGCTGAAAATCGCGGGGCATTGCAAAGAACTTTCGATATAGTGGTGCGTAATATTCAACAGGCCTAACTGAAAAAACGATCGCGGAGCTTTTATTATGATTCGACCAATTCGTTCGCTGACTATTCTCTTTGTATTGTCGTGTAGCTGGGCAGTGTCCTCATTCAGTCAGGCTCAAAGTATCAGTGAGGCGCAAGTTGAGAGTATCTTGACTGGTGTAAGCTCCGAAGGCCTAGATAGTTTTGCAAATTTCTTAGAGCGAGTGGAAACACTAGATCTCGCGATTTCCGGAGGCTTAACAGAGCTTGAGTCGCGAATGCGCGGTGGTGAGCAACTCAATCTTGAACAAACACTATTGCTGCAGCGTTTGCTCGGGCTCTATGCGCGTGTGCGCTATGCTGACTTAGCTGTTGATCTGCTGACTCAAATGGTTGCCATTCCAACATTTAATATTGAAGGGGTGCCTCAACATGAGAATCCCCAGTTTCATAAACTGGCCGCATTGATTGAGCGGCTGAGCGAGGAGTTTGGGCTTCAATTCCGCAATATCGATGACCGCGTTTACGAGGTCTCCTTAGGTAATGGGGGCGAGTTACTTGGTATACACGCTCATGCAGATGTGGTGCCTGTGAATCCCCAGCTTTGGCAGCTTCCCGACGGTAGCCCATTAGACCCTTTCGAGGTGACCCACGTTGGGGATCGCATGTATGGGCGGGGGACCGAGGACGATAAGAACGGTATCGTGGTTGCCTTGCTAGCCATGAAAATTATGCAAGAAGAAGGCATTCACTTAGCGCGACAATTTAAATTATTGATTGATACGACAGAAGAGACCTTCGGTAGCGCCATCCCCTACTACTTCGAGCGCAACCCGGTGCCTGACTATAATATTGCGCTCGATGGCGGCTATCCCGTTGTGATTGCAGAAAAAGGCTATGGCACGGTCATGGCCAGCTTTCCCGCACGTAGCGCAGTGGGCGAGGGGGCTGTGATTATTGACTTGATCGGTGGGCTGGCAACTAATCAAATTCCTGCTACCAGCAGCGCTACTCTACAAAGCGACAGGCAGGACGCTCTGGTCGAGAATCTCAATGCTATTGGTTCCGTGTTTGCTAGCCTGAATGGCAGTGATTTTCGAATTGAGGCCCTTACGCAAGGATAGGATGTACGCCTGAATGTCTATGGAGTCTCTGCGCACTCCTCTAACCCCGCAAGTGGGCTGAACCCTGTTTCTCGTCTAATGGAATTTATTGTGTATTTGCATCAAGAAGGGTTGGTTCAGAGTAATCATTTTGTGGATGCCGCTTATTATGCCTCAGAGAATTGGGGCTTAGATTATTTGGGTAATACACTAGGTTTGGCCTATGAACATCCATTCATGGGGCCGCTCACTACGGCTCAAACCTTTGTCTCCCATGACGGAGATAAATTGAGAACTGCCGTAAATTTGCGCCTACCAGTAGGTAGAGAGCCACAATCTTTACTGGATGAAATCGATAGAAAAATCGAGCAATGGAAAACGCAAAGACAAATTGATATGTCGCTAGAGCTCAGCGCAGGTGCACCGATGTATCGTAATCCAGAGGGTGCTTGGGTTAATGCGCTACTGGACATCGCGGTGGAGAATCTAGGCATCGAACGTGAATTTGGTGCCTCTTCAGGGGCCACGTCTATTCATTCGCTTCCCAATGGTGTTCAGTTTGGTTTGTCGATGCCTGATGAAAAATATACCGGCCATAATGCTAACGAGTTTAAGCGACGCGAACAATTTCTCTTAGACCTGCAAATCGTGACTCAAATGTTTGCTCGTCTAGGGACGATGGAGTCTCTATAGCCTAGAGCAGAAGGCGAGTAAGATTATCTGCCCCGCCTTCGCTCGCTAGTACATTGTCCTCTATGCGTATGCCGCCTAATGGTAGGAGCTTTTCGATAAGAGACCAGTTGATAAGTTTTCCTTGCTTGGAATCGCGCAAGTCTTGCAGTAGTGCGGGAATAAAATAACAACCCGGCTCGATGGTAAATACCTGCTGTGCTTCTATGGTGCGTGTGGTGCGCAGGGCTGGGTAGTACTCTGGCGGCGCGAGTATCCTTCCTTCTCGATCTAGCTGCCTGCCGCCAACATCATGTACTTGTAGGCCCAGCATATGTCCCACTCCATGAGGCATAAATGTGCGACTTACGCCTTGGTCAAAAACCTCATCTGGGCTGCCTCGGCAAATATCCAAGTCTGTGAGGATGTCGGCAATACCTTTCAAAGCCTCTATATGGATATTGAGATATTCTTGTCCAGGCCTAAGCATGGTGACCAAGTGGGTCTGCAGTTCTTGCATTCTTTCTAACAGTTGGAGAAAGACAGGATGAGCCTCTGGTTTTGCATAAGTGCGCGAGATGTCGGCGCAATAAGCATTGAACTGATAGCCGGCGTCGATCAACAAAACCTTAGAAGCCTGAGTCAACTCTTTGCGCTTATTCTGATAGTGCAAAGTCGCTGCCTTTTCATCCAATGCGATAATATTGGGGTAGGGCGTTTCATGCTCCAATAGTTTGCAGGCCTGCAAATAAGCCATATGAATGTCGTACTCGCTGCCGTTATTGAAGAAGGCGTGGCGCGCCGCTTGGTGGCCTTCTAGAGCAAGTCGATTGGCTTTGCGAATGCACGCTACTTCGTAATGACTTTTATAAGCGCGTTGATAATTTAAATAGTGTAATAGGGAGCTCGGGTTGTGACAGTGTTCGTCGAGTCCCAGTGCTTTAGCGAATTGAGTGTTTTCGCCGATAAATGCGACTTCGTCTCGCTTCAGTTTGTGCCTGCTTAAAACAGCACTGAGCTCCGCTTCTATTTGCGTGCAGTCCCTAAGGTCGATGATGTCGAAACTATTCACTACCCAGTCAGGAAGCGCTTTGGCTGTTTCATGCCAATAGTCGCTAGGGTTTACCCGAAACAGAACGGGCGTGCAATTAGGAATAACGAGTAGTACTTGATTGGTTTGATTCAGTGGAAGCCAATGAGTGAAGTGGGCATAGGCACGAAACGGTGTGCTCTGGTCGTCATCATAATAGAAGTGTTCGCTGCCGCTATGTATTACAACGCCACCGAAGCCTTCGCAGTAAGCATCCAGAGCCACTTGGTAGTGGTGGCTTAACTGTTCGATGTGTTGCTGGTAATGCCTTCTATGGGGCATGCTTGGCCCTCTATTAAGAGTTCTTTGGCTGACTGTAACACAGTTGAGTGATGCGACTTAATCGCGCATACGCATAAGCCCTTCCTGAGCCACGGATACCACTAATTTGCCGTCTCTAGTAAAAATACTTCCTCGGCCGAAGCCGCGGCTATTGGCCGATGCTGGACTGTCCTGCACGTATAGCAGCCATTCATCGACTCTGAAGGAGCGATGGAACCACATGGCATGATCGAGACTGGCAATCTGCAGCTTCGGCTCGAACAGGCTAATCCCATGAGGCCTTAAGGCAGTCTCCAGAATGGTGAGATCCGAGGCATAGGCGAGTATATGGGAGTGCAAGCCATAGTCGGCAGGGAGAGTATCATTGAGTTTGATCCATACCGCGCGGTGTGGCTCTGCCACTTGCGGTGCGAAAACATTCTCCGGCTCGACAAGGCGTAAGTCGATGGCGAATTTACTTTCGGCAAACTTAAGAGATTGCTTAGGCGCAAAGTCGGCGTACTTTTGGGCTAACTCCAAGCGCGTCAAGCATTCTTCTGGAGCTTTAACTTTAGGCGCCTCGGCTTGATAACTCAGGCCTTCCTCTTGTATTTGAAAGGAGGCGGCTAGGTTCAAAATCGCTTTATCGTTTTGTAATGCGGTTACTCTGCGAGTACTAAAACTTCTGCCATCGCGTATGCGGTCCACTTGGAACCGTATCGGTTGATCAATAATGCCAGGGCGAAGAAAATAGCTATGGAGTGAGTGTACTTGTCGGTCGGTGGGCACTGTGTTGCTAGCGCTCAGTAGCGCCTGGGCAAGCACTTGTCCCCCATAGATTTGTTTCCACCCTTCGTTCTTATGTGTGGTCTCGTACAGATTTTCTTCAATCTGCTGCAAATTAAGGTGATCGTAAAGCTGGGTGAGTTGATCACTCCCGTTATTGCTTGGCATGACAGTCAGTCCCTTTGGTTTCGAGCGTTTGTTCAGTTTTGTATTATCGACCAACTAGGCGCTGACATAAAGCAAAGTTTGAAGCCTATGTTGGAGGCCTTGAAACTTTACGCCATGGCACGGCCCGCGTATGATCAAAGCTAAATAGCCATTCAACTTGGATGAGCAGTGACCTTCCCAGAATCATCTAAAAAAATTCCCCTCTCTCGCTTTGCTGCCGTATGGCTTGCGGAGTCCGTTGGGCTGTTGGAGCAGGAAAGCGGCTTAACTTCTCCTCGGCCTGCTGACTTGCCTCCCTTGTCCGCTCAGGCTGACGAGGCGCATAAACAGATTTGGTTATTGCGCCGCGCCTACGGCCTCGGCCTGCATAACGGTCTATTAGGCGCCTTAGAGATATGGTACTCGCGAGCGAGGGTGGCGTTTCTACTACTAGCCGTTCTTGCAATATTGAGCGGCGTCACCGCCACCTTAAGCGTATTCGCGGGGCCGGAACGTCAGCTGAATGTTTTTTGGGCGCTAATTGGGCTGATAGGGGTGCACTTTGTCTCCCTATTAGCTTGGTGTGTGGCGGCCTTATTGGGCTCGAACGCCAATGCCGGGTTCTTTGGCAGGGTCTGGTACTTACTAGCCCAATATCTCAGCAGATTCCACGATGGTCTTGATAAGACTAATCACACGATTCTTCAGCGCGGACTTACACAGGCTCTAGGTGACTCTCAGTTTGCGAAATGGCGCATACGAGTGACGAGCCACAGTCTGTGGTTGATTGTACTTTCCTCTAGCGTAATCGCCTTGCTGCTGGTGCTGAGCCTACAGAGCTATGGCTTTGTATTAGAGACGACAATTCTGCCGCCACAAGCCTTTGTGTCGGCAGTCCATTTTCTAGGTGCGGTACCCTCATTGCTGGGCTTTATCGTGCCAGATGAGACCATGATAGCGGCGGCCATTAATAGCGAGGGCATAAGCCAAGATAGCGCCAGTCGCCGCGCTTGGGCCTCTTTATTGTGTGGCATGCTAATGGTCTATGCCGTTCTGCCTCGCCTTGGTTTTTACGTATATGCGCGTCTTCGCTTGGTGCAAGAGAGCGCCAAGCTGCAGCTGGATTTGACGAAGCAATACTATGGCGAGCTTCTATGCGCAGAGTTAGCGCAGCGAACGGGGATTGTTAAAGACCCTGCTCCAGTCCTGCGCGCGCCTCCGCAAGTGCAAAAGCAGTTTAAGGTAAAGGGCGCAGGTATTCGCTTAATCGCTTTCGAGCTGGCAGCGCCGGTTCAGTGGCCTGGGCAGCAGTGGTCACAACTGTTAGCAGCTACAGACATTGTAGATACTGGTCAGCAAAGACAACAGGTGCTGGACTCGCTGTCTACTCAAGCTGTCGCCAAGCTGCTAATTGCCTGTGATGTCAGCCTGTCTCCTGATCGCGGTAGCCTAAGATGGATAGCGGACGTGTCTCACCATGCGGAGCAATTGCGCATAGTGCTGCTAAGTGCCGCTAGCAGTGAGTCTCGTAATAGAAGCGATATATGGAAGGAGAGTCTCTTGTCTATAGGTTTGGAGCAGACGCAAGTCATGACTGACGAGTTAATCGCTTTGCAATGGGTAAGCGCAAATGACTAGAGGCGCTGCAGCTATTCAAGTGGCTGTCGTTGGTCACACCAATACGGGGAAGACGTCCCTGCTGCGCACTTTGATGCGCGATGTGAGCTTCGGCGAGGTCTCCGCACGCCCGAGTACTACCCGCCATGTTGAACTTGCCCGTATGGATGTTGGCGGTGAGGCTCTAGTTGAGTTCTACGATACGCCAGGAATGGAAGACTCCATCAGTTTGCTTAAAATTATATCTGATCTGGAAGATGAGCAAGCGCGCAAAGACCCAAGCGAGGCGGTAAGAAGGTTCCTAGATACCGAGCATGCGCGAGGTTTGTTCGAACAGGAAGCGAAGGTGATAAGGCAGTTATTGAGTAGCGATGTGGCCTTATATGTTATCGATGCGCGCGACCCAGTTTTGGCAAAGCATCGAGACGAGTTGAGCATTCTGGCTCGGTGCGCCATTCCAATACTGCCGCTTCTGAATTTCGTTGCTGACAAGGACTCCAAGGAGGCGCAATGGCGTGAAGCCTTAGCCAAGCTCAATATGCACGCTGTTGTCAGTTTTGATACAGTCGCGCCGGCTGCTGGGGCTGAGCAGCTTCTCTATAGCAAAATGGCAACGCTGATGGATGCCCACGCTAGTCGCTTCGAGCGGATTCAGCAGAATTTAGATGCACAGGCAAAAGCCCGGCGCGAGGCTGCTGTCGACTTGTTAGCGCGATTGCTGGTCGATGTTGCTGCCTATCCCTATGCGGTAAATTCTAACGATGATGTGCCAGAGGGTATGGAGCGTTTATACAACAAGATAAGAAAAGCGGAGCAGTTCTGTGTTGATAGGCTATTAAGTCTATACGGCTTCAACCGGAGTGATTTGCTGGCCTCGGAGCTTCCAATGAGCGATGGCGTCTGGGAAGACGACTTATTCGACCCGGCAACCCTGACGTCTATGGGCATAAAATTTAGCGGGGGGGCAGCGGCGGGAGCGGCAACAGGTTTAGGAGTCGATCTTATTCTAGGTGGTACAACGCTAGGAACTGCGGCGGCAATTGGAGCCGTGATTGGTGGCGGCACTCAAACCTTGCGCTACTTTGGCCGACGCATGGGCGATAAAATTGGCGCACTGGTCACTGGTGTTAGTAGGATTCGTGTTGGTGATGAAATTCTACAAATCTTAGTAACGCGTCAGTTGTATTTAATTAAATTGCTGGAGCTGCGCGCACACGCCTCGCAAGAGAAAATGACCTTGACGATAGATGCACAATTGCTTGATGTCAGAAGAGGCGAGTTAGCCAAGCTGATAGCCACTGCTAGAACCAACCCTGAGTGGTCCAGCATAGAGAAAGAACCCCATTGGAGCGATGCCAGGCAAAGAGTGTTTGCCGGAATGCGCCAGGAGTTTATTGCGGCGTTGGCGCAAGTGAAAGCTTAGTTCCGCTTGCTGCATTTACTTCGTACACAAGCAGCTAATAATTTTGTGGTCTGATAAAATTGCCCGCTCGTACAAGGTGAGTGAATTCATAAAGCTCAGTTAGAAAACACTATAGGTAAGAATATTCATGACATTCCAAGGTAGTCCAGAGTTTACTCATCAACAGCCCGACAAGATAGGCGTGCTGATTACCAATCTCGGAACGCCAGACGCTCCTACAACGCCGGCTTTAAGAAAATATCTTAGTGAATTCCTAGCCGATCCTCGTGTGGTCGAAGCGCCGAGACTTATTTGGTGGTTTGCGCTCCATGGAGTTATTTTGCGGATTCGGCCTTCGCGCTCGGCGAAAGCGTATAAGACTGTGTTCACGGAAGAGGGCTCTCCCTTATTAGTGCATACGCGCAATCAGAGTGCGGCGCTAGCGAAAGAGATGCAGGCGCGAGGGAGAGAGGACGTCATTGTGGATTTTGCCATGCGCTATGGAAACCCAAGCATGAGTTCAGTCTTGGAGTCCATGTTCCAACGGGGTGTGCGCAAGCTATTGGTATTGCCCCTATACCCACAGTATTCGGGCTCCACTGCGGCCTCGACCTTCGATGCTATTAATGCGGACTTCGCCAAGCGTCGGTGGATCCCGGACTTGCGCTTTGTCTCTCACTACCATGATTACAAGCCCTATATACAATCGGCTGCGGCGCGAATTCGAGAGCATTGGGAAGCCCATGGGCGAGCAGATAAATTGATGTTCTCGTATCACGGTGTGCCCAAGCGATATTTAAGCTCGGGCGATCCCTATCATTGCGAGTGCTATAAGAGCTCACGCTTGATTGCTCAGGAGTTAGGCTTAAACGAGGGCGAATATATCACGACATTCCAATCCCGCTTTGGGAGAGAGGAGTGGTTGCAGCCCTATACTGACGCTGTGCTAAAGGGCTTTCCAGGGCAAGGCATTAAATCGGTGCAGGTTTTCTGTCCGGGCTTCTCGGCGGATTGTCTTGAGACGATCGAAGAGATAGGTGAAGAGAATAGAGATTATTTTCTGGAAGCCGGTGGTGAGCGTTATGAGTATATCACTGCACTAAATGATCGCGAGGATCATATAGCCGCATTGGCGCAGCTAATTGAGGAAAACCTACAGGGTTGGCATTTAGATAGTGCCCAAGGACGCGCGCAAAGGGCCAAAGAAGTGGGAGCGCAGCTCTAGCTATCAATAGCCGCTTACCCGCGAGTTGCTCGCGGGCAAGTCGATGAAGCCACTAATTCGATCAAAGAATTAAGGAGCCGCTGTAACAGGTTCTTCTTCTAGCCACTCATTCAGATCGACTATATCTTGCGGAGTTAGAATACCCGTCGCCTGCTTCAGAGTCAGCGTATCGATCACATAGTTATATCGAGCATCGGAATAATTGCGCAGGGCGAGGAATAACTGCTGGCGTGCCTGCAAGACATCCACGATATTACGCGTTCCTACTTCATATCCAACTTCGATAGCTTCTAGTGCGCTTTGCGCCGATGTGATGGCTTGCTGTCTTTGGGCGATAACCAATGCATCGGTATTGACTCGGCGATAGGCATTGCGCACGTCTTGAGTAGTCTGCCGGCGTGTCAGGTTTAGCGCTTCTTGTTGGGCAATGACATCGTATTCGGCAGCTCTTCGTCTGGCTGTCACGCCGCCGCCGCTGTATAGCGGAATATTGATGTTAACTGCCAAGGATGTTCCGTCCAGAGCGGCACCGGTACGATTGACCCCGTCAAACGACACGCCAGAGGTCACGTTGTGGTTAAAGCTACCGCTGAAAGAAATAGTGGGCAGATGTTCCGACTTACGCGCCTTTAGATTCAAGCGCTGAGCCTCAAGATTGTAGCGAGCGGCGACTAGTGCCAAATTGCTATCTAGGGCTTGCTCTGTCCATGACTGGGCATCGCCTTCGGCACTTGTAATCGGGAAATCTTCTTGCAAGACCTTAATATTCGGATGGGGCTGGCCAGTAATGGCTTCAAGCGCTTCATAGGCCGTGGCGAGCGCGTCTTCTGCCAAAATAGTATTATTGCGCGCCAAGTCGTAAGCGGCTTGGCTTTCATAGACTTCGGTGATGGCGATTAAGCCAACCTCTTCGCGTTGCTGGGTCTGTTCAAACTGGCGCTGGGCGGCCGCCTCTTCCTGTTGGCGGCGCTCCAAGTCGTCAATTCCACGCAGTACGTTGAAGTATGCAGTGGCCACACGAATAATCAGGTTTTGCTCTTGGGCGGCATACTGAATGGCGCCCGCTTTGTCTGCTTGCTCCACGCTTTTGTAGGAGTACCAGGCATTCATATTGAACAGGGCCTGGTTAATGTTTAGGCGGTAGCCGTGAGAGTTAGCGCCTGGCTTGTAGCTGAAGTTGCCTGCCGGGTTAGAAGTCTGGCGTTGGGTTTGGCCTGCCACAGTCACTGAGGGCAGCAGTAGGGCGATGCCTTGGTCTAATTGAGTATTTCGAGACTTGTATTGAGCCTCAGCCTGCCTCAAAGTAGGGTCGTTGCGCATGGCCAAATCTAAAATACTTATCAGATCGTCGGCGCCATAAACCGAATTTGCGCCCGCGCTTAAAGCTAAAGCGAGCCCAAGCCCTTGAGTAAATCGTCCCATAATGCGTAACCCTTATTGAAAAAACTAATTTTGATAGCGTTTGAAGGATGTGCTTGCCTCGCCTGCGAGTGTTCGAGGCGGCCCGGAGATAGCGCCTTAATTGTGGCTCTTCGCGTTAGGCGGCATTCTACACAGTGTCACGATAGGTGACAAACGCCTGCTCTGGCTTGTGGCACACCCGTCTTTATACTATAGACGAATATCTATACGTATAAAGATGCTCGAATGGTTGAAAAAACCCGTAATTGCCTGCTCCTAGGCTGTCGGCGCTGTAACAATTCGGCCGCGTTTAAGGCATAATGCAGCGCTGCGCTTAGACACTATAGGCAATCCAGCCTAAATTGCACGAACACGCAGCAATAAGGCCATTAGCCCTTTAGGCTACCAAGATTATAGGACAGACCCATGAATGCGAATCCAGAGCAGTTTCTCGACAAAATGACCCAGTTGGACGATGCGACGACCTACGAATACACCGGTTCGCGCAAAATCTATGTTCAGGGCAGTCGGCCGGATATCCAAGTACCCATGCGGGAAATAGCCTTGTCCGACACGATTACCGAGAAAGGGAATGAGCCCAATGAGCCGATAAGAGTCTATGACGCCTCTGGGGTGTATTCGGACCCTAATGCAAAAATCGATTTGCGCGCAGGCCTTGCCCCTATTCGGCAGTCCTGGATTGAAGAGCGTGGTGATACCGAGGTTCTGGATAATGTGACATCCACCTACGGTCAACAGCGTCTGAGCGACTTGCGTACTGAGCATTTGCGCTTCGAACATCTGCGCAAGCCGCGCCGTGCTAAGAGTGGTAAAAACGTCACTCAACTGCACTATGCCCGACAAGGCATTATCACCCCTGAGATGGAATATATTGCCATCAGAGAGAACATGAGCTTGCAGCAGGCTCGAGAGCAGCAGGCACTAAGCGCGCAGCATAAAGGCGAGTCCTTTGGCGCCGCCATTCCTAAGGAGATTACACCGGAGTTTGTGCGCTCTGAGGTTGCCTGTGGTCGCGCGATTATTCCCTTGAATATCAATCACCCTGAAATTGAGCCCATGATTATTGGCCGTAATTTCTTGGTTAAAATCAATGCCAATATTGGCAACTCTGCGGTGACTTCCTCGATCGAAGAGGAGGTGGAAAAGCTCACTTGGTCTGCCAAGTGGGGCGCCGACACTGTGATGGATCTGTCTACGGGCAAGAATATTCACGAAACCAGAGAGTGGATCATCCGTAACTCTATGATGCCAATTGGCACGGTGCCTATCTATCAGGCGCTAGAGAAAGTGGATGGCGTGGCCGAAGACTTAACCTGGGAGCTCTATCGCGACACGCTAATTGAGCAGGCCGAGCAGGGCGTTGACTACTTTACTATTCACGCTGGGGTATTGCTGCGTTATGTTCCTCTCACAGCTAAGCGCATGACAGGCATTGTGTCTCGTGGCGGCTCCATCATGGCGAAGTGGTGTTTGGCGCATCACCAAGAAAACTTCCTCTATACCCACTTTGAGGAAATTTGCGAAATTATGAAGGCCTATGATGTTTCCTTCTCCTTGGGGGATGGCCTACGGCCCGGCTCCATAGCCGATGCTAATGACGAGGCTCAGTTTGGCGAGCTGGAAACACTGGGCGAGCTCACTCAGATCGCTTGGAAGCACGATGTGCAATGCATGATAGAAGGCCCCGGTCATGTGCCTATGCACATGATTAAAGAGAATATGGAAAAGCAATTGGAAGTTTGCGCCGAAGCCCCGTTCTATACGCTTGGCCCGCTTACAACGGATATTGCGCCAGGCTATGACCATATTACTTCTGGCATCGGTGCTGCGATGATTGGTTGGTACGGTTGCGCTATGTTGTGCTACGTGACTCCAAAAGAGCACTTGGGTTTGCCAGACAAGAAGGACGTGAAAGAAGGGCTGATGGCATACAAGATAGCCGCTCACGCAGCCGATTTGGCAAAAGGGCATCCGGGAGCTCAGCTTCGCGACAATGCTTTATCCAAGGCGCGTTTTGAATTCCGTTGGGAAGACCAATTTAATTTGGGTCTCGATCCGGATACTGCAAGAGCCTATCACGATGAAACACTGCCTAAGCAGTCGGGTAAGGTGGCGCATTTTTGTTCCATGTGTGGCCCGAAATTTTGCTCTATGAAAATCAGCCAGGAAGTGCGCGATTATGCGGCGCAGAAAGAGCTGGATGACGTTGAGGCAGCGAGAAAGAGCGGTATGGAAGAGATGGCCGAAACTTATAATAGTTCTGGTCGCGAGCTTTACCGCAAAGTTTAAGCACAATATTTCAGATGGCAAATTGCCAGCATTAATTTAGAGAAAGAGTATGACTACCTTGCAAACAGATGATTTAAACATTGCTTCAATAGAGCCGTTGATAACTCCACAGGCTTTGAAGAAAGAGCTACCACTAGAGGGCGCAGCACTCGAGTCGGTTCAGCAATCGCGTCAACAAATTTTTGACATTCTTGATCGTAAAGATCACCGTCTTTTTATTGTCGTGGGGCCTTGTTCTATACACGATGTAGACGCGGCTATTGAGTATGCCAAGCGATTAAAAGTACTAGCTGACGAAGTAAAAGATACCTTGTGCTTGGTAATGCGCGTGTACTTTGAAAAGCCAAGAACATCCATTGGCTGGAAAGGTCTTATTAACGATCCTTATATGGACGATACCTTTAAGATTGAAGAAGGTCTGCGCAAAGGGCGTGAGTTACTATTGGATATTGCCAAATTAGGGCTTCCTACTTCGACAGAGGCGCTTGATCCAATTTCCCCTCAGTATATGCAAGACATTATTGCTTGGTCTGCTATCGGTGCTAGAACGACTGAGTCGCAAACTCACCGTGAAATGTCTAGTGGCTTGTCTTCTCCTGTAGGCTTTAAAAACGGTACTGATGGTGGCTTAACGGTTGCTGTTAACGCAATGCAGTCAGTGAGCAGTCCTCACAGGTTTTTGGGTGTAAATTCTAGTGGCGAGGTGTCGGTTGTCACTACTAAGGGCAACCCATACGCTCATGTGGTTCTTCGTGGTGGTAGTGCTGGGCCTAACTACGACTCTGTGCATGTTGCACAATGTGAGCAAGCATTAGAGCAGGGCGGCGTTAGTCGAAACATTATGATCGACTGCAGTCATGCCAATTCAAATAAAGATGCTGCGGTTCAGCCTCTCGTAATGAAAGACGTGACTCACCAGATTCTGGAAGGAAATGAGTCTATCGTAGGGCTAATGGTCGAGAGTAATCTAAATTTCGGTAATCAGAAGATTCCAAAAGATCTTTCTCAGCTACAGTATGGTGTTTCTGTAACCGACGCTTGCATCGACTGGAATGAAACCGAAAAGAGTATTCGTGAAATGGCGAATAAGCTGCGAGATGTTCTGCCCAACAGGACGAAGTCAGCTTAAAGGAAACTTGAGGCGGGCTAAATGGGGCCCGCCTTATTGGTATCAGGCACGAATGCTACTTACGTTACTCATGCGAGCGGGCTCTTCTTCATCTCGTCCGGCTTGCACCCATTCTTGGACATAGGGGTTGGCAAGTAGCGTGTCGGCATAGCGTTGAGCCTCCATGCTGAGTTTGGCGCCATAGGAATTAAAACTGATCGCAAGTGGCGCAAACATCGCGTCTGCGATAGAGAATTTGCCAAATAAATAATCCCCGTCTTCTTTGTTCTTGCGTCGGCAGCAGCTCCAAATGGCATCGACTCTGGCTATCTCGTCTGCAATATTGTCCGATACGAACAGTTTTACTGAGGCTTTGCAGTTCATTGGCCAGTCCTTCTTGAGCAAGGGGAACTCGGAATGAACTTCAGCACAGACAGAGCGAGCGTTAGCGCGTTTGCGTGGGTTTACGGGCCAGCCCTTGCCTTGTAGGAACTGCTCAGAAATATATTCACAGATAGCCATAGAGTCCCAAACCGTAGTTTCGTGATGCAATAGGGCAGGTACCTTTAGCGAGGGCGAATATGGTCCTAATTTTTCTGCGGTATTATCTTGATAGAGAGCAACACGGACTTCATCAAATGCAATATCAAACATCTTCAGCAGAAGCCAGGGTCGCATAGACCAAGAGGAATAGTTCTTGTTGCCGATGACTAGTTTAAGATCGTTCATGGTGCGCCTCAGGAAAGTAAACTGCTTTCAAAAGATAGCCTTGCGGGCTAAGTTGTTTTTTAGCCCTTTGCAGGGCTTTCGTATTGAATCGTCAGCGCCGTCGTTGCCCATGCCAGGATTTAGAGTCCTGCTTGCTGTGCCTGCCTGTTGTGCTAGTTGCTGCAAAAGCATCGAAGCCTGAGTTTGGATTAAACACCTTGTTTGTTACTCTAGCTAGCTACAAACAGGGCGATGCACTGACTAAATATGGCAAAAAAAAGGCAGAGCGTTCAGCCCCTTGTGGAGACTGGCGGTCTAGCTCACTATTGCGCCCTAAATACGGTATAGTCAGCTCAGTTGCGCGACTACCGCAAGATCGAGAAACTTCGGAGAATTCAATACTATGGCCAGACGAATAGCAATCGTAGAAGACGAGGCCGCTATCCGCGAGAACTATGCGGATGTGCTGCGCAAGCAGGGGTACGAGGTGCAGACATTCTCTAATCGTAAGGAGGCTATGGCCTCATTCGATTTGCGCCTGCCGAACTTAGCGATTATCGATATTGGCTTAGAAAACGAGATTGATGGCGGCTTCACCCTGTGTCAGGCCTTGCGCTCCATGTCTGATACCCTACCCATTATTTTCCTAACTGCTCGTGATAATGATTTCGACACTGTTAGTGGCTTGCGCATGGGAGCGGATGACTATCTCACCAAGGATATCAGCCTGCCTCATCTTTCCGCACGAATTGCTGCCTTGTTCAGACGACAAGACGTCTTGGATCAACCCACCTCGCCAGAGAACCTCTTGCAAAGGGACAAGCTAACGCTCGATATCGGTCGCCTCACCGTGCAATGGGATGGGATTCCCGTACCCTTAACTGTGACAGAGTTCTGGATGGTACATGCACTAGTGAAGTTTCCCGGTCATGTGAAAAGTCGGCAAGTGCTAATGCAGGAGTCCAAAATATTTGTCGATGGCAGTACCATTACTTCCCATGTAAAGCGCATTCGCAAAAAATTTATCCAAGTAGACGAAACTTTCGATTGTATCGAAACCGTCTATGGCATGGGGTATCGCTGGAATACTCAGCCGAGCGCTAGCGCCTCCGAGGCATAATGACTCGCTTCGTCAAAAACCCTTTTGGCATCCGCTTTAAGCTGGTACTCATGTCTAGCTTTCTATTGGTTATTCCCGTCTTGGGTTATCAATATATTCTCGAAATGGAGGAGTACCTGAGGCGGGGGCAGGAGCAAATTGTTTTGGGCACCGCGAGAGCCCTAGCAACGGCGCTGAATGAGCGACCCGAGCTATTTGACGAGGGCAGCTATGGCCCGGCTCGCGAGAGCGAGGATCTTTACGTCTACCCGGTCTTTAACCCTCTCTCTTTGGATGATTCCACCTTAGTCGACTGGCAGGACTACCAGCGCTATGAGCTTTCCTACGGCAAAGACGATGCTATCGGAACAGAGTTAAACCCCCAAAGCCCGTTTGCGCGATATTATCACTATGACGAGTCACTGAACTTTAAACTGTTGGCAGGAGAGTTTAATCGCTCCTTATATGCCTATCTCAAAGTAGTGGACGATCATGTCGTCTATCGTAGTCCGGATAGCCTGAGCATCCATAGAAGCGACTTTCTGCAAATTTCTCTGATGACACGCGAGCGTGAGTTTAAGCGTTATGTGATCTCTCCGCGAGGCCCCGAGTTCCTCTACGCTTACGAGGTCGGGGAAGACTTAAGTAATATTGCCAGCCTAAGCCATGAGGAGAGAATTAGTGGTCAGTGGTACGAAGTGCCTGGAGGCTATGAAGTTGAGCTGCGGCTGCCTTTGTCGATGCTAGGGGACAAACTAGGGTTTGCAATCTACGATGTCGATGATGAGGAAAAACGCAATGTTAAGTCTGTTGTGGCAACTTCAGATGTCAACGCTCCAGACCTATTGGGCTCTATGCGTCGTCCCACGCCAGAGATTGACCGTATCGTAGAGGGTATGGGTCACAATAATTCGCGCATTCAGGTGATCGATAGAGCCGGCCGTATTCTACTTAGCGTGGGCGATATTCAAACGGCAACGGGGCTGGCCTTAACCGAGCAGCCGGAGGAGCAGAGCAGCAACAAATATTGGCGCTACATAGAGGATAAGTTTCTACTACCCTTGTACTACCAAATATTGACCAAGCCATCTAACGATTTTATCGATGACCTTTATGCCGGCGGTACTGCCGAAGGTGCTCATATTGACGCGGCCCTAGCTGGTGAGTCGATGACGCAATTTCGCACCATAGATAATACACAGACCCGAATCTTAGAGGCGGCCCATCCCATTCTCGACGACGGCGCAATACTGGGCGCTGTGGTGGTGGATCAAAACATGAACGGCATACGAACTTTCCGCAATCAAGCATTGGAGACACTCTTTCACACGATGCTTGGCGTGATGCTGCTTATCTCAATTGGCCTGTTTGCATTTGCCTCTAGAATTTCTTCCAGAATACGAAACTTGCGTAATCAGGCCGAGAATATTATTGACGACAGTGGGCGCTTGAAGAGCAGTATTGTGGCCAGCCGTAGCTCCGATGAATTGGGAGATTTGTCGCGCAGTTTCTCTGATATTGTAGAACGATTAACCCAGTATACGAACTACCTGGAAAATATGTCTTCCCGGCTTTCCCACGAGCTAAGAACGCCTGTCACGGTAGTGCGCTCATCCTTGGAAAATTTAGGAATGGTGTCTCAGGGTAAAGAGGCCGAAGTATATATTGAGCGAGCAGAGGAGGGCATACGTCGATTGAATCTTATTCTGACTAATATGAGCGAGGCTACCCGACTCGAGCAGATGCTACAAACTTCCGAGAAGGAGAACATCGATCTTGCTCAGGTTATTGGTGGCTGCGTCGAAGGTTATAAGCTAGCGTACCCGGAGTCTGAGATTGTTACCGATATTACCGGCCCGGTTCGCGTTGCCGGCGTGCCGGAGTATATAGCGCAGCTTATGGATAAACTGATTGCCAATGCAGTTGAATTCAGTTTTGATAATAAGCCCATTACGGTTTCCTGTCATGCAGCAAAAGATCAGGCTGTCGTACAGGTCAAAAACTATGGCCCCTACTTGCCGGCCGAGATGAAAGGAAGGCTCTTCGACTCTATGATTTCTGTTAGGCCTCAGGAGAAACAAAAGCAACCCCATTTAGGAATAGGGTTGCATATTGCGCGATTGGTGACCGAATTTCATCAAGGGACAATACGGGCGGAAAATCTCACGGATGAAGAGGGCGTTGCCGTAACGCTGACGATTCCTCTTCTACAGCCTTAAGCTAAACTTAGTCTTTTCCAGTATAAAAATCGGGGGCTTGTACCTTTACTATCGGCGAGTCTTCTGCCCATGCATGGCAAGTATTAATAACGCCAGGACGCTTTGTACTCTTAGGCGTTCCACTTTCTTCTGCACGTTTTCGTTTGATTGGGAATATGGTTTGATAAGCCACAGTTGCCATCGGATACAATAGCTCAGTGATGTGCGTGCATCCGGCAGTGCCGCCTACCACTTCTTTGATGCGCTGTCTCCAACCTCTAGACATGGTGGCACCCTTTAAGGCCTCGTAGTTAGGCGTAATATCGGGACATAAAGGAAAAGGACTATTGTCGGTGCATGCTTCCACTTGATGAACCACAAAGTTGTCGTCTACGGTGACTCGTACACGCATCTCATGCAGTGCTTCACCTGGGGTAATATCGCCGCGCCATTTATTGCTAAATGTATAGGTTTTTATATCGGTCATATGGGCTTCGATGTCATAAAGTCCATCTTCTCGCTCGAAACCTTCAATGGTAATAGCGCGGGTGTGTTTACGCTCGCGGGCGCTAGGGGGTGACAATGGCATAATCTTTACCTCATCCGCTTACAGGCGGAGAAACTCTCGTAATTCTAAGGCCGCCGATTATAGCGCTATTCTGCTCGTGCCAACACCGTGGAACCAATATTCTAATGTTCCGGCTATTGACTATGGCGTCTAAGCAACAACCTGTGGCTATGAAGCAGAGAGGGAAAGATAAATGCCCATGCGCAAGCTATAATCACTAGGCTAGTGAACTCGGGTTCGCGCAGCCCGACCTGCGTGAGCCTGGTACCCGCCAGATATGACAGTGGGGCAAACAAACCAGCGAAAGCGCCGGCGAGTACAAGTCGTTGATCAAACCACTTGAAAGAATGCCCCACGCAGCCACCAAATAGCACCCAAAGACAGCTCATCCAGAGAGGGGGTAGGCTCGAGTGCCAGACTAGGATGCCGCTGGCGAGCAGCATCATATCCACGATCAAACCTATCACAGCGCAAAAGGCGATAAAGCCCAGCTCTAATAGGCGATTCTGCGCGATATAAAGGTGGGCGGCTAAAAAGCATAAGGTCACTGCCAGCGCAATGGCATTGCCGCCCAGAACACACAAAGGCCACGCCACTTGAAAAGCCGCGGCATTCCACACCGAATACGATCTCCAGTTGATGGCCATGGGAGGAAAGTCGATGGGTCTATTGAGGAAGGCCAATTTTTGCTGTGCTCCTGAACATCGGTTTGGCGCAGAGAAACTGAGCTGTATGAATGACGCGCTCAGCGAAACCGCCCTGACAATACGCAAGATAGTAGTCCCACATACGAATAAACTCCTCGCTAAAGCCTAGGGACTCTACGGCATCGCGCTCGTCAAGGAAGGCCTTACGCCAGTGCCCAAGCGTTAGGCTATAGTCTCGGGTAATATCCTCAACGCCGACAATCTGCATGTCCGTATCTTTTGCAATATGCTCTGCAATCGCACTATTGCTCGGTAAGCAGCCGCCGGGGAAAATGTAACGTTGAATGAAGTCGACCGACTTCTTGGCTTGGTGGTAGCGTTGGTCGGAGATGGTAATGGCTTGAATTAACATCAAGCCGTCCTCCTTCAATAGTCTTGAGCACTGAGCAAAGTATTCGCAATAGAACTCGTGCCCTACTGCCTCGATCATTTCTATGCTAACAAGTTTGTCGTACTGTCCTTCGAGGTCTCGGTAGTCTCTTAGAACGATATTCACTTTGTCCTCTAGCCCTTCGGCTTTGATTCTTGCGCTCGCAAACTCATACTGTTCTTTGGAGAGTGTCGCCGTTGTGACTTTGCAGCCGTACTCTTTGGCCGCGTGAATGGCCAGAGAGCCCCAGCCCGAACCGATCTCTAATAGATGGTCATCGGCCTTCAATTGGAGGCGTTCGCAGGTATGGACTAATTTGTTGACCGAAGCCTCTTCTAGTTCGCAGTCATCGCTGGGAAAAATCGCCGCTGAGTACATCATGGTTGGGTCAAGAAAGGTAGCAAAGAACTCATTGCTGAGATCGTAGTGAGCCGCAATATTGCGGCGCGAGCCTGTTCGATTATTATTGTTCTTCTTGTGCAGAAGTGAGGTCGCCCAGCGAGTAAGAAAACTTCGCTGCTCATTGACGCTGTTAAGAACATGAAGATTGAGCACCATTACCCTGACGAGAGTGAGCAAGTCGTTGGTGGTCCAGTGCCCCCACATATAGGATTCCCCGCAAGCAATGCTTCCGCCTTTCAGTAAGTCGGTGTAAAAGTGCGGACTAAGTACTTTGATATGGGCAGTGAGCTCTGCGCTAGATTCATCCTCACCAAAATAATAACGCCTATCCCCATCTTCTAAGACGACGCGCTGCCTATTGAGCTTCTTTAGCACGTCCATCACAAACTTTTTTGCCCATTTGTCGACGATGCTTGCTGTATGTGTGCGTCCTGATGATCTATTAACAGTATTGGCCTTTAAGGTCATAGTCTTCATGTTATGGGGTTCCCTCTATCTGTTTTGGGTATTTAATTTTGTAGTTTTTCGAATGAAAGGCACGCCTTTGATGAAAAGCCGAAGTGCTTGCCAGTAGATAGCAAAGCCTACTTTAAGCGTCATCAGCGGATAGCGGCGAATAATTTGGTTCAAACTTTCCTTAGTGGCCTCTTGTCTCTTGAGATTGAGGGAGGCGTGGAAATGTAGCTCTCCGTCTTGAAGGTTCTGCAAGGCAATGCTCAAGCCATCCTGTGGCGTGCTACTTCTCCACCTGTAGAGCATGTTCATTGGCATAAAGGGCGACACATGCATTTGTTTATCAAAGCAATGTTCGTGGCTGCTTTTTTCGGCGCAGCAGGGAATAACATAGCTAATGCGTTCCTTCCAGGGTGTGCTGGTCACTTCAGCAACTATATAGCGAAGTTTCTCGTCATTATCGAAGCAGTAGTAGCAACTAATGGGATTGATTAGAAAACCAAAGACTCGCAGATTTGTGAGTACTCGAATGGGTCCCTCTATGTTGTCGCCGTTATAGTCGTGAATTTTTTTACGAACTGCGCAAGATATTGAGTCGATGCTAGGGTCTAAATAATCTTTACGTTTCATCCATGCGAGGTTGAATCGTTTATTCGACCAAAATTTGCTGAGCGAAAAAAAGTCCTCTTGCTCGGACAGATCTAGATAAGTCATATACACGGGGTATTGGAATTGATGCTTCTTCGGAATGAGCCTGGTGTGCGTGACAGTCCCCTCGTAAATGGCGCTTTTGAGAAAGTGTGAGCGACTCATTGACTATTTTCCCTGTTTAGTTTGCTAACTATAAAACCATACCAAAGCGACGGAAACCATTGTGCAATTCTTAGCAAAGCATGGAGCCGCCAGGGAAAGTGTATTTCTTTTGCGCGAGAGCTTAAGGCTTTCTCTATTTTCTTAGCCGCATCCTCACTTGACATGAGAAAAGGCATGTCGAAGTCATTGGCGTCCGTCAGTGGTGTGCGAACAAAGCCTGGGTTAACAACCGTTACGTCTAGCCAGCTAGAGCAGTCAGAGCGAATGGAGTTTAGTAAATAGGCACAGGCCGCTTTTGATGCCCCATAGGCCTGAGCACGCGGAAATCCTACATAGCTTGCCATGCTCGCTACGCCGATCAGTTGTGGCTTACGCGGGGCTCTCTTTAATAGTGCTAAGGCCGCGTTAAAAGAATGCACAAAACCGAAAAAGTTGGTGTTCATGACGTCGTGCATCGATGGCAGGTCTAGCTTGTGCACATCGACGTATTGGCAAATGCCAGCATTAAGGATGACGCAGTCTAAGTGGGCGACTTTAGTGCTCAGTTGCTGCTCGATTGAATCGATGCTGCTTTCATCGCTAACATCCCAGACGAGCGGATGGATACGTTCGGGGCATACTGCCCTGCAGGCTTCTAGCTTATCCCGTGAGCGACCGCTTATAATGACATTATGGCCGCCCAGTGCGAGGGACTGCGCCAGCGCTTGACCGATGCCTGAGCCTCCACCTGTTATCCATATGTTTTTGGACTCTTGTTTCATAAGACCTTCTGTTCTATGCGCCAACGCGACGGTTTATGAACTTAATAACGGGACCGATTATGGGTAGGTGCGCGTACAACAAAGCCCCCATATCGTAAAAGTCTTCGTGAAAGTAGATGCGATCGGTAAAGCGTATCTGGGTTGTGCCGCGCACTCGAACCAGCTCGCCACCGGCAATTTTGGGGTGTCTATAGTCCATCCACCAGCTAATGCTTGCCCAGTGATCTCCCCAGTGCTCTTCGGTATATTCAAATCTAATGTCCGCAGAGTTGGCGTATAGTTTTCGCATATACTGTTTTAAGCCGAGAATGCCGTGCACGGTATGAATAGGATCACGAAACTCAATGTCCTGAGTATAGAGCCTATCCAGTTGTTCTAAATTGGTGTTATCGCCTTTGCTGTAGAACGCCTTGAACTGCGCAATCAGAGCAGTACGAGATGGATCATTGACAGTATTGTTAGGAGTCATAAATAAACGCGCTCAAAGTATTACAGGGACTTACTGACACTTTACGCCTTGGCAGAGAAATCGGATCAGAACCGATATTGGAAATTGATTGCTTTTGATTGATCCGCTTGGCAGGCTGTAGCGTAAAGACATACATAAAAACAATCCTTGGGAAGCAGTGAGCTTAATTTTGGTCAGTGGCGACGATAATATGAATAAACAAAAGGCAGCAGTTGGAAACTCACCAGCAGCATCTGATCCTTGGGTGGTGGCTCTTGGGCGAGTGGCTTCTCATCGAGATCGCCAGCAGTTCAAGAAAATATTCGATCACTTCGCCCCTCAAGTGAAAGGCTTCCTGCTGAAAGGAATGTCGGCCCATATCGACAAGTCTCAAGCCGAAGAGATTACGCAAGAAGTCATGATTAAGGTTTGGAACAAGGCTGCTTCATTTAATAGCGCCAAGGCGAGTGTGAGTACATGGATATTCACGATTGCCCGGAACACACGAGTAGACTTTATAAGGCGTAATGAGCGAGCAGAGCGAAAGATCGAAGTTGATGATATTTGGCATGAGGCTGACTCCCCCGAGCCGCTGATTGAACTTCAGCAGCGACGGGCCGAGAGCAGCATTAAAAATGCCCTAAAGACCCTGCCCGAGGAACAGGCCCTAGTATTGGAAAAAGCGTTTCTGGAAGGCAAGTCTCATTTTGAAATTTCTGAAGAGCTGAGCCTGCCATTGGGTACCGTAAAGTCACGTATACGCTTGGCCCTTAATAAACTAAAAATTCTCCTAGATAGATAAGTAACGAAGGTTAATCATGATCGCATATCATCCTGATTCTAGATTCTTGACTGATTTCGCTTCGGCGAATTTGCCGCTTTCGGAGGCGGTATGTGTTTCGGTTCATCTAGAATTTTGCGGTAAGTGTCGTGCTCACGTTAAGCAGTTGAATGAGTTAGGCGCCATGCTGATGGAATCTTCCTGTGTTGAGCCGCTTGCTGAGGATAGTTTCGATAAGCTCATGGGGAGCATCGACAATTCGGCGTCTATAGAAGCGCCGGCAGCTCAGCACAAAAGCCCTGTGAGCGAAGTGAGCGATATGCCTCTAAGCTCTAAACTGGTGTCGCCCAGAGCCTTGAAGGGGGCATTGAAGGCCGGCTTTAGTAAGCTCAATTGGGTCCAGCTAGGAGCGCATTTGCGTATAGCGCCGCTTAATTTGGGTGGAGAGTCGCGCGAAACGGCCATCTACGATATTAAGGCTGGCGGACGTATGCCAGAGCATGAGCATAATGGCGAAGAAATTACCGTGTTGCTCAAAGGCAGCTTCTCAGACGCAGAAGGTAGCTATAGCCGAGGCGATTTTGTGGTTCGCAATAAAGGTGAGGCGCACCAGCCGACGGCTACTCAAGACATGGACTGCGTTTGTTTGGTAAGCCTAGAGAGCCCTATTAAGCCTAAATCGTGGCTTTATCGGCTATTTCTGCCTTATGTACAGCACCGCATTAATCGAGCGGCGCTTTACTAACAGCGCTCAGGCCATTGGCTTGAGTGCTGCCCCCGCCTCTGTCTCGTGATTTCCCTCCTCTTACCGGTTCGATTTAGCGTCCTGCCTAGGGCATAATGCCTTTTTGTTTAAGCATTATGCGTGACGGTTTCACGCTTACGAAGGAGTATTAAAATGGCAGCTGCCACAGCACGACACATACTAGTAGAGACAGAGGCTCAGTGTAATGAGCTAAAGACACGCATCGAAGGCGGAGAAGACTTTGCGGAGATCGCCAAGCAGTATTCTTCTTGTCCTTCAGGCCAGCAGGGTGGTGAACTAGGCCGCTTCGGTCCAGGGCAGATGGTTAAAGAGTTTGATACGGTTGTATTTAGCGCTGAACCAAACACTGTTCAAGGCCCAGTTAAGACTCAGTTTGGCTACCATTTGTTAGAAGTGACTAGCCGCGAGGACTAATAGTCATGGCTCTGTCCACCAGTAGTAGTGCCAGCGCTGCGGGCTTTGAGTCCGAAGATGTCGAGCTGATCAAGCGAGATTCCAGTTACCAAGGTTTTTTTAAGTTGGACACGCTGCATCTGCGTCATCGCTTGTTTGCTGGTGGTTGGAGCCCCGTCTTTACCCGAGAGCTATTTGTTCGCACGCCAGCAGTTGGGGTTCTTTTATATGACCCGGCTCTGGACAATGTGGTGTTAGTAGAGCAATTTAGGGTGGGTGCGCTGGATGTCTCTGAGCGCAGCCCGTGGCTTCTTGAGATAGTCGCGGGCATGATCGATCAAGGCGAGCAAGCTGAAAGCGTTGCTTGCCGAGAGGCTTTAGAGGAAGCTGGCTGTATGCCGCAGAATCTGGAACATATCTGCGATTATTTCAGTAGCCCCGGGGGAACAAGTGAACGAATCACCTTGTATTGTGGCCAAGTAGACTCTAATGGAGTTGGTGGTATACATGGTTTGCCCCATGAGCATGAAGATATTCGCGTCTGTGTGCTATCTTTCGATGAGGCTTGGTCGCAGTTGCAATCTGGCTTCAGCAAACTAGACAATGCAATGAGTATTATTGCAATGCAGTGGCTCTATATTCATAAGGAGAAGCTGCGAGCACAGTGGTTAAATGAAAATTAGGTGGAATTGAGTGGGTTCAGTAGGGCGTTACAAGGTTGATTTAATAAAAGACATGGCGGACTGCGATGCCAATTTTATTCGTTTACTAAAATTAATGCCTGAACTAGAATCATACCGAGACTACTGTCTTCAAAGTCACATAGAATGCGGTTTTGAGGCTGATGACAAGTATACGAGAGAGTTCTCAATTGCCATGTCTGGAGCGGGGGTGGCGCGTATTAGAATAAGCGTAGTAGAAGTGTTTCGCTATACAAGCACATTGTTAGTGGAGCAAGTGAATACGGTTCATTCGCTTTTGCCGGCACCGAAAGTTCTGGTTCGTCTCTATCATGATGCGAGAACAGCTGAGGCAATTGAGTATCAGGGGCGTCGTGCTTTACTCGCGAGATACGCTATACCTAATGAAAAAATGTATCATCAGGACGAGAAGAGGCAGATTAATGGTTTTTTGGGTGAATGGCTTAACTTATGCCTAGCTGCAGGGTTTAGCTCCAAAACTCCAGAGTTTGCTTGTACCGCATAACTTATGAATATCAAGCGCGCAAACAAGGCTCTACGCCTCCTTCAGATCACAGACAGTCATCTGTTTAAGGACCCCTCTGCCGCGCTCTTAAACTTGAATACCCAAGAAAGCTTCGAGAAAGTCCTAGAGCTAGTTCAAGAAAAAGAGGCGAGTTTCGACTTAGTGCTTGCCAGTGGTGATATTTCTCAGGACGCATCCCAAGAGTCCTATCTTCGTTTTGGCCAAGCCATGGATGAGCTGGGAGCCCCTTTTGTGTGGATTCCTGGCAACCACGATCGCCGCCATGCCATGGCCGAGGTGCCTGGTTATAGTGAGGCGTCTACGCCGCTATTGCGTAGCGGTAATTGGCAGATTGTAATGCTCGACTCCAGCGTAATAGGAGAGGTGCATGGCATGTTGCATGACAAAGATTTGCAGCATCTTCGGGCTTCTTTGGAGCAGGCCGAGCAAGATCCCAGCATTGAGCATAGTCTAGTCTGCCTGCATCACAATCCTGTGCCGGGGACTGCCGGGTGGATGGACGGCATAGGTTTGCACAATAGCGACGAATTTCTTAGCCTAATTAAGGGCTCAAGTACCGTTAAGGCTGTCGTGTATGGGCATATCCATCAGGAACTCGATTTCGACTATGAAGGCGTGCGGTTTTTCTGCACCCCATCTACCTGTATTCAATTCAAGCCAGATGTTGAGGACTTTACCCTGGATACTGTGAATCCAGCCTATCGTTGGTTCGAGCTTGATGACGATGGCAGCATAAGGAGTGCAGTAGAGCGGGTGCAAGGCTTCCATTTCGATGTTGATCATAGCTCGACCGGCTATTAGGCCTGTCGGTGCCTTTTAATCCTCAGTCTTGCTCCTTGTTGTTATGAACACTCCGAACAAATATCTTCTCTACTTACACGGTTTCAATAGCTCGCCGCTCTCCTATAAGGCAAGAGCGACTTTTGATTATTGGCTGAAAGCGGGGGCCGCGAATGAAATTGCGGTACCGGAACTGCCGTACTCTCCAGCGGCCGCCATGGAGATTCTGCGCGATATCGTTGAGCGCCAAAGTAAACCGGTGGTTGTCATTGGGAGCTCGCTTGGGGGTTACTATGCTACTTATCTGGCAGAGCAATACAGATTGCGAGGGGTTTTTGTCAATCCAGCAGTGAACCCGGTCGAGAGATGGGAAGATCACTTAGGCGAGCATATTAACTACTATTCGGGAAGGCGCCATACTATTACGCGGGAGCATATTGCCGAGCTCGCCGCCTTGGACACGCCTACCTTGTCTCACCCGGAGAACTATATGCTCCTAGCGCAAACTGGTGATCAGACTTTGGACTATCGTTTGGCTGTGGATAAATACGTCAATGGGACCAATATTATTCAAGAAGGTGGCAATCATGCATTTGAAGCTTATGAAGAGATGCTGCCACAAATTTACCGCTTTCTAATGCAAACCAATACAGATCATTGAATTTAGTACAGTAGAGCCCTAGTATGGGGCGCCATATATATGCAGCAATCGCTGTTGCCTAGACATCAAGAGACACGCAGTACATGAGTAATAAATATAACGCTGATGCCATTGAAGTACTTACTGGCCTAGATCCCGTTCGCAAGCGCCCGGGAATGTATACCGACACAACAAGGCCGAATCATCTTGCCCAAGAGGTGCTGGATAATAGTGTCGATGAAGCACTGGCGGGCCACGCCAAAAATATTACCCTAGTGCTGCATAAGGATGGTTTTATCGAGGTTAGTGACGATGGGCGGGGGATGCCTGTCGATACTCACAATGAAGAAAAAGTGAGCGGCGTTGAATTGATTTTGACGCGTCTGCACGCGGGCGGTAAGTTCTCTAATAAAAATTATCAATATTCTGGCGGCCTGCACGGCGTGGGTGTGTCAGTGGTCAACGCCTTATCGAAGGAGCTGGAGGTATTGGTCCGCCGTGATGGTACGGTGTATCAAATGAAGTTTCGCAATGGCGAAAAAGTGTCAGAATTGACCCCAATTGGCACCGCGCCAAAACGTATGTCGGGGACGACCGTTCGCTTTTTGCCCGATGAGCAGTACTTTGACTCCCATAAAGTATCAATCAGCAAGTTGAAGCACGTGCTGCGCGCAAAAGCCGTGCTCTGTTCGGGCTTAAGAGTTTCCTTCGAAGACAAATCGGTAAGCGAGGAAAAGAGCCAGTCTGAAGAATGGTATTTCGAAGACGGGCTCCGAGACTATTTATTGCAATCGACTCGGGATTGGCCCACCTTACCCCAAGAGCCCTTTATTGGTTCAATGCAGGGTAACGATGAAGCTGCAGAGTGGGCGGTGCAATGGCTGCCAGAGGGCGGCGAGGTAACTGCAGAGAGTTATGTTAACTTGATCCCTACGGCCATGGGCGGTACTCATGTAAATGGTCTAAGAACTGGCTTATTGGATGCTTTACGAGAATTCTGTGAGTTTCGTAATCTACTGCCCAGAGGTCTTAAACTAACACCCGATGATGTGTGGGAACGCTGTTGCTACGTGCTGTCGGCAAAAATGTTAGACCCTCAATTTTCCGGTCAAACCAAAGAGCGCCTATCTTCCCGGCAATGTGCCGCGTTCATTGCTGGCATTGTGAAAGACTCTTTTAGTTTATGGCTGAATCAGCATACGGCAGAGGCTGAACAAATTGCAGAGCTTTGTATTAGCAATGCGCAGAGTCGACTGAAGGCCAGCAAAAAAGTTGCGCGCAAAAAAGTGACATCTGGTCCAGCTCTTCCTGGAAAATTAGCAGACTGTTCTACACAAGATGTTTCGGAAGGTGAGTTGTTTTTGGTGGAAGGGGACTCGGCAGGTGGTTCTGCGAAGCAAGCGCGGGATCGAGAGACTCAAGCAATCATGCCTTTACGGGGTAAGATTCTAAACACTTGGGAGATTGATTCTAATGAGATTCTTGCCTCCCAAGAGGTACACGATATTGCAGTGGCTCTTGGTGTTGATCCGGGCAGTAGTAATATCGAAGGTTTGCGTTATGGCAAGATCTGTATTCTCGCTGACGCAGATTCGGATGGTCTGCATATTGCCACTTTGCTTTGCGCTTTGTTTTTGCGCCATTTTCGTCCTGTGGTCCAGGCTGGCCATGTATATGTTGCTATGCCTCCTCTGTATAGAATTGATGTCGGTAAGGAAGTCTATTATGCACTGGATGATGACGATAAGAGCGGTATTCTCGATCGCATAGCGGCAGAGAACAAACGTGCTAAGCCTAATGTGCAGCGCTTTAAAGGTTTGGGTGAGATGAATCCCTTGCAGCTCCGCGAGACGACTATGAGTCGCGATACTCGTCGCTTGGTCCAACTCACTCTCGATGACCAGCTCCACGCGTCAGAAACTGATGAAACATTGGACATGCTGCTGGCAAAGAAGCGTGCCGCCGACAGAAAGTCTTGGCTGGAAGAGAGTGGGAATTTAGCCGACCTAGTCGAGTAGTTATTAGCGCTAACGGTATTTCTGACAAGCCCCACCTCTCTTTGCAGTGCGATGGGGCTTTTTCTTGGGCGTAAAACCGTACCTAAGCAAGTGCTGAGCCTGGTAGATGAACCAAGTCTCGGGTTTTGTCGTAAAATGGCTACTATTGCGCTAAAGTAATTCCTATGACGGCTCAAGAACTCGATCTTATTGATAGCAATACTCTCCATCGTTTTGGCGGCAGCGTTAAGATATTTTGCCGCGTTCAAGGACGTTTTCTGGAGGAAGCCCAGCTTATTGAGGGCAAGATCATTAAGGCTCACGCCGACAATGACTCGGAGCAAGTATGGGAACAATTGCATGCTCTAAAGGGTATGTCGGGCACAATAGGAGCGAAAGCGCTAGCGCAGTTAGCTGCCCAGTACGAACATCAGGTAAAGAGCAGTGGCACCGTAAGCTCTCTTAGCTGCGACGATTTGCAGACGCTTTCTGAACTTATCCTCAGCAGTAATCAAGCTTTAGCTAAATTGGCCGCTAGTCTATCTTGAGGTCTCACGCTCTTCCAAACTGCTAATAGAAGCGTTTCGTTACGCAACGGCATGGCCTATGCGAATAAGCAAAACAAGTATCCTCTTGGCCTTAACAGGTCTTGCCCTCACGGCAATCGTAGCCATTGTCGATTATGTTGGAGCCAAAAGTAAGCGCCATGCCCAAATGGCGCGAGAACTTGAAAATGTTCAGGGCACCATTGAGATTCGCCTACAGCAGTACTTACTCATCACGCTCTCGCTCGAAGCCTTTACGCTGGCTAATTTGGACCTTTTTGAATCGACAAGTGAGCAGCGCACTGATTTCGCTGAGCGTTATTTGACCTTCGCTGAATCTCTTGAGCTTAATGCCCCAAGTGCTATGAGTCTTCAGTTAGCGCCACAAGGCATTGTGACCTATCTGACTCAAGCTGAAAAAAATAGCGGCGCTATTGGCTTCGATTTACTTGAAGATGAAGAGCGGCGTGCACAGATATTCTCCTCTAATAGACAGCGAAAAGTTGTGATGTCTGGGCCATTGGAATTGGTGCAAGGAGGCGAAGGCTTGGTCGTTCGTAAGGCTATCTTTACCGAAGATGGTGCCTTCGATCGCGAGCAGCTTTATCGTAGCGGCAGGGCTGTAAGAGGTGACGCTTGGCCGAATAATATTGCGAGTGATTTTTGGGGTTTTGCTACTCTAGTGGTCGACTTGGACAGCCTTTTTAACGATTTAAACCTGCTCGCTCTCCCTACTCAGTATCGATATGCCTTAAAGGGCCGGCATGGCTTAGGAGCGAACGGTGAGGTTTTTTGGGGAGATGCTGGCCTGTTCGTCAATCCCGAAGTACAAGCCACTATTCAGTTGCCCGAAGGGTCCTGGATCTTAGCCATGGATACTCTGGAATACCCTATTTGGCTTAGAACGATAGTGGTTTCGATACTTGGAGTGTTGCTTACTCTATTGGCAAGCTATGTCAATGCTGCCAATAGGGAGAGAGTGCAGGCAAACGCGGCTAGCCAAGCAAACGCCAGGCTATTGGCCTCTATGAGTCATGAGCTACGGACTCCAATGAATGGCATTATTGGAGTGGCCCAGCTGATGGAAAGAACTCACTTGGATGAGCAGCAGAAGGGACTGCTTGATAAAGTGCTTAACAGTAGCAAATTGCTATTGCGAATCGTTAATGATGTGCTCGATTTTTCGAAGATCGATGCAAAGGCAATGCAACTTGAATCCATACCATTTGAGCTGCGTCCAGCCGTTGATCATGCGGTAGGTTTGCTTGAAGTAGAGGCCGCGAAAAAATCCCTAGTTCTGAAAGTACAGTATGCGCAAGGTTTACCCCAAAGAGTCATTGGCGATGAAATTAGAGTTCAACAGATTTTGCTGAACTTGCTAAGTAATGCGGTCAAGTTTACGGATGAGGGGCATGTTCTACTTAACATCCATGAAGTCACCCTAGCCAGCAAGGCTGCGATTGAATTCTCTATCGAAGATACGGGCATTGGTATTGATGAGAAGGCACAGAAACAACTATTTCAGGCGTTTACTCAGGCAGATTCGTCCGTCACAAAGCGTCATGGGGGGACTGGCCTAGGCCTAGTAATTTCCCAACGTCTTGCCGAGCAGATGGGTGGAAGGCTGACGGTGGAGAGCACGCTTGGTCAGGGCTCCGTCTTTCGTTTCTATCTGCCTTTCGAAAAGGCGGAAAGGCCCGAGATGCTCGCGTCGGATGAAGAGTCTGAGTCGGCCTCTGGGAATGCAGCTGCTGAGCATCAAACCATTCAGGTTTTGGTGGTCGACGACCTAGAAGTGAATACCGAGGTTGCAGTGATGATGCTGGAGGAGATGAATTGCGAGGCGACGGCAGTCTCCAGCGCTTGGGAGGCAATTAGACTCTTGGCAGAACAGCCCTTTGATGTGGTGTTAATGGATAGGCAGATGCCGGGCATGGATGGAATAGAGGCGACTCGAAAGATACGGCATCTGTTTCGCTCCGATACACAGCCTTGGATTATTGCCATGACTGCCAGTGCTGGGGAGGATGAACGGAGAGAATACTTGGAATCCGGCGCAAATGACTTCATTGCCAAGCCGCTAGATTTTTCGACCCTGCAAAATAAAATAGACGCTTTCAATCAGCGTCAACTCGCCGAGTAAGACCTAAAAACTAAACGAAGCTTGATGGGCTTAGAATAACTCTATGGAGTTGTCCTCTCCTTTTTGAGGGCGCTCTTGTTGATAGTTCACCTGATTGCGACCAGACTCTTTTGCTTGATACAGGGCGTAATCTGCAATCTCAAAAACATTAGAAGGGGGCTTTTGACCATCCAATTTGGCGAATCCAATACTCACTGTGATAGGGCCAGACGGGAATTCATACGCTTCGACTGTTTGGCGAAATCGCTCTAGAGATGATAAGGCGCCTGCCTGATCCGTTTGGTTGATAATGACGACAAACTCCTCACCGCCAAAACGAAAAAGAAAATCCGAGTAGCGAAAGTGCTTCCTCATAATATTGGAAAAAAGTATTAGAACCTCGTCTCCGTACAGGTGTCCATACTGATCGTTTACCCGCTTAAAATGATCAATATCAAGCACACAAAGCCACGATATTTTGTCTAGCTGCGAAGCGTGCTCTGGGGGATAGAAGCTCGCTATCTGTTTGGTAATATTGTCCATTGCCTGACGATTATTGAGCCTAGTAAGGGGGTCGCGTTCTTTATTGTCCAGCAACGCTACCTGATTACGGTAGATCTTGTAGAGCCCCTCGATCAGTTCAAAGTTAAAAGGTGAGACTGCCCCCTGAATGAAGATGAATCTGTGAGGGTCGATTTCGCCACCGATATTCAAGGCGATATAAGGAGTTTCGTCAGTTTTTCCTATTTTTGCGCCCTGAAAGTCCTCGAGGGAAAGCTCGGCAATAAGTGCCGTATTCTCATCTTCGATGTCCTTTTCGAAGCTTAGTGGAAACCTGCGAATCAGGACCTCGTCCTCGCTTCTTCGCTTGCCTGCTGGAAATTGAGAACTACCAAAGACTTCGTAGGAAGAAACCTGCTCCACGCCGTCAATGCTAGAGAGCAGCTCCAGCATGCAATGGGTGAGTTCATGGCAATTGTGTTGCGCGATCAGCTTGCCGGCAAGGTTGAAGGCCATAGTCAAAATATTCTCTAAATCTTTGCTCACTGCTTTGCCTTTTGGGGAGTCTTAAATTGATTTCTTCTTTTATCTAGATAGCGGCAGTATAGCGCGAGAGCTTAGATTGCGTATAAAAAAGGCTTTGAAAGTGCGCGCCTAGCCCTCGAAGACGAGCTTAGGTCTAGAAAATCGCCTATGTAGCGCAAAAAAGAGTTGGGTCAAGGGTGAAAAAGCAGCCCTATTAGCATACATTAGCTCATAAGCTCAGTACGTACCGTTAATGCCGTCAATTTTGCGGACTTAGGTGCGTCGCAGCATCGCAATTCAATAAGCTACCAGTAGAGTATGAACGAGTAACATGACACAGAATATTACGATAAATGAGGATGGCGTAGAGCAAATCAGCCTTAGCAACTACTCCAAGCAAGCCTACTTAAACTACTCGATGTATGTCATCAATGACCGGGCTCTTCCCCATATAGGCGATGGCCTTAAGCCGGTTCAACGACGAATAATCTATGCCATGTCGGAGCTAGGTCTAAAGGCCGGGGCAAAATTTAAGAAATCGGCACGAACTATCGGTGATGTAATAGGTAAGTTCCATCCCCACGGCGACTCCGCGTGCTATGAGGCCATGGTGCTGATGGCACAGCCCTTTAGCTATCGTTACCCTCTAGTGGACGGTCAAGGAAATTGGGGCTCGCCAGACGACCCTAAGTCTTTCGCGGCAATGCGTTATACAGAGTCTAAGCTAAGGCGCTATGCTGAGTTATTATTGTCAGAGCTGGGTCAGGGCACTGTCGACTGGCGCCTGAATTTTGATGGCACGATGGAAGAGCCTCAATTACTGCCGGCTCGCTTACCCAATGTTCTTCTGAATGGGGGCAGTGGTATTGCTGTGGGCATGGCGACAGACATTCCGCCTCACAACCTGCGCGAAGTGGCTAGTGCTTGTGTACATATGCTGGAAAACCCTAAGGCACAAAGCAGTGATCTGCTTATGCATATTAAAGGGCCAGATTATCCTACCGGTGCAGAAATCATTACTTCCGCGAAGGACATTGCGAGTTTATACGAATCTGGTCGTGGCTCCATAAAGGCCAGAGCTAAGTATCATATTGAGTCCGGCGATATTGTGATCACGGACCTGCCGTATCAGGTCTCTGGCTCTAAGGTATTAGAGCAAATTGCGGCCCAGATGCAGAAAAAGAAACTGCCTATGGTAGTGGATCTGCGTGATGAGTCAGATCACGAAAACCCCACTCGCATCGTTATCGTGCCGCGCTCCAATCGCGTTGATAGCGAGGCGGTAATGTTGCATCTATTTGCAACTACGGACCTAGAGCGCTCCTATCGGGTTAATTTTAATGTCATTGGTACAAATGGGCGGCCACAGGTTAAAGACTTGCGCGGCATCCTAGTAGAGTGGCTCGAGTTCAGAACTCAAACGGTCCGTCGTCGCTTACAGCATCGTCTAGATAAGATTTTGGCTCGTCTACACATTCTAGAGGGGTTGTTGGTTGCGTTTCTCAATATTGACGAAGTGATTCATATCATTCGCACAGAAGACGCGCCTAAACCGGTGTTGATGAGTCGGTTTGACCTTTCAGAGACACAGGCAGAGGCGATTTTAGAATTGAAACTTCGCCATTTAGCCAAGTTGGAAGAGGTGAAGATCAAAGCTGAGCAAGATGAGCTTAGCGCTGAGCGTGACAAGTTAGAGCTAACCCTGAGCTCAGCCACGCGTTTAAAGACTCTAATTCGTAAAGAAATCATTCAGGATGCCGAGGACTTTGGAGATGATCGTTGCTCCCCATTGGTCGAGCGAGTAGAGGCGCAGGCCTTTAGCGAGACGGAGCTACTGTCGGCAGACCCTATTACAGTCGTATTGTCGGAGAAGGGGTGGGCTAGGGCCGCGAAAGGCCACGAAGTAGATCCTACGAGCTTGCAGTACAAGTCAGGCGATGGCTTTAAGATCGCTGCGCGTGGTAAGTCGAACCAGAATGCCATCTTCCTCGACTCTACCGGTAGAACCTACTCGCTTGCAGCCCATACTTTGCCTTCAGCTAGAGGGCAGGGAGAGCCGCTGACAGGGCGTTTGACGCCTGAGTCTGGTGCCAGCTTTGAGGGCGTCATTATGGCTGATGAGAAACAAAAAGTGCTCTTGGCTAGCGATGCGGGGTATGGATTTGTGGCCTCAGTAGCTGATTTGCAGTCCAAGAATAAGTCGGGAAAGAACGTATTGAAGTTGCCAGCGGGTAGTAAGGTATTACTCCCCTCTATGATTACAAGCTACGAGGAAGATCAGGTCGTGGCTATCAGCAACGAAGGTAGAATGCTCTTGTTTGCTCTGAAGGAGCTGCCTGAATTGGCTCGCGGGAAGGGCAATAAAATCATTAGCATTCCAAGCGCAAGGGTCAGTGAACGCATTGAGTTTGTGGTTGCTCTGGCCGTCCTTGGCGCCAAGCAGGCCTTAACCGTCTATGCCGGGCGTCGTCATTTGACGCTGAAGCAGGCCGATCTCGAGCATTATCGAGGTGAGCGGGGGCGACGAGGAAATAAACTGCCTCGAGGGTTCCAAAATGTTGATCGAGTAGAGGTGGTCGATATATAAGCTTGATCAAGCCGAATCGAGAATGCTTGAGGCGAAACCTATTCAAGAGATTTAAGTATTTTGTTGAGTTAATAAATCATGCAATGGAGCATAGGAAAAGCAGTGAAGCTTGCAGGGCTCGCCTTTGTGCTGGCAGCCGGTGCCTGTGTGAGTGCTTTTGCTCAGCAGAGCAGCCCTATCGTATTGCAACTGAGCTGGGAGCATGAGTTCCAGTTTGCCGGGTATTATGCGGCCCAATGGCAAGGCTATTATGCTGAGGAGGGCTTGGATGTTGAGATACGCTCAGCCTATGACGCTCAGGGGAATTATAGCGCGCCACAAGACGAGCTCTTAAATGGTAGCGCGGACTTCGGCATAGGTGGCCAAGAAGCTTTGATTAGTCGCGGTATGGGGCAGCCTTTCGTGGTGCTGAGCCCCATCTTTCAGCGTTCTCCAATTGCTGTGTTTAGCCTATCGGATACTAATATAGAGTCTCCCGCAGCGCTGGCTAATCTAAGAATTGCTGGCTTAAAAGACAATTTTAGGCGTGTTCAGTTGCGAACCATGATGCATGTGGCAGGTATTGAGCCGTCCAGTCTTAATTTTGTCGAGGCCGATGCTTCCGTGGATGTCCTTGTGCGAGGCGAGGCCGATGCCATTATTACCTATGACGTTTCGGCCTATTTTCGTGCGCAAGAGCTTGGGGTCGAGCTTAATGTGTTACGTCTCGATGAGCATGGAGTGGACTTCTACGGTGATGCGATCTACACGACCGAAGCCGTATTGGATGCTAGTCCCGAGACCGTAAGAAAGTTCGTTCGGGCGAGCCTAAAAGGCTGGCTGTATGCGCTAGAAAACCCCTTAGAAATTGCAGATCGCATTTCGACCGAACTGCCACGATACATTTATCAATACAATGACGTGGTCGCTTATAATCGATACTTTGCTGAAAGAATAAACGATTATGTTTATTACCCGTCCGTGCCTTTGGGGCACAATCAACTTGAGCGCTGGGAATATGCGTATTCTTTGCTTGAGCAGCAAGGACTAGTCAATGAGCCTTTCCCCGTTTCCGATGTTTATTATTATCCAATTGAGTTCTCTCAAGACCCTCCTGAGCGCTATCCCGCTTGGGTCTTGGTAGTATCTTCGCTGACCCTTGCGGTGCTGGTAATTGCTTTTTTTCGGTCCAAGTTTCTGGCGCTCATGTTACTTATTCCAGTGCTCTATTTGCTGCTTGAACAGATGATAGAGCAACGCTACAAGAACCTAGTGCTTGAGGAACAGCGTCTTGGTGTACGTGAAGTACTAGGCAATATTCGTTATCAACTTGAGAGTCAGCTTTCTAATAATCTATCCCTAATCAATAGTCTTGCTGCATTCATAGCCGCTAATCCGGATTACAGTGATAGCGAATTTACCACCTATGCAGCCGTTATTGTGGATAGAGATCCAGCGCTAATCAATTTGGCTGCAGCGCCGGATCTTGTCGTAACTAATATCTATCCGCTCGAGGGGAATGAGGCAGCATTGGGCCTAAACTATAGAATGAATGCGGAGCAAATGCCGGCGATTGATCGCATGATTAGAACCGAAGCTATGGTTCTAGCAGGGCCGGTTGACTTAGTTCAAGGAGGCAAGGCTTTTATCGGCCGTGCTCCGGTTTATATTGATAATGAGGCTGGCGATCAAACATTGTGGGGCATAGTATCTGCTCCTATTGACGAAACTGCCGTATACGCAGCTAGCGATGTTTTTCAGCCGCAATTAGGGCTTGATATCGCTATAAGAGGACGTGATGGCCTGGGCGCCGATGGCGACGTGTTCTTTGGGCGAGAGCAAATTTTTAATAATCCTGAAGCGGTGATCATGCCTGTTGTTATTGGGGGCGGAACTTGGCAGTTAGGAGCGGTTTCCTATAGTAATGCGTTACAAGGCAACTTCGTCATACCCGCTTTGCGATTTGCTGCTTTTTTGGCAGCTGCTCTTACTCTCGTAGCTGTCTTTCTTCGGCGCACCGTATTACTGCGTGAGCATCGCTATGAACAACTGATTTTTCGCAATGAACAGTTCTTGCGTGAAGTAGAAGCGGTATCCAAAGTGGGCGGCTGGCGTCTAGACTCTGAGCAAGTATTCACCGAAATGTCGCTGCAGTGCAGGGCCATTCTCGGCCTAGAGGGTGAGAATGATAGTGTTACCCTAGAGAGTGTCTGCGAATTGTTCACACCTAGTACACGAGACGTCATAAGTGAACTCATGGGGAATAGTCTGCTTCACAGTGACGATTTCGATACCGAGATTCACTTGAAGAAACTTGATGGCCAGGAGATGTGGCTGCATATTCGTGGCGAAGTGCTAGCGCTTCCTCGCGGCAAGGTCGAGCTTATTGGTGCTATTCAAGATATTACCAAAGAGAAGGAAGCCGATAGTCTGATTGAGTATCAGGCCAACTTTGATTCGCTCACCGGCCTGGCAAATCGCTCCTTATTTCGTGATCGTCTGGAGCTGGCATTAGCTGAGGCCAAAAGATTTAGCTCTAAACTAGCGGTTCTTTTTATCGACTTAGATAATTTTAAGTCCGTTAACGACAATCTTGGTCATGATGTGGGTGACGAGGTGCTTATAGAGACCTCCAAACGCATTAGTGACTGTGTCGAGGTCGGAAGCACTGTGGCTCGCTATAGTGGTGACGAGTTTATTGTTTTACTCACTGATATATTTTCAGAGGTAGATGTAAGCAGAACGGTAGAGAGAATCGTGACGAGCGTCGCTGAGCCCTATCGACTGCAGATGCATCAAATTTACTGCGGAGTAAGCATTGGTATTGCGTTTTTCCCGGACGATGCCGAGGACTCAGACACAATAATTATTAAAGCTGATCAAGCAATGTATGAGGTGAAGAACTCGGGGCGCAATGGGTGGCAGTTCTTTACCGAAGAGATGCAGCGCAAATCAGAGAAGCGACACGATTTGTTTAACGAGCTTGTTGCGGCCTTGAATCGCGACGAGCTGGAGGTGTTCTATCAGCCTATCATATGCCCTTACTCCATGAGAGTGGCCGGATGTGAAGCGCTAATACGTTGGCGGCGTGCTGATGGTGGCTTTGTTTCGCCTGACGAGTTTATTCCCCTAGCCGAAGAAAGTGGCTTGGTTATTCGAATTGACTCGCTGGTGCTTGCAAAGGCAAAGTCTTTTGTTTCCTCACTAAATGATAAGCTAGGTCTCAACCTCAATTTGTCTGTTAATGCATCGGCACGTTTATTTCATATGCGCGATGATTCATCGCAGGTATGGTTTGATGAGATAAAGAAACCGAGCAATGTGCCGATCTCTATAGAGATCACAGAACGCGTATTGGTTGAGGATGCCGACAGAGCTCGAAGTGTCTTGAGTGAGCTGAGTGAAGCTGGCGTAAGAATTTCGATTGATGATTTTGGTACTGGGTACTCTAGCTTAAGCTATTTGTCTCGTTTTCCTGTCCAGGGAATGAAAATCGATAAATCATTTGTCAGTAAAATTGGTCTGCTGAAGACTGAAGAGTCCTTAATTGAAACGATGCTTCTCATGGCAGAGAAGCTCGATATATCGGTGGTTGCAGAGGGAGTTGAAACGCAGCAGCAGTTAGATTTTTTGAAGAACGCTAAGTGTGACTTGGTACAGGGATACTACTTGGGCAAACCGATGCCTGAGGCGGAATTTCGAGACTTTGTCAAAGCTAGCTCCGAAAAAGCTTAAGTCTTGCTAATATAATAATTACTCGGTCTCCCTGATGGTGCTTATTCAGCGGAGGTCTCATAGGGCTTATGTTATGAAGTGTAAACACCTGTCTCTCTCCCTTCCCGTATTAGTGAATACGATCAGTCTTCCCTTGATTGCTCAAGACCTTGAGCCTCAACAGGAGCATGCGACTGTCATCGAAGAAATTCTAGTGAGCGCGCAGCGCCGAAGTCAGCCTGGGCAGGAATTGGGTTTGAGCTTGAATATTATCGATGAAGAGGCTATTGAGCGCGGCAATTTCGTCTCTTTGCCCGATATCGCGTATTACCTAAGCAATGTCGAAATGTTTGAAGATTTTGGTGGGCAAGGCCTTCCAGTATGGGTTATCCGGGGTGTTGGTTTACAGGATTTTAATGCTAACAACACGCCGACAGCCGCTATCTATATAGATGAGGTTTATCAAAGCTCTTCTGCCCAGGGTGGTAGAGGGCTTTTTGATACACGACAGGTTGAGGTGCTAAAAGGCCCTCAAGGCGGTTTATATGGCCGCAATACAAGCGGTGGAGTAGTGCGCCAGATGAGCAATAGGGCGAGCCTGCTTGGGCCTTCCGGCGACTTAGCGATGACCTTGGGTAGCTGGCAGGAAGTGCAGCTTAAAGGCGCGGTTAATATTCCAGTTTCCGGCAGCTCCGCTGTGCGGATAGCTGGCCAGAGTATTACCAGTGAAGATGCGTGGCAGAAGAGTTTGGTCAACAAGCAACACCACGGAGAGAAAGATCTGTGGGATGCGCGTTTGTGGTGGCTAACGCAGCTCTCGAGTGAGAGTACAGTAGAGTTCAAGCTTTACGCTGGCGAAAACAACTCTCAATTGCCGCTCGCACAGAGTGTGGCGCTATACGATGTCTCTGGAGACTACTGTGCCCCCGTGTATCAAGGTCGTCGAGACGATAGTGAATGTATTAATTATGCGAACTTGGTGCGCAGCTTCGAGGCTAAGGAGCCTCTGCTGCCAGTTAGCCAACAGGCCTCAGATGGCAGCACGTCTCTCTCTAACGATATAAACGCATTGGACAACGACTATATGGGCCTTAGTGCCTACTATACCCGTGAGCTGTCGCTAGGGGGGCTTGGCAACGCTGAGATGCAAATCATTGCTAATACTGAGGCGTTCAACTATGGCATGAGCTTTGATTATGACGGCAGCTCCACCGAGCTTGGTCATCAGGTCGCACACAGTGATATCGACACTCACTCGTTAGAGCTTCGTCTGGTTTCCGTAGATGAGACTCGCTTGAACTGGCAGGTCGGTGCGTTAATTTCCAATGAGCGCTTTGTGGAAGACAGGCAGTTTCTCTTGGCCGACAATAGTCTCGTAGGCCTAGTTCGAGGTCAGCTGGACTATACACAAAGCACTAAGTCCAGAGCGGTTTATGCTCAAGGCGAGTACGACATCAGCGACACGTGGTCAGTGAATGCCTCACTAAGATACAGCGATGAGACAAAGCAGTATCGAGATGGCAGTGTGTTAGCGCCGGCGTTCCCCGCGCCTTTTGATGTTCTGGTGGGGCATATTAGCGATGACTACGACCTTGATGACCATTGGTCGGGGAGTCTCGGTTCAAGTTGGCAGCTCAGTCATAATACGATGTTATATGGATCAATATCTAAAGGCTTTAAAGTGGGGGGCTTCTTCGGAGGTTTCATTTTTGATCCATTAGAGTTCGCCCCCTATGATGAAGAAACAGTCTATGCCTACGAGCTAGGGGTAAAGACTCTATTGCTGGCGTCTAAACTGCAATTAAATGCTGCCACTTTTTGGTATGACTATCGCGATGTGCAAGGCTTTAGAAACGTTAGTGTTATGCCGACAAATGGAGGAGGCTCTCTCGTGCTGGAACGCCTAAGTACTCTTGGTGATGCGCAGCACTCGGGTATTGACGTGGATGCCACCTGGCTAATCGGTAATGCTTGGACACTCACTGCCGGCTTTTCTTATCTGGATGCACGTATCACGGATTCCGACGCTTTTACGGTTAATCTTCTGGGCGATGCGGTGAGTACAAAAGGGGAGCGGCCCTATTCCCCTCATTGGAGTGCTTATTCGTCTTTGTCTTATGAGACAACGGTGGGCACAGATCTGAATCTCCTAAGTAGTATTTCTTGGCACTATCGAGGAGATTTTTCCGGACATTTAAGTTCCGATGTTGATAAGGCGGTTAGCTCCCTCCCAGGCTATGCTTTAGTGGATGCCAATGTGAGTCTGTCATCTCCTGATGGCAACTGGATGGCTTCGGCATATGTTAAAAATTTGACGGATAAGGTGTATACGCCGCGTAAAGTTTATGACTCTCTTGGTAGCTACGTCGACATCATGGGGCAATCTCGTTCCTATGGACTACAGCTTAGCTATCACTGGTAGTTGATAGAAATTTTTCCAAAGTCTTCTAGTGTAAGAAAAATCCTACACCCTCTTACAATTTGTAGGAGGGTGTAGGAAGTCTTGTAAGAATTGATAGAAAATATTTATTATTAATGTGACATATGGCTACTTAAATTCAGAATAAAATTTAAGTACTAAATATATAGGCCTAAAAGTGTTGTTTAAGCGCTTTGGGCCTTTTTTTTGCTTGTATGAACCTACTAGCATTGTCATTCTAAACTGATCAGATCGTAATTATTGTAGAGCCCCTTTTCGGGACGGGTATCGTTCTGTATGTCGAGAGTAAACGAGCTAGTACGCCTTGAGTGGCTGCGGTTCTGTTTTGGCTTCAGCTATGCATTGGCGTGAATGTGATGAAGGCCTATGTCGTATGGCCGTGTCTTACCACACTTACGTATCTGGAGAGAAAAATGGAAGCGAAAAACATAGTAGATGCAAGAATACTTGAGAAACATCTGGCTTATTACCCGTTTGGGAGGAGAGCACAAGATGCTGAAATAAGTACTACTGGCAGGCTCGATGAGCTCAATGATAGTGTGAGGGAAAAGCTTGGCGAGGAGTACGCCCTAGAGGTGTATTCAGGAAGACAGGTTGAGACTATAAGCGAAGAAACCTTCGATGAAATTGCACGATGCTATATGACGGTTTTTAATGAGAGTTGGGGTGAGTCTTGGACCATCGAGTCGGCAAAAAAAGAAGTAAAAGATAGCCTTCATTGGGATTCTAGCCGAATACCTCTGCTCTCACTTCTCTACAAAGACGATACAATAATCGGCTTTTGCTGGGTGGTTCTGCTCAGTAAAGATCAGTTGTGCCTGGAAAGAGACATGCCTTGGGAGTTGTCGCAAGAGCAAAAATTAACAGGAATGGAGACCTCCAATTACTGGTTAGAGCAGGTCGTCAAGAAAGAAAAAATAATGTTTATTAAAGAGCTGGGCGCGCTTAAAGAGCATCGTCAAAAGGTCACCCCTTTCCTCTGTGTTCCTCTATTTGAGCAAGCCTTAGAGCAAGGCTATGACGTCGCATTTCTATGGACAAATGTTAATAGTAAGGCCTTCAAGTGGGGTCTGGGCGTAGGGTTCTCCCCAGTACATTTCTTTATCACTCAGAATCTACTGCTGATGTATGGGAGCGTAAAAGGGTCTGTAGATATCTTCCGCTCTGTTGTGAACGCTTCCTTTAGCAAGAAGAGTCAGTACAATATGATTCAGAATATCAATAAATACTTAATGAAGGGTGAGCTCAGACGCTAGTCTCGCCCTCTGCCGAATAAGTCTCCTTACCTGTGTTAGGTAAAGGAGGCTCGGCGCCTACTGGTGAGCTCAAATGAACTATACGATAATGCCGACGGCGTGCGTGCTGATAGTACTTGGTTTCTATACGTGGCGGCAAAAACCCAATAAAGTGACTTTGAGCTACCTAATCGCTAATTTAGCCATAGCGGTGTGGGCCCTGTGTTATCTGGTGTTACACGAATTCGAGGCCGGAGCGCCAACTAACCCTGTATCTCAGCTTCAACTCATCGCTGCCATTGTGTTCGTCAATGGCTACTATTGGATGAGTGCTCTCTATCCAGAGCGTAGGCAGAAGCTCCCAATTTGGCTGGTTTATGGCAATTTCTTGCTTGCTGGCCTATTCGTCGTGCTAATCCTTTTCACCCGCGAAGTCTCTTATGCTCGCTTGGTGGAAGGAGCCGTAGTGTTCGAAGACGGAGCTGGTTATAGTTTCTATTCCTACTATCTCATCACCTTGTGTTTGGGGATGTTCTGGAATCTACTATCGAGCTATAAACGCTTTCCCGAGTATCGAAAAGCTATCGCTTATATGGTTTCTGGCATCGCATTGTTTATTGGCTGCGCGATTTTTTTCGACTTAATTCTTCCCTTGCTCGGTAACTATGAGCTGCTCGCTCTTGGTCATTTAAGTGCAATCTTTCCTGCAATGAGCTTTGCATATGCTATTACCAAGCACGACTTGCTAGACATGAAGGTGATTGTAGAGCGCAATACTGCGAAGGCAGTGGTGGTTGCCCTGATCCTGCTAAACACGTATTTGGTTTTGCATATCCCCGACCCACTGCTTATGTACTTTTCTGTAGTAGTGACTGTTCTCGTATGGGCGTTTCTTGCTACACCACTGGAAGTGCTGTTAATAACCACCGCACGACGTAAATTTGTCAATAATTGGTATGATGCGGAGCTCATGCTGGACAGGTTTGCCAACAGTATTGACTCGGAATCCAATCGCAAAGAGATCTTTCGTAAACTGGCTCAGGAAATCGATTCAACCTTCGAGCTAGAGAGAACTCACTTTGTCTGCTTGCTGCGTGATGCAGCAGATAATCCGGCTAGCTACGAGCTTTTTGGCGCCCAGACTATTATGCCTATCGCGCATATGCCCTTGGAAAACGCCTTGGTTTTAGCCTGCGCCAATAGCAGGAAGCCTATGTACCTGCTAGCGACACCTGAGGCCGCACAGAGGCAACTTCAGGAGGTGGGGATACGCTGTACTGAGGAGACTGTTTTGATTCCATTTCCGTCTCCAGAGCGTCTGGAGGGAGTATTAATACTCGGTGAAAAGAGTAATCAAAATTCCTTTACAGAGAAAGACATGCTTCTGTTTGCGCGTTTAATCTCTTATGTGTCGGCCATCTTGTATCGTATGACTCCTTTCGAAAAACTAGAAAGGCAGTATTTGGAGAACCAAAGTCGGCTACACGATGCTGAAATTCAGTTAGTGCGCAGCGAGAAGACGCAGGCAATCGCCCATGCTACTCGTCAAGCCCATCACGAAATAAGGACGCCGCTTAACATCATTCGCTTGGGGGCAAGGCGTATTGTCGATGATGAGAGTGCTAAGAAGTACAAAGGCATTATCGACGAGCAAGTCGAGAGGGCGATGGAGATTGTAGATGAAACCCTCGCAATAACTGATGGCAGAGATGAAGAGCATTTAAGCACTGTCGATATTAATCAAGTCTTAAAGCGGTGTTTGCGTTTGTTGCCAGAAACAAGTCACGAAATGCAGCTAGAGTTTGCGCAAGAGCCCTTGTATGTGGATGGTGTGGCAAGTCAGCTTCAGGTCTTATTTAGTAATTTGCTTAAGAACGCCATTGAGGCGATGGAGACGAGAGGGACAATCGCCGTCCATACGTTTTCTGAACTTGGCCAGGTGGTAGTCGAAGTCATCGATAGCGGTATAGGCATCGACCCTCAATACCGAGAAAAAATATGGGAGCCTTATTTTAGTGGCAAAATAACGAATGTTGGCAATAGCACTGCGAGGAGGGGTTGGGGGCTAACGATCTGTAACCGCATTGTGTCGGAACACAAAGGCAGTATAAAGCTCAGTAGTAAACTAGGGGAAGGCAGCAAATTCACTGTGAGAATACCCGCTAGCGCTGAAGCTCCTTTACCCAGCGAGACTCCCTCTCAATAAGAATCTCGCGCAATATTTCGCCTTCTTTATGGATGACGATGCGTTTGAGAAGAGTCAGTAATTCAGTTTCTTCGAAGGGCTTAACGATATAGCCCGATGCCAGGCCAAGCGTCGGATCCTTAGCTAGTTGCAGACGTTCTTTATCGCTGTAGGCTGATAGTATGACTACGGGAATATGACGTTTGAATGGGCTTCTGCCTTCTTCTTTTCTTAACTCTTTAATGAATGTTTCGCCGTTCATCTTAGGCATCTGCCAATCGAGCAATATGCATGCAATTCCGTTGCTTAGAAAATTGAAGCCTCTTTGGTGCTTTTGCAATTCCGCCAGGGCTTCCTCGCCGTTATAGGCGGCAATGGCCTGATACAGATTAGTGTCGTTCACTATATCGACGATTAAGTCGGATTGGTCCTTATCATCTTCCACAACTAATACGATAGGTTTTGGCTTCATCGCAGCTACTCAGCTTATTGTCTCTGTACGGCTTTCATTTATATATTGCTGCACTTTATGCCAGCTACATTTGAACACAAATATGGGGCCTAAGACTGCTCCGCTAAGCATTGCAAAAGGAAGTAGTATTAGCGATATCGCGGTGTTCGCTATTATTAGAAGAAACGGAAAAGGAGCACTGTCATACTCTTGCCTGATTTGGTTATTGGTTAAGGAAACCAAGTCCATTGGCCGAGAGCGCATTCTGTAAGTTAGGACAGCAGATACAAACTTGTTATAGCTTCGCTGCGGGTAACGTTTCCATTGAATAACATGAAGCTGGTTATGATAAGCCCAGCTCTCATATACCGCCAGAATTTTAAAAAAAATACCGCCGATTACCCCATAGAGGAGGCTCCATAGGAGTAGAAAAGGGAAAGCTAGTGCTGTCATAAGTCCTTTACGCATGACCAAAACTCCTTTTTAGGCGCTCACTCTTGCGGTTGCAAACGCCTGTTAAACCGTTGCTAACGCCGTATCCGTTACGTTTTCTATTTGAGCTATTGTTAGTATACACTAGCAGTGGAAACACACTAGTGCTGAGGCGCTAAAATTGTTACTAAGTGTTATAGCGTGTATGAAGCATAGCCACAGGTAAGTAATGCTGCCCAATAATATCTTTGTCAAAGTCTTACTTACTCTAGCGTATTTGGCGTTTTATGCACTGGCATCGCTAATTTTTGGCGGTGGGGTTTCTAACCCTGTCTACCACATCGTGTTTCATGCCGGTATTATCCTGTTTATATGCATGACCTATGATTTTCTCTACCCCAGCCTGCTGATGGGCTTTAGCTCTTCAAGAAAATCTATGCCCAGCAGCCGCCTTGGGCGCTTTGTCAGGCTTACGGGTGCCATGCATGAACACGCCGATCTGGACTCTCTATTCGCTTTCACCAGCAAGGCCCTAGAAGGTGTATTGGGCCTAGAGTCTTCCTCCATCTACTATCACGCCAGTTCGGACCAAGATGACTTGGAAGAAGGAATGGTGCTATGGCAGGCGGACAAACATGCGGATGCGGGTGGGAATCCGGAGCGCATGCGATCTGATTGTTCACTGCTGCAGTATGCTCGTGGCAAGCATGCCCCGTTCTTTGCGGTGAATAGCCCTTATTCAGTGAGGTCTCAGATGGCTGCCTATGGCTCCGATTTCGCTATTCCGGCCCACAGCGGAGCACGATTGTACTGCATAATATTGCCAGGCAAGAGCATGGTGAAACGGGACTACTCTGCCGATGAGCTCTCGCTTCTAGACTTCTTATGCACACAGCTCAATATAGCCATCGAACGCATCGACGCCATTCGCAGACAGCAAAGCCGTAAGGATGCTGACTATGCAGAAAAGATGTCGCTGTTGGCGAATTTGAGTGCCAATATTGCCCATGAGATGCGTACTCCTTTATCAGGCGTCAGGGCTAGTATTGCCGGGGTCGAGTCCTACTTGCCCGATCTTATCAATGCCTATCAGGCGGTAAGCGCCGAAAGGCCAAATGAGTTCCGTCCCATTCGTGCCGATCACATAGAAATGCTGAAGTTCACCCCGAAAAGAATAAAAAATATGGTGGACCAGGCCAATACCGTCATCGATCTATTGCTCGTGAATCTTCGTGATCGCAAATTGGATGCCGCAAGCTTTACGCTCTGCTCTATGACTGAATGTGTACAAGAGGCCTTAGATACTTATCCGTTTAAGCGCTCGGAAAGAGAAAAACTTAAAATTGATCTTGGTCAGGATTTTTCCTTTCTCGGTATAAAGTCTTTGATGGTATATGTCATCTTTAATTTGTTAAAAAATGCCTTATACAGCATCGAAGCCGCGTGTAAGGGAGAAATTTCTATCGTTCTAGAGCGTGGAGAACCATTCGATAAGCTTATCTTTACGGACACAGGGCTTGGCATCGATAGCGAGTCTTTGCCGAGAATTTTTGAGGGCTTCTTTACCACTAAGAGCGATGGTACAGGTGCCGGTTTGGCATTTTGCCGTAGAACTTTGGAAAGTTTTGGTGGGCGTATTACGGCGGAGGCGAAGCAGGGGGAATATACTCGCTTTATTCTGGAGTTGCCTGCGAGACCTTAAGGGTTATTCATTCTTTGTAGGCTCAATGAACCAGTTTATGAGCGCTCTTAGGTTCATTTAGAAATGGGCCATAAGGCACTACCCTCTTTTCTTCAAAATTAGGTAATAGTTTTAAGGCTTCATCGGCACTCAATTGTGCGCAGTAGTATGGGGCACGATCCGAAATTTTCTGACACTGAATATAGTGTTCTTGCCAACCTTCTTGAACGTTAGCCTCTAGTTGCGCATCGGACTCTGCACTTTTGAATAACGGGATAAGCTCTCCAGCTTTTAGCGCTTTTATAAGAGATTCTTGTGCGCCAACATCAATGCAGGCGCTTATATGGTTCTCTAGCTGTATTGCTGACATGATGAGCAAAATGGAAGGAGTTCCATTTTCGTTGAGCATGAAAAAACCCGTATAAGGTTCGTCGATCAAATAATATTCGGCAATATTATCTCGTAAAAGAATGTCGCGGAAAAAGTTAACAAAATCTGGATTGTTAATGAAGCGGCTCTGGTTATTGGCAATGACAGGATCAGTAATCAACTTGAACGTTCTACTGAAGTAGTGCTGTTGTAGGTTCGAAATAGAGCGATTGAGTTTTGCCTGGAGATTCTGATCTTTCTTGCTTATGTATTGATCGATGAGGCCATCGTTAAACGCCTGCACCGCCAAGTCGGTATCGGCCTGACCAGTCAGGAGAATTTTTTTCACATAGGGATTGCTGAGATTCATACAATACTCGAGGCCATTCATTTCGGGCATGGAATAGTCCACAACCACTACAGATGGTGTACTGAAACGCTCTAAATTATAGACCTCTTTATAGATTTCATTGATGTCAATGTGATTGAGCGTGTCCGACTCGAATGGGCCTGTTTTATATGATGAGTAACAGCGTCTCACCATCTCTATATGTTGGTTAGAATTGTTAACATGCTCAAGCGCCTGGTTGGCAGACTGGAATAGTCGATAACTTAAGTCTCTGCGCAGTAGCAAGCTTACGGCATCCAGAAAATCCGGATCGTCATCGACCAACACAACTTCCGTCGGGTAGTAAAATAGATGGCAAATTGGAAAGCTGGTGTCCATTGTTAAGCTCCATGTGATAGCTATGCTTCACGTGTTGGTGTCATTCGCAATTTAAGCGTGCGCACATCGATATTACTTGTTAGGGCCCGTGAGTGCAAAACATCCGTAAGAGAGCAGCACATGAGCTCAAAGATTAGGAATTTCCTGTTCTAGTAGGTGCTTCACTTGACGATCGAGTAGGCTTTTGTATTTTTCCACGGCGTCTTCTACGAGCCATATCTTGTCTGCGGAGTCCTCTGGGGCTTGATTCCACAAAGTGGCGACCACTCTGCTGGTGGCATCGGCTTGCTCAAAGGCAGAGTTGCTGAGTAACAGTTCCCCAGCCGAGGCTGCTTCACATAATTGCTTGGCTGTCTCGATGCTGGTGCCGGCAACCGTATAATGGTCTGTGCCCACAGAAGAGCGTACGCCGCACAGCAGTTGACCACAGGCGATTCCCGCCGCAAAACTGGCCGAGGTCGCTCCTTGCTCCTCCAGTTCTTGACCTATGGTTTTGGCAAGCTCCAGCAGGAGCAAAGCTGAGCAAATGGCACGAAAGCTATGCTCGTCATCTCCCGAGGTTTGTGTAAATAGCACGACAATATCGGCCCCCGTATCGCTTTCGATGGTGCCGCTATACAGTTCACAGATATGCCTTAGGTAGTGATTAAATGTGTTGAATAACTCAAGCGCTTCTAGCTCGTCTTGGGAGTCCAATAGCTTGTCGTAATTGCATATTCGCAGTCTGAGAATACTGACGAATGCGATGCCGGGGCGTCTAAAGGCAGGGTTACTTTGCTGCTTTTCATCGTCTTGAACGAGAAATTGCTGTCTTAGCTCTGGGTCCTCCAACTCTTCTAGTAAACGATTGTACTGACGGGATAGGCTGCCTATCTCGTCCCCCCTCTCGGAGAATCCCGCGCGTTCGAATATGCCGCTGCGTAGCTGTTGAATAGACAGGCGAATGCTAGAAAGTGGCAAGCTAATATAGTACTGAGCGAGAGCAAAACTCACGCTTACCGCGGTGATAATCAGAAGAGCTAAGGCTGCTAGCAGAAATAGAAAGTTTCTGCTGACTCCTTGTTCTATATAGCCTTGATCCAGATTGATGCGAACATAGCCCGCTAGTGAGTCCTGCAAGGCGATTGGAGCGACATAGCTGCCAAAAACTTCGTTTGATGATGTGCTTCCTCCGCCGCCAGCGGCTAAAGACGAGTCAGAAATGGCAATTAACTGATCGTCAATGCTGAGTATTGCAGCCTGAGCTACCGCCGCTTCTCTAGTGAGTTGATTGAGTAAGACATTCATGCTGATCAAATCGTTTGCTAGGACTAGTTCGGTGACAAGTATGGCGGTTTGCCTAGCGATAGAGTTGCCCAAGCTGTAAGCCTGTTGTTTGAGGATATTTTCTGTCGTCTTGTTCGTGACCAGCCAGAAGGTACACATGGCTAATATAAGTAGAATGCTAGTAGTCAGTGCTAGGCGTGGACCTATTCTAAGGGTAGAAGAAGTTTGCATTAGGGGCGTTTTCTCGCGGACTCTATAGAGGGGGCTTTTGTCGTCACTGACGGCTCTCGTGGCTATTCGGGCGCCATGTTAAAAGGCGCTAAGTGTAATTTCTTCTTCCTGAATGAAACTGTAGTTCATTCTATCGCTGGGCTCTTGTAAGGAATTACCTTGTACATAATTTAAGCCGGCTTGCCATAGAAGGGGGAGTAGGTCTATTTTGTCAATCATAGGAGCAATGACTTCGATATTGTGATTCTGCAAAGCTTTGACTGTGCTGCTTAAGGCTTCGCGTTTTTCCTGATCTATTTCAATATCGCTCAGTAAGGCTCTATCCAGTTTCACGAATTTAGCATCCTCGCCTGGCAAGTACTCAAAAGGTCTCAGGGTGCAGCCAAAATGTGTAATCGATAGCCGAATGCCTAGCTCTCGAAGATTGTGGAAAAATATTTTTGCCTGTTCGGTAAAGCTAACAATGTCCAGTTCGCTAACTTGTAAAACCAGTTTTTCTGCGGAAATTCTAGACGAGTGTAGCGCTTCGCTAAGCCAGGGTAGAAAGTTCGGGCTTACGATCGAGTTGTGCGTCAGGTTCACCGTTAACTGTAAAGAAGGGTGCTCCTTATTCTGTAGTAACTCTAGGCTCTTACTGATAACCCATTGATCAATTTTTTCTCCCAAGCCAGCTTGGTTTGCCGTCTCTAGGAAGGAGGGAGGATAAATAAGATTATCCTTGTCTCGGAGGCGAATCCGTATTTCGTATCGCTCAACGCCGTCCTCTTGTAGATTCACAATAGGCTGGAAGACCAGCATGAAGTCATCGTTGTCGATGGCCTGCTCTAAGCGCTCGAAGAGCACTTGCGCCGACTCGTCTTGAGGGCTTTCAGGGCCGCCATTTGCAAGTGTGTTGTAATCTAAATTATGTTTGGCGCGCTCTATAACGCTAGTACCATCCAAGGATAGCTCATTGACCGCGCAGCTGCCGATTTCCATTGCAAGATCAGCTTGGGCGGGGGCCAGTTTGAGCATGGACTGTTGAAGTTGATGGAGAATATTCTCTACCGGCTTGAATGACTCTGCGTCCAGGCTCAGTACGGCATATAAATTGGGCCCGATGCGGCCAATCTGATTGTGGCCAGGAAGTAGCTGTTCAATGCTTCTTGCAATGTCCACCAGGAATAAATTAGTGGCCGACCTACCCGCTAGCGTCATGAGTTCGTCGAAGCCCGTTAGCCTTAGCACTGTCAGCACACTGTGGCAGTCGCCGTGCACCGCCTCTGCAATCGCTTTTTCTATTTCGGCAACAATACCGTTTTCGTTCAATAGGCCGGTGACTAAATCCCTATTCAACAGGTCGCGTGCGGTGGACTGATATGGGAGGTTGCCTAGCATGGGTCGTATAGTGGCCTGGAGGGCGCTCTCGCCGTTAAATTGTACGGCCGAGCACTCTAGGGAGACGCGTAGTGGAGCTCTATGGGGAGGTGTTAGCTCGAAGGCACAGGTCTGCTTACTGTCCTTGTCATGTTGCTGCAAGAACTCGCGCACCTCGGCTACAGAGTCTTGTGCAACAAAATCCAATAGGCTCTTATTGGCGATGTTCTCTATGTTTAAGCCTAGGAGTGCCAAGTAAGCTCCATTGGCATATATGTGTAGCCCTTCATGAAGATAGGCAACGGCGTCGCTGCTACTGTCCAGCAGGGCTTGGTAGCGAGTTTCCAGTTCATGTAAATGGGCAGTCGTTCGGCGAAGATCGCGTCGATCCGCCAGGTTCTGTAACTCCTGGTCGACCACTCGCGTGAGCAGGCTCGCCTGCTGATCGATGTTCAAACTATCGAGGCCAGCTACCAACCTGGCTCGGGGGATATTGGCTGATAATAGCGCTGGAAGGTCGGTGGACCCGATAACGAGGCAACATACATCTACTTGCAGTTCTGTAAGTGCCCGGCTCAGTGCCTTTGGCTGGATATGCTCTTCGTTAGAGAAATAGCATAAAAAGTCCCAGCGTCTCATGCTTAAACGATCGCGTAAGGAATACTCGTCTTGAACGGCCTCGGCGTGAATGCTGTACCCCGCGCGGCGCAGGGCGTTAATCAGCATATCTCCAGCCGGGAGCTGCTGAGTAACAATTAATACGTTAATAGTGGAGGCTGCGTTCATGGTTAATGTGTTCTTCTAAGCCGCGTTCGTATGATCAAGATTCTAGCACAATAAAGCATATGGCCTGATAGTCCAGCAATGTAACAGTTTATACCGATAAAGCTAAGGGACACTCTTTTTCCCACCTAAATAAGTGTAAACTGCCTTTAGATTCTCTATTAACTGTAGTTATTGCCCTATGAATGCAAGCAAAGAACCGGGTTTTGAGCCAGCCCTAAAGGCCTTGAGACAAGCCCGCGCAAGGCTTTTTGTTTGTTTTCTTACTCTTCCCGTATACGGTTATGCGGTCACTCAAGTGCTGCAATCAGGTCGGGACACCAATGCCCTAATGTTTACGTATATGGGCTTATACGCGGTGTTTGGCATTGCTTTGGCTGCAAAGCGTTGTCCGCAGTGTGAACAGCAATTCTTTGTGAAGCGTTTCTTTTTGAACCCCTTTCGGCGCAGCTGTGCCCACTGCCGCCTGTCTCTAAGCGCCTAGCCTTATCGTTCGCCAAAAATGGCGGTACCAATGCGCACTAGTGTAGAGCCTGCGGCGATGGCGGCCGCGAAATCTCCCGACATTCCTATCGACAAAGTATCCATGCTGGGCAAGTCCTTCTGCAACTCCTTGAATAGTGTGTTCAGTGGGGCATAGTCGCAGGCACTGGCTCCTGCGGCAGGAATGGCCATTAGGCCCCTTAAGCGTAAGGATGGAAGCTTGGCCACTTCCTCGCATAGCTGTTTGGCCTCTTCAATCGCAACCCCCGACTTACTTTGTTCGCCGGATAGATTGACTTGTACGCATACGTTTAAGGCCGGAAGTGCTGGGTCGCGCTGCTCACTCAGTCTTCTAGCGATCTTGAGTCGCTCGACGCTATGAGCCCATGCAAAATTATTCGCGATATCTCGAGTCTTATTGGATTGTATCGGTCCGATAAAGTGCCAGACTATCTCGTTTAGCGAAAGGGAGTGGATTTTTTCGAGAGCCTCTTGCACATAATTCTCACCAAAATGACGCTGACCCGCCTCGTAGGCGAGGCGAATTTTATCTGGACTCTGTTTCTTGCTGACGGCGAGTAATGTGATGTCGCTCGCAGAGCGATCAGCTTGGGTTGCAGCGAGCGCAATTTGCTGGCGAACATAGGAAATGTTTTCTGTTATGCTTGCCATATTGCTGCCTGAATGGGTGGGTGACTGTCAATCTAGAGGCAATAATATAGCACAGTAGACCAGCTGTAAGGCAGGCCCAATCTGGGTATGGGCACTCGTAATAAAAGGGCGGAGAGTAAAGCCTCCACACAAGAACAGCTATAGCAAAAGGTTATGGGTTATGGATATCACTGAGTTACTTGGGTTTAGCGTAAAGCAAGGTGCTTCGGACTTGCATATTACTGCAGGTATGCCACCACTGATTCGTGTTGATGGGGATATTCGCAAAATTAATGTTCCCGCGATGGAGCACAAAGAAGTCCATGCGCTCATCTATGAAATCATGACCGATAAACAGCGCAAGGATTACGAGCAGTTCCTCGAGACCGACTTTTCATTTGAGGTTCCGGGGCTCGCCCGGTTCAGGGTGAACGCGTTCAATCAGAACCGAGGGGCGGCGGCCGTGTTTCGTACAATTCCCTCCAAGGTTCTGTCGATGGAAGACTTAGGTATGGGGCCGGTGTTTAAACAGGTATCGGACTTAGCGCGAGGACTAGTGGTTGTCACTGGGCCAACCGGTTCAGGTAAGAGTACCACCTTGGCAGCTATGATGGACTACGTAAATGACACTCGCTACGAACATATTCTCACTATTGAGGACCCAATAGAATTTGTCCACGAGAGCAAGAAGTGCTTAGTCAACCAGCGAGAGGTTCACCGAGATACTCATGGCTTCGCCGAAGCTTTGCGCTCCGCGCTTCGTGAAGACCCTGATATCATTTTGGTGGGCGAGCTGCGTGACCTTGAAACCATTCGCTTGGCTCTAACCGCCGCCGAAACGGGTCACTTAGTGTTCGGAACCCTGCACACCACCTCTGCCGCCAAGACAATCGATAGGATTATTGACGTTTTCCCAGCGGCAGAAAAAGATATGGTTCGCTCGATGTTGTCCGAGTCCTTGCAGGCCGTTATATCGCAAACCCTTTTGAAGAAGAATGGTGGTGGCCGCGTAGCGGCTCACGAGATCATGATTGGAACGCCCGCAATACGAAATCTCATTCGAGAAGACAAAGTGGCACAGATGTACTCCGCGATTCAAACCGGTTCGAGTGTTGGTATGAAGACCTTGGATCAGAGCCTGAAAGAGCTCGTTCAAAAGGGAACGATTTCGCGCGAGGCGGCAAAAGCGAAAGCGAAAACGCCGGATTCCTTCTAGTCGGCTTGGCTGTGTTTAAAGTGCTCTTTATAAGCCGCTAGCCAGGACTCTAGAATTAACTGGGCTGCAAGGCAGTCCAGTTGGGCATCACTTTCTTTGCGCATAATCAGGCCTCTAGCCTCGAAAGAGCTTAGGCGTTCGTCCATGCCAAAACAGGGCTTGCAATACCGGCCATTGAGCCTATTGCCAAACTTGCGCGCACGTAAAAACAGCTCGCTTTTGCTGTCGTCCATATTATAGGGAAGCCCAACGACAAAGGCGTTGGGTTGCCATTGTGCAACGAGCGCATCGAGAGCATCCCAGTCGGGAATGCCGTCTTTGGCCGCGATAGCATGCAATGCCGATGCAGTGCCGGATAAGGTCTGACCGACAGCGCTGCCGATGCGCTTAGTGCCAAAGTCGAATCCTAGAAGCGACATCTCTTTTTGAAATTTGACTGGAAACGAATCCATTTTTTAGTTGTTACTCTTGTTCGTAATTGAAAGCACTACACTTACACTACTCATGAATGATTTGTCATGAATGACCTGCAAAACTCGATAGCTGACTAAGGCTTATACCAAGAGTTGCCGCTGCAGCTTCGGCTTTCTTTTCGTGTTCGTCGGAGAACATAAGTTCTTTTTGGGCAGGTGCATTGAGCCAGGCATTTTGTGCAATCTCGGATTCCAGTTGACCTGCATCCCATCCGGCACACCCCAGCGCTACTAGATACTGTTCGGGCCCTTTGTTGAGCGCAATGTCTTCCAAAATGTCTTTTGACATCGTAATACTGATCCCATTGCCCGCGGGAATAGTGTATTCCCATTCCCTTCCTGATTCGTGCAGTATGAAGCCCTTGTTCTTTTCGACTGGGCCACCACTCAAAACAAGTTTACTGAGCATGGCTGCATTATTTTTCTGAGTGCTAGTGTCGATATTTAGTTCTTCAAATAGCTCGACCAGTTTCATTCTGCTGGGCTTATTAATGACAATGCCTAGAGCCCCATCGGCACTATGCTGCCAGATATAGCTGACGCTTCCTGCAAACCATGGATCACGCAGCATGGGCATGGCGATAAGAAATTGATTTTCTAAGCTACTGCTTTCGGCATTCGGCGTCATTGTAAGTCCCAGAGTTTGGCTGCTTGCTCTGTCATTATTGGCTTGAAAATGAGTTTCCCGGCCTAAAGCGCCAAGTGCGAATGATTTCGAGAATATCCGCCTGTGAGCGCATCTCCTGCGGGAAAGGGTCGAATGGTGCAGCAAGGCGCACGATGTCAATCGCTGCATCATCGAGAACTTTCTCGCCTGAGGATTCCAGTATTCTGATTTCTTGTACGCTCCCATTGGGGCGAATTGATACTAGCATGCGTAGGCTGCCGAATATCTCCATGTCTCTCGCTTGTTGGGGATAGTTCAGGTTGCCTACTGATTCTATGCGTTTGCGCCAAGAGTCCAAATAAAGCGCGTCATGGCGCTTTTGGGTTGATGCCGATGAAATAGTATAGCGACGCGGACGCTTTGCATAAGCTTGCTGTTGCATGTCCAGCTGCGCCTGTAGGCTTGCGATGGCCAAGCTGATTTCCTCGGGAGTAGAGGTTTCTGATATAGGTGCTTCGGACTCGGGTGCTAGTTCTTCTTGCTGTTGGGAGACAGACTCCACGGAATCGCTAGCGGTCAATAAGGAAACGTCATTCGGGTCAGTCTGTTGGTTTGGTGAAGGAGCCTGTTGAATCGGATCGACTTGTTGAATCTGTTCGTCGTGAAACTGAGACTCGAAAGGAGTGCTGGGGGCAGCGGCTTCTTCAAGGATACCGCTGCCGCTTTGATTTTCCTGTGCAATAAAATCAGCGTCCTCTGGTGCCTCGTCGCTTTTATATTGCGCTAATGTCACCTCGATGGTGGGCGCATTGCTGGACTGATCAAGATAAGTAAAGCCGAGACCAATGATGAGAATAACGTGAAGAGAGGCCGATACGAACATCGTAAAGCCAAATCTTTCGTTACTCATATTGGTGTCATTGCTCATTAGTCTGAGATCACTCTTGCAGTTTACGTTCTATGCAGTTCATTAGGTCGCCCGCTATATCTAAATCGTAGGCTCGGTTAATTTCTCTGACGCAAGTTGGGCTGGTGACATTGATCTCTGTTAGAAAATCGCCGATTACGTCTAGCCCTACAAATAGGAGACCTTTCTGCTTTATCGTTTCTTTTACTTGGGAGCATATCCACAAATCTCGCTCGCTTAACTCTTGGGGTACGCCGCTACCGCCGGCTGCCAGGTTTCCTCTGGTCTCCCCTTTGGCGGGCACTCGCGCTAGTGCATATGGGACCGGCTCGCCATCAATCAAGAGGATGCGCTTGTCGCCGTTGACGATATCTGGGATAAACTGTTGCGCCATGATCGGCGTGCGCCCGTTGTCAGTTAATGTTTCGATGACAACGCTAACATTGGGATCGTCCGCCTTGAGTCTAAAAATTGAAGCGCCGCCCATTCCGTCCAGAGGCTTGAATATGACATCGCCGTGATCACGGTGGAATTGCTTTAGCACAGAGGCTTTGCTGCTGACTAAGTTAGCGGGGCAACATTGGGGGAACTGAGTGGCAAATAATTTTTCATTACAGTCGCGTAAGCTCTGGGGCTTATTAACAACGAGTGTGCCCTCTCTTTCCGCTTGCTCAAGCAAATAGCTTGAATAGATATATTCGGTATCGAAGGGTGGGTCTTTGCGCATGAGAATGACGTTCAGCTCACTCAGGCGAGACTCCTCAGCTTCGCCTAGCGTATACCAGTCGTTTTCATCCCAGCGTACTTCGAGCGGGCGCATCAATGCGTAGGCGACCCCATTGTTCATGTACAGGTCGGACTGCTCCATATAGAACAGTTCCCAGCCCTTCTCCTGAGCGGCTACTAGCATCGCTAGGCTAGTATCCTTCTTGTAACTAATGTCCCCGATAGGGTCCATCACGATACCGACTTTTGTTCTCATCATTAAATTACCGCTTATGCTATATCGTCGACTACAACGCTAGTGCGACTCCAAGGCGAATCATACCGCAAGTGAGCAGCAGTATCGACGAGCGGATTAGCGCAAATTTCGATGCTGTGCTAAACCAACTGTATCGTGTAACAACATTGAAGGAGTGACGGCATGGAAGCCCAGCTAATTGAGCGAAGCGATATACACTCGGATGCGGATTCAAGCTTGCCAAAGACCCGTGTGCTATTGGTAGATGATAGTAATACGGTGCGGCAAAGCTTGAAGCAGCTATTAGAGGCCAGTGATTGCGAGATAAGCACTGCCGAGGATGGCTTCGAGGCGCTGCTGCATTGCGCAATTTCGAAGCCAGATATTGTGCTGATGGATATCACCATGCCCCAGCTCGACGGCTTCGATGTGTGCTCACTCTTGAGAGCCAATAAGCAGTTTGCCGACACGCCGATTATCCTAGTGTCAGCAAACGATAATCCTTTTGATAGAGCAAAGGCGCAGTTGCTTGGGGCGCAGGCCTTCGTGGCTAAGCCTTTTGCTGAGCGCGACATATTAGAGGCGTTGAGGCAGCAACTTCCGGGACGATTTGAATCGGTCTAGGGCTTAAAAATGAAGATACGCTTGGTAGACGATAACCCCATTTATGGCGCTGCTTTGTCCTCACAGTTGCAGGCCATTGGCTACGAGTGCACCTATTCCAGCACAGCCTTGAGTGAGTCAGAAATCGAAGACTGTTCACTCGTCTTGATGGATCTGCACTTTCATAGCTTGAATGGCTTCGAACAGGGCAGTCAAATGCCACAAGGCCAGCGCAAAAAGCTCCTCCTTTACTCTTTTCACGCGCGCTCGACTGACAGTGCTTGGGCTGAGGCGATAGGTCTGGGTAAGGTGCTGGCGTTTCCGATGCCCGGCAAGCAACTGCATGAAGAGATCGTACAGAGAGTAGGGCTCTCGGAGGCTGTGGAGATCTAGTATGCCGGTGCAAACAAGTGCTCAGACTATGGGCCGATTGATGATGGAGCTAGCGAGGGAAATACACAAGCTGGTGGAGTCCAAAAAGCAGCGCGAGCTAAAACCGGCGCTATTCGAGCGCTTGCTGCGCAATATGAAGATTCTGGTAAGCACCGGTTATTCCGGGCCACTACGCGCTCGTGGGTTAAAGCTTGTTCGAGACTGCCAGCGATCAAGGCGTGTGCTCAGTCGCTATTTTCTCGCCTTGGCAAGGCTTGTCCAGTACTGTGAGCAATGCGCCGCTCGCTCACATGGGGATCGGGATGCGTCGGCTGTGCCTGCCAAAATTTGCTCTATTTTCCTTGCTCAGCTCGAAGAGTTGGAGGGCAGTCTGCGGCAACTTTCGATACCTAGCGCGAGTCATTGCGGCGCGAAAAAATCTTGCGAAGAACTAGCGCTCGTCTCTCGGCGTTTTCTGGGTGCAAAATGTTTAGAGGAAAGTAGCGGTAGTTTACCTGACGAGGAGATTCAGGCGATATGCTTAAAAGAGAGTCTTACTGCTTTGCAGTATGGAAAGCGCTCATCGTCGAATCACTTTAATCCCTTATTGTTTGCCCATAATGCGCTAAGAAGGCTAATTTGTTCTCTACAGAGAAGGGTGCAAAGTGCGCTAGAGGAGCTTGAAGAATCCAGTACTATAGCGAGCGAGTCGCTCGAGCTTTACTACCCTATCTTTGCGAATTTGCTAAACCTATGCAGTGATATTCAATGTATTTCTTCCCATTTTTTAGCAGAAGAAGGCAATAGAAAGCGGCTGCAGCACACAGTGCAATTGATGGAGATCTGTGTCGCTCAACTACAATATAGACAAGAAAGTAGGCTGCCTTCAACACAGTTGGCTTTGTTAGCCAGAGCAGCGCTAGTGCTTGAGCTTCAACTTTCATTGACTGCAAATATTGTCGTCTCCTTGCGACAAGAAGATACATGGATGAAGCAATACTGGCCACGCGCAGTTCATGATATTTTGGTGGAGATTCGTGAAGTCGAGGCGCGCAGCTCTTATTCTGGTTTCGGCGCTGTGAATGCTATTGCAAGTCGAAAAGTGTTTGCGGCATTGCGATCCGAGATTGCGTTTGCCGACGAATTAATCTCGACCAGAGGTCACGGCGTGAGTGCGGCGGTATTAAATGACGAATTATTTAAAGCAATTAATGCTCTGAGTAAGCTTGCGTTTATTACCGATATGCCATCGATACATAGGCTATTGCTGCAGATAGGCCGATTGCTAACACTGTATCAGGAAAGGTCTCTGTCTTTCGATGAAAAGCTAATCTCAATTTTAGAAAGTGTATTGTCGTTTCTGCGCAATCTACCTTCATTGAGCAGGGAGCATCTACCGCAGTATCAAAGAACTATTTGGGCAATTCAGCGCAGCGTTTACGAATTGCATTGGACGCTGAATAAGGAGGAGCTCACTCACTGTAAGCAAATATCTCAACGCCTTGCTGATGCTGGCTCGCTTCCTGCCAATATAAATTCAGCGAACTGGCCCGACTATTTAGCGCGTAATATTCATCAATTGCTGAGCTCGCCTACGCTGTTAGTAAAAACTCCTATCTGTGGAAAAGACTTCCAAAGCTTAAGTGCGAAAATTCAATTAGAGCTACGCATTCTGCTCATTGGTGCGGCGTGTCTTGGTGTTCATCGTGTCGCAGAAGCCGCGGAGATGTTGCTTGTACTGCATCAGTCTATTTCGAGCAATAAAGGGCAGGGCTGCGTTGATGCGCTTGAGGCACTATTGGTAGATGCGCACCTAGCCTTGCGGACCAGTCTTAACCAAGCGGCGGCACGAAAGCGTGTTTGCTATTCGCGTGATATTGCGGGCCGAGTGCAGGAAGTGTTGCAGTCACCACGCTTGTGCCAGCGTGAGTCTGCAATGGATAAGAGCCTGCTAATAGAGTTTATTGAGGAGGCCTGTCAACGTGCTAATGAAATAGCGCTCTACTATAGAAAGTGGGTGAGTGCCATTGGCGTCGGCGAGCAAGCCGATACAGCCTCGAATTACTTGCATATAGTGTTGCGACAACTCCATACCCTGAAGGGTAGCGCTGGAATATTCGCTAGCGATGATATCGTAGCGCTTTGTCACCGGTGCGAGCGCTTACTACTAAATGCTAGCAGCGAAGATGTGGAGGCTGGGTTTGCTGAACGGTCGCAGGACTTATTGCAAGAGCTAGACAACTTGCTGGCGCAGTTAAATGTGGCGGTGGGTCAATTGAGTAAAAAGTGTGGGCTAGAGTCTGACGTCATGCTCAGAGAACCGAGTGATGTTGACGCTTATGCCTGCGGGTCCAAAGCCAGTTTTAGCGCCATAGAGCTGTTCAATAAGCTATTTGCTAATTACGATGCGCTCACCCAAGTTATTAGGCCAGACAACGCCTATGAGCGTTCAACGCAGCGGGCTCTTCTTGAGAAATTACTGCAAGAATACGGAGAATCTATAGAGCAAATACGAGAGCTGTTTAATCTTAGTCATAGCAAGAGCTTTATAAGCACCGCCCACAGATTGCAGGCACTGCTGGCAACGCAAAGCCTAAGCGCAGGAAAGGAAGTATCGTTATTGGTTGAGAATAGCGAGTGTGAGGCGGAGGCTGGCGTGGTGAATCTACTGCAGGCACCCTTGGAGCACCTAGTGCGTAATGCATTGGATCATGGGATTGAGGACGCAGAGACCCGCTTAGCTAGTGCTAAGCCATCAAGAGGAGTGATTCGCCTAAGCTTTGGGATAGATAAGAGTCAACACTTGCGCATTGAGCTGACTGACGATGGTCGAGGCGTGAAAGGCGTAGGAGATGGCAGCAATAGCGCAGAGAGTCTGGCTGCCATATCGAGGCTTGGCTTTACGACCAAGGAGCGGGCCACCGAGGTATCCGGTCATGGTTTGGGTTTGCGAGCTGTATGCGACACTTTGAATAGTATGCGAGGTCATTTAGATATGCATAGTGTTGCGGGTAAAGGGACCCGTTTTACCATTACGGTGCCGATGCCCTAGTGCATTGGGATATTCGCTGGAACTGGGTATAATGCTCCTCTTTGCGACTTTTCCTAGGTCATAATATATTGAAAACATTAGGTTTTGCTTGGGGAGTAGGCGGCATACTGCTACTTCTCGTGTATGCAATCATGCGCTTAGGCCCGATGGCCTTAGAGCTTGCTAGCTTTGAGCTACACAATACGCACTGGATCGCTCTGGCATTCAGTATTTTGTATATGGCGTATGCCGAGGGCTATAAAGGCTTTCATCGAGCCTTTGCGCCGCGGGTTGTGGCGCGTGCGAACTATCTCAGCTTGAACCCAAAGCCTGTGCACGTAGCCTTGGCGCCAGTTTTCTGCATGGGCTATATATTCGCTACACGCAGGCGCAAACTGCTCTCGTTCGGTTTGTCGGCCATGATACTGAGCTTTGTCTTGATTGTGCGGCTGCTTCCACAGCCTTGGCGGGGGATAGTGGATGCCGGCGTAGTCACCGGTCTTATGTTCGGTATTTTTTCTATTGCCTATTATCTCGTGCAATTGATGTGGTTTCCCGAAAGGCCTCAGGTGGATGTTGAGATACCGGAGTCTCACCGGCTAGACTACACGCCGGATGTATAGGCGACGTCAACAGGCTGCGAGCCCCTATGTTGGTGTTGATCGAGTGGTCTGAAGGCTATGTTACAAAACCCCCAATTTTGCGCCATTATCGTTAGCTTTAACCCAGAAGTGGAAGTGCTGCTTTCGCTGTTGCGCGAGCTAGGCAGGCAGAGCCCTTTTATTCTAGTCGATAATAATTCTTCCAATCTTAAAGAGTTCTCTCCATTGGTTGAGTCTATGCACGGATGCAGGGAGCTAATGCATCTCGATGCTAACTACGGCTTAGCGAGCGCTATGAATAAGGGGCTGCGAAAAGCCCAGGCGGCTGGTGCCGACTACATTGTATTTTTCGACCAAGATAGCGCTATCGAAGAGGGCTTCGTAAGCGCCCTCTACGAGTCCATGCAGGAGGCAGAACGTTTGAGTCCGCTTCCGGTCGCAGCCGTTGGCGCCAGAATCACCAATCCTCTTTCGCGCAAGGCAATGCCCTTCAAGATTTTTAGCGCTATGTTTCACAGAAGCGATAGGCATTACCCGCGTTCAAAAAATTTGTACGAGGCAGACTTTCTCATCTCATCTGGATGCATGATTTCGATGGCTGCCTTGCAGGCCATTGGCGATATGAAGGAAGATTATTTTATCGACAATATCGACTTAGAGTGGTGTTTTCGCGCGAAGGCAAAAGGCTATGAGCTTGTCGGCTGCGATAGCGCCGTTTTGTTGCATAGTATCGGTGAAGAGAGTGATAACGCTCTCGTGAAAGCGGGCCTGATAACGCAGCATAGCCCTCTTCGCAGCTATTACTCCACTCGCAATCGTTTTCATCTCTACGGGCAAGCTCATGCGCCGTGGGGCTGGAAGCTGCGAGACTTTCCGCGCTTCATTTTGAAGACGCTTTATCTATTAGTGACATCTTCAAAGCGCAGAGAATACTGGCAGCAGATTCGTCGCGGACAACTCGATAGCAAGAGGTTTGCATCGTGAGTGACGGCGTGAGGATCGCGATACTACTGCCTACCTACAATGGAGCACAATATCTTGCGCAGCAACTGGATTCTCTATTGTCCCAGACCTACTCTAACTTCATTATTGTTATTCGCGATGACGGCTCTAGCGATGATACGGCGAGAATAATAGAGCGCTATGCAAGGGACAATGCTAATAAATTCCATATTGTGGAAAGCGACGGCGATAATTTAGGTGCCAAGTCCGGTTTCTCTTTATTGATACAATATGTTTTAGATAATAAGCGGGAGTTGGGTCTTGAGCAGGCCTATATGATGTTCTGCGACCAAGACGATGTTTGGAAGCAGAATAAAATAAGCGAGAGCTTTGAGTGTATGCGCAATCAAGAAGACTGGCATCCTGATACTCCAATTCTAGTGCATACAGACTTAGAGGTTGTCGATGACAAGCTGCAAACGATCGCTCCCTCATTCTTTTCGTTTCAAAACTTAAGGCCAGAACGCAATAGCTTGTGGCGCTTGTTGATCGTCAATACAGTCACCGGTTGTACGGGCTTGATCAATGAAGCCTTAGCTAGAAAGGCTGTACCAATACCAAATTCTGCAGTCATGCACGATTGGTGGGTAGCCTTGGTGGCGGCATTATTTGGGCGCATTGTTACAGTGCCTCAGGCAACTCTTTACTATAGGCAGCATGGCGGCAATACAGTTGGTGCGAATAAATACGAGCAGCGCAATGCGACAGAAAGATTAAAGGGTTTGCTGAAGGACACTAGCTGTGAGGAAGTTGCGTTGCAGGTGTATCGTCAATCACGCGCTTTGAGTGATGTTCATGGGGCAAGCCTGACAGTAGGCAATAAGTTTCGATTATTGATGCTAGGGCTTCTTAATTCTTCTAGCCGGCGACTGCGCACGGCAGCGCTTAAAATTTTCTCGCTACTATAAAGTGAAGCTTAGCTATCTTGCCTGAATAGTTTTTGCAGAAAGTTGGCTTTTCTCGGTTGAAAGGCGTCTGGCACTGGTGTTGTGCTCAGGCCGAGTCGGTCTTGGCGTAATAGTTCCGCCTCTAAAAGGTTCTCGCTCTCTCTTAGGTCTTGTTCGTCGATAAGCCAATAGGCTTCGGCAAATTTAACTTGCTCGCCTAGCGTGTAGCTGCGGTAGCGGTTGAGGCTGCGAATATGGTCGTCGTAAGACTGTAATTGCAATTGAGATTGATAACAGGCCATCGCCGAGTCTTTTGATTGCGCATGCTCGCTAATATCGACTAGGTGGCTCAGTCTTGTAAGAGGCGTGCCTATTTCGTACATGGCCACCGATAAAGAGTAGCCGTTTACGCTAAGTCGTCTAGCCGCTTCCAATATCAGCCAAGCACAGGCCCGATGGTCTGGGTGTACTTCGTAGAGTGAAGGGCAGAGTACGAGATCGCTTTTTGTGCTCTTTATAGCGCTGCTCACTTTATCGATTAGACGCTCGCAGAAATTCAGGTGACGATCTGGCTCGCGCCAAAAGTGCAATTCTCCTATGCCCAGTATTTTTGCCGCACATTGAGATTCTGATTCGCGAACATCCGTGCCGCTGCTACCGTGCTCGCCATGATCACCCGACGTAAGAATGATGGCTTCAGTCGGAATGCCATTTTTTTTATAAGCAGCAAGCAAGCCCCCGCAGCCGAAAGTTTCATCATCCGGATGAGGGGCAAACACCAACGCCTTCTGGCAGGGGATGAAAGGCTGCGCCGTATAAGGTATTAGACCCGCTTCCATGATTGGCTTTCTAGGCTAGATGACGAATGAGAAGTGACTCTAGCACTTCCCCAATAAAGTCTAAGAAGAGAGTCTCGAGATCGGGGTTGAAGTAGTCCTGAGACTTATTGCCGATTGCCAGAACACCAAGCATATTGTTTCGTCCGATAGGGCAGATAGCCACGGAACGAATATTGGCATTAGTTTTAGGGAAAAGGGTTTTTGCCAAGTCTTTGTCGACAACTTGGCATAGTGTGCGTCTGCTGCGAAACAGCTCGGGAAAGCTTGCCTCCAAATTGTCTCTAGGCTCGATGCGAGCATTGTTGATATTGCGCAGATCGGATGAGTCAAACAAGATCACGCTGCAAGCATCTATGCCAGGCTGTGTGCAAAGATTTGCTTCTGTGGCGCTAGCAATTTGAGCAATATCATCTTCGGCCAACAGGGCAAGAATGAGAGCGCGAGTCACGCTGAACAGCTGATCATTATATTTAGCGTTTTCTACTAACACGCTCAAAGTGTGGCGAGCATCGATGCTGCGATCCCGCAGTATTTTGACTTGTCGCTCAAGCAAAGAGATTGCCTGCCCGCTTTCGTGGGGTAGTGTGATGTCCGCAAGTAGGGTGTCCCTGTTAACGAAAAAGTCTGGGTGTTGACTTAAGTATTGGGCGACTTGATCCGCACTGATAGCTTGCGTTGATGCGCTAGTATCGGCATCCGTATTAATAACGCTATTTTGTCGTGCAGAAGTTTCCTTTGTCATTTTAGATATACGCTCTCTCAACTTGTCTGCGATTGATTTACATTAGCAAAATTTGCTGCTATTTAATCTCGCCTTCGAATACCGTTACGGCTGGGCCGGTCATCAAGATCGAGCTATCGCCGCCTTGCCATGATAATAGCAAATCTCCCCCGTTAAGGTGAGCGGTAACCGACTCGTCTAGCAGGCCGGCTTGGATGCCACAGCAGACAGCGGCGCAAGCTCCGGTGCCGCAGGCCGATGTCTCGCCGGCTCCGCGTTCAAAAACCCTAAGCTTAATTGTATTGCGATCCACTATCTGCATAAACCCCACATTGACGCCTTTGGGGAAATCGTCCAGTTTTGCTAGCGCACCGCCGATTTCGGCAATATTCATAGTCGCTACGTCATCGACCACAATAACGGCATGGGGGTTGCCAACAGATACTGCAAAAAAGCGCACAGTCTGCGTGGTGTTGTTAATGTCGATACTACGCTCATATTGCTCACTTTGCTCGGCTTTTAGCGGCAGCGATGCGGGGTCGAAACAAGGGGCGCCCATGTCTACCCGGACTTGGGAGTCGGGTAGGGCACTGAGCACGATGACGCCATTAGCGGTTTTTACTCGTATGTCTTTGCTAACCGTTAAGCCTTTGTCTAGGACATAGCGAGCGAAGCATCGAGCGCCATTGCCGCAATGTTCGACCTCGGTACCATCGCAATTGTAGATGCGATAATCGAATTCCACGTCCGGTCTAGTGGGGGCCTCGATTATTAAGAGTTGATCGAAACCGATGCCGAAGCGACGATCACCCAGAGAGCGAATCAATTCTGGGGATAAATCAGCCGCTTGCGAGATGCGGTCAATCACAACAAAGTCATTGCCTAAACCGTGCATTTTTGTGAATTTTAAGGACATATCGCTAAAGTGCTATGTTCTAGAGAGCTCCAGAACCTTGCTACTCCTCTAAAATGGATTCGAGTGATAGTTGATACTCTAGCGTTTCTCGCTGGCGCACCACTCTGGCTCGATCGCCGTCTACCATGATCTCTGCTGCTCTATTACGTGTATTGTAGTTCGAGCTCATAACAAAGCCATAGGCACCTGCGCTTCGCACCGCTAACAGGTCTCCTGCTTCAACAGCGAGGTCTCTATCTTTGCCTAGAAAGTCCGCAGACTCACAGACTGGACCGACTACATCGTAGCGACGAACAGGAGTATTGGCCTGCTCAGACAAGTTGACCGGAACAATTTCCTGCCAGGCACTGTAGAGCGCTGGGCGCAGGAGATCGTTCATGGCACCGTCGACAATAGCGAAATTCTTATGGGAAGAGAGCTTTAAATACTCGATATTGGTTACAAAGATACCGGCATTGGCACAGATGGAGCGGCCCGGCTCTAGGAATAAGCTTAAGTTTCTTCCTTCCAGTTTCTGCAAGATAGCGCCTATGAGTTCGCTGGGGGGCGGTGGGACCTCGTCCTTATAAGTAACGCCTAGCCCGCCGCCCATATCGAAATGCTTAATCTCAATGCCATGCTGCTTCAGTTTGTCTACCAATATCAGTACTCGATCTACTGCATCGAGGTAAGGAGCAATGGTCGTCAGCTGCGAGCCAATATGACAGTCAACGCCAACGATGTCGATTGCGCTCATTTGGGCTGCGCGTACATAGACTTCCTCTGCCACATCGATATCGATACCAAATTTATTCTCTTTAAGCCCCGTCGATATATAAGGATGCGTGCCTGCGTCAACGTCAGGATTGACGCGTAAAGAGACTGGCGCACGCACACCCATGCGTTGCGCCACCGAGTTGATGCGATCCAACTCAGGCTCTGATTCTATATTGAAGCAGCGAATTCCTAGCTCTAATGCTCGCGAAATCTCGTCTTCGGTTTTTCCAAGGCCAGAAAAAATGACTTTTTTTGCATCTCCGCCTGCAGCGACCACACGCTCAAGCTCTCCCCCTGACACGATGTCAAAGCCGGCGCCCTGTTTGGCCAGCACATTCAGAACAGCGAGGTTAGAGTTAGCTTTTACGGCGAAGCAGGTTAGGTGGTCTACACCTTTAAGTGCCTCTTCATAAGCGTCCATGCGCTCGCATAGAGCCGCCTTGGAGTAAATAAAGCAAGGAGTGCCGAATTCTTGGGCAATATCGGCTACTGGGACGTTCTCCGCCATTAGTGAATTGCCTTGATAATGGAACGGATCCATAAATTTTTACCTGATGAGCTTGTGGGCGAGAAAAGAGCGACTATTGTGCAGTCACGAAAGCTGTGGCTTGGTCGGGGCGTTTTAGTGGGCCTTTCTGGCCGCAGCACAATAGGCCGCAGCATAGTAAAACGATTAGACATGTACGCATTGGTCACTCACTTCCAGCTAGTGTTAGTCAATTTTTGTGTGGCGAGATTATACCCGCACAATAGTGGCTAATGCCATTAGGAAGGCATATTGCCTTGCGCAGCGTTAATATGGGTATTGCGCGCGCAAGCCTCGGAAATTACGGATTTTTTCAATTGTCACGAAAGGTGACTGTCCTTGAAAAAAGGCATTAGTGAGCCTATATTTGCCCATCGACTTTTGGGTGAAAGGCCAATATTGGCAGTACGGCTAGCAAGCTCCGATGCTCGCGCCTCAGCCACCCACAAGAGGATTCGATTTTCGTACTAGCGTAATTGGAATTAGCAAATATGATTGAAATTAGTCACTTAACTAAGAAGTTTGATAGCTTTACCGCCGTAGATGATCTCAGTTTTAAGGTGACAGAGGGAGAAGTGCTCGGTTTTCTTGGCCCCAACGGAGCCGGCAAGTCGACTACCATGAAAGTCATTACTGGATTTCTTGCGGCAAGCGAAGGCACCGTCACCGTCGACGGACACGATATCAGTGTTGACCCAATTGCAGTCAAATCCCTCATTGGCTATTTGCCCGAGGGAGCGCCCAGCTATCCCGATATGACCACCATGCAGTTTCTGGACTTCATCGCCGAAGTAAGAGGCTTTGTGGGTGAAGAGAAGCAGCGCCGGATTGCTAAGGTCATTAAGGAAGTAGAGCTTGAGTCGGTAGTCGATAAGACTATCGATACGCTGTCTAAAGGCTTCAAGCGTAGAGTAGGGTTGGCCCAGGCCATTATTCATGACCCTAAAGTGCTGATCCTCGATGAGCCAACCGACGGCCTAGACCCCAATCAGAAGCATCATGTTAGAGAACTAATTCGCAACCTAGCCAAAGACAAAATCGTCATTATCTCAACCCATATCCTAGAAGAAGTGAGTGCGGTCTGTACTCGAGCCATTATTATCGCAGCGGGTCGCATAGTTGCCGATGGGCGACCAAAGGAGCTGGCTGCGCGCTCGCGCTATAACGAAGCCGTTAGCATTCAGTTTACCGAAGCTTTCGATATTCAGGCCGCCTTAGAAGGCGATGAACATATCGCTGCTATTGAAAGCAAGTCGGGCATAGACAATGGCTATGTGCTCATTCCTCAGCCAGGTCAGAAAATTTTTGCCCGTATTTTGGAGTTAGCTCAAAGCAAGCACTGGCCTATCGCAGAGTTTCATCTTGTTGAAGGCTTGCTGGAAGACTACTTCCGAGCAGTGACTCAAGTGGCAACAGACAACCCAAAAGTGGTAAACGGATAGCAGGAAAAATAAATGAAGAGTTTAGGAATAATTTTTAAACGAGAGTTGGCAGGCTATTTTGCCACCCCCCTTGCCTATGTGTTTATAGTCATCTTCTTAGTGATGAATGGCATTACTACGTTCGATATGGGGGCATTCTACGAACGAGGTCAAGCTGACCTATTGCCTTTCTTCGATTTTCATCCATGGCTTTACCTGTTCATGGTGCCAGCTATAGCAATGGGCTTGTGGGCCGACGAAAGAAAGAGTGGCACGATCGAGCTGCTGATGACTCTACCGGTGAAGCTATCGGACGCTGTATTAGGGAAGTTTCTCGCAGCCTGGGTTCTATGTGGTTTGGCGCTATTGCTTACCTTTCCCATCTGGATAACGGTGAACTATCTCGGTAACCCAGACAACGGCGTCATCATCGCTGCCTACATAGGTAGCTGGTTGATGGCTGGGGGCTTCCTCTCTATTGGCTCCTGTATGTCGGCGATCACGCGCAATTCGGTAATCGCCTTTATTCTAACGGTCGCCATATGTTTTGTTTTCGTGGTGTCAGGTTCAGATATTGTACTAAGTGCTTTTACTTGGGCGCCTCAATTTGTCAGCGATGCCATTGCAGCCATGAGCTTTTTGACTCATTTTGATTCGATTAGTAAGGGGGTGCTGGATATACGTGACATGTTGTTTTTTATCGTTTTCATTGCTTCATGGCTGGTTGCTAGCGCGATCGTCATCGAAATCAAGAAAGCAAATTGAGGGAGTAGATAATGAAGAATAGATCTTTATTTTCCGCAACGGGACTCGCCCTCACAGGGTTTTTCCTATTGCTCAGTGTAGCCGTAATTAGTGCGTTTCCGAGGCTGCGCATCGACTTAACACAAGACAAATTATTTACTCTGGCCGATGGTACGCGCAGTATTGTCAGTGGGCTTGAGAAGCCTATCGATTTACTGTTCTTCTATTCAGAAGATGCGACGGCGGATATTCCTCAGATTCGCACTTATGGCACCCGCGTACTGGAACTTCTAAACGAAATGGCAATTGCCAGTGATGGTAATGTTAATTTGCGTGCAATAGATCCAGTGCCCTTCTCCGAAGAAGAAGACTTGGCGGCAGAATATGGTGTGCAGCCTGTGCCGGTGACTCAGGGCGGAGAAGAAGTCTTCTTCGGTCTCGTAGCCTTGGATCCCTCCACACTAGAAGAAGGACAAGAAAAAGTTTTCGAAACAATTCCTCTGATTCGTCCAGACCAAGAAGAGTATCTAGAGTACGAGTTCTCCAAGTTGATTACTCAGGTGGCGAATCCGGAGCCTCCGATAGTGGGTGTAATGTCCACTATTCCAATAGACGGTGGTGTTAACCCTGCGACTATGGACCCCATCTCGCCGATTATGTTGATGGATAATATTCGCCAGCTCTACACAGTTCAGCGTGTTGCACCTGACGCCCAGGCTATCGGTATGGATATCGACATCTTGATTGTGGCTCATCCGCAGGAGCTGGGTGAACAAACTCTCTATGCCATCGATCAGCACGTGATGAGAGGCGGAAAGGTCTTACTGTTCTTAGATCCAAATGCTGACTCTCAATCGGCACCTGGGCCTGATGGTGTGCCTTTCGTAGAGAATCAAGCCTCCGATTTAGAGCCGCTTCTTAGCGCTTGGGGCATAGAGTATGACAGCCAACAAGCCGTGGCTGATAAAGAGTTGGCTCTAATGGTCAGTATTGGTGATTCTCCTCGCCCGCTTCCTCACTACGGGATGATGGGCATTCAACGCCCTGGCTTCGCCAATGATATTGTGACTAATGGCCTGCAGGTTATGAATTTCTCGTCCGTAGGGGCCCTATCGCCAATAGAGGGAGCGAGCACGACGTTTGAGCCACTGATTAGGTCGAGTGCGGACTCCATGTTAATGGAAAGCTCGTTCTTTAAATCCTTAACGGATCCGACTATTTTGCTCGATGAGTTTATGGCGGATGATCAACGCTACACTATTGCCGCTAGAGTCACTGGCGAGCTGCAAAGCGCCTTCCCGCAGGGTAGGCCAGCGACAGACACTGGCGAAGACGTCGATGCCGAGCAAGCAGAGCGAGCGGCTATGATTGAGCACATCAATGAAACCGACGGAGTAGCGAGCATTATCGTAGTGGCCGATACAGACTTTCTCGGTGATCGCTTGTGGGTGCAGGTTCAGAACATATTTGGCCAGCGCGTTGGGCAGGCCTTTGCCAGTAATGGCGATTTTGTCATGAACTCTCTCGATAACTTAGCGGGTGAGTCAGAGCTGGCAACCATTCGTAGTCGCGGCCGTTATGCAAGGCCGTTTCAGAAGGTGCTAGAGCTGCAGCGTGCGGCTGACACACGCCTGCGCGCCGAAGAACGCGAGTTGCTAGAGGATCTGCAGCGTACTGAGCAGCAGATTTCGGCGCTCAATGCTGGCCGTGAAGGCAATGAAGTGACACCGGAACAACAGGCCGAAGTGGATCGATTCTATCAGCGTCAGTTAGAGACTCGTCGTCGTTTGAGAGAGGTTCAGTTGGGCTTGAATCGTGATATCGAGAGGCTAGGTGCAACGTTGAAGTTTATCAACACGGCCTTAGTGCCCATCCTCTTGGTGTTGTTCGTGCTCGGCTTGGGTTTCATTCGTCGCCGACGCTCATAGTGCTTCTAAATTAAGAGGGGGCATACACATGGCCCCTCTTAATTATTCGGGTTCGTGAGCTTCGTGTTGCTGCTCTTGTTCGTAGGGGAGTGACACTTTTACATGTGTTCCAACCCCAAGCTCGCTCTTGATTTCCAAACGACCGCCGTGAGCCTCCGCAATAAGCCTGCATAGGTATAGCCCCAAACCAAAGCCGCCAGTGTGCCTTTGCCTTGCACTATCGGCTCGGTAAAAGGGTTCGCTTAGGTGATCCAAATGCTCTTTGGCAATACCCTCGCCTTGATCCTCAATTTCCAAGATCGCCTCGTTGTTCACAAAAGATACCCTGACCGCTATGGGGGCATCGCGTCCGTGCCTAATGGCATTGTTGACAATATTTGTTAGCAATAGGCGCGCACGCAGTTTGTCGATGGAAACAGAGGCATCTTGCTCCGGGCGCGAGAACTCAATGCCCGGGCCGTAATTGTGGAATTGTTGCAAGACCAGCTCAATATAGTCTGCAAAGTCCACATGCTCGGCGATGAGCGCGGAGTGTTGTGTGCTTAGGCGCTCGGCCTCAATCAAGTCAGAAATTAGTAAGTCAATTTCGTCAATATCATCACGTAGATTGCCGCGAATAGGGCTATCTTCCATAAATTCAAGCTGTAGTTTTGCGCGCGTAATGGGGGTGCGCAACTCGTGACTAATGGCCAGCAGAAGCTGCCGCTTTGCTTCCAGCATGGATTGCAAGGAGTCAGCCATGTGGTTAACACTTTCGGTCAATTCGCCCAGTTCATCCGAGCGATTGGTTTTTACTCGATAGCTAAGGTCGCCGTCGCAGATTCGCTCAGCCCCCTCTCGCAGCCTGCGAACCGGCTCCAGCAGGCGATGGACGAGACCGTAGTTGAGCAAGAGAATGAGAGCGGCTGATGCGAGGCCTATATACACTACGACATAATCGGTCTCGCTCAGCGTAGGGGCCTGACGATTTAGAAAGTACTGATAGCCGCCGCGAGAAACGCGAATGACCTCCTCTGGGCCGACCTCCATAATATCGGCCTCATCCGAAAGGCTGCGGATAAACACGGCATCGTAGATATTTAAATCGCTTTGCTCATCGGACTGCCAATTGATATGGGGGCTGCGAATAATAATGGTGAGCGACAATTCCTCGGCCAGCTGTGTGGCGCGTTGTAAATCGGGTGGCACGCCGATATTGTCGACGATCAATGTAATATTATCCAAATAGAAGTCTGGCAAAGGGGTTTCGCGCTCCGCTCGCCAGTTTTGGTCAATCTGGCGCAGCGAAAGCGTGATAATGAGGAAGAAGAACAGCACTGTCGCACTGAAAATAAGGAAAAGGCGAAAGAACAAAGAATTCTTAAATTGTCCTGGTAAGGTCATGAATAAGCCTTTTTAAGTGCCGACTGGGTGAAGCCAGCATTGGATAAGCGCTAGGAAGAGCTTGCGCTATTTTGCTGGTTCGCCCACAAAGGTATAACCGCGTCCCCAAACTGTCTTGATGAAGCGTGGCGTTTTGGAGGTGTCATTGAGCTTATGTCGCAGCCTGCTGACCAGAGTGTCGACAGCGCGGGAGAAAAGCTCAGCATCGATACCGCGTAAGCGGTTCATTAACTCATCGCGCGTGAAAGTCTTGTTGGGAGACTGCATAAAGAGGATAAGCAGTTCGTACTCCATGGTTGTAAGCTCTATAACTTCATCGTCGAGCTTCACAATGCGGCGCACCGGGTCCACCTCTAGGCCTTGTATCTTAGGCACTTCCTGCTGGCTTCTTGCTTCGTCGCTGCTCCGTCTTAGGATATTGGTGATCCTAGCCACCAACTCTCTAGGTTCGAAGGGCTTTGGCAGATAGTCATCGGCGCCAAGCTCTAAGCCTACGATTCTATCGGTGACTTCCCCGTGAGCGGTGAGCATTAGAATTGGCAATTGGCCGTAAATAGAGGACTTTGCGCGAATTTCGCGACAAATTTCGAAGCCGTCCTTCTCCGGGAGCATGACGTCCAATATTAGTAGGTCGGGTTTATTGCGCTTTAGATACTCAAAACCCTTGGACGGAGTAAGGGCCGCAGTCACTGTCATATCGTAACGCTCTAAGTATTGCGTTAGCAGTTGAGCTAGCTTTTCGTCATCGTCAATTAGCAGAATTTGTTTCATAAGTCTTGGCTTATGCCGCCTCGGGAAAAAGTGGGTTTGAGTTTACGAATTCACGCGTCGGAAATCAATTAGCATCAGCCAGAAATGAACCGCTTAAGGGCCAGCATTTAGTGCAGATGGCACCCTAGCAATAGTATCATGCGCCCTGAATTTTAACCGGTTTTGAGTAGCTCAAATGATTACACTGACAAACGCCACTTTAATGAGGGGCGAGCAAGTATTGTTACGTGATGCCAATCTCGCCATTCATAATGGGCAAAAAATGGGGGTTATAGGCCGAAATGGCAGTGGTAAGTCTAGTCTTTTCGCCTGTCTACTGGGGCACTTGGCTTTAGATCAAGGTGAGCTGGATGTGCCAGCGAGTATCCGCTGTGCGCATATGCGACAAGAAACCTCAGCCTCTGAGGCAAGTGCAGTGGACTATGTGATCGATGGTGATCAGCACTTTCGTCAAATAGAACGCGCTCTGCTTGAGGCCGAGGCGCAAGAGGATGGGGCGAAAATTGCCCACTACCACGGAGAGCTAGACAGGATAGGAGCATACGATATTCGTAATAGGGCCGTTCAATTGCTATCCGGCCTTGGGTTTAGCTCTGAACAGTTCGATAAACCGGTGTCTAGCTTCTCTGGCGGTTGGCGTATTCGCCTTAATCTGGCGGCGGCGCTAATGGCCCCCTCCGAGTTACTCCTCCTAGACGAGCCTACCAACCACTTGGATCTAGAGGCCACTCTTTGGTTAGAGCAGTGGTTAAAGCGCTATCAGGGCACCTTGATGATCATCTCCCATGACCGTAGCTTCTTGGATGAAGTTATCTCCTATGTGGTGAGTGTCGAAAACCAGTCTCTTAACCTCTACAGAGGGAATTACAGCAGTTTTGAGACCCAGAGAGCTGAGCGTTTGGCGCAAGAGCAGGCCATGTATGAGAAGCAACAAAGGCGTATTGGCGAAATAGCAGATTTTGTTCGTCGATTCAGAGCGAAAGCCACCAAGGCAAGGCAAGCCCAGAGTCGCTTGAAAGAACTCGATCGAATGCAAAAGATTGCACCCGCTCATATCGACTCTCCCTTTCAGTTCGAGTTTCCCATGCCGGACAGATTGCCGGACGAGCTGGTGGGGCTGTCTAAACTAGAGATTGGCTACAATGACCCGCTGGTAAAGAAAATCGATTTAGTGATTAGAGGCACTTCGCGTATAGGCCTGCTTGGCTTCAATGGCTGTGGTAAATCCACATTGCTTCGAACTATAGCGGGGGATTTGACCCCTCTTGGCGGAGAGCTGCGTAGCTCCAAGTATCTAAAAATTGGCTATTTTGCCCAGCACCAAGTGGACGTGCTTGACCAGAATGCGAGTCCGATGCTTCTAATTCAAAGAATTGACAAGGGGGCGAGAGAGCAGCAGATAAGAGACTTTCTAGGCGGTTTCGATTTCGCGGGAGACCGAATTCTAGAGACCATTAAAAATTTCTCCGGCGGTGAAAAAGCGCGGCTGGCGCTCGCATTGCTTGTATGGCAGAAGCCTAATTTACTGCTGCTTGATGAGCCTACCAACCATTTAGACTTGGAGATGCGCCATGCTCTGACGGTAGCTCTGCAAGGATACGAAGGGGCGATAGTAGTGGTTTCCCATGATCGTCATTTATTGAGTAATACCGTTGATGAGTTCTACTCAATTCATCAGGGAATCTGCAGTGAGTTTGAAGGCGATTTGCACGACTATGAGAAATGGATGCAAGAGAATAGCCGCTCGAGTACGGGTACGGTTAAGTCTTCAGCAGAGCAGAGCAGTGTTGATAAAAAAATAGATAAAAAAGAAATGCGCCAACAGGCTGCGGCGCAGCGCGAATTGTTGGCGCCCCTGCGAAAAGAAGTCAAACGACTTGAGCGCGAGATGGAGAAAGAGCAGCAAAAACTAAGCGAACTAGAAGCTAAGCTGGCCGATGAAAATATTTACTCGGAAGAGAACAAAGAGCGGTTGAAAAAGCTCCTTCAAGAACAAGGAGAGACTAAGAGTGAGCTGGAGTCAATTGAAGAGCTCTGGCTAGAGAAAACCGAAGAGTTAGAGTCGATGTAAAAATTTTAGACGGAAATTCTCAATGAGGACGTAAGAGTATTTGAAGGCTCATCATTATTCGAGGATTTTGCAATGAAAGTTTTTTGTCGTAATAGATACCAGCGATTAGCGTTAGCACTCTCTACTATAGGAATCTTGACCCTCTCGACGGCCACTATAGTTGAGGCTGCGCCAGCACCAAATCATGGCCGTCCAGCTCCTTCACTAGAGCGTTTAGTGGAGCAATTAGATATCAGCGAAGAACAACGGCAGGAAATTCAAGAGCGCATGCGAGAGCTAGCGGTGGCGGAGCGGGCACTTAGGGAAGAGCGCCGAGAACAGCGCATGGAAAGGCGAACAGAGAAGGGCGAGCGGCTTCCCCCTAAGGCGCGAGAGATGGCAGAGCAGCGCCGAGAGAAGCGTGAACAAGTGCTGGCGCAAGTACTAACTCAGCAGCAGTTTCAACAATATAAGAGTTTGCAACGGGAGCGCGCTGCTAGAAGGAGCGAGCGACACGAGCACTAAAATTAGTTTTAAAGAGAGGCTCGAGGGCAGGGTCTCTCTTAATACCTATGGTTGAGTGTCCAATAGTGCTATGATTGCAAGCCTTTCCTTTCATGTCTTGAGTAGCCGTCGTGTCCAATTTGGTCTTAGTACCAATTTTTCTTTTAATGGGTTTAATAGGACAACGCATTCCACAATTGCCTAGCAGATCTGCTGCGACTGTTAGCGCCTACGTAATCTATATTGCTTTACCCTCCCTAATTTTACTCGAAATACCTCAACTCCCTCTTAGCCGTTTTGCCGCCTTGCCAATCGCCATGGCTTGGCTGGTCATGGCATTCTCCATGGGTCTTACTTATATTGTTTCGAGAGTATTATCGTGGAGCCGCCCTGTCACAGGCGCGCTCTTGCTTGTCGTGTCATTGGGCAATACCGCATTTATTGGCATTCCCTTGGTGGAGACTCACCTGGGGACCTCGGCCGTGCCCTACGCCATTTTGTATGATCAGTTTGGCTCTTTCTTGGCACTGGCTACGTTCGGGATAGGAGTCGCAGCCTACTACGCAGGCGACGATGTGGTCAGTCTAGGCTCTTTATGGCGCCATATCTCTCGCTTTCCGCCATTTATTGCACTCATCTGCGCTTTGTTCTTACGTTATGTTGATATACCTAGTTGGGTGATGATCTTGTTGGGAGACATAGCAGTAACATTAGCGCCTGCGGCCATGCTGTCGGTAGGGCTTCAGTGGCGCTTACGTTTGGATGTTCAGCATATGCAGCCGTTTATAGTGGCTCACCTTATTATTCTAGTTCTGGCGCCTGGCTTTGCGTTCTTAGTCACGCGGGTATTGGGCTTTAATGGAATTGCAGCCAATGTATCGGTGTTACAGGCGGCCATGCCTGCCATGATAACGGCAGGCACTCTAGCGACGGCACATCAGTTGGAACCGCGTTTGGCAAATAGCATCGTCGGTTACAGTCTTATGTTTTCGCTGTTAAGCGTCTGGCTTTGGAGCCTTATCCTATAAACCCACTCTAGTGTGAGAGGGCTTCCATGGCCTCGGCTAAGGAGTCTCTATTTAGCGCTTCGGTCTCTAGAGAAACGAGTGCTTCTATTCTCTGTTTAAGCGTAGAATATACTTCTCCGAAGGCCTTGCGGGCGCGCTCCGGCTCATTTGTGTATTCGGCTGGATCGGGTAAGCCCCAGTGTACTTGCTTAAATTCGCCTTTAAATGCAGGGCATGTCTCGGCTGCCGCATTGCTGCAGACCGTGACCACAAGATCTAGCTTTGGTGCGTCCGTGGCGGCAAATTCATCCCAGCTCTTGCTGCGAAAGCCGCTGCAGTCGTAGCCCTGTTGTTGCAGCAATTCCAGTGCGAACGGGTTTACGGCGCCAGCCGGATTGCTGCCGGCGCTAAACGCATGGAAGAGGCCATCGCCGCTCTTGTTGAAAAGCGCCTCAGCCAAGATGCTTCTGGCAGAGTTGCCAGTGCAAAGTACCAATACATTGAATGGTTTTTTCGAGGACTCATCTAGCAACATGGGGCTGCGTCTCCATTACTATTTTGCGTTTGGTCGAACGGAAGGCCGCCACCGCAACCTTCGAATATTCCATAGTGACGGCTAAAGTCGCCTATAAACTCGAAGTGCTGTGCAAAGCGTCCGTCTTTAAGCATATGCCAGGTATTGCCGCAGACGGGGAAAACTTTACCGGTTTCGATGTCGTGATGCTTGTCCAGCAGGCAGCGATCAGGTTCGTTTTCAATGGTGCCTTTGTAGATGACCGCTTGGCCGTAGTCTTCGCAGTCGCTTTCCAGTGTATCGTTCTTGAACAAGCGGTACGTCGCCGAGAAAAACCGTATAGGCCCCGTCTTTTTTGCTAGCGCTGGATCGGTGACTTCCAAGGGCCGATCTTCAACCAGTCGCGGATCGATAAAACCAGCTCCGCGGGCGATACGCAAAAAGTCATACCAATATAGGGCGCCGCCAAGACATTCGCCATAAAGGACAGGGTCGGTTCGGACCGACTCGGGTACACGGCGGTCAGAGTACACATCGGAGAAATACATTTCGCCACCGTCTTTGAGTAGTCGGTGCACTCCGCGTAGCACCGCATCCTTGTCAGGAGATAAATTGATCACGCAATTGGAGACAATAACATCAAAGCTACCGGGTTCTAAGTCGAGTTGATCTAGGCGCTCCATATAGCCTTGAACGAAGCGCACATTGTCGTAGCCAAATCGCTCGCTATGCCAGGCCTGATGTTTACGGGCAACATCGAGCTGTTCATCGGTCATGTCCAGCCCTACCACTTCTCCTTTGGGGCCAACTAACTGTGCCAAGGCGTATACGTCGCGGCCAGAGCCACAACCTAAATCTAGCACTCTGCAACCTTCTAATAGAGATGGCGTGATTAGTCCGCAGCCGTAGTAGCGCGACAATACTTCTGGGTGGATATTGCTGAGCAAGGGCTTGAGCCATTCGGGAACGTCGCTAATATCGCAGCAAGCAGTAGTTTTCAGATCCTCTGAACTTTGTAATTGCTTGCCGTAATAGTCTTTCACTACTTCAATTTCTTGCATGGGAGGATTCCTTCAATACTTAATTAAGGGGCGCTACAACTTGCGCCAAAACTGTAACAGGCGAAACAACGGTGATGCCTAAACATTATCTTTGGTGTAAGGCTTTCTTTCAGGCTAGCACCAAGATCATAGTCCGGATCATCGTCAACTAGGGTGCAGGCGAACACGCGCACCTGATCGGCGCGCTTGACTAACATGCGAGTATAGCTGCACATGAAATGCGAGCGACTCTGCTCGGTAGGGTATTTCTCCATGCAGCTCTCTGTTACCTCAGGGCTGCCATCGTCGCTGCCAGGCGTGCCGAAATCAGGGAAGGCGGTAAACGGTAAGCGCTCGCTAATATGGTGGTCGCGAAAAATACGGTAAAAGGCCTCCTCTACCTCCTCGGCGTTTTCGCCCGGAAGCATTTGTCTGGCAATGGAGACCTGAAAGCCTAAATCTCGTAAGGCCTTAATTCCTTCCAGTGACTCTGCAAAACTGCCTTGGCCGCGCCCAGCGTCATGTTTATCTGGGTCGGGAAAATCGAGGCTGATGCGAAAGCTAATAGGGTGTGGGTTTTCTCGCAAGGGCTCTAGTTGATGCGTTCTGGCTAATAGAGCCTGAGTACCATTCGTCAGGACAAAGCAGGGAAGGCGTTGACTAGCTTGATCAAGAATCTTCACAAACTCCTTGTTGACGAAAGGCTCACCGCCAGTAAAAGAGAATTGCTTTACCCCCAGTTCACAGGCTTCATCCAAGAAGGGTAGTGCCTCGTCCAGTTTTAATAGAGGAATTCGAGTATCCCCAGGATGAGAGCCTTCAAGGCAGAATGGGCAGGACAAATTACAGGCACTGCCCGTGTGTATCCACAACTCTTTTAGCTGTGGCGTTTGTATATAGCCTCGCGGTTCGCCGGAGCGCGTGTGTGTCCAGCTATCGGCGTGGCGCGGTGAGAGTAGCTCTTGTATTGGTATGCGGTCATTGCGAGCCGATGCAGGATTTGCCGCTTGCGTTGTGCTGCTTTCCATAGGTCTCATTTCTTGTAGTGTTGGAACGTATTAGCAAAGTCTATAGGGTCTAAGACATGCCTAATTAGTATTATGTTACAGCACAATAAGACTTTGATGGACTTATGTTTAGTGGACGCGGCTATCTACCAGTGATTGCGTCTTTGTTTAGGCCTATGTGAGCGCTCTAGGTCATCATGATCTCTGCGCTCTCCATGACGATCTCTGTGATGCCAACTGTCTCGCGGTTCAAGGCGATAGGCTCTCGCGGTGCGCCGCCAGCTGTGGCCGGTCCATACAAAGTGCTCGTTTTCGTCGTTTACCACCCATGGGCGATCATAGGGCCCACCAATACGAACGGCTGCGCCCGGAGCGCGCCGCCAGCCATTGCCCGTCCAGCGATAGATTCTGTATCCCCCATTGCCTCTATCGGTACCCAGAACCCAACCATTGCCGACCTCATTGGCACTTCCGGGTGCGCGGCGCCAGCGAGCGCCGTCCCAGCGTAAGATACGATTGGCGAAACCCTGTTGCCAGCAACCGATCTGGCTCGGGTTTGCTCGCAAGCTACAGCTGTCTTGGCTCCGCCTGTCGGCACTTGCGAATGTGGACAGGCTAAGCAAGCTGATTGCTATTAGAACTTTAAGGGTAGTTGCTCTCACTTTTCTCTCTCCTGTACAGATTGGGTATCGATGGAGAGAGTATTGCCTGATGTCCCTGAACGAGTCATGAATCGTTGACGATCAAGCTATAAAGACTGCGCCCACGTGCGTTGGGGAGTCTCGTCCATGCGCTCTAAACAGGACTGAATGTGCTCTATGAATAGTCTTACGCGCAGAGGAAGATATTTGCGCCGGGGATATATGGCAAAGATGCCGAGATCGCTTGGTGTGTAAACCGCCTGAATTGGTACTATTTGTTTGGAGCGCAACCAATTTCGCGCTATAAAATGCGGGACTTGCGTTATTCCTAAACCATCGGCACAAAGCTCCGCCAAGGCTTCTCCATCATCGACGATAATGTCTTGTTGGTCGTTGTGTCGCTATTTGCCGGTGGGCTGGTCTCATCTGTCTTGGAAGTTTTTGTTTGTTGTGCAATGGTATGCAGCCTTACTCAAGGAACTTCTAAGAAAAGGGGAAGGCAAAAAATGAAAAACTTGTACCCGTCATTCGCAAGAGTGGCTACTAAAATCGCTGTTCTAGGCATGCTAATGCTTGGAATGTCGACTGCCTATGGTGGCAGTATCTTAGGCGTCAACTGCGCCGTACCACCCGTTTGGCATTGTCCCGATACGAACTGCTCAAATGGCATCGTGACCCAGCCTGGCGACACGGTAGATCTGGAAACTCGACGCACATACTTCTTGGATTGCCCATCCGATTATGAGCAAGGCGATAAGGTTAGTATCTTTATGAGTCTCCACGGTTATGGCTCCTTCGCTAACTGGCAGCGAAACTACTTTCCTGCCATGGATGTGAAGGACAAGTATAATCTCGTCGTCATAACACCTGGTTCGCCAGTGCGATACTGGTCCGAAGCAGATGATAAGTATTTACAAAATATTATCGACAATGTGGTTGCCGCGGTAGGGAAAGAGAACGTTGAACACTTCATCTTAGGCGGTCATAGTCAGGGCGGTATAACGAGTTCCAGACTTGTTTGTACCGACTACTTTAAGGATAAAGTTGATGTTCGCATTAGTATGTCCGGTGGACGAGTTGGTGATGTGATTCAAGCCAATAAGGGCTTTGCTGATGGCGGCTCTCCGGTATACAGATCTGGCGAGCCTGATGCGCGAACTGCGCCAGAGAGTATTGGAAGTTTTCCAACTCCTGCAGGTCCACCAGGAGGTCCTTGCGACTATTCTTTCATCTTCGCTGTGGGTGAGAACGAGCAGATACCGACAGAGGATTCCCCTTTGGCAGATAAGTATTCCTGTGATGAGCGCGTGCTATTGCCCGAAGTAATCGATCCGAAGCCTGGCTATGTATGGGACGCCGGACGTCAAGACCCAGGTACAGATGGCTGGGGGAGATACCCAAAATCGGGTCGCGCGCAGGTCTTTGTCTATCCAAATTGCGAAGATGGCAGAGTAGTTGCTGACGTAGTGAAGCTGCAAAAGGGTCACACAGAAGGCTATGAGCCCAATGTCACCGATAAAATAATCGAGCTGGCGCTGTCGGCAAAAGGTGGCAAGATTGCTAATGGCAGTTGGACACCTCCAGAGCTACCCGAGCCTCCAAGAGGACCGTTCGGACGATAATCTCTACTGCATAAGGTGCCCTTAATTGGGCGCCTTATGTACTAATTTTTGCGTTGTTAGGCTAGTGGCTAGAATCAGCGCTGAAGAGACCACTAAGCAGGCGGAAAATCCATATACTTGATATATGGCTCCAGAAAGCACAGTACCAGCCAGCCTGCCGCCCGCATTAGCCATATAGTAAAATCCTACATCAAGAGAAACGCCTTCCTCACGCGCCCATGCGACTATCAAATAGGAATGCACCGAAGAGTTAATGGCAAACACTGCTCCGAAGATGAGCAGTCCGATCACTAGTATAGTGCTCGTCTCTAGAGTCTGCGAAATGCCCAAAGCGATAAGTAGTGGAATGGGAAGCAACAGTACAGACCAAAACAATGCCTTGCGAATATTAACGTCACTGCCTGTGATGCTAGGTGCAAGCACTTGCACCGCGCCATACATTATGACCCACGCCGCCATCAGTGCGCCTACTTGTCCATAACTCCACTGCTGCTCACTTTGCAGAAAAACAGGCAGAGCGACGACAAACCAAACATCGCGGGAAGAGAACAGAAAGAAGCGTGCAGCGGATAAGTAATTGATAGCGGCGCTCTTGGAAAAAACATCGGCGAACTTGGGCTTATAGTTCGTCACGCCGATATCGCTGTTCAACATAGCAATGCTCGCCGCCAGTACCACCACTAGAAGTACTAGCAATATGATCAATGTGCCACGAAAACCATACGCGGCAAGCAAGGCGCCTCCTAGAAAAAAACCGATACCTTTTAGCGCGTTCTTAGATCCGGTTAGCTTGGCGACCCAGCTATAGAGCTTGTTCGATTCCTGCCTAGGGATTAGAGTCTTGATGCTGCTCTTTGCGCTCATTTTATTCAGGTCTTTCGCGATGCCCGAAAGCGCTTGAGCTACCATAACGTAAAGCACGCTGAGCATGGAAGGGTCCACGCATAACATGCCTAAGGCAAGAATTTGCAGGCTCAAGCCAATATGCATGGTGACGTTAAGACCAATGCGCGCGGCAATCCAGCCGCCAAAAAGATTGGTGATAACGCCGAAGAACTCATAGAGTAAAAATAGGCTGGCAACTTCTATCGGACTATAACCAAGCTCATGAAAAAACAATACCACCAGCATTCTTAACGCACCATCGGTGAGTGTAAATGCCCAGTAGCTTGCTGTTACCACCATGTATTGAGCGATAGGGGATCTTAGAGATATCACAAGAGAGTCCGGTAGGGATTAGTGTTGACCAACTAGAAGGGCGAGCTCCATGAGTCGGTTTACATAGCCAATTTCATTGTCGTACCAAAGTAGCAGTTTCAACTGAGTGCCATTTATGACCATCGTTGATTGTGTATCGACTATGCAGGAGCGAGTGTCGTCGACAAAATCTACACTGACCAGTGGGCGATTTTCCACGCCGAGTATTCCCTGTAGTTCGCCGTTTGCTGCCTCTTCAAGGGCGGCGTTAATTTCGTCGCGGTCGCACTCGCGTTCGAGTTCAAAGACGCAGTCCGTTAATGATGCGTTCGTAATAGGTACGCGTATGGCCACTCCGTTGAGGCGGCCTTTTAGTTCAGGAAAAATCTCGGTAATGGCTGTTGCCGACCCGGTGCTCGTGGGGATGAGCGAGACACCATTGGCACGCGCCCTTCTCAGGTCTTTGTGGTAGTTGTCCAATACGCTCTGCGTATTGGTGATATCGTGAATGGTGCTAATGCAGCCATGTTTAATGCCAAAGCGCTCATGGATCACCTTTACTGCTGGAGCGAGACAGTTGGTGGTACAAGAGGCTGCGGTCACGAGATGATGCTGCTGGGGATCGTAAAGGTGGTGGTTAACGCCCATCACAATATTCAGGGCACCATCTTTCACGGGGGCAGAGACGACGACTTTCGAGATGCCTTGCTGAAAATACGGTAATAAGGCTGTCTCGCTCTTGAACTTACCTGTGCACTCGACCACGATGTTGGCGCCGCTGGCTCGCCAATCTGTGTCTTCCAAAGCTGCGTTGCTGGAAAAAGTAATGCGTTTGTCATCGATAAGGAGAGCGCTCTCATCGAATTGAACATCAGCAGGCCAAATGCCGTGCTGAGAGTCAAATTTCAATAAGTGTGCTGCAGCCTCGGGGGTGGCTTTGAGTTCATTAATATGAACAATTTCTATGCCTTCCCACTGCCAACAGGCGCGAAGCGCTAGTCTGCCCATGCGGCCAAAGCCATTGATAGCTATTTTAATGCTCATGTTATTTCCTACAAAAAAACCATACTAGTATAAATTTATTACCTTATAAGGTCACATTTTAAGGTTCTGGCCTTGAATCTGTTGCAAAATGGCTGCACTTAGGTAGGAAAGCGACCCTTGGAGTAAATATTAATATGATTCGAATGGCTTATTTTCTCTTTTTCAGTGCTGCTTTGTCTTTCTCTTTGGGTGCTTGGGCGCAGCCAAACTACGCCGACTTTAAGACAAACGATGAAGAGAACAATATAGAAATATTTAAACGGGCGAGTCCTGCTGTTGTGTATATTACCAACTCTCGCCTTGTCCGCCGCTCTTTCTACTCTTTAAACCCGCAGGCGATTCCTCAAGGTAGCGGTACGGGCTTTGTTTGGAGCAATGAAGGTTATATTGTTACCAATTTTCATGTCATTCAGCAGGCCTCAACCTTAACTGTCACACTTCAAGATGGCAGCGCCTATGATGCACAAGTGGTGGGGGTAGAGCCCGATAAAGACTTAGCCGTTTTGCGTATTGACGCTCCTTCCCAGAAGCTCAAGCCGGTGGAATTAGGTGACTCCTCTTTATTGGAAGTAGGGCGTAAAGTGATCGCCATTGGTAATCCCTTTGGTTTAGATACTACCTTAACAGTGGGTGTGGTGAGTGCACTGGGTCGCGAGATAGACTCGATAAGCAGGCGCAAGATACGCGATGTCATTCAGACCGACGCTGCCATTAATCCCGGCAATTCAGGCGGCCCACTCCTAAACTCTCTGGGGCAGCTAATTGGCGTGAATACCGCAATCTATAGCCCCTCAGGTGCTAGCTCGGGAATTGGCTTCGCTATTCCCGTTAATACGGTGAAGAAAATCGTACCGGAGCTGATTACCTATGGCCGTGTGCAGACTCCATCTATGGGGGTTGCCCTACTTCCGCCGCAGTACTCCGAATACTATAGAAACCGTGCTGGCTTAGAAGGCGTTATCGTCATGGATGTTATCGAGGGCGGTAGCCCCGAACAAGAGGGTATGCGGGGCTTGCGCGAGACAAGTAGAGGGATATTGCTAGGCGATGTCATTGTCGCCGTAGAAGGCGAACCCATCCGCAACGAGGATGATTTGCTCAATGCTATTGAAAAGCAGCGAGCAGGAGACGTGGTTACCGTGACAACGCTGCGTGACAACGAAACACGCGAATATGAGATTGAGCTGCGTGCTTCGCCTTCGCGTTAGCCTCTAGCGCTGAGCCAGCTCTTCGCGTCTAGCCGCTACAGCAGCGCGAACCTGATTAGGCGCTGTGCCACCAATATGGTCGCGCGCTCGAACCGAGCCCTCTAGGGTGAGTACTTCGAACACGTCTTCACTGATCTCAGACGAGAACTGCTGTAGCTCTTCCAGTGTCAAGGCTGCTAGGTCTTTGCCTTGCTCTATACCGTAGGCAACCGACTTGCCTACAACTTCGTGAGCATCGCGGAACGCGATACCCTTGCGCACTAGATAGTCTGCAAGGTCTGTCGCCGTGGCGTAGCCCTTAAGAGTGGCGTTATACAGGTTCTCAGTCTTTGGCTTGATGGCAGGAACCATGTCGGCGTAAGCCTTCAAACAATCCCTAACGGTATCTATAAGGTCAAACAGAGGCTCTTTGTCTTCTTGATTGTCCTTGTTGTAGGCCAGCGGCTGAGACTTCATCAGCGTTAGAAGGGAGACCAAATGCCCGTTAACTCGGCCAGTCTTGCCGCGCACTAATTCGGGAACATCGGGATTTTTCTTTTGCGGCATTATCGATGAGCCGGTGCAAAAGCGATCGGGTAAATCAATAAAATCGAACATGGACGAGGCCCACAGGATAAGCTCTTCTGAGAAGCGCGACAGGTGGGTCATCAAAATGCTGCCGAATGAGGCGAGCTCGATAGCAAAATCGCGGTCACTTACAGAGTCCAGCGAATTGCGTGTAGGGCCGGCGAAACCGAGTAGCTGGGCGGTTAGCTCTCTATCGATTGGGTAGCTTGTGCCGGCGAGCGCGGCAGCACCCAATGGAGAGTAGTTCATGCGTGAGCGACAGTCCTGCAGGCGGCTGTAGTCTCGCTCCAGCATTTCGAACCAAGCCATCATATGGTGGCCAAATGTGATCGGTTGAGCTGTTTGCAGGTGAGTGAACCCCGGCATTATTGTCTCTGCTTCACGCTCTGCTAAGTCAAGCAGCGCGAGCTGCAGGCTTTTTAGATACCCCGCTATAGAGTCAATTTCGTCCCTAACATAGAGGCGTATGTCCGTGGCTACCTGGTCGTTTCGCGAACGTCCCGTATGCAGTTTCTTACCGGTAAGGCCGATACGTCTAGTGAGTTCAGACTCGATGTTCATATGGACATCTTCCAGCCTTACTGACCAGTCGAATGTACCGGCAACGATATCGGCGCGAATGCTTTCTAAGCCCTCGATAATGTCTGTTAGTTCTTGGTCGCTAAGAATGCCAGCCTTATTCAGCATGGAAGCATGAGCGATAGAGCCATTGATGTCATGGTGGTATAGACGCTTATCAATATTGACTGATGCTGTGAAACGCTCAACGAATGCGTCAGTCGCTTCGCTGAAACGGCCGCCCCACGGTTTGATGGCGTCTTGCTTCTTATCGCTCATAATCGGACTCTCGTTCTTAACTGCTAATAGCTACGGGCTGGCGATTATAGCAAGAAACTGCGCCCTACAGTATGCGCTGTGTAATCCCATTTAACGCTACCAAGAATTTTTCGGCTTTTTGGCGTAGAATTCGCTCACGACACAGCATTATTAGTGCGTTCACTCATTGAAGCCCCCTCGCTTTGGGGCGTTCACATTAAATTTTGAGACTTAATATGGCAGCAGAAACACTTCGCATTGCGACTCGTCAAAGCCCTCTTGCACTGTGGCAGGCAGAGTTTGTTCGTGATGAGCTTATGGCGCGCAATCCAGACTTGCAGGTAGAGTTGGTAGGAATGACAACGAAAGGCGATATATTCCTCGATTCGCCGCTCGCAAAGATTGGCGGTAAAGCCCTATTTGTGAAAGAGCTTGAGCACGCGATGTTAGAGAACCGAGCCGATATTGCCGTTCACTCCATGAAGGACGTTCCTATGGAATTTCCAGAAGGCTTAGGGCTTGCGGTGATCTGTGAGAGAGAGGATCCAACTGATGCCTTCGTCTCTAATGAATACAGCAGCCTAATGGACTTGCCAGTGGGTGCTTGTGTGGGAACTTCCAGCTTGCGTCGGCAGTGTCAGATTCGCAGCTTGCGCCCAGACCTCGTCATAAAGGATCTGCGGGGCAATGTGGGGACACGACTCGGAAAGCTGGATGCCGGAGAGTTTGATGCCATTATACTCGCCACTGCGGGCCTGCTGCGCTTGCAGCTCAATGATCGTATTAAGCAGCGCTTAGACTCCGACTTGTGTTTACCCGCTGGTGGTCAAGGGGCAGTAGGTATTGAGTGTCGTATCGATGACGAGCGCATCATGTCATTGCTGCAGCCACTTCACGACAAGGATACTGCTGATCGAGTCACTGCCGAGCGAGCGGTGAATACGCGTCTTAATGGGGGCTGCCAAGTGCCTATTGCTTGTTACTCCGAGCTACAAGGTGATGACCTGTATTTGCGCGCTCTGGTTGGACAGGCCGATGGCCAGAAAATATTACGAGCTGAGATGTTAGGCCCGCGTCATAATGCAGAGGCCATGGGTATCGCCGTAGCCGAAGACCTGTTGTCTCAAGGCGCAGACGAAATACTCGCGGTGCTGCACGAGGACGCTTAATGAGCGTTAATGTCAGGGTGGTGCGTTAGTCGATGAACTCCCTAGCCAACACACGAGTCTTGCTTACACGCCCTGACTCTCAGGTCTCCTCCTTGGCGGCTAAAATTAAAGCCGCGCAAGGGCAGGCGGCCAGCTTGCCTCTGCTGCAAATTCAGCGCATTCAGGATCCACAAGCCATTGAGCGAGTGAAGGCTTCGGTGCTGTCCCTGGATAACTATGATTTAGCGATCTTTATTAGTACTAACGCCGCCACCCTGGGCATCGAGTGGATCGACCAATACTGGCCACAATTGCCGATTGGCTTAGAGGCTTACGCGGTCGGCCCGGGCACCGCCGCGATCTTGCAAGCGCTACCGTGGCCGGTGCACTGTTCTAGCGCGGGAGTCACCAGCGAGGATTTGCTCGCGCTGCCCGGTCTGGTAGATGTAAAAGGCAAGCGCATTGCCTTGTTTCGCGGCGTTGGCGGACGAGAGCTTATTGCTAACTCTCTGCGTGAGCGCGGCGCTAGAGTGGACTATATTGAGCTATATGAGCGTTCTACCCCCCATTATGCAGTAGAGGATTTGATCGAAGTCTTCTCTGCTATACAGGTCAATAGAGTGGTCTTGACCAGTTCGCAAATTCTAAGCACCTTCACTGAGCTTCTTGAGGGGCTCGAATCCCTTAAGGACAAAGAGGCGAGGCCTCTGATAAGCTTGCTAAGAAACGCCACACTTATCGTTCCGTCTGAACGAGTCAGGGCAGCAGCCTTGAACTCTGGTTTCAAAAAAGTCGTGAACGCGGGTGGGGCAGATGATGAAACAGTATTCAAGGTGCTTGCTCAGTGCCAGAGCGAATTAGATTGAGAGAGGAATAAAGGGTGACAGAAGTTTCAGCTTCAGGTGCCGATAAGGATTCAACTAGCTCAAATACCGCCGCGAAGGGCGATACTCCCCATGTGTTGGATGAGCTCAGCAAGAAAAATAATGCCAAGTCAAAGCGCCGCAAACGCAACGGCTTTAGGCGGTTCCTAATAGTTCTCTTACTATTGGCGCCTTTGCTGCTTGCACTTATCTGGTTAGGCGTACAGCAGAGCGCAACGAGTAGTGCCATTGCACAATTGCAGCAGCGAGCCGATGAACTAGGCTCTCAAGTCACTCAGGTCCCTGAGTACCCAGAGATTGAAATACCTACTATTCCAGAGGACTTGGTTAACACGCAAGCGTTGAGCGCACTGCAGAGGAACTTAGAGGCCCGCATAAATTCCGTTGCATCGGCCTACGCAAATCTACAGGAGAGCGTGAACAGCGCCAGAGAGCAGCGTGAAGATCCGCAGATTCTATGGACGGAGTCGGAGTATCTGCTGCGCTTAGCGAATCAAAAATTGCAGATAGAAGGGGATAGGAATTCCGCCATTCTCTTATTGGAGTCCGTGGACGAGATATTGTCCGAGGCTGACAATCCCGCCTTAATGAATGTGCGCGAGGCCATCGCATCTGAACTGGTGTCGGTAAGGGCTATGAGTGGGGTAGACGTATCGGGCTTATACTTACAGCTTGAGAATCTGCTGCCATTGGTTGATCAAGTAACACTGCGCGATACGCTTCGTGCGCGCTATGATGAGCGTGTTGCACAAGAGCAAAGGGACATCAAGGCGAGTGAGGCAGGAGCAATAGACAAAATAGTCTCCTTGCTCTCCAGTATATTCGTTTGGCAAAAACGAGAGGAGCCTATTGAGGCACCTCTTCCCAATCAGGATCAGCTGATATTAAAACAGAACTTACGATTAATGCTTGAGCAGGCGCAAATAGCTGTGCTTCAGGAAGAGCAGGCGGTCTACCAGAGCAGTATCAATAAAGCCGGGCAGTGGTTAAGTCGCTTTTTTACTATAGATGATGGAGCGGGTCGCACTCTTAGGGAGGAGCTAGACTCCTTGGCAACAAAAAAAGTAGTAGAAGACAAGCCCGATATATCGCGTTCACTTAATCTTCTGCGCCAGGCTAGTAATAGGCAGCTCCCTGACGTTTTAGGTGGAAGCAATTAATCATGGTTAAGTTGTTTGTTTATACAATTCTCGCAGTAGCAGTCGGTCTTGTGCTGACGCTTGTGCTGGCGCAAGAGCCCGGCTATCTCTTGATTAGTTTTGGCCCCTATAGTTTTGAGACAAGTCTTTTTGCATTGTTTGTGGTGTTCTTATGTCTATTGGTTCTATGGAAAATAGCCGCCACATTTCTAGCTTGGATTAATCCCTTGCGCCTCTTCAGTAAGGGGCGACAGTGGTCGCTCTCTCGAGCTCAGGCCAAAAAGGCCAAGCCCGTGAAAACACCGGAACAAGTGCAGCAAGAGTTTATTCAGGGTTTAGTGGAGCTGTCGCAGTCTGAATCGCTTAATACGGCAGAATTGAAAAAATATTGGAAGAAAAAAGCTAAGCAATATTTGGCCGTTGAAGCGGCCGTGAAAGTGTATGCGGGAATTCTGGTGTCACTTGAACAATACGGTGAAGCCCTAGATGTCATTGAGTCGAGTCTGAAAGTAACTTGGAACGCGTCCCTGCTACCCATTTATGCAAATGCCTGTCTGCATATTGAAGATAGTGTAGCCGTAAAAAAAATGCAGAAAGCAGAATCTTGGTTAAACGAACATGGCGAGGATGCTCAGTTACTTTTGGCGCTTGGGCGTCTATCGCTTAGAAACGAATTATGGGGCAAGGCTAGGGAATATTTTGAGCGCTCTTTGCGCAAGTCGAATGAACCGGAGGCCTTTGCCGAATTGGCTCGCTTGCTATTGAATCTGAGAGAGCAAAACAAGAGCCCTGATTATCTGCGCCTGCAGACAAAGCTCGTAAGTCAATCTTTGCCGCCTTTTCCTCAGCCAACTTTCGATAAAGCAATCGATAACACCTTAAGTGCTAAGGTCGATTCCTAGTTCATCCCAGATTTCATCGACTCTTGCTTTGACGTTTGCATCCATCGAAATGGGGGTTCCCCATTCTCTATTTGTTTCACCTGGCCACTTATCGGTAGCATCCATACCAATCTTGGAGCCTAAACCCGATACTGGCGAGGCGAAATCGAGATAGTCGATAGGGGTGTTTTCAATCATGACTGTATCGCGAGCTGGGTCCATGCGTGTCGTCATGGCCCAGATGACATCATTCCAATCTCGCGTATTGACGTCTTCGTCGACGATAATAACGAATTTGGTGTACATGAACTGTCTTAAGAAAGACCACACGCCCATCATGATTCTCTTGGCATGACCTGGATATTGTTTTCGAATGCTCACAACGGCTAATCGATAAGAACAGCCTTCGGGAGGCAAGTAGAAGTCGACAATTTCCGGATACTGCTTTTGAATCAGTGGAATGAATACTTCGTTCAAAGCGACCCCAAGCATTGCGGGTTCGTCTGGTGGCCGGCCCGTATAAGTGCTGTGATAAATAGGGTCTTTCCTATGGCTAATTTTGTTAACGGTAAACACGGGAAATTGATCGACTTCATTGTAATAACCCGTGTGATCGCCAAACGGCCCTTCATCAGCCATCTCGCCTGGTTCTATATAGCCTTCAAGTACTATCTCGGCACTGGCTGGAACCTGCAGCTCGCTGTCTAGACACTTTAGCAGTTGAGTTTTTTCGCCGCGTAGTAAGCCTGCGAAGGCATACTCTGAAAGTGTATCGGGGATTGGAGTCACTGTAGCCAAGATTGTTGCTGGGTCTGCTCCTAGTGCTATTGCTACCGGGAAGCGTTCACCGGGGTGCTTAAGTTGCCAGTCTCTAAAGTCCAATGCGCCGCCGCGGTGAGATAGCCAACGCATGATTAGCTTGTTCTTGGCGATAAGCTGCATGCGATAGATACCTAGGTTCTGACGTTCTTTTTCTGGGCCTTTCGTAATAACGAGTGGCCAAGTCACTAGGGGCGCTGCGTCTCCGGGCCAGCAAGTCTGAATGGGAAACATAGTAAGGTCGACGTCCTCGCCCTCGATAATGATATCTTGGCAGGCAGCAGATTTTTTTACGTCGGGCGCTATGTTAAGCACTTGTTTATAAGCCGGTAGATTTTTCCATAGCTCTTTCCATCCCTTGGGCGGGGTAGGCTCTTTAAGAAAGGCGAGCAATTCTCCGACATCGCGAAGACCCTTGAGGTCTTCTTGGCCCATAGCTAAGGCAATGCGGCGAGTATTACCGAATAGATTGGCTAGCAAAGGGATATTGGAATTCTTAGGGTTCTCGAACAGTATGGCAGGGCCGCCCGCACGCAAAGTGCGATCACAGATCTCGGTTACTTCTAAATAGGGATCTACTTCTTTAGTGATACGAATCAGTTCGCCTTTCTCTTCCAAAAGGGCGATAAACTCGCGCAGGTCTTTACATGCCATACAGTTTCCTAAGGGCGTCTACTTAGTCCGAATATTTGCGCAATAGGTCTAAGGGCGCAAGGGGTTGCGCCCTTCATCGCTGTTCTTATTTGCGCTTCATCGCGTTGAAGAACTCGTCGTTGGTTTTCGTGTCTTTCAGTTTATCTAGAATAAACTCTGTAGCCTGCACGTCTTCCATCGAGCTAAGAATTTTGCGCAGAATCCACATGCGCTGTAACTCTTCTTCGCTAGTAAGCAGCTCTTCGCGGCGAGTTCCTGAACGACGAACATTGATAGCGGGGTAGACGCGTTTCTCGGCAATCTTACGATCGAGATGCAGCTCCATATTACCCGTACCCTTAAACTCTTCGTAAATAACTTCGTCCATTTTGGAGCCGGTTTCAACAAGAGCAGTAGCAATAATGGTGAGGCTGCCGCCTTCTTCTAAGTTACGTGCGGCACCGAAGAAGCGCTTTGGGCGCTCCAATGCGTGAGCATCAACACCACCGGTCAATACTTTACCTGAGGAGGGCACGATTGTGTTGTAGGCGCGCGCCAGACGGGTAATAGAGTCCAGTAGAATCACCACATCTTCTTTATGCTCGACCAGCCGCTTAGCCTTTTCAATGACCATTTCGGCTACTTGGACGTGACGCGCCGGTGGCTCATCAAATGTACTCGCGACTACCTCACCGCGCACAGAGCGTTGCATTTCTGTCACTTCTTCTGGACGTTCGTCGATAAGAAGTACGATTAGGCGGCACTCTGGGTTGTTGCGGGTAATGGACTGCGCGATGTTTTGAAGTATTAAAGTTTTACCGGCCTTGGGAGGTGAAACGATAAGGCCTCGTTGACCCTTGCCGATAGGTGACGTCAAATCAATGGTGCGGGCACTAAGATCTTCGGTACTGCCATTACCCACTTGTAGGCGTAGCCTTTCAGTCGGAAATAGAGGGGTAAGGTTTTCGAAGAGGATCTTTTGTTTGGAGTTTTCTGGTTTGGCGAAATTAACTTCGGCAATCTTGAGTAGGGCAAAATAGCGCTCGCCTTCTTTTGGGGGTCTAATCTTGCCCGCAATGGTATCCCCGGTACGTAAGTTGAAGCGTCTAATTTGGCTTGGTGAGACGTAGATATCGTCTGGACCAGCTAAATAGGAAGAGTCCGCTGAACGAAGAAAACCGAAGCCATCCTGAAGTATCTCTAGAACGCCATCGCCGGAGATATCTTCGCCATTTTTGGCGTGCTTCTTCAATATTGAGAAGATGATGTCTTGTTTGCGAGTTCTGGAGAGGTTGTCTAAGCCCATTTCTTGGGCTGTATTTAGCAGGTCTGCTATGGGTTTTTTCTTTAAGTCGGTTAGATTCATGATTAATTACGTAGATTGGGGGTTGGAAAGCTACTACTCGCCTAGGCTTATTAGTGTTAAGCACCTAAAAGCACTTGGAAGTTTTCGCTTTGTGTTAAATAAGAATGGTTTTGGCTAAATAAAGGTCAATAAATTCTGATTTATGGGTTCTAGTTTAAATTTGGAACAAAGTAGAGAAGAGAAAGGTCGTCAGTTGACGCGACGATGGGGTCAATATAGAACGACTCTAACGTGCTGTCCAGAAAAATTTTATCTTTATTGGTGATAGGAATATGGCCCTAAAACCGTACTTAGGGCCACTCCTATAAAGAATCACTAACTGTGGAAGTACTAAAAAGGCTAGGCTTATATAGTGGCTTCGATAAATTCGGCCAGCTGTGTACGTGACAAGGCGCCTACTTTAGTGCCCGCAACTGCACCATCTTTAAAGATGATAAGTGTCGGAATTCCGCGCACGCCATAGGCAGGAGCGGAGTTTGGATTCTCATCAATATTGAGTTTGGCAATGGTAAGTTTGCCAGCATACTCTTCTGCTAGATCTTCCAATACTGGAGCAATCATCTTGCACGGGCCGCACCACTCAGCCCAAAAATCAACCAGAACTGGACCTGTTGCTTTCAATACGTCTTGCTCGAATGTAGCGTCTGAAACTTGAACGATAGCGTCGCTCATAAATAAATTCCTTCAATATGTGGTGATTTCTGCTGACTATAATAAGGGCAAAAGTTAAGGATTCAAGTATGAATGTGTCTCTGTCCTAATTTTTGTTTTGATCCCTAAGTATTATGGCCACTTTTTTAGCGAAATAGGTCAAAATTGCATCGGCACCTGCTCGCTTGATGCAAACGAGTGATTCAAGGGCAACGGCTTTTTCGTCCAACCACCCATTTTGCGCTGCTGCCATATGCATGGCGTATTCGCCGCTAACCTGATACACCATGGTTGGGACTGTTAGCTCTTCTTTTACTCTGCGCACAATGTCCAGATAGGGCATGCCTGGCTTAACCATGACCATATCGGCACCCTCTTGAATATCCAAGCTCACCTCATGGATAGCCTCATCCGAGTTGCTAATGTCCATTTGGTAGGTGTGCTTATTACCGGTGCCCAGATTGGCGCTTGAGCCGACCGCGTCACGGAAAGGGCCGTAGTAGCTAGAAGCATACTTGGCCGAGTAAGCCAGAATCTTGGTATGGATAAAGCCTTGCTCCTCAAGTGCTTCACGTATAGCGCCTACGCGTCCGTCCATCATATCGGATGGCGCAACAATGTCTGCGCCTGCTTCGGCATGAGAGAGAGCCTGCCTCACGAGCACCTCTACGGTGACGTCGTTGACCACATAACCTTCGTCGTCGATGATCCCATCCTGTCCGTGAGTAGTATAAGGGTCCAGTGCAACGTCAGTAATAACACCTAGGTCGGGGAAGCTGGCCTTTAACGTGCGGACTGCGCGCTGGACCAAGCCTTCAGGGTTCCAGGCCTCTGTGCCTTCTAGGCTTTTCGTAGTGGGATCTGGAGACGGGAACAGGGCAATAGCAGGAATGCCCAAGTCCACAAGCTCTGCGGCTTCCTTAAGGAGTTCGTCGATGCTGAGTCGGTAAACATCCGGCATGGAGTCGATGGGCTGCTTTTGATTCTGACCTTCAACAATAAAAATGGGCAGAATCAGGTCATCAGTGCTTAAGCGAGTTTCGCGCATCAAGCGGCGGCTGAACTCATCGCGGCGCATACGGCGCATGCGAGCGGGTAAAAATTGTCGATGAGCTTTATCTTTAGAATCTGTAGTATCGTTGGCCACGGTGTCGGTTCTCGTTCAATTTTTCAAAGCTAAAAACTTTTAACATAGTCAAATATAGATTGCGCTAGGCATGGTAACAAATAACTCAGTAACAAACCCTCTTTGGATTTGTCATTACTGTAATGAAGAGGGGATTTAAATGAGTAAAGCCAAAATTTTTCTAGCACTATTGCTGCTTAGCCTGCTGGCAGCCTATTTCATATTGGATTTGGGCCGCTTCTTAAGCTTGTCCTATATACAGTCTCAACTGGCAGCCATAGAGGCTTTCAAGAGTGAGAACTTCGCGCTGGCAGCGGGAGTCTACTTTGTCTCCTACGTGGTGATTACTGCCCTATCCATCCCCGGCGCAGCCATTATTACCTTATTAGGTGGCGCTGTATTCGGCCTTGTGTGGGGGACGGTACTGGTTTCTTTCGCCAGTACCATTGGGGCGAGCTTGGCGTTTCTCAGTTCTCGCTTCTTGCTTCGCGACTGGGTTCAAAGCAAGTTTTCGCGCTCGCTTAAAGCCATTAATGCCGGCGTCGAGAAAGATGGAGCCTTCTATCTATTTAGCCTAAGAATGGTGCCGGTCTTTCCCTTCTTTGTGGTGAACCTATTAATGGGCTTAACGCCTATTAAGCTGCTGACCTACTTCTTTGTTAGTCAGCTTGGGATGCTGCTGGGCACTGCAGTGTACGTCAATGCCGGTGCCGAGTTGGGGCAGATATCGTCCCTGTCTGGCTTAGTGAGCCCATCTCTGCTGCTATCATTTGCGCTGCTGGGAGTGCTGCCTTGGATAGCTCGCTATGCACTCAATCTTCTAAGCAGGCCAAAGCCTCTAAAGAAGTTTACAAAACCCAAATCGTTCGAGGCCAATATGGTAGTTATCGGTGCGGGGTCCGCTGGCTTGGTTTCCGCGATCGTTGCTGCTGGGGCTAAGGCTAAAGTGGTGCTGATCGAGAAGCATAAGATGGGCGGAGATTGTCTAAATACTGGCTGTGTGCCCAGTAAGGCGCTTATCCGCAGCGCTCGCATTGCAGACTACGTCAAGCGCGGGCAAGAGTTTGGTTTAGACAATGCCTCGGCGCAGCCTAATTTTTCTAAAATTATGGAGAGGGTAAACAAGGTCGTAAAGACCATTGAGCCCCATGATTCTGTTGAGCGTTTTACCGGCCTGGGTGTTGAATGCGTGAGCGGGCAGGCGAAGATTGTGTCGCCTTGGGAGGTAGAAGTAGACGGGCGACTGATTACTACGCGGGCCATCGTCATTGCCACGGGAGCGCGTCCTTTCTTGCCGTCAATTCCGGGGCTAGATGAAGCCGACTATGTTACCTCGGATACCTTATGGGATCTTCGAGAGCTTCCCAAGCGGCTGTTGGTGCTGGGTGCAGGCCCTATTGGCTGTGAGCTGGCCCAAAGCTTTGCTCGCTTGGGGTCTCAGGTGACTTTGGTGGACCAGGCCTCTCGAGTGCTTCCCCGAGAAGATAAAGAAGTTTCAGAGCTGCTTCGTGCAAGGCTGGAAAAGGATGGTGTGCGAGTGCTTACGCAGTGCAGCGCGCAGGCCTTCCAGAAAGCACAGGACGGCGAGTATTTGCAGGCAAAAACACCCGATTCAGTGGTGGAGATTCCTTTCGATAAAGCCTTAATTGCGATTGGGCGTAAAGCTAATGTTGAAGGCTTTGGGCTGGAGGAGCTCGGTGTGCAAGTTAATGAGCGTGGAACGCTCGAGCTTAATGACTTCTTACAAACCGCTTACCCGAATATCTATGCATGTGGAGATGTGGCCGGTCCCTATCAGTTCACGCATATGGCGTCATTCCAAGCGTGGTATGCAACGCTCAATGCTTTAGTGGGAGACTTCAAGCGCTTCCGCGTGCAATACAAGGTTGTGCCTTGGGCAACGTTTACTGATCCGGAAGTGGCAAGAGTAGGCTTAAGTGAGCAAGAAGCAATCGATCAGGGTGTGGAATACGAAGTGACCCGCTACGGCATTGACGATTTGGATAGGGCAATAGCCGACGAAGAGGCTCACGGCTTTATTAAAGTGCTTACAGTACCGGGGAGCGATCGCATTCTTGGGGCAACGATAGTGGGCTACCATGCCGCCGAACTCTTAAGCGAGTTCATTTTGGCCATGACCCATGGCTTAGGTTTAAAGAAAATTGCGGCAACGACTCATATCTATCCCACCTTGTCGGAGGCGAATCGTTTTACGGCGAATGCTTGGCGTAATGCGCGTATACCCACTCACCTACTGCCTTGGGCTGAGAAGTTCTTCCGCTGGCGCCGATCCTAATTAGGGTTCATAGCGCCGCGGCCGATAGTCGGCGCCCGCGACTGTGTGCGGGCGCCAAGCGACTAGGAGCGTCGGAAGCCTTGGAATAGGCATAGGCCAAAGAGGCAGACGAAGCCAATCATGGATAGCTCCGCGATTGAGAAAATTCCCATAAAGCGCCAGTTTACTTCCGCGCAGTTACCATCCCCTTTGAGTAAGAAGGACAGCATATCGATTAAGGGGAAGTTGTCCATGATATAGCTTAGGCCTGGGCCGCAAGCTGGCACTTGGTCTTCCGGTAAATGTTGGAGCCAGATTTGACGTGCTGCAAAATAGCCACCCGCAACACACATTAGGGCTGCGCCTATCGCATATTTACGCAGTGTCTGCTTGCTAGCGGGGTTGTGTATCGCACTTGCAAGGCAGACCAAGCCGGTCAGAATGACAAACACCCGTTGCGTGATACACAGACCGCAAGGCTGTAGCAACATGACGTGCTCCATATACAGCGCAATTAGTATCATTGAAGTACAAGCGATAAAAATCAGGAAGTTGACGGTGCGAGTGCCCGGCACCATTGCGAGAAG
>JAWWAY010000004.1:0-240546 GCA_033721235.1 Pseudohongiellaceae bacterium | reverse complement strand
TCCCCTAGCGGCCGGACCTCTTCCCGTGCGTTGCGCAAAATTATCCGCTAGCTGCTGCAAGGTAGTCCCTAGAGAGCGCATCCCAATTGTAGCCCGTGAACGCGACAGCTGAGTATTAAGCTCAATCACCACACCCTGCCCCGCCAGATAATAGGCATTACTCATATTGGCAAAGGGATTAAAATTACCCGAGCGACTACCATCTAGGCCAAGATTTTCCCTCAACACCGTAGAGAAAGCGTCCATGTTTTTTTCAATCGCACTATAGTCTGGAGCATCTTGGGCGCTAACGCTCGCGCTGGTGAGCAGTAAACCGGACAGAATTAACGAGCGTTTTATTCTAAGGTCTTTGAGCCAAGCCATCATGATCTTCCCCTATTCCAAGCCTTGATATTGAACATAGCTTGCCAATTGCTGCACCGAACGAATAGTTTCGTAGTCGCTATCTGCTAGCTGCTGATAACTACTCTGCAACAGCTGTAAGTCCTGCTGCCTTTGCAAGTCGAAATATTCAATCACTTGTTCCAAATTGCGTGAACTATTCTCGTCGTATTGACGCATAACATTCTCCACCACCGTCTCGAGCATCTGCAGCTGCACATCGCCTTGCTGCCGCTCCAGGCTTGCACTCAGCTTCTGTATTCGCTGGTCCAACTCCTGCTGGCTAACACCGGAGCTCTGACCAAAAGCCACGACGAAGCCTGAGTCACTGCTGCTGATCTCAACATTGAACACAACTCCAAGCGCCAGTAAGAACGAGCAAGCCAAAGGCGCCCACTGCCATGCTCCCAGCCAATCACGCCAATTGGTTTTGGGTTTCTCCTTAGCAAGCACCGCACTGCGAGACCAGTTAGGCACGGCCTCCTCTTTATAACTAGCAAGGCGGGCCTGAACCAAACGCGCATCAGCCAACTGCACTCGGCAATGGGCACAAGAGCTCACATGCGCTTCATTAGCCTGCCTCTGCACAGGGGCTAGCGCATCATCAAAGAAGCTCGCTACAATTTCGCTCGTTCTCTCACAGCTCATAATCACTCTCCAATAATTTCTTTAGCTTTCTAATGGCGCTATAGAACCGCGTCTTTACAGTGTTGGGCGATAAACCTTGCAGCTCGGCAATGTCATCGAAGGTATAAGACTGAAACACTTTCAACTCTACGATAACGCGAGACTCAAAACTCAAAGCGGACAATAAGGCCCTCACCTGTGCGTTGGCCTGCTTCTGCATTAGGCGCTCGACAGGCTGCTCCTGAGCGGGCGCTATCATCGCCTCATTATCAGGGACGGCGTCCTCGCCCTCCATGTCGCTTAGCGAGCGAGTGAGACCGCTCTTACTCTTGCGGGCCAAGTCAACGGCCTTATTGTGCGCAATGCGAAACAGCCAAGTAGAGAACATGGACTCGGAGCGAAAGCGATGCAGGTTTTTATAAACCCCCATAAACACTTCTTGCATAAGGTCCATGGCATCGGTCTCATTCCCCGTCAGTCGTAAGCCAAAGTTGTATACCCTGCCCTCGTAACGCCGCACCAAGGACTCCCACGCATAGGGAACGCCCTTCAGCGCATCGGCCACTAATTGCTGCTCTTCTTCCTTAAGACTCATGTATTTCGCTCATACGCTTGGGCTTATCACTAATGGAAACGGCCTGATTAGTTACACTCTAAGCTCTATACCTGAGGGTTCGAATGCCAAACATTGAACTCAGCCGAGCATTTGCACATAAAGCAGCGCTAGCATACGGCGTTTAAGTTAATAGTCGCAAGCAGGCCGCGAATAGTTTGCTTACCAATGACAAATGCTAAAAAACAACTCACTAGATACACAAAAGCCGAGCATGCCCATAGGCATGCTCGGCTTCTACGTATTCTTAACTCTGTATGTCTCTTGTGAAGACTTAGGCGGCGTCAGTCTTGTGAACCTCAGTACCCAATGAGTTGTCTTAGGCTACGTTGCGGCCCTTACTTTCACTAAGCAACTGACTAGCAGCCCTGAGTAAAGCATTCAGTGACGAGGACACGATATCGCGGCTGATAGCGACCCCGGTATAGCGAGACAGATTATTCTTAAGTTGAATATAGGTAACGGCCTCAGCGTCTGCCCCTTGGCCCAAGGCATGCTCGCCATATTCCATAATCTCAAAATCAATTCCCATCTCGCTCTTAAGTGCTTCAACAAAGGCATCCAATACGCCATCGCCTTCGCCAGTAACAGAAAGCGATTCGCCAAAACAACTAATGCCGGCTTGGAAAGATTCGCGATCCCCCTTGCCTGTCTTAGTCATGGTAAAACTATCCAAAGTTACTGGGTGTGAATTATCCAAGTAAAACTCTTTAAACAGCGTCCAAATCGCATCTGGGGAAATCTCTTGTCCTGTATCTTCAGCGCGCTTTTGGACAACGCGAGAAAACTCTATTTGCAACCATCGCGGCAACTGGAACCCGAACTTGCTGGCCAAGACATACGCGACACCGCCTTTACCAGACTGGCTATTCACCCGAATAACGTCTTGATAGGTTCGACCCAAGTCTCTGGGATCGATGGGCAAGTATGCAATTTCCCAAGTGGTGTCCTCTTCGTACATGTCCAAACACTTCTTAATAGCATCTTGGTGACTGCCAGAAAAAGCAGTAAAGACCAAGTCGCCAGAATAGGGCTGACGAGGATGCACATCGATTTGCGTACAGCTCTTCACCACAGACACAATTTTGTCCATGTCACGGAAGTCCAACTCTGGGTCGATGCCCTGGCTATACATATTCATTGCCATGACTACGATGTCCATATTGCCGGTGCGCTCACCATTGCCAAGCAAAGTGCCTTCCACTCGCTGGGCACCTGCCATGACACCTAGTTCTGCGGCCGCTACCGCACACCCTCTATCGTTATGAGTATGCAAGCTTACGATTATCGAATCTCGCTTTTGAATATTGCGGCAGAACCATTCGATCTGATCCGCATACACATTGGGCGTCGCCATCTCGACGGTAGAAGGCAAATTAAATATCACTGGGTTCTGTGGTGTTGGCTGCCAAATCTCGGACACCGCATCACAGACCTCAACAGCAAACTCTGGCTCAGTGCCAGTGAAGCTCTCTGGCGAGTACTCAAATACCCACTCAGTCTCTGGCGCAAGCTCTGCACAACGCTTCACTTCAGCGGCGCCTTTTTTGGCAATTTCAACGATGCCAGGCTTATCCAATTTGAATACTTTTTCGCGCTGCACAGTAGAGGTCGAGTTATAAACATGCAAGATGGCGCGCTTAACCCCTTTCAAGGCCTCAAAGGTACGCTGAATCAATTCAGGACGTGCCTGTGTCAAAACCTGCACAGTGACATCATCAGGAATACGATCTTCTTCAATCAAGCTGCGCACGAAATCGAAATCTGGTTGCGATGCGGCAGGAAACCCCACTTCAATTTCCTTGAAACCCACCTCTAGTAGCAGGTCGAACATCGCCTTTTTTTGCACCACGGACATAGGCTCTATCAAGGCCTGATTGCCGTCACGTAGGTCAACACTACACCAGCGTGGCGCTTGGGTAATGACCTTGTCTGGCCAAGTTCTATCAGGGATAGCAATTGGCGCAAATGGCTTGTATTTACGATGATCAAACATGGTTAATTCCTTAATGCTTTTGAGTCAAAACGGGCTTTACTTCATTGCTGACTAGGATAGTGACAAAACAGGAGTGATTCTAGTCATATTTTGCGCTATATTATGCTTATAGTGGTTATATGCTTCAATTTATCAACCATTAATAGTTAATATCACTCATATTAAAGAGCTATTGCGGGATATGGACAAATTAGACAAGAGAATTCTGAAAGAACTGCAAAGCAGCGACAGGCTTACCAATGCCGAGCTAGCAGAACGCGTTGGCCTGTCTGCAACCCCTTGCGCCCGTCGCGTCAAGCAGCTAGAAGAAGAAGGCATTATTGAGCGCCATGCGGTAATACTCAATGCCTCAAAGCTGGGACTAAAGCTTCACGCTATTGTCTTAATCAGTATGGATCGTCATACACCAGACAGGTTTGAACGCTTCGAAGCCGCTATCAAGCAGTTACCCGAAGTGAACGAATGCTTACTCATAACCGGGCAATCGGCGGACTATATGCTGAAAGTGGTAGTGCCCGATATGGAGTATTATCACGAATTCTTGCTGAATAAGATTACGCGTATAGAGGGAGTTGCTGACGTGCATTCGAGCTTTATCATGCGCCGAGTAGTGGATAGCACGGAGCTGCCCTTAAATCACCTACCCGACGCCAAGCACTAAGCCATCAAAAGAAATGCTTCACTTTGTCTTTATAGGAACGGCTCATTTTAAGCGAGGAGCCGCAGCTTAATGTGAGATGGAACTCGCCATTAATATGGGAGGAAACTTTCTCTACTCGATGCAAATTAACAATGGTTGAGCGATGCACACGCTGAAAAACGCTAGGGTCCAACTGCGCCTCTAACTCTTTCATTGTGGTGCGCATAATATGCGTCTGCCCTTTTACATGGACGCACATATAGTCGCCCGCCGCATCGATCCAATCGATATCGCGAATAGGGACGAAGGTGGTAGAGGAACCATCCTTAATGGCCAAGCGGTCTGAGTAGCCGCCAAGCTCTTCATCGCTTGCCAGCAATTCCTTCACCGCCATCTCGGACTTGCCTGTAAGACCAATCACAATATCCAAAAGACGCTGCTTCTCGACCACGGCCTTGTCGCTACTCAATTGCACAGACACTTTGTCTATAGCTTGCTCGAGACGCTCTACTTCAATAGGCTTTAAGAGATAGTCCACAGCGTTCGCTTTAAACGCATCAACCGCAAATGCATCAAATGCTGTGACGAAAACAATCAACGGCATATTGTCCTGCTGGAGTTGCTCTATGAGCTCTAGCCCCGACATGCCCGGCATTTGAATATCCAAAAACACCAAGTCTGGCGCTAGTTCCGCAATCGCATCTAGGGCCTCTTTCGCATTGCGGCAACCTCTTAACACTTCCACCTGTGGAAACTGCTCGAGACGCATCGTCAAACCCTGGCGGGCCAATGACTCATCATCCACTACAATCGTTCTTATTTTATGGTCTGAATCAATCTGTTTCATAGGGAATTACAACCGTTACTTTACAGCCTATGGGCTCACGTTTAGAAAAGGTAATACTATGATTATCTCCATATATTTCTTTGAGGCGATCTCGAATATTTTTTAATCCTACTCCCCCCGAACTACCACTATTGCGCTCAACTACTGCTTGATAGTCTGGAATACCAGGCCCATCATCCATAATCTCGATCACTAATTCTGCATTTTTATGGTAAGCATGTATAGCGATCAGGCCACCATCGACACTTCTAGCTATCGCGTGTTTAATTGAGTTTTCAATAAGCGGTTGCAGCAACATACTGGGAACTTGTCCTTTTCCCGCATCGCCTTCTATATTAAATTCGATTTTCATTCGCTCTTCAAATCGGACCTTTTCGATATCCAAGTAGAGGCCAACCGACCCAATCTCATGGGCCAAATCCACTTGATCTAGCGGGTCATGATCGAGCGAGTAACGTAAGAACTTGCTTAGCTTCGTCAGCATCGTGTTCGCCGACTCGGTATCTTTTTGCAGCACCAGAGTCGAAATAGCATTTAGCGTATTGAACAGAAAATGCGGGTTAAGCTGATAACGCAGCATGCGCAGTTGTGCCTCGTGGGCCAATGCCTCTGAGCGCAGGCTTTTTTCCTTCTCGATCTGAAACATCTGGTAGTACTTGATACAAAAGTACAAGACGCTCCACACCAATAGCAAAGAGAAAGAAAAAGGCAATACATTGAAAAAGGACACCCAGCCATAGCCGGTTAAGTCGACCGAGCTGCCTATCTCTGTGGCGGTAATGACGTCTTTTATCAGCTGCCAAACCATCGAGGCTATAAGACAACCGAAGAAAACTGCAGCCACGCGCAGGTAAGCCGCCGCATCCCAAACCAGACGATAGAGATAGCGCAAAGCAGTGGAAAGAACGATGCCGGCCAGAGCATCCAAAACGAAAATACCCGCACGGTCCAGCATATACTCTGCTGGCACAAAGGTAAGGTCGCGAAGAATAAGAAGAACTACCCAACTGATCCAGCCAATTGCTTGAAAAATACAAAACTGAGCATTTCGACCGGGTCGCAGCTTGTTTGCACTCATTCGGGAAGCCTTTTAAAGGAAGGAAGCTGGCTGGCTACATTCACGCAGCCAGCCAGTGAATCACCTTAAGGAAGCAGTGACGCAACCGCATCGCGCTCTTCGCTAAGCTCTGTTTCAGTCTTAGTCATTAAGTCACGGCTAAAGTCATTGATTTCTAGTCCTTGCACAATAGTGTACTGGCCATTCTCGCAAGTCACTGGGAAGGAGTAGATTAGGCCCTCAGCAATGCCGTAGCTGCCGTCGCTGTGAATACCCATGCTGACGATCTCGCCATTAGTGCCAAGCACCCAATCGCGAATGTGTTCGATGGCAGCATTAGCAGCAGAGGCAGCACTGGAAAGGCCACGCGCCTTAATGATTGCCGCGCCACGTTGTTGAACTGTTGGGATAAAGTCGCTTACCAACCAGTTTTCGTCCACTAGCTCTGTAGCCGCTTGGCCAGCAACGCTTGCGTGATGCACGTCTGGGTACTGCGTAGCGGAGTGGTTACCCCAAATGATCATGCCTTTCACATCTGTGTTGTGCTTACCCGCTTTTTCGGCAAGTTGCGCAATCGCACGGTTATGATCTAGACGAGTCATAGCAGTGAACTGACCTGGGTTTAGGTCAGGAGCGTTACGGTAAGCAATCAATGCATTCGTGTTAGCTGGGTTGCCCACTACCAATACCTTAACGTCACGGCTGGCATTGTCGTTAATCGCCTTGCCTTGAACGGAGAAGATAGCCGCATTGGCTTCTAGTAGGTCCTTACGCTCCATGCCCGGGCCACGTGGACGAGCACCAACCAATAGGCAGATGTCCGCGTCTTTAAACGCAACATCGGCACTATCTGTTTGCACAATACCGTGAACCAATGGGAACGCGCAGTCTTCCAGCTCCATTACCACGCCCTTCAAGGCGTCCAAAGCAGGTGTAATTTCTAGCAGTTGCAGAATGACTGGCTGGTCTTTACCCAGCATGTCGCCAGAGGCGATTCTGAACAGTAGTGAATAACTAATCTGGCCTGCTGCACCGGTTACAGCAACTCGTACAGGTGATTTCATAACGATTTCTCAATCCTTAAATTAACTAAACATGGGTGTAAATTGAACTTCTATCGAACGGATATAAAGTGACAGGCAGGCCGTCTCCGGCTTACCCGGGCGCCCTTGACCGTGATGGCGAAGGAGTATATCAAACTTTCTTAAATACACCGAATGTGCGCTCTAAACTAGATAGCGGCTAGTATAGAAACATGGCATCTCCATAGCTAAAGAAGCGATATCGCTGCTCCACAGCCACGCCATAAGCCTTCATTATGTGCTCCCTGCCCGCGAAGGCACTGACCAGCATCATCAGGGTAGACTCGGACAAGTGAAAATTAGTCACCATCGCATCTACCACCGCGAACTCATAACCGGGGTAGATGAAGATGTCTGTCTCGCCCGTATAGGGCTCTAGCTCATCGCCCGAAGAATAGCGGGCCGCACTCTCCAAGGAGCGCACCGATGTGGTGCCCACGGCAATGACCCTGCCTCCGCGCGCCTTACAGGCGGCGATGGCCTCGCACACTTCTTGATTCACTTCTATGCGCTCGCTATGCATCTCGTGCTCTAGAGGGTTTTCCACTCGAATAGGTTGGAATGTTCCAGAACCTACATGCAAGGTAACGAATGCGCTCTGCACGCCTTTTTTAGCAATCGCCTCTAGCAAGGGCTCGTCGAAATGTAGGCCGGCCGTCGGAGCCGCCACAGCCCCCAGGTTTTTACTGTAAACGGTTTGGTAGCGCTCCAGATCATCTAACTCGTCTTCGCGCTTAATGTAAGGCGGCAAGGGCACATGACCAAATCGGGGCAACTCATTCTCTAATATGGCTTGGCAGAAAAACCTTAGCTTAAAGAACGCTCCTTCGCGCCCCATTACTTCTGCCTCAAGCCTCTCTTCGCAGCCCGGCTTATTGGAGTCGAAGTACAAGCGTGTCCCCGGCTTAGGCGACTTGCTTGCTCGCAGTTGCACAATGGCCTCGCGCTCGGTCTCAATGCGCTCGATGAGTGCTTCCACCCGACCGCCGCTAGCCTTGGCGCCAAGCAGACGCGCGTTAAGCACACGCGTATCGTTAAAGACCAGCAGATCCTCCGGTCGCAGATACGCAAGCAAGTCACTAAACTGCCGATGAGCGAGCTCGCCAGTCTCTTTATTCATACATAATAGACGGCTGGCCGTACGCTGCTCAGTAGGATAATGGGCGATTAGCTCCTCTGGAAGCTCATAGTAAAAATCAGAAACGTGCATGAAACCTCAGCCACAAGGTGTGAAAACTCGAAAGGATGGGGAGTTTGCCTCAAGCGCGAGTTAAATCCAAGCCCGCTTAGGCAAAGCGGGCCTGTATGAGTACTGCAATACGTGGCGCCAGCCTCTACCTAAGCCTTAGCCTACTAGTTCGTTTGAACTCACTGATAATGGCATCGTATTGATTAAATAGACTGTCTATCGCATCGGTGGCCATCGCAAAGTACTCCGTCACGCCAATATTCACCTGAGTAGTACTCATTAACTCCTTGTCGATACAACGTAACAGAGTTTGCAGTTTGTCCACGTTCTCTGCCGTGGCGGGAATCTGCGCCCAGGCAGTGGCAGTAGAGGATTCAATTTTTTGCACCAGATACTTCAAGCGAATTTTAGAAACCGTATCGCATACACCAACGGATATGATAGTGGTTCCCAGCGCACGGGCCTGTCCAACGCACTCTGATGCTAACAACAGATCACGCCAGGCCACGTATAAAGGACGGCCATCTTTACTCTTGAGTGCGAGTAACTCGTGTGCCTGCGCCATATCATCGATCATGCACAATAGGTTCTCGATTAGGCGGTTATGCTGCGTGAAATTATTAGCGGCCGTATTGTTTTCGAAGTTTTTCTCCAATCGACTCCAGTGCTCACAAATAGCAACCCAACGCTCGTTGTCACGCATCCACTGGCCCGCATGAGGGATGTCCGCCACCTCGGCATTAATAGCCGACTGCAAGACTCGCAGCTGGGGGAGTACCTCTTCTTTCCCCGTCAGGTAGGCCCCGGATAAACCCCGATGCTGCTGCACCTTCGCCAGCATAATGCGCAGGCTATGTAGCCAAGACAATCCAAGCGTTTGAGTTGCAGCTTGCTGGTTCTGCCTGTTACGAATGACATACAGCATAAATGCCAGCGTAGCAGCTATAGACACTACCAAGATTACAAAACTCACGCTCTCCCCTCCACTGCTCGTTCACATAAGTCCCGCACATGGCTGGCAATAGCGGCGGACTCGGACGCAATTCCGCTATTCTTGTCTGCCAATTGTGCAACCGATTCAATATTGGCCGAAATTTCTCGCACCGCTGCACTCTGCTGCTCAGTTGCCGTTGATATGGCATAGAGAAGGTCCGTCACCGCCTGCGAGTGAGTGGCCATTTCCTCTAACATCTGCTCGGCCTCCTGTGCCTTGCTTACTGTTCGGTCTGTGCACGACACCACGTTATCCATACTTTCCCTAACGGCCGCCATCTGCTTCTGCACATCGTTAATATTGCTTGAGATTTCCTCGGCCGATTCATGGCTGCGAGTTGCCAGTGCCCTAACCTCTTCTGCTACCACAGCAAAGCCTGCGCCATGTTCCCCCGCACGCGCCGCTTCGATAGCCGCGTTAAGCGCCAATAGATTAGTTTGCTCGGCAATGGAACGAATCACTGAGGAGATAGTGGCGACGGTTGTTGTATGTTCATCTAAGCTCTCAAGTAGCTTGTAGGTAGTATCCGCATAGGCCGCTACTTCTTCGGTGTCAGCGCGAGCACTGCGGATCGCATCGCCACCTTTGCGACCCAGTTCATCCGAGCTTTGTGCTGCCTCGTGGGCCCCCTTCATACGACTGGAGATATCCTCGGTACTGTAGGTAATTTCCGTCACCGCCGCCGCGATGGAACTGGTGGCGAGTGATTGCTCCTTAATATTGTTATTCAGATCCTGTGCAGTGGCATTTAGCTCATTGGCCGAGTGCCCCACCTCTGCGGTGATATCAGCGAACTTATCCAGGGCTCTGAACTCATCCCGCTCACTGCGCACAAGGCTTGTAGCCAGTTCATTCAGAACCCCCTTAAGCACAGACTGGGTTTGCGAAGGATCGCCGCTATACTCATCCAATAGCACTGCGCGAAACTCGCGCAAATCGTGAACAGCCACATACAAAATGCCACTGAGCACATAGGCATTGAAAGCAAACAAGCACAGTAAGGCTGCGCTCTTAGACAGAGTAAAGGTGGTTGCTAACACAATGCAGTTTAGAAACAGCAAAAAGTAGAAACCCTTTCTTAAGCCCATAGCTCGAAGAACCTGGGTTAAAGGCAAATAAATCATCCCGAAATACCAACGCTGGCGGTGCTGAAACGCACATTTGAATTTGAAGAACTACATAAGAGCCTTAGCAATAGCCGTGCCCACTCCATAGCCTTCCCCCCTTCCTAACATTCCTTACCCCATCTATTCGGCCCGTGAGGCTTAGACTGTAGCGCTAGAGAGATTTTTTTATTCTTAGCCATTTTTAGTGCAAGATACCCGCAACAAGGCACCATGATGGTGCATTTTGGATGCAAATTGATCCCTCAAAATACGGGACGTCCCATCACAGCGCACGCGCCCATTGCGCCCCCAAAATTTGCTGCTATAATGGCGGCCCTTCCAAGCATGCCGGAGTGGTGAAATTGGTAGACACGCCGGATTCAAAATCCGGTGCTAGCGATAGCGTGACGGTTCAAGTCCGTCCTCCGGTACCAAATATCTCGGTGAGTCCTTCGCCGAAAGTTTCTAAAACCCCTTTTGATTCATCGAGTTGCTGAGACCACGTCTCGCCCCTCGTTTGCGCGTGTCCGGCTCATGGTTCAGTTCAAAGGGCGTGAATCGGACTGAGGGTTTTCTATAGTCCGGTAGCCGAGGTACTAGATTCTCTGTAATACATCTGGACACACCAGCCAGATAAACGCTTTCAAACTGAAGTCGTTAAATCTAGACTCAATAAACTTATAAACAGGGAGTGAACTAAAACATCTATGCAGCGACACGCTAGTAACGCACTCAAGCATCTGAGCCTTCAGGGAGTAGAGAAAATGGGCAGCATTTTTGGGTTCTTAATTGTAGAGTTTTTACAAGTATTCTTGCATTCATGATTGGCATTCCCTTCCAAGCCACAATCTTAGAAAACAAAGCAAGAGAAACTCTGTTTGTGAGGACGATATACTGCTTTCTGTTCTTCTCGCCAGTGGTAGCTGCTGCGCTTTTAGCCTTGTCCCTTATATTTTCGGAAAATTCCCAATACAAAAAAATGCGCATTAATGCAGCTGAGACGAAAGCGAATAGCAAGTAGAAAAATCTGTGGCGGCGCTAGGCTTTGTTACACTCATTTAACTTTTTATCCACCACAGCATTTTTTATACTTCTTCCTACTTCCGCATGAGCACAGCCTATTTCTATCGCGACCAGTCATTCTTGGTTGCTGAGGTGATGCAGGCTTAGGCCTCTCTTTTACCATAACGGCTTTAGCATGCTTAATAAATAATTTCGGTGACTTTCCTGGAAACCATTTTTTTAATAGAAAACTGTCAACGACCGAGCTGACTGCTCCGCTTATCGGGTCTATCAATCCCGCCCCGGTTGTCAGCCCGAAACGCAACGCTTTTACGGGCAATCTGTCAATCAGACTTGGTTGCCCTAGCGAATTAACATAACGCTCAACTATCTCTTGAGATGTCTCCTTAGGATACTCTGAACTAAACCAATTTCTAAAAGCCTGACTATGCTTTGACTCCCGCAGATCCAACAATTGCTCAGCTGTGAACGCTCCTTTTGAGAACGCCTCTCCTATGTCGGGAATACCACTAATTTCTTGAATTCTAGAAAACGCGTTCTTCCCTTCCAAATCAAGACCAACTCGCTGGCCTTTGGCCTTTAACAAAGCGAGAGTATTTCCATCTCCTGCTATTTCTTCTACATTTACGTCGGTACTTAGCCCTAGTATAAAATTCTCGAACGCTGCGTGCAAAACAGACCAGATCTCGGGAGATTCACCCTTTCCAGGGATCACGTGCGGGGAATAAATTTTTACTTGGTTGGCATTTAGGCCTTTCAACTCATCAAGATGTCTACCTTCATTTCTAATCGCGAGTGTATTTCTGAGGTAGGGACTTCCCAAAATATCCTTATAAGTCTCGTCTCTAAATGAGTTCATTTCGATGTTGGTTCCCACAGGCAATACTTTGTCTAGTAATAAATTAGTTAACTCCGAGGCTCTTAGAACTGAAGATGTAGGGGTTGTCGTTTTGATTGCTGTATAAATCGCCTCATCAAGAGGAGCGAAGTAGGAGTGAAATAAGTTAGGCTTTTTACTTGATTCTGGACCAGCAAAGCTTTCAAAAAACCTAAGCCCGCCTCCGTTTCCAACATATGAAAACCACTTATTATATCTAGCTAGAACAATGACATTGGATTTTATCAGCTCATCAAAAATAGATTCTCCAAAAATATTTCGTAGCACTGGTAATATTTGAAGGTTTCCTGTTGGAACTACAACCTGATCGTAAAGAAGTAGATAGTTAGCCAGATTACTTCTAAACGTTAGGGACTGAAGCATCGAATCGGATACTCTTTCCGTATTCTGAAGGACTGGCCAAATTCCTATATCAGTAGCAAATATTCTTCTCAAGCCAAATTACTCCAATGAAATTCAATAATAACGCCTCAATAATCGACGCACCTACTCTGCGACCTAGCTAGACTAGCGGACACTCACCCTTGCGTCGTGCCAAATCTGCATTGCTTTGGTAAATGAGCGCCCCTGACCAAACCTCTTGTTAAGGGAAACAGGCCAGGGGTTGCGAGTCGCGGTTAAACAGACTACCGAGCGTCCTCACTTCTATTACATGTTTTCTGAATTACAAGAAAATGACATTATCCTAAGGACACTCGTGAAGGGTTTCTGGAAGTCTATTATCTGGGTAAATGGCAGACTTTCCGTTATTATCTTTCTGTAGTACATATCCATTTTCTAAGAATACAAGTGTCTGCTTACTTGGAGTGGCGTACCAAACCTCGGTTATCTTTACATCCGTAATGTTTATCGAGCCAAGCGATATAGAAACGGTATCGCCCGCTGGGGGGGCATTCTTGAAAAGCGCTGAAAAGTCTAAACAGTTGCTAACATTGTGGTGCATATTTTTTTCCCTCGCACAGATAGACGTAATGGAACTCTTGAATTTTTATACATTTCACACATAGATAATTTAAACATTTGATTGGCAATGCAACCGACTGTCACATCCGATGCGGAAAGCACTAACTGAATTAGATATTTAAATTTCGGCAACACTAACCGAGAAGTCCTCTAAGTTACGTGCCACCCTTACTTCTTTCAACGCACATTCAGGGAAGGAACTACGTGCCAAAGTTATTAATAAGTCCTTTTGCTCTCGCGGCATTCTTTCACCAACGTAAATAGTTTTTACCGCTGAAGGAGAAAATGAAAAAGCCCCTGTTTGGGACGCTAAGATTCTTATTTCACATTCGTAGCGCCATTGGCTGTGTTTACTTTGAATACTCCTCAGAGCCTCAATAGTTTCTTTTTCAATACTTTCTACAAAATTTATTTTATGTGGCTTATCTAGATAATTGACTGAGCACCATTCAAATTTTTTCCCAGGATTCATCGCTCTCAAAGAAGAGTGGAGCTTTTGAAGATCATAATGAATACAGAAACCTTTAAAGCCGTCGGCATAATGAGACCACATCAGCATGTTAGATTCTTGCGTCATGGAATTCCCTGGAATATCCGACGAGACCGAATAAATACCAAGCTGGGAGAGATGCCTCGATATCGTCGCTGGATGCTTGCCAAGTATTTCATCAATGAACTTAATAAAACTTTTTGGATCCGAAAAATAATTGCTTAGTACTATTTCGCGCGCTTTCTCGGAACTTAGCGCATTATGCTTCTCGATGATATTTTGTCCAAATTTTATATACTGCTCAATTTTTTCGTCGTCGTTCGATGGCTCTGCGATATATACATACCCCTCGAATGGATCATTCAGATCTTGTATGGAAGCAAACCACAGCTTACAGGACGACAGCAAAACCAATGAATTGATATTCATTTCTCTAAATTTGTAAATATCTGTGAACTTACTCATTAGCTTCTCTAGAAATATATCAATCTAATTTAGACACAATTTACATGTTAAGCAGAATAATGAGGCGTTACTCTATAACCTCACTTAAATAATGGCTGATTTTGTTCAGCCTTACTATCCAGTCAATTTCCTTTCTTTCTTGGTATTTTGATGAGCGAATATACGGCCGATCGACCAGATCTTCTGAATATGGCAGCAATCTGTGCCTATGACCAGTACGTTTTCCTAGCTAAGACTTAGTCACATTAACTGATTAAGTTAAAGGCGAAGACCAAGCAGGGCTTAGATCTCATAGTTAACTTTCAGAACCCTCCGCTTTCGAGATTCTATGTAGCAACTCAATGGTTTCTGCCAATTTGATATCCATTTGCTTTGCCCTATGTCATGCCCCGTACCAAGAGTATGGCGCTTAGAACATCAGGGTCGCGCAAAATAATCCAACAACAAGCAGCCCTTAGCCCTTCAGGCACGCCAGAGCCCACAATTTTACTTCATGTTCTTGTAATACTGAGTCGACTTAAAAACTTAGATTCGACTTATCTCAAGCTTTCGATAGAGGTAATCTGAAAAACTATTTCAGAAGCATTAATTATTTCGAACGTTATCTTTAAGTAGTCGTAACTTAACAATCCATCTCCACTTATGGAGGGGAAAGCTATGCTGTCCAAGTAGATACCTGTTGAAAAATCAAAGTGTCCAGAGCAATCTGGAATCTCATTATCATTTGTGCGGCTACCGTCTAGATTAAATGGCCTAAACCTCTCTAATCTGAAAGTTAACTCCTCAGCGCTTACCAGCCCGAATACCATATCAAACTCGTTGTAGCCATCAAATAGTACAGGCTCTCCAGCATCAACTAACGTAACACAGCTACTTATAACCAAATTCTGAATGTCTACCACACCGATATTATTTATGTTGTTCGCTAAAAAAGAAGGAGGTGCAATCCCGTTAAATGACGTGCTCCAACCACCTTCTTTTGTGACAGGCGCTTCAATCGTTATAGACGCGTAAGTTATAGCTACCCCACCCTCATCATCTATAGCCCGGTATTCTACCAAAGTCACACCATCGTTTAGGACTAAGGAAACCGAACTCCCTACTGCAACTAGCTCATCACCTATGAACCAAGAGCTAGACACTACAGTACCATCAGAATCGGTTGCATTCGCTGTAAATTGCAACACCTCCCCTATCACGCCATCAGAATCAGCAACAATTCGGTCTCCCCCTAGAATCGCAACAATAGGAGCCGAATTAATAACTGGAGCTTGAACACTTACTACTACAGAGCTTTCAGCTACTTTTCCATCATTGTCTACGGCTCTAAAAACTATATCAGTTTCTCCATCAGGTAGAGCTAGTTGGACTGAAAGGCCAGTTGCAACAATCTCGCCATCTTGCAGCCAAGTAGTACTCACAATATAACCATCACTATCTGTTGCAGCTGCTTCAAGAGAAACAACTTCACCGCCGATACCATTTGAATCTGCAACCGTAAAATTTCCGTTCAAAATATCTGCACTTGGAGGCGAAAGCTCTACACTAAGGTAAGTACGAAAACCTAGATCTCCTGCCCCTCGTGTATCATCTGAGTAGAAATTTACGTGCCCCCACCTATCTGTATTGGAGTATGGAAGGTCAGTTCGAAAGTCTGCTCGTACAAATGCATTACCATGAACATATTGATCCGGCTTAGAATTACTCCAAGATTGTCCCAGCCACCAATAGTCAACTAAACCATCGCGACGCCAACCATTACTCCTGAGAACGATAGCGAAGGTCTCCCCGGCCTCAACGGCAAACGCGCTATCTCCTAGGTCCACCCTATAGAAGGTTCTGTTCTCTGGTATGTTTTGGGCGCTTATCCTTTCTGAATAAACAACACTGGAATTGCTTTCTACCGGCAATTCACCATCGACATCACGTAAATCGAAAAACAGGTCATCTTCATTACCCGAAGCTCGTTGAATCTCAAACTCGACTGCGATAAGAACGCCGGATCTAGACACAGTGAACGTTTGTGCAAAATCCGCGCTCCCCACCCCAGAGTACATGCCAGGGCTTGAGTTTGCCTGGAACTGCTGATCTATAAAATCCTCAGCTAGCAGGGAGGTATTAAGGAAAAATAGGCAGCATAAAAACAGTACAACTTTCTTTGTTAAAGAATTTACAGAATTCACTCTATATCCCTATATCGACACTTAGGTTAAATGGGCGCATTTCGCAGAACACGACTCTGAGAGCCTCCAAGCTAGCGGCTTTTTTGCCATCTTATATGAATACCTTCAAACACAACCCAACAAGGAGAATTCCATGCCCGTCAAATCAAAGGTACCCGCCAAGACTATACCCAAAGCTAAAGCCAAAGTAACCCCCGCCAAACCCTCTTCACCCCCTCCCGAACCCTACAATGCAATCCGCTCCGGAACCTGCTCAAGCCTCAACGGACTGAACACCTTAACCTATGAAGTAGGAATCGATACGAGGGACGCATACGCTTACCGCATAACAGCGAACACTGGCGGCGGCTTCTTTAGCCCTGAATGGATTGATTGGGGTCTAATAGAGTTAACCTTAAATCCCATCGATCAGATTACTTCCTTCAACCTGAGAAAACTCTTCCAAGGACAGTCCGCAAATAATGCTGGCTTTCTTGTCGCAATCCTCCGGGCAGAAGGCTTGCTGGGGCCTTATCCTGCCAAGAAACGATACTACCGCCTAACAGGTCATAAGCCCTCTCGGACCCCGCCAATAGACACAACTCCCATACCGTCTGAGAATCGCCAAAAGGACTCCCGCGATAAGCCAGCAACTGCAAAGAAGCCCAACAAGAAGTAACACCGCTTTGCTCTGATCTCCCCTCCGGTTCTTGAGAGCCACCACCTCCCATAACCCCTTGATTTACTTGGCTCTCCACGAACATGCGTCAGCGAGCGCACTTCGCACCGAGCTTTTACCGACCTAATTCTCATAACCCAACCCGCACTAACTCGTTGTTTTAAATCACTTTTCAAATGAGAGCTAACAATTCGAGCGAGATTGCGACCAAACCACGACCGTTAACTTAGGAGCCATTCCCATGCAAGACGCTTTAATTGTGCAGGTGCTAGATCACTACTTTGACACAGAAGCCGACCTCTGCTCAGAAATCGAAAACCATCTTAGAGGACAAATTGGCATTGATGCTGAGACTCCTCTCTTACTGTCAGCATTAAGCGAATAACGCGAGATTGCCAATAAGGAGAATATATGACTTTCCTTGCTCTGGAGGTGGTCATTGCTCGACTAGAGGAGAGAGTTATGCCTTTCCTTCTAACGGGCATGACCCCTAAGGATAAATACGACGTGTATGAACGAGTTGCCATCCAAATCCTTGACTCTGAATACATGAACTACCCAGAAGGAGCTCTTGAAGAGCTCCTTCTCAGTTACCTCGCAACCCTTCCCAAGTAGTAAACACAACTTGAATGCCCCGGCCCAACAGCCGGGGTTTTCCATTTGGAGATAAAGAATTGACAACTATTATCCGAACTATAGTACCTATGCTTAACCGTGCCGAGTTCGTTGAAAACGCCTTTGGAGTTGATTTCCCTATGACACTTGAGCCAACCATATATACCATTGCCTCTTCGCTTTCTAATGAATACAAAGGTGGCTACTGGAACTTCTATCAGCTGAGTAACGGGGGCTTCTACATGGCTCCAGATGATGACAGCCACTATCAAGTAACCAGTCCCAATGGTTATGAAGGGCAACTAAGTGGCGATGCGTTGGGAATGGTCGCTTGTCTCTTTACTTACAGCTATATCTCTTTCAGTCAGGAGGCCTTTTTGGCAGATATTTGTGCAAAGCACTTTCATTGGCTTAGGGACTACGCGATACGCCACAAGGAATCCAAGGCCATCCTGAGGGCAATTGACTAACCGTCAGTCGCAAGCAGCCCGCTACTTTTTTTAACAGTAAGAATTAGGAGATAATCTGAAAAGCTGAAATTTTGGCTTGCAGCCCTTGGACTTCCGAAGTTTATCCCCAGACTTTCAGAATTTCAGGTTTTCTTGGCACTTCGTTTCGGGACACGCGGCCACGGAAACCTGAAAACCTGAGAATCTGGAGAGGCAGCGCTGAGGTTGTATAAGAAATTTCTCATAGGCCAATTCGGCCCTTACGATTAGGAGTTATATCTTGAGCGAGCAAAGTACTATGATAAGTATCGATCAAGCTCTAGCACTGGCCTTGGGCTTTGGCGGCCTACCCGTTGATATGTCTATCTGGGCGTTACTTTATGACTGTAAAGATAAAGCTGAACGAGCCCTCGAAACTGCAGTGAACAAACCATCCAGCCCTAAAGTCATTCAATCGCATTGGAATAGAATCGCTTTCTGCGACCAAAGAATTGCAATGGCGAAGACCTTAGCAGCGAGATTAGCTCCAGAATATACGCCCGATCCCAATGACCGTAGGGACACAAGAGCAAGGCTAGAGTTTCTAATAGATAAGAACCAATTAGCGGATATACTTTACGACGAGTTTGCTTTAATTGTACCAGGCTTGGATATCTCAAAAAAGCTTTTAGCGAAAGCAGCCAAACGCCCCCAATCTCATAAACGCCTTGAAACTTACGCAACAAAGCTTGAGCTGTGCATTGGACTTTTTATTGATTACTTTGCCGACAAAGGAAAGATCAGTTACGAAGGAATTGCTGACAGAATTGATCCTTCGAAAGGCGGAAGAGATGGAAAAGACTCGAATCAGACTAGGAGAAAGCTGTTTTCTGCATGTTACAAGGCTAGGAAGAACGCCGGTTATGGTCTAAGCCACTATACAAAGATAGATTCTGACGAAGGAAACACGCTTAAGGTTGACAAACAGTGGGTCGATTTTTTTGAGAAATTCCCTCCTAGAGTACAGAAGAAAGTCTCGATAAAAAAATAGCCTCTTATCCACTCAATCGCTTTGCTCTTTTAGGCCCAATTTAAAGGAATGCACTTCTTCCTAAAGTAACAACAGGCAAGTCCGTTCAAATTTACCAAGAGAATTCGAATTTTACCACCCCGCACTGCCGATTGATGTTTTGATGGCCTCTCCACTACAACAAAGAGGCCCTAAAATGATACAAAAACCCTTCGTCGAATCATCAAAAGCCGTTTTAACTCAAGACGCGCTTCGAATGAAGCTTTTTGGCGAAACTGCTGATGCAGCACCCACAACGTCGACAGACGAATGTGCAGTGCCGAAGCAGCTTTTGGAAAAATTCACCATCACTGGCGAAAGCGACACCCTCGCCTTGCAGCTGACAGACGATTTTCTTGTGCTTGAATGTCTAGCGGCTCGAGGGCAATGGACTGTGATCTATTCAGCGCCAAACACCGGGAAGACCCTTCTGTCACTCCATCTAATATCTCGAACTCTCAGAGACAATCCTGAGATCTCGAAAAATTATTTTTATATAAATGCGGACGACAACTTACGAGGGATTGTTGAAAAAACGAAGATTGCAGAAGAGTTCGCGTTCAACATCATTGTGCCAGGCTATAAGGGCTTTGAGACGCATAGGTTACCCATTTTGCTCGCTGAGCTTTGCCATTCAAAGCAGGCTTCTCACGCCATCATCGTGATCGATACTCTTAAAAAGGCCGTAGATTTGATGAAGAAAAGCCGTCTGCGAGAGTTTGGCGAGATCGTGCGCCGATTCATATCGATGGGCGGAACGTTGGTAGCCCTAGCGCATACCAACAAAAAAAAGGGCGTCGATGGCAATCCCATTCCAGAAGGGACAGGTGACATCATAAACGACGCAGACTGTGTGTACGTAATGGATGAGGTCGGACGAGACAATGAATGCAAGACAATTCAGCTGACGAACATCAAGAGCAGGGGGAGCTCGGAGCCAAAGCTGTTTTTTCGCTATTCAACAGACCCTTCACTCGACTATCAACAACGCTTGGCGTCGGTCGAAAGAATCAATGAGAGCGAGGTAGGTGAGTTCGTTAAAACTCCTGAAGAAAAATCAGAAAATCAGATAGTTCATGCTATCTGTGAGTCAATTGAATCCGGAATAAACTCAAAAATGCGTATCAGAGATCATGCGTCCGAGTTATGTGGCGCAAGTCGCCGTCAAGTGTTAACCGTTCTCGAGAAGTTTACTGGGACCGATGTAACCGAGCATAGATGGAACTACGTAAGAGGTCCGCGAGGACTACAAACCTATTCACTTAATGCAGAGTTTCAGATCTCCAGATCCACAGAGAATTCGGAGGAGATCGCATGATTTATGACGCAGCCTCAATTGTTAATGTTGCGGGTCGACTGCACTACGACCTCGTAATTCCAGACAGAATCTATTCCCTTTCTGGCTACAACCAAAAGGATGTCGAGCTCGTGATTCTCTCCCTCAGGCTTTCACTTCCTGAACTGAGAGATGTGCAGCTATCAGTGGACTCCGAAACCTTGCTGGACCTTGCGTGGTGCAATGGAAAAAACGCCTCTCACAATAGAGTACTCGGCAGCATCTTGCGGTCCCTCGTAAAGCACGAAGTCGTTCCTCTCATCCGATTGCCAAAAGGAGGAGGCTCTCGGATCCGCTTTCAAGTAAGAAGAAACTAAGCGTCAGAAAGAACTCACATCAACATTCAAAATTTAGGAGCTTAAAAATGCCTGTGGTCGAACTCACTCCGCAATTTCTGAAATCCCTACAACCCGCACCTGGAAAGTCACGTACAGAATGGTGCGACAGCCTCTTTCCTGGCCTTTATGTAGAATCGAGGGCTACGTCGCTTGGAAAAGGCACTTACTATTTAAGGTACAAAGGAGCTACCGGAAAAACTAAACATCATCGACTGGGAAATACTGACAACTTGTCCCTAAATCAAGCTAGAACCCAAGCTCAGATGGCAAGAAATAGCCTTCTTAACGGAGCTGCAGCAGATGAATCAGTTCATACAGAAGAAACACTTACTTTGAGGGAGTTCGTGGAGAAACACTACCTTCCCTATATAAAACCTCGTAAGCGCTCTTACTATGACGATGAACTGAGACTCAACGCTAGATTGCTCCCTGCTTTTGGAGCTCAAAGGATGGACACTATCACTCGTAAACAGTTAGTTGATTTCCACATGGAAATTCGAAACGAAGGGTACGCACCTGCCACGTGTGACCACTACATTAAGCTCATTCGCTATATCTTTAACCTGGCCATTCAATGGGACTTCCTCACTGCAAACCCTGCAGCGAAGATTGCTCTTTTCAATGCGGACAACAAAGTTGAGAATCTTCTCAGTAATGAACAATTTGATCAGCTATTGAAAGTCCTTCACACTCATCCGAATAGACAAGCTTGCCAAGTGGCTCTATTTCTCTTGTCTACGGGGGCTCGCCTAAATGAAGCACTAACCGCTACATGGGAGCAGATCGACCTGAACGAGAAAGTATGGCGAATCCCTGCGACCAATTCAAAAAGTAAGAAATTGAGAGCGATCCCTCTCAACAGTAGTGCTCTTGAAGTATTAAGGACAATCATGCCAGAGGAATTGAGTGGTTGGGTATTTACCAATCCACGAACGGGCACTCGTCTCAAAACACTGCATTGTGCTTGGGATAATATAAGAAAGACTGCAAACCTCCCCTTCTTGCGTATTCACGATCTTCGACATAGTTTTGCCTCTCTAATGGTTAACTCTGGACGCTCACTGTATGAAGTGCAGCATCTACTTGGACATTCCACTCCCCAAGTGACTACTCGATATGCGCACCTTAGCGCAGGCACCCTCCTGAGTGCTTCCGAGTCGGCCTCGGACCGGATACGCGCAGCCGCTCCCCGTCTACCCGGTGCCCCCGCCACTACCGCCTCCTAAGGCATCGACCTCGCCCCAACACCGAGCCAAGGATGGCCACCCTCATGCTCCACTCCCGCAGCTCACCTTGAGCGCCAGGGATTCACGTTCAGTTAACCCCTTTTTTTTCTAATGGAACCTCACTTATGAAATGGTTAAAGCGATTGCTATGGCTATGCCTTATTTGCGTCCTTCTCCTCACAAATGTAATTACCACCGCTAGTATTGCACTAAGCTCTGTTCTCTCCGGTGTTATGAGCGCTGTGCTTGGTCGCAAGTTTGTTCCAATTCTTTCTCCCGCTAGACTTCGAGCCGAACTGGAAATAGTAAAGTCCGAAAACACTATGCTGAGAAATCGATTAGCAACCCATAAGGAGTCTGTAGCCAGAGTTGGGCAAAGCATTACTCAAAGAAGCAAAAGACTAGCTCTATATAACATCACCGAAGCATCACTGGGTTCCGTACCAATTGCGGGAGTGACGATATTGGTTGCTGGAACTGTTTGGGAGCTTTCTCAACTGTGCGAGGGAATGAATGAGCTAGAAGAGCTCTACTTTGAACTGGGCTTGGAGGAACAACCAGACTCCGGTGTGATGGAGATTGTCTGTAATCCATTTCCGATTAATAGATGAAGGGAGATTGCACTGAAAAGTACTGCAAAAATAAATTGCTTTTTTAGCTCGTGAAATTGTTTCAAATGGCACGTAAAGCATTTGGATATTCTTATGTTTTACCTCTACACTACATTCGCATTTAAGGAATGTGTAATTCGTACATAACTAGAGATTAAGGACAAATAAGGATGATCGACTTTAGCAATAAGCCTTTCTTTAAACTGAAACAGAACCCTGAATATTCGACAATGGTTTCGACTCTCCTCCTAGAGGGAGAGACCATCGTTGATTCATACAAATCTATGCGTGACGGAGTAGTATTTACAAACAAGAGAATTATATCCGTAAACGTTCAAGGAATTACGGGTAGTAAGAAAGATTACACCTCTCTTCCCTACAAAAATATTGTTGCTTACTCAGTTGAGACAGCGGGCACTTTCGACCTAGATTCTGAACTTGAGATCTATTTCTCCTCTTTGGGTAAGGTAAAGTTTGAATTCACTGGAAAGACGGAGGTTGTCGCTATCTCAAAGTATATTTCTCAACACTTGCTGCCAACGTAACCTAAGGTTGGATCGCTATACCGCTTAAGACAGACTTAGTACTTCCCGACATACGCAGGCTCTATCTTGTGTATGTCGGGAATTCGTTTCTTAGCTTATTTTTTTACTGGACTAACTGAAAAGACACCTCGCCTTCCCATCCCACTCGCTGCCCATCTACATCGAATACTAAATACATCCTAGCAGTCGCATTAGGGTCTGTTGGTTGCGGAGTTATGTCATATCTCGCGTACTCAACAAATCTTTCAGCTGTAAATGCCTCATTATATGTAGCCCGCGGCGGTACTGGAGATGCAGGCTGCTCGTTGGCCGAGTCTATGATTCGAGTGCTGCTTCTTATAAGCCGTGAAGATATACCAGTTGAAGTTATGTAGGCGCTCTCGTCCCAAATTAGGCGGACAGGCTTTTCCGTGTCGTTTCGGACTCCTACTGCCCAGAATACCGTTTGGAGATAAGTAATTCTTACCGTCAACCCAGGCACTGGCGTCACCTCAACGATATTCTGTCTGTATTGCGGCGCGGTGCTTGTGACACAGCCATTTAGCAGCAGCAATGAAAGTAACAGCAGAGCTATCCGTCTTGAATTCCTCAGCAGGGAGCGTGGAGCGCCAGCACAGTCGAAGCTATTCTGAGTCATTATCCTCATCGTCCTTGCTCGCAAAGTGGCAACCGCCTTCATAGGCACCTATCCCTACCGCGACTACTGCCGCAGGGATAATTACAAAGGGCGACATTAGAACGGCCCCAACAGTCCCTATTACTCCTCCAGTGCCTGCAATGATTCCTGTAGTGCCTGCCGCTGAAACTCCCGCTGCTGTCGATCCAAGCATCACAGTGCCTGCTGTCGCATGGGTAATGGTGTACAGCCCCGCTGCTTGCATTCCTGCTCCCGTTGCCGCAACGGTTCCCGATGTAACGCCAGCGGCTGCAGCGGCCTTTCCACCGATTAGATTACTTGGTGCGTAGTCACAAACTTCTGCATACCCGATCTGACTGATAGCACTTAACCCCGCCAGAAGCACTAACACATTGTATTTCATATAATTATCCCTTTATTACTTCAATAGTTTCTTTAGAAGCACACCTCTCAATACTAAGTTTTACTTAGTAAAAATGCTAGCAGAAACTAAGAATATCTTAGCCTTCATTTTCATTGGAGGCTGACCATGTCGGTGTTCTCGATACGGTTGAAAGAAGCGCGAAAAGAAGCAGGACTATCGCAAGAGAAACTGGGAATCTTGGCGGGGATAGATGAAGCGACCGCCAGCGCAAGAATGAACCAATATGAGCGGGACAAACATTTACCCGAATTCTCTACGGTCGAACGGCTCGCTAGAATATTGAATGTCCCTGAGGGATATTTCTTTACCAAAGACAAGGAGCTAGCCTCCTTTATGATCTTGGCGCACAGGGCGAATGACGCGACAAAGAGCAAAGCGATTAGGATAGCTACTGAGCTCTTAACATCTGACCTGTAGCACCTCCAACCCTTTTCTCCCCATTGCTCATCATAAAGTTTTCGCTAGAATTGATGTATGGATACATCAAACCACGATGCCGGATTTTATTGGGTTAAGTTTCGACCGGGTGGTCGCTGGGAGCCATTAGAGTTTGATGGAGAGTCCTGGCTGTCCGCCGAGCCTGATGGCAGCGATTTATATATAATTGGCCCTCGAATCCCTGAACCGGTGCATTAAGAACAACCTTTTTTATCAATGGACGATATCAGAATGACATCAAAGCTCGCTCATCGCACGGTAATCGTTCTCCTAGCGCTCTTCTTATGTTCCTTTGCTAATGCAGCCCCTGAAACATTCGATCAGGCAAAGAATGAACTCAGAAGATATGTCTACCAAGATCAGAATGACAAAGGTGATCTATATTGTGGATGTAACTGGGAATGGACTGGAGCCACTGGGGGCCGTTTCGATCTAAAGTCGTGCGGATACGAAGTGCGAGCCCAGCAGAATCGAGCGGAAAGAATCGAATGGGAACATATCCTTCCCGCTTCCTCTTTTGGTCAGGCAAGACAGTGCTGGCAAAACGGCGGACGAGAAAACTGTAATCGCACAGACCCCGTGTTTAACGCTATGGAAGGCGATATGCACAATCTTGCACCGGTAGTGGGCGAAGTTAACGCCGATCGCTCCAATTTCCGGTTCAGTGCGATTCCCGGTGAGCCAACACAATATGGCGCTTGCCGGTTTGAAGTTGATTTTAAACTACGAATCGCGGAACCGAGAGACGAGATCAAGGGCCAAGTCGCCAGAATCTATTTCTATATGCACGATCGCTACAACCTCAATATGTCGGACGCGCAGCAGCGTCTATATATGGCTTGGGATAGAACTCACCCAGTGACCGCTTGGGAACTTGAAAGAGATCGTCGTATTGCTTCTCGCATGGGGCACAGCAATCCCTTTGTCACTGGCGCTCGTACATGGGAATTTGGGCATAAGAACGTGTCGGAAGGTATTGTTACTCGTCTGCCTGCCAGCAACATCGAACCTCAACCAGTTGTTCGCGATGCGCCAACAAAGAATAGTGCAGTAATCCGAGGCAACCGAAACAGTAAAATCTATCACCTACCCCAAGGATGCCCTAGCTACGACCAAATCAGCCCTCGGAACATAGTTGAATTCCGTTCAGAGACCGAGGCAGCGGCAGCGGGATACAGGAAAGCGCGAAATTGCAGCTAGATTTCGCCACTCGTCGCCTCGTCGCGATCGTCGGCAGTAAAGAAGCTCTGCAATGGTTGGGCGGGCGTCAAGTCGTCGAATGCGTCAATTGCCGGGTAGAGAATTCTAATGGCCGCCTGTTTTCTCCGGTAATGGTATTTACCGGAAACAGCCTTACCTATTTAGAATAAGAATGCTTTAGTACCAAATTATGCGTGCGAGTCACCTGCTCCCGAAAAAGTAATACGCTGTTATATCCAAGCTAAAAAATCGAAACTCCAAGACTGATACAGATCAATTCGAGTCATTGTAGTCAAAAATATCTGTCGACATGGACTCTAATAATTTTGAAAGCGTAACCATAGCGTTGTACGAAGCCTTCGCATGATCCGTGTCAATTTTATTCACATCAGCTCGATCGGAAATACCTCTTACAATTAAAATTTGTTTAACAGAATAACCCTTTCCACCTAGCGAACTTTCATGCAACATTGCCAACCCAGCCGCCTCCATCTCCACCGCAGCCGTCTTATCATGAACATACTTCAGAAAACCACGAATTCTCCCATCTTCCGCGGCAAGAACTTTATCGCCACTTCCAATCGGAGCCAATTGAACATTAAATTTATTTTGCGCAAATCCTACAAGCTCTGCTTTGGAGGCGCCGCCGCAGGTTAATAGCATTCTATTCACTTGCGCTTTTGACCACTTAGACAGCCTAAAGGTAGTAATTCTGTTTTGTATTTCATCCGACGAAATTTCTTTACCGTTCTCGTAGTGCAATACCTCATTTGCTATAACCACATCTCCAATTTGCACCTTTTTATCTATACTTCCCGCTATACCCAAAAGAACTATCGCCTTCGGAGAAAAATCGTGAATAATATGATTTACAGTAATAATAATATTCGGGTTTCCTGGATCTAAAGTTTGAACTAACACCACAGACAATTCACGCCCTTCTGCTCCTTTCAGACTGCCTCTAAAAGCAAGACCATCATAGGAAAGCTCTGACTCAGGAACTTCCCTACAATTATTCAGGGAATTCATTACAGCATATGCCTCCTCTGGGAGTATCGTAACTATCAATATATCAATATCGATGGTCCTTTTGGGCTCAAACACACTTCCAATCCTATGCTTACTCATATAAAAGTCATACTCCTCAAAATCGCCTACCGCTATTAAACCCTCTTCTTGAACTTCTACTTTTCGCTTAAGTAAACTCTCCAAGTATCTTGTAGCCTGAGCTATATCTTTTCCACGAGTCTTTTGATTGCTTAATGTTACAATTTCCGTTGTAATTATAGGGCCCAGATTGCGATTGATGCTGGCCTCAATTTGCCAGTACCTGTCTATGAATAACGAGTCAAGTTCACTCTTGCTGAAGGGTTTAAGATCTTTACTTAAGTCTCCAAACAACACTGCTCTCATTCTCAGCTCACTGCCCAACTTACGGATAAGTTTTTCCGCCATGTAAACCAAAAATTCTATCGAGTCCCTTCCCCTCGCCATAACAGCAAAACTAATAATCCCATTCTTAAACTTGACGCCCTCTAGAACTTCAATCCAGCGATTATTCTCATATGAGTTATAGTCATCCACCCTTCCTTTCTGATAGGTTCCAGGGCGCTTCAGTGCTGGGTTTCTGGCCTCCTTAGCCGTTTTAGCTATCACAGAATTCATTTCGTCGAAGTACACTCTGACTCTTGGAGAGTATTCTTCAGGAACTTCAGAATAAAACCTAAGGACCGATTCAAACGTAGTTACGTTTGGCACTTCCCCATACTTTCCGGCCAATTTTTTTACGGTTTCAAGAAGGTGATTTCCCTCGACTACCATTTCATCAATAATTTCCAATGCTTTACGATCTAGCGCAATCAAACTATCTTGCTCAGCGCTTCTGTAATCGCTCCAAAGCGACATGATCTGCTTGGATCTCTTATGTTTTCTTACTAGTTTACTTACAAGCGAGTCATTTAAAGAAAATTCTGTATTGAAATCAGTAGGTCCATTGCTTTGCAGTTCGGAAGAATAACTAATCATCTCCAGCATACAAATTATATGATCGATCCAATTCCCTAGTTGGCGTAATAGAGTTTTAAAGTGGTCTAGGGTAGTTTCATCCTCAATAGCCTGGCTACCATCCCAAAATCTACTCCACACAACTTCTCTGGCTGAGTCACCGCTACAATATACAGACTTCAATCTTTTAAAAATCTTTTCCGGCCACTCTTTTTCAATCGCCGAATATTTCTGTGAACCGCTGACTAGCGCCTTATACTGAAACTTATTCTTCAATTCTCTAAAAAATGAAGTCCTTACTCCAGAGTCACTATCAAAGCCGCTCACATGAAGCGAAAGTCCACCATCCCACCAATCGAGAAAAACCCTTACTTCAGCCGCTAAAGACAAAACACTTGGTACAGAACCAAGGCAAGAAGCAAGGAAAGTAATATCCTGAATATCATTGTACGTTGGTTTTCTATTGAAACCAGAAGCTACGAGCTCACCAAATGCCTTAGAATTAAATTCCGCACTTGTCCATTCTGCAGACTTGCTTGCATGTACTCGAGCTAGTTTCTCTGGAATATTTCCAATTTTGTAGCCAGCCTTAGTTTCTTGATCAGATACTTCTTCTAGAACCTCTAAGTCTACAAGCATCCTAGATAGAGAATGTGACGAATCAAATTCGTATCTTAGCCCGTTGCTTCCAACTTCAGCTATTGCACCAAACGCATAATGCTTAACACTTACAATTGATGCCCCATTCAATCTAGATACATAGCCCTCCAATATCTGACTATTAAATCCACCTTGGATAAATAACACCAGCAACTTCTCTAGAAAAGTCCTGGGCACCACCTTGTTTTTCGAGTAATCACTGTAGGACTTTAAAAATTTTGACATCAGATAAAGTTCGCGATTACTTACCTTTACTTCCTCTCCGTGTCGCAAGCACCTAGTTATAATAGCGCCTTGTTCAGTATCAAATTTGGAGGTTATTGGTACGGCAATGCCAGTATCGACAGCGATATCCACGAAAAGTGATACGAGCTGGACGTAGGCTCTACTGTCAAATGGAGTATTTGTTACTTCGGATTCATTACTTTCTAGGAAATTCTTATGAAAATAGTTAATTAACTCTTCTATTGTGATTCCGAGCTTTAGCCTATCTAATAAATACTTGTTCTCATCTCGCTCTAGCGAATTTACGCCTTCTCTTTCGATAAGATCTCTTAAATGCAATTCCTTTTCATTGAACATTTCATAGAATGGTTGCGCTAAGACATACTGAGCGTCGTTAAAGCTCTCAATTTCTTTTCCAATGCTTACCTCACATTTGGCCGGCATCATTCCAGTATCGAATCTCAAACTGCTAAGCTCACTTTCTACGCCAAGAGGTAAAAAATTAGCCAACATGACCTTTACTTCTTTTATTACTGTTGGAGGGAAGAGAAAGGAAAGCTCACGTTCATCCACTGATAGAGAAAGCTCTGTTCCTGAATTTAAATAACGATTTACGTCTTGTATCCAGATCTGCGCTATTTTTACTGCAACCATGTATTGCAGAAGCCTTAGCTTTGATTTTCCCGTAGTGAAAAGATCCACCACTTCTCTTCTAAAATTTTGAGCTCTCGTCACATTGCCAAATATTGCGTCGAGTTGTTTTTCATAAAGTGGCTTGAATATATAAAATGAAAGAACTCTAAATGTAAATTTTCTGCCAGTTCTTGAGGAGGGTGTATATCTTCCATAAATGCGTATTTTTGGAAGATTACCAAACTGCACGTCTGTGCCTAGCAAATACTTTAGTGAGTTTACTTTTGATTGTTGGGGAGTAATTGTTATTACTCTAATTCCACTTTTATATTGTATCGCCGATGTAATGTCGTGCGATTCCCAACCCGGTGCAACTACAATACTACGAACGTCTTCCCCTTCCAGTGTGCAGGGAGAAAATAATGGGTAATCTATAGAATACGGCCGCGGAAGTATTGACATAGCTCGAACTATGTCTGCGCCTAGCTCGGTACAGCTTGCATCATCAAGTTGTAGATATCTATTATCTGGTCTTATTAGTTCCGGCTTCCAGTGCGCCTTGTTTACAGCAAGTACGTGACAAGTTACTTGAATTCCCTTTACGTTTTCCTCTAAGTATTTCTTTGTTTGTCCTAAAGTTGTGCCGGTAATTACGAGCTCGTCGACAATGGCTACTTTCTTATCTTCCATCCATTTGAGATCCATGCCCACAACTCGATCTGTCGTGATTCTTGCATTACTCTTAACAAAACTTAATGACTCCAAGCAGTGATAAAAGCATGCAGCTTTTCTCGCCATTAGTACGATGACATCGACATCCAGCTGAGATAAATGGTGGCAATAACTTACTAATCCGTCCCGAACTGACGGGCTAAACTGCTCTAAAAATACTTTCCTCATAATGTTACATCAACCGTATAGAATTCAATCAAGTAGCCAAAGAAATGGAAATTTAGTAAAGACATTAACAGGCAGAATTTACAAAAGTGTCTCCTATTGTTTTCCACAATTTTACGAACCTGCAGCGATCTACAAACGCATACTATATCTTGCTAAGTTGCGAGAGCTGTGTGTACTTTGGCGGCTTAACTTGTAGAGCGCATTAACCCCTATTGGTCCTATATTCCCTGCACATACCACCAAGGCCTTTAAGTTATGCACGAATGACTGAACTCGCGTACAAATGGCTAGTCCGCAAAACAAGGAAGACAAGTACAGATTGATTAGCGTCTCTTGTATGTGAAATGGACGTCACCAACTCTGTTATCCATAGCAGTTGAGATAGGGCATGCAAATCCTTCTACATGAAATGACTACCGTCAAGTTAACGAGTTTCGACTGTATATCAAGGCTTTCCATATTTCAAGGATGCAATCTTTAAACCCTGAAAGAGTAAGAGTACGTTGGTATCCATGCTCGGTAGACTTCGATCGGGATTCGGTGCCCGACAGATAAAAAGATTTAGAAAATCATAGAGTTGCTCAACTTGATAGCTCGGAGTATCAGCCATATGTTCAGAGTCGGTTCGGTCTAAGTACTTAGCAAACGAGGCAAAATGCAAATTTTCAGTTACAGATCTTCAGTTTACTTTTATATATCTCAATACGTTGCCCTGATTCAAAATCCGGTGCTAGCGATAGCGTGCCGGTTCAAGTCCGGCCTCCGGTACCAATATTTGATCTTGAAAGTTCTGCCTTACCCCCCTAAATCAAAGGGGTCAGAACAACTTGATCGACACCTAGCTCGAGACCAAACTGCTCTGCCCTCACCCTTGATTCTCGCGCCCCCTTTTTGCAAACAATTAGCAGCATTCGGTAGACACAAGAAAATCATCATTGAGAAAGCGAGTGAAAAGCATAAGCTGTTGATTACAGATTTCGCTCGTGCATGCATTGCAGATTCGACCGAAAACTATCAACGAGCCTTGAACGATGTTAACGAGTATATGGACTTTCTTATTGCTCGCTCAGAATGGAAAGAAGAATCTCCCGAAGGCTGGCTACCTAGCACCACTTATTACGCCGTAGAAAACAATGAAATTTTGGGCGCCATAAGAGTAAGGCGAGGCCGCAACAAAATTGCGGACAAGCTCATAGGCTATATTGGTTTCGAAACCAAGCCCAGCGCTAGGCGACGCGGCATTGCCACAAGACTGCTCGCTTGGGTTGCCGCGAACGTCTTAACGGCCGATACCATTATCACCTGCGAGGAAAGCAACTCTGCTTCTAAGAAAGTTCTGGAGAAGTTTGGCGCCACATATCTGGACAAATCTCATGATGAAAACAGCCAAACCAACTACTTAAGATATAAACTACAAATCAAAGGGGTCAGAACAGTTTGATCTTGACGAAACTGTCGATCAAGTTGTTCTGACCCCTTTGATTTATGAAATAGGCTAGGCTGCCAGCGCCCGTCCTTATTGAAGGCCGGCAGGCTAAAGCATATAGTGACAAATTATATATTATTGTTACTCTGGTATACGTAATGCCCTCCTCTCATAATTACAGCCACTTAACGCACATCGCTAGTCGCGATGAGTTGCGGCTCTACGAGCTGATTCCCAGTGCAGTGTGGGTATTCGACCTAGATAAGCATGGCTGGTGGTGGGGCAATAGCGCAGCAATTGAGTTCTGGGGGCTGCAATCCTTGCAAGAACTCATCGATAAAGACCTGTCTGAGGACACTCAAGGGGCTAGAGACCGGACTCAACAAACCTTCGAGCTTGCGGCAGAAGAAGGCCTCACGGTAGACCCTTGGACCACCTATCCTAAGGGTGAACCCCATACGCTACTAATGAAACACCGTGCAGTTTTGCTTGGGCCGGAGCGACACCGCGGCATTATTGCCTTTATCAATGAGCGGGTGAATCTTGGTGAGCTGCCAGACAATCTTCTGCTGATGGAGGCCATGCGCTACACTCGCGTTCCCACCACCACCTTTACACAAGAAGGTGTCACGGTTGTGGAAAACCCCGCGGCAACTCAGACCTACCCGCCCTCTCGCCTTGTTGAATCAACTGAATGTCCATTTGTGGCGCGCTTCGCAGACCCCGAAGAAGGACGCGCTTGTCTTGAGAAAATTAAAGCCGGGGCAGAAGGGCGCTGGGACTATGTTATGCAAACAAGCGCTGGACAGCGCCGCCACAGCCTCGATATTCGCCGTACTCGTCACCCCCTAAACGGTGACTACCTTTTCTTGGTGGTAGAGTATGACTTCACGGAGCGTTTTGAAGCGCTGCAAGCCGCAGAGGCTGCGCGCACACAGCTACACGACATGGCCATGAAGGATGCACTCACCGGTGCCCATAGCCTGCACTATATGCAGGACGCTGTGCGGGCCGAAATTAATCGCGCAAAACAGCATAAGCAGGAACTATGGCTAATGTTTGTAGATCTAGATGGCTTCAAGCTAGTCAACGATAGTTTTGGACACACCGCAGGAGACATGGTGCTACGCGAGGTAGCCGAGCGTATCCAAACAGTGATTCGCGAGGACGACCTACTAGCACGCATAGGGGGCGACGAATACGCCGTGCTACTGTCCTCCAAGCACAATGAAACGAATGTACGAGAAATTGCAGCGCGTATCGTGGAAGCATTAGAACAACCTGTAGGCGTGTACAATCATCAAGCCCGCGTGAGTGCCAGCGTAGGTATCGCCCACTACCCAGGTGACGGCAACAGCCTAGATGCCCTACTCAAAGCTGCAGACAAAGCAATGTATCACGTTAAAAAAACAGGCAAAAACGGCTTCCTATTCGCACAAGGACAATAATCAAAGGGGTCAGAACAGTTTGATTTCAGCAAGATAGTCGATCAAGTTGTTCTGACCCCTTTGATTGGCAAGCGGCAACGCAGGCTTGGGTTTTTATGAAATATCTGCACAGGCTAAAAGAAGCGGCTCACAGGATTAAGCAAGATGCGATAACCGTTTACTTTGTTGCAAGGGATGCACGAACGCCAATTTTCGTGCAGATACTCGCTCTAGCCATTGCAGCTTATGCAATAAGCCCTATTGATCTCATTCCTGACTTTATTCCCATATTGGGCTACCTAGATGATGTCATATTGCTTCCTCTTGGTATCGCTCTAATCATCAAGCTTACCCCCCAGCCAATTGTTGACGGGTGCCGCGAAAAAGCCCAGAAACTAGCGACCAAGCCCAGGAGCAATATCGCTGCTGCTATAGTGCTTAGTATATGGTTCCTCTGCTTCGCAAGTTTCGGCTATTGGCTATTTACTGATTAGCAATACCCGCCATCAAAGGGGTCAGAAGAGTTTGATCGACGTTTTAACAAGATCAAACTCTTCTGACCCCTTTGATTGAGGCTAGACAGCGTTGGACTTTTCGTCTTACCTTACATATCAAATCGAGTGGGCTAGGTCTCAACATAAAGGACTAACATGAGTATAGAGAAGGCTTCAGGAGAAGCTTCCGATAGCGCGGTTCCGCAGGCTTTCAGTAACAATGAAGTTCTGCTCGACCATGAGTACCGTTTAGCGCCTTTGGTACAGATACCGATGGTAGGCAGTCGCTTATTCATCTGCAGCATCGCGGTGGGCCTTGTTATGTTTTTTGGTCTGGGTATACCCCAGCCTTTTCTAGATCAGTATCTTTACCACCCCTCTGTGTTTTGGCTTGTCCCAATAGCTTTTGTTATGTGGCCGCTGCTTGCCTACCGTTTTTGGTCTTACCAGCTACGCAAATTCGACATTATCGTCAAATCTGGCATGTTGATACGCCGTGAGATTTCAATTCCTTGGAGCCGAATTCAACAAGTCGACTCAAGGGCAGGACCTCTCGATCGTCTGTGTGGTTTAAAGCGACTCGTATTGCACTCCGCCGGCTCTCGGGCAGGAAGAACTTTAATCCCAGGCATTGAGCTCAAATTAGCAGAGGCCCTGCAGAAGCATCTGGCGCAAATCGTCGAGCAGTTTCATGGCTCTAAGACGGAGCGCCTTGCGCAGTTTCGCCAAGCCATGAAGGCGCGTAAAGAGGCGGCCACGCAAAGTGACAAGGAGACTCCTCTTGAATGAGTCGAGCCAATTGCAGTGGCATCGACTACATCCGGCTATGTTGCTGTTTCAACTTGCCGGCATTGTGCGTCGCTACTTTCTGCTCTTTGTTGTGGGTGGAGTGGCCTCTTCACGTGGACAAAATTTTGTCTATTTCGTTTTATTTTCCAGCGCCCTTGCGCTGACAATAGGACTACTTCGCTACCTATCCTATCGCTACGCCATTGAAGACAAGTACCTAACTGTAACTGATGGTGTCATATCCAAAAACTCGCGACGTTTTATGCTCGAAAAAATCAATAGCGTGAGCCGTCATCAAAACCCTCTAGCAAAATTGATGGGTTTAGTGCGACTTGAAATTCAGCAAGAGGCTAGCAATTTACCAGCGCTTATCTTGCCTGCCGTGACGTTCAAACAAGCCGAGGAGATAGAGCACGTCATCCAACTGCATGCCCCGCAAGTTAGAGTAAGTGATGATGACTCCTCTTCCAACATCTCGACGGGCAATGCAAAGGCTGACAGTACGCTCTTGTACCAAGGCTCTCTAAAAAGGAGTTTTCTGGAAGGGGTCAGTTCATTTCCTTTAGGGCTCTTAGCACTGATCGGCATAATGTATCGCTACTACGGCCAATCGCTGACCCCGTATATCATTGATGAATACGCCCTATACATAAATACGCTTAATCGATATGGTATTTCACCCAGCACTCATTTTTGGTTGTTTATTATTATCAGCCTTGTGTGCCTGTACTTGATTGCCTTGGCGGTTGGCACTATCGCTAGCGTCATTCGAAGATTCCGCTACCGGGTGGCAGCAAGATCGGGCTTCATCTCTGTCGTGTCGGGCACATTTACGCGCTCTACTCGCGTAATCAACTGCCAACAAGTACAGGCCATAGTGGGCAATGCTAACCCTATACGCCGTTTTTTCGATGCTTGTCAGTGGCAGATTGTAGCGCCCAGGCCCGGACGACAACGCGGCACAGCAAGTCAATTAATTCCCATTGGCCAATATGAAGAGATTACAGGCGTTCTGCCAGCGCTCTGGCCCAATTGTCGCTATCCCTTGCAGCACTGGCTGGCGGTAGATGCCTACCACCGTCGCCGGCTTTGGACTTTAACTCTACTTGCAACGGTATTAGTGTTGGCGTTCATTACGGAAGTGGACAGCGTCTTCAACCCTTCAGCAGACATAAACCTATGGCTGAGAGTTTTTCATGCTGACTGGACAATACAATTAACGCTGCTTATCGCAGCGTTTGCTTTGGGAGCTCTGTTTCGACGCTTCGTTCACGTGAACTATGCGGGAGCAGGATATCAATTGAGCGAGGACTATATCTTTATAAAGTCGGCGTTTTTAACCCAGCGTTTCTGCGTTGTCCCATTTGAAAAGATTCAGGCCGTAGTCTTTAGCCGTTCCCCCATGCAAAGGCGCAGAGGCCTAGTTACAGTTGAGCTGGACATAAACGGAATTCTACGACCAGTGCGCTTATACAATGTGAACGAAGCGCTTGCCGAGCAAATTCGCGAAAAGGCAATAGCTGTTGTGAACAAACACAGTAAATAGCATAAACTAAGCGGCCACTTCGTTGGCACCTAAATGTTTACTAACAAGAAATGCCAGACGATTATATACTTTGATTTCGGCCCATTGATTAAAGAATTATTAAAACCAAGGAGATTTCATGCGACACCCCTACTTTTTTTGATAGCCGCACTAGGCTGCGCGGCTCCTGCTTTCTCGCAGGACACGCAGCAAGCCGTAGAAGATATTTTTGGACAATACTGCTATACCTGTCACGGCACAGGTTGGGAAGGAGCTCCAGTGCTGGGCAGCGAAGCGTGGGTGCAACGGGCAGCAAAGGGTGAACAAGCCTTACTCGATAACACCATCAACGGCATCGGCGGGATGCCCGCCCGCGGCGCTTGCAGCACGTGCTCGGACGAGGAGCTGCAAAGGGTCATCGAGTGGATATTAGAGCAACAGCCCCTCAATAGCGGGGCCGCTCCTGCGCCGCAAAGCGAGCCAACGATAGCTAGGCCAAGCGCAATGAATAGTTCTCAAGAAACAGTTGAGTGGGTCAGCTCAGGAGGAGACGGATCAAGCAATAAATATACACGGCTAGATCAGATCAATGCCGAAAACGTGAACGATCTTCAAATTGCCTGGCGCTGGAGCAGCCCAGACAACCGCTTAGCGGGTAGCGTCACCCAACAGGGACCGTCCTACTTCAAGTCCACGCCCATTATGGTCAACGGACTACTTTACACAAGCACAAGCCTTAGCCTAGTAGCAGCCATTCAGCCAAATACAGGACGCACTATATGGGAATATGACCCTAGGGCCTATGCTGATGAGCTGCCTCCTGCCAACTCGGGTTGGCAACATCGGGGCGTAAGCTATTGGGCAGATGGAGATGACAAGCGTATTTTTATAACCACGGGCCGTGGAAAATTAATTGCCCTTGATGCTGACAGCGGTGAGCCGATAGTCAGCTTCGGCGTTAATGGTATGGTCGATCTACAAGAGGACTTAGCACTAACAGATGCTCAGCGCAGCCTAGTCGGTTACAGCGCTCCACCCGCAATTGTGCGTGATACTGTGGTGGTCAACTGCACTGTCCGTGACGGGCGCCCGCAGATCGATATGCCTACCTGCCATGTTCGCGGTTTCGATGCGCGCACTGGGGCGCGTAAATGGATTTTTCATACTGTTCCGCAAGAAGGCGAAGCGGGCGTAGAAACATGGCAGGAGGAGTCTTGGCGCTACACAGGCAACACCAATTCATGGACGCTGTCGAGCGTGGACGAAGAATTAGGATACGTATACGTACCAACCGGCACGCCAACTAACGACTACTATGGCGGTCACCGTAAGGGTGACAATCTCTACGCTGAGAGCCTACTGTGCATTAACGCCGAAACAGGTGAGCTGGTATGGGCCTTTCAGGGCGTGCACCACGGACTGTGGGACTACGACTTTCCTGCTGCCCCTAACTTGGTCGATATCATCGTAGACGGAAAACCCATACAAGCGGTGGCCCAGATCAGTAAACAAGGCTTTACGTATGTACTGGATCGCAAAACAGGAAAACCCGTGTGGCCTATAGAAGAACGCCCAGTTCCGCAGACCAGCATACCTGGAGAGCAAACGGCTGCAACCCAACCCTTTCCCACTCGCCCGCCAGCATTTACGAGACAGGGAATCAGTGAGGATGACCTAATCGACTTCACACCAGAGTTGAAACAGAAGGCTCTAGACATTGTGGCTAATTTTGAATTGGGGCCGCTGTTTACGCCTCCTAGCCTTCCCAGCGGCAACAAACTAGGAACGCTGCAGGTACCTAGCGCATCCGGTGGCGCCAATTGGGGCGGCGCTGGTTTCGACCCAAACAGCTCCTACCTATTCGTTCAGTCCGCGCATCAGCCGTCGTATGCGGCTATTGCTCCAGGTAATGGCGAAGAAGGTCAGCCCGATTATCTTGGCAGTGGCCGCTCGCCAGATATTTCCTCACTTGATGGCCTTCCCCTGTTAAAGCCTCCCTATGGCACTATTACGGCCATCGATCTTAATCGTGGTGACATCGCGTGGCAGGTTCCAAACGGCAGAGGACCTGCCGACCATCCAGCTATCGCACATCTCAATTTGCCTGATATGGGTAATTCGAGCCACACATTCCTATCCAATGGTGGCCCCTTGGTAACCGGTAGTTTGCTGTTCATCAATCAGGTGCAGCGCGAGTTCGATAGCCCAGGTCACAAGCCCGGTGCCTACTATCTACGCGCCTTCGACAAAGCAACGGGCGAGCTGCACTGGGAGACGAACATGGATGTTCCACCCTTCGGAACTCCCATGTCCTACCAGTATGGTGACAAGCAGTACATCGTGGTCGCCACCGGTGGCGCGCGGACCCCAGCGGAGTTGATAGCGTATGCTCTTCCTTAGATGGGCTGCTCTCTATTTCCATTGGCGCCTCAGAGCAAAATGAAACCCCTTGTAAGGCAGCCCAAGATGAAATTCCGAGTAAAGAAAGAACATAAGTCGAACTACTCAAACCCCATTCGGTTTGAAGCTGGGGATACTGTGTTACTCGGCGAGCTTGATAACGAATACGAGGGCTGGATTCGAGCGACCACTCCTGACGGCAATGAAGGATGGGCACCAGTGAGCTTTGTTAGAGCCTCTGATGACGGCCGTCAGGGAACTGCACTAAGGTCGTATAGCGCACAAGAGCTCAATGTTGCCCCGGGCCAACTTTTGCTAGTAAAGCAAGAACTAAACGGCTGGTATTGGTGTGTGAGTAACAACGGTGATAGCGGGTGGGTTCCTAAGCACATCGGCGCAATAGAATAACGCAAATATTTTGGGGTCAGACCCGAAACATTTTGGGGTCAGACCCGCATTCTGTTTTGGGGTCAGACCCCAATTCGTCGCCCCTCAGCTCAAGCTCAACCAGGCCTAATGAGCGCGCTATTTCTTGTTGAAGCGACCATGACAGCAGGCGTTGCAATGAATGCGCCCTCTTGTAAAAACCTAACATCAGCGTAAAACTATTTGGGGTCTGACCCTCTTTTTCTCGCTTTATTTTGGGGTCTGACCCCCGTGAGGGATGGGGTCTGACCCCGTGAGGTGCGTGAGGGATGGGGTCTGACCCCGTGAGGTGACCCCGTGAGGGAAACGGATAGAGCGTATCAATAACAAGCCGACAAGACAGGAGACACTAATGGCCCAAGACATGGACAGTATTACAAACTTCCTCCTACAGATGGATGGACTAAAATCAGTTAACAGAAAGTCCTATATCAATGGAGGGGAAAGAGTTGAAAACTCGGCCGAGCACTCTTGGCACTTGGCGATGGCTTGTTGGGCTTTTGCGCAACTACTGGAAGACGACTACGACATAGAAAAGTTGATCAAACTGGCACTGGTACACGACTTAGGAGAAATTGACGCTGGAGATACCTTCCTTTACGGCAAAGAGCGAAACAACGCTCACATCAAAGAGCGGGAGTGCGTCGCGAGAATTGCCTCTCATCCTGGCAACCCAATCAGCAATTTAACTGAGCTTTGGGAAGAACAAGAGACAGGTCTGAGTAAGGAAACCAAACTATTAAAAGCCGTCGATCGTCTGCTGCCTTTTCTGCACAATATGACAAGCGAAGGGCGGGCGTGGAAAGAGAATAAAATACACGCTAAGCAAGTGCGTGCAGCGCATGCTTTCATCAAGGATGAGCACCCCGCAATCCATCAGTGGTTCAGCGACAAGGTCGATATCGCCATTAAAAAAGGCTGGCTGGATAACTCCTAACTGCTAGAATTCGTATCCGTTATTTACAATTAGAAAATTCTATATGGCAAGGCTATTTCAGAACCGTCTTTGGAAACCCAGTGGAATACTTACTCTCTCTTTTTGTTTTTACTTTCGTTGCCTGTGCCACGCCCGGCCCTAATAACATCATGCTTTTAGCATCGGGCGTTAACCATGGCATCCGCAATTCCCTGCCCCACTACTTCGGCATATGCATTGGTTTCTCTGTATTGGTGGCTGCAGTTGGGTTTGGCTTAGGGGCGCTTTTTAGTCAGGCGCCTTTGCTGCACCAGGTTCTACAAACGATAGGGGCAGCATACTTGGTCTATCTAGCTTGGCGAATTGCTAGTGCCTCCGCTGTAGATGAGAGCGAGAGTTCCGCAAAGCCCCTTAGCTTCATTGAAGCTGCGCTGTTTCAGTGGGTGAATCCTAAAGCCTGGATCATCGCTGTCGGCGCCATTGCAACATTTACAGTCCAATCGCGGATTACACAAAGCATACTGACCATTGTTGCCATGTATTTTATAGTGGGAGTAGTCGCCATGGGCATATGGCTTACACTAGGGGCTAGCTTACAGAACTTTCTAAAGAGCTCGAAACGACGACGTGTATTCAATATCTTCATGGCAACGCTACTCCTTTTTTCACTTGCCTCAATCATTTAAGCTTGCGGGCTCTGAACCCAAGCCAGTAGAAGTTGCCTATGAATATCTTAGACCCAATCCAGCATCACGCCGACACTATGCCAGATGCAAAGGCAATTATTCTGCCTGCAGGCACTATGACCTGGGCACAACTCAACGGCCTTATCGAAGGAGCAGCAGTCGAATTTCGCACTCAAGGAATACAGCCAGGACAGTTAGTAGGGCTGAGCGTAGACAACCCCATACTCAATCTACTCGCCAGCCTTGGCCTGGCAAAAATTGCCGCGCTTCAAGTGGCTCTGCCACCCTACGATACAAGGAAGGAACGAGCAGCCGCTTGCCAATTGTTGGGCGTCGACTGTGTCGTTTGCGACAGCAATAGCAGCGACTTCCTTCAACTACCCATTATCAAATTTAACAATATACCCAAACCCTCCTCTAGCAATACAAAGCTGCCAGATGGGCAAGCAACTGCAGAGGATCCGTGGATGCTTGTCAGGTCCTCCGGCACAACCGGAGAACCCAAGTATGCTCAAATCAGCCACCGCTTATCAATGGAGCGGCACCGGCGATGGGCCGATGCCTACGACTACAAACCTGACGACGTATTTTGGATAAGCCTTAACCTCAGCACAATTACCGGCAAACAACATTCTATTAGCGCGCTACAGGCAGGTACTCCATTGTGTTTACCTTATGGGCTCAAGTCGCTGATAGAAATAATTAACTTCGTTAAATTCTGCAACACCACTTTGGCCTACAGCATACCTTCTAGCCTTTGGAACTTCGCACAACTCTCAAACGGGGAGCTATTGCTTCCAAAAATAAGGCGCTTTTTCTCTGGCACCACTGAGTTAAGCGAGGAACTAGCAAAAGAGTTTAAACAGAAAGTCACACCAAACCTGTATCTAAATTATGGCACCAATGAAACTCCTTGCGTGTCTGTCGCATCACCACAGCTCTATGATAGTGTCCAAAACACAGTAGGTATCCCCCATCCACTGATGGAGGTGCAAATTGTTGACGACATGTTAAATGAATTAGCCATTGGAGAGACTGGCCAAATTAGGATGCGAGGCCCCGGCACTATTAGCTGCTACTTCAAGAATCCAGCCGCGACTAGCAGTTCTTTTAAGGACGGTTGGTTCTACCCCGGCGATTTAGCTTATTTTAGCCAACAGAAAGCTCTAGTCCTGCAAGGCCGGACGGACGAAATGCTGATCTACGATGGCATGAATATCTACCCGGCAGAGATAGAACGCGCAATGCTCTCCCATCCTTCGATTATAGAAGCCGTCGCATTTCCTATCTCACATTCACGGTACAAAGAATTACCCGCGGTAGCCGTCAGGCTAAAGACAAGCACCAGTGAAAAAGAGCTTTTAGCTTGGTCACAACAACAGCTGGGCATTAAAAGCCCAAGAAAGGTCTTCGCCGTAAAAGAGTTCCCTAAAAACCAAAGCGGTAAAATTATGCGCCGAAAACTCAGCGAGCTGGTGAACGCCTCGCTCGTTTAGTGTCTTACTGCATTGACATTAAGCTAAGGTTTGTCACCAATCTCAACTTGTTATGGCCGCTATGATCTTGCATGATTAGACACTAAATGCTTTTGGAGAATAACAATGAAAAACCTAAGGTCAAAAACACTTTTCGCTGGCGTTATTGTGATTAGCGCCATTAGCGCCCAAGCCCAAGACTGGGCTCCCTCTCGCTTTGGTGCGGACGATCGAATTGGCGCGGCCAATTACCTTAACTCGGAGTTAGTGTTGCAGGCAGCACAGCTGATAGAGACCGGTAAGGTTTATTCCTTAGGAATAGAAACGGCAGAAGATTCACCCGCATATGGGTCTCGCAGCTTCAATATCGATATAGTGTCCTCTGGCGCTAATATTCCCGTAGGAACTGACGCCGTTACCTCCAATGATGAACGTATTAGCACAAGCCTGGGCATTGGCTCGCAAATCGACGGCCTAGGACACCTGGGAATCGGTAATCAATACTATAATGGCGTCACTTCTTCACAAATCGTACGAGATGATGGGCTAGCAGAGCTTGGTACCCACACCATCCCGCCAATTGTCACCCGAGGCGTTCTACTAGATATGACGACACTCTATGGTGTCGATATGGTAGAGGAAGGCACTGCGTTTAATCGTGCCGAGATTGACGCGGCAGCACGTGCACAGGGCATTGAGATCAGACAAGGCGATGTGGTTTTGTTCTACACAGGCTGGATGCAACTGCTGGGTGTCGACAACGAGCGCTATATTTCAGTAGAGCCTGGTCCCGGTGTGGAAGGAGCCCAGTACCTCGCGGATTTGGGTGTTGTCGCAATCGGTTCCGACACACCTGCGCTAGAAGTCATACCATTTGAATCACCTCAAAAAAACTTTGCCGTCCATCAAACGCTTCTGGCAAAAAATGGTGTCTACATATTAGAAAGCATGAACACGGCGGAGTTAGCGGCTGATGGCGTGAAAGAGTTTCTATTTGTATTAGGCCAGCCTAAATTCAAAGGCGCGGTGCAAACTGTCATCAATCCAATCGCCATCCGCTAAGCATTTTGGGGATCGGCCCTTGTTCCATAGTTGGCAGCAAGGGGCCGGGCCCACTTCCCCACTCCAAATAACGCTTAAGTTGCTCTATACTGACCTTTTACTAAAAACCAGCAGTATTACTATGGTATTGCGACGCGCCCTTTTTTGGCCCTATATATTCGCTCTTTTGAGCTGCAGTGCCAGCATCGGCACCTATGCCGCCGATAGCGTTAAGTTGCAACTGCGCTGGACTCATCAGTTCCAGTTCGCTGGATATTATATGGCGCTAGAAAAGGGCTTCTACGATGCAGCAGGCTTGGATGTAGAGCTTATTGAGGGAGGGCCCGATGCTCTCACTCCAATTGAGGACGTGCTCGCAGGCAATGTCGACTTTGCCATCACCGGCTCTGGTGTCGTCATTGAGCGCATGGCAGGTAAACCCGTAGTCGCTATAGCGGCTATTATGCAAACATCGCCTATCGTGTGGATATCCTTGGAATCGTCCAATATCCGCACCCCTCACGACTTAGCTGGCCATAGAGTGCTAATAATGCCTCCGCCGGAAAGTGCAGAGCTACTCATAATGCTCGAACGCGAAGGGCTAAGCGCCGACAGCGTAAACATCGTTCCTACTAGCTTCGACATCAATGATATTGTCACAGGAGAAGCAGATGCCTATGACGGCTATATCTCCAACGAGCCGTACTATTTAGAGCAACAAGGCATCGACTACAGCATCATTAACCCAAAAGACTACGGCATCAACTTCTATAGCGATGTACTAATTACCAGCGAACACCTAGCAAACAGAAACCCGGACCTAGTCAATCGCTTTAAAGACGCTAGTCTGCAAGGCTGGCTATATGCTTTAAACAATATTGAGGAGACTATCGAGCTTATCCATACAAAATATGCGCCTGAGAAGACACTCGAGCATCTGCGCTTTGAGGCCAATACGATTAGTGACCTGGTAATGACTGATCTCGTCCAGATAGGCCACATGAACCCAGGGCGCTGGCAATTTATCGCTCAAAGCTATCGAGATCTCAATATGACATCGGCCCCAGTAGATCTCAACGGTTTCTTGTTTGAGCCATCGAGTTCTCCAGACTACTCATTGGCTATTAGAGTAGGCGGGCTGAGCGCCGCATTGCTAGCACTAGCCAGCCTTGCGATTTTGAAGTTTCGTCGCTTGTCGTTACAGCTTAAAGAAACAAATATTTTATTGTCGCAACAAACTATTACCGATCAGCTAACGCAAACCAGAAATCGTCGCGGCATGGTGCAAGAAGCAGAAACGGCTCTAAAATTGGCAAGTAGAAATAAGTTGCCCTGTGTTTTTTTGATGCTCGACATCGATCACTTCAAAGCAGTTAATGACGAATACGGGCACCAAACAGGTGACGCCGCACTAATCGAGTTTGCGCGCACTATCTCAGCTCACCGCAGAGAGAGCGACATCATTGCGCGAGTGGGCGGTGAGGAGTTCGCTATCCTGCTGATCGATTCGAGTATTGAGGATGCCAAAGAGCTTGCGCAGCAAATACTACAAGACGTGCGAGACCTGAAAATTCAAGCACGCAACTCAGATGATTATTTATCGCTTACCACTAGCATTGGCATCGCAGCCGCTTCTGGCTCGCTGGAAACTTTTTGGTTAAATGCTGATAAAGCTTTATACAAAGCCAAAGAGAGTGGGAGAAACACAATAGTCATTCATGAACCTTGAGGAGTGACTCAAACTACAATGTGAATCACCCCGTACAATTGAACGAGCTATGGGGTATAGATGTGCATACGGCCAGTTTTCATATCCATAGTCACTACAAAGTGCTTTAGAATCTCGAGCCCTATACGTCCACGGCTTTCTTTTCCTCGCTTGATATTTGTCCCCACCTTAGACTGGCTGTTCGTCTTAATATTGTCATTAACCCCTAGTCGCGGAAACTGCGCACTCATCTGCCCCACTTCATAGGGGCCCAGTTGCATTAAATCGAAGGTATTGGAGAGTAAAAGCGAAGAAGCAGATGTTGCACTTTCGTATAGTCCTAGTTCCTCTGCTATTACAGAATCAAGTCGTATCCCAGCACCAAGGCCTGGTGAAACTTGCAGCCATGTATCAATCTCGTCATTAAAACGAACTTTAACGACAGGCACACCAAACTGGGGATCAAAATCCATCTCTATATTGTGAACTTCCTTCATATTGACAGCGTCTCTATCGAAGAAACAAATACGAGAATTGGGGAAGTCCATCTGAATAAGCAAATCTTGAAATAATCTTAGACTCAGGCTGATAGCTTGGCCTCGCCCAGCTATCGTCATTTGCTTAGCGGTTGTCGTCGTGCCAAAAAGTCCTATATCCAAGTTCGTAATAAATCGCTTTGCTTCAGGACGACCAAAGTCACCAATCACTGTACTGCGCCTATCCACTTGTTCGTTAAGGCCTAGCTTTCTAACCAGTTCCAGCGTAATAGTTCCTGGGATATTGCTCATTGTTAGAGCAGCAGGGTAAGTCTCCCCATCGATGACAACGTCAATGGTGACCTCACTGTTTGCCACTCGAAACGTCTGACAGCTATCGCCTTGCGCCGCGGCAAAACTGGAGAGACTGAAAGACACTAGAAAAAAACTAAGAGTTTGAACGAATCTGCGCATATACAACATCCTTGTTAGCTAACGAGAGGCTGTGCTTATTATAGGTTTAGTAAGCAAGTCTATATCAAAAACACTCAATTGGGCCACTCGTCTACCCAATTGGTTTGCCATCTTGTCGCTTCTGCGCGATTATCTGCTATCAAAACGTGGCATTGAACAGCGTAGTGCCGCGTTTCTAGCTAGTAGTTTGAAACTGCATCTACAACAAAAAGAGTTTAATACCATGAATAAGATCTATAAATGGGCACTAGCATTGAGCTTCCTTGCTAGCAGCACTGCAAGTATTGGGGCAGATAGCAATTGGGTAGAACTAGCGGTTCACAACTTTGGCGCCCCTATTAATACAATGTGGGCAGAAGGCGAACTTAGCTTTGCCGAAGACGGGACTATGGTCTATTGTAGTGCTCGCCAGGATATGGCGGTTGCTCCCGGTGATCCCAAAGACCTCTATATAGCAACATTCAACCCCGAAACGGGAAGTTGGAACACACCGGTTAACATGGGACTAGGCGTCAATGCTGCGCCCGCCACTGACGAAGACCCTCTACGTTTGGGTGACGACAGAGAGCCCTGGATTACCAAGGATGGCAATACCATCTACTTCAAATCCGATCGGCTCGCTACCACCTCCCCTCGCAACAATAACGACTTGTTCGTGACCCATAAGGTAGATGGCCAATGGAGTACACCGGAACTAGTCGGCTTTCCCATTAGCACCAACGAAGGCGATGAGCACTGCCCGGCCATACTGCAAGATGGCAAAACCTTGTGCTTCGCATCACGTCGTGCTGGCGGTTATGGCGGCTCCGATATTTACTGCTCGGTTCAAGATGACGAGGGCAATTGGATGACACCCGTCAACCAAGGCCCCAACATCAACACCGCGGCAGAGGAATTTCACTTCTCCCAAGACTCCAGCGGCATGGTCTATTTCACTTCCAGCCGACCCGGCGGCTTCGGCGGAATGGATATTTGGGGGGCCATGCAGCAGGGCGAAAATAGCTGGGGTGAAGCCTATAATTTGGGCCCACAAATCAACACCGCTGGCGCTGATATGTGCCCAGCGCTACCCCCTGGCGGCGAGACCATCACGTGGTTCTCCAGTCGTTCTGACAATAGCTTGGGCTCCATCGATATTTTCTGGACCAATAAAAGTAATGCGGCAATGAAATAAGAACCTGGAATCAGAGCTTACTAAGGAACGATTATGAAAAGACTCGTAGCAACAATCGCTTTATTTCTATCATTTATACCAGCAGCATTTTCTGCCGAAGACGTCTATCGGGCATGCAGCAATCTCGTTTATGGCTACGCCTATCATCGTGATAACTTCAATGCAGAAGAGTTTTCAAACCTGTTTACGGAAGATGCAAGCTTGTCGGTTCTAGGGCAGAACTGGGTAGGCAGAGACAATATTCGCGCAAGAATCGACAGTATTCGTGAAGGCAATACAGGGCGTCATGAGATGAGCACCATATTCATCGAGCCTATCGACGACACCCATGCCACTGGTGTTAGCTACGCCACTATCTATAGCGCGCCACCGGGCGAAAACACGGTTAGTGGGCCAGCCTTCATCGGCGAGTACCACGATGAATTTGTGCTCACAGAAGAGGGTTGGAAAATAGCCAAGCGCACACTAAAGCGTCGATATATTCTAGAGTAAAAGAGTGGCTAGAAGCAGCTATCGAAAGTAACGCCTAGATAGCTGCCTGCCTCTGAGCGTCGCTTTAGCGAACGCTCTCAAGTGCCTCCACAGCAGCCCTAGCTAGCCGCTCACGTTGATTGACTGTCATACAGACAAACTGCGGCATATTAGAGCCCACCACTCGTTCGCGCTCGCACACCAACTTCTCCCCTTCCGAGGACACTGTTGCATTGTAGCGATCGACATCTGACTGAGTACGGATTGGCCGCTCAGAGTCGGGTAAGGGGGCACAAGCGCAAATCACGCCAAGCAATGCGAGAGCTGAAACGGTTTTAAACATGATGGACTTCCAAATTGATGTAAAAAGGCAAATGCAATTTATATCAGTTTAGACTATTTTGAAAAGCTTGTTTGTAGCTTCTTAACGCGGGCAATGCTCGCTCTGGCTCTAACTAAAATGGGGTCAAGGCTCATAATACAAGCCCGACCCCAAAACGGTTTAGTTAGCAGGTTCTAAACGAACGATTGGTGTGGGTTGGCGGCTTCGAGACTCGATAGCCACATAGATATACCCATCAGGCCCTACTCTCACATCGCGAATTCGGCCAATATAAGGTAACAAGGTTTCCTCATACATCACTTCTGTGCCTTCTTCGTTTAGCGTTAGGCGAGCCAATTGCTCACCCGCGAGGCCACCGGCAAACAGATCACCACTCCACTCAGGGAACTGGGAGCCATTATAGATAGCTAGGCCGGACGCTGCGATGGACGGTACCCAAAAGTGAGCAGGGTTCTCCATACCGTCGGCTGCTATTGATTCATGAATAGGCGTGCCTGGACCATAGTTCAGGCCACGTCCCACTACTGGCCAACCGTAGTTCTTACCCGGTTGAACAAGGTTCACTTCATCACCGCCCTGAGGACCATGTTCAGTCATCCAGAGCTTGCCGCTAACAGGATCTTGGGCAAGGCCCTGTGGGCTTCGGTGCCCATAACTCCAGATAGCCGGTTCTACTCCATCTTCACCCACAAAAGGGTTATCCTCTGGCACACTGCCATCGTCATTTAAGCGCACAATCACACCGTGATGATTAGACAAATCCTGTGCAGGGTGAGCAGATAGATCGCCTCGTGGCGGCGCCATTCTGTCGCCTAAAGAGGCGAATAGATATCCCTCGTCATCGAAGATGATACGGCCACCGTAATGGCCCGCACCGGCAGCATTCGCTGCAAAGATTTCGGTCACATCTTCCAGGCGATCGTTCACTAGACGCCCACGAACAATAGTCGTAGTAGACGCACCGCGCTCTTCTTGAGGCTTGGCAAAGCTGAGGTATAAGTACTGGTTATCTTCAAAGTTTGGGTGAGGAAGAACATCGAATAGACCAGCCTGTCCACCCGTGGTAAACACCTCTGGCACCCCAGGAACAGCCTCTGGAAGCAATTGACCATCGCGCACAATGCGCAGGCGCCCTGCTCGCTCTGTTACTAGCATGTCGCCATTGGGCAGCCAAGCCATCGACCATGGCACTTCTAAGCCATCGACAACGGTGACTACGTTAAAGTCGTGAAGAGCAGAGCGGTGCAGCTCCGATTGGGCCTGCACTACACCAACACCAGCTAAACCGACACTGAATGCCGCCGCCAGTAATAAGGGTCGTAACATAAACTTTCTCCTTTTTGTCATAATATGCTATCTGAGCGCAACAAGGCACAATTAACAACATTCGCTTACGCTGTTAGTGAGCTTATAGTATCGCGTGCATTAGAGACCGGATTACTGCGCAAAACGTTTCCCTCTGCACCAGTCACTTAGCTATCTTATTGAAACAAAAAAGAAAAATAAAGCAGTACCCATTCTCTAGGTAATGCGGCCGAGCTTGGCAATGTTTTGTTCCCAATAAACAATATCCCTGCCGACATTCTCGGCTAGGCCGGCAATAACAGTGGGAATTAAGGGCTCCGCGATCAGTATCTCAAACTGCTCGCGCTTGCGTCGCCCACTGACCTGCTCTGCTACAGTCAAGCCCCCATGCTCTCCATGACCATGAACATGGTAAGAGGTAAAGCCATCAACCCCATCAATCCTAAGTAGGTAGTCGATCAAATCTTCTGCCAGAGCGGGTGCCACATTCAATACCAACATGGTGCGTGGCCCTTCAGACTTAGAAACATCGTGTTTCGTCATGCTTCCCCCTAGGCACTTATAGTGCGATGAAAAGTTCGGTAAATAATTGGCAATAGGAACAAGGTAAGTAAGGTGGAGCTAATGAGCCCGCCTATTACTACTATCGCCAAGGGCCTTTGAATTTCGGACCCTGGCCCGGTAGCCAATAACAATGGCACCAAGCCAAACGCGCATATAGTGGCCGTCATCATCACTGGCCTCAAACGGCGCAGCGCCCCTTCGGTCACCACTTCCATGATAGGAAGCCCTTTAGCGCGCAATTGATTGAAATAAGTCATCATCACCACCCCGTTGAGCACGGCAATACCCAATAAGGCAATAAAGCCTACCGAGGCTGGTACGGACAAGAATTCTCCCGTTAACCACAGCGCGATAAGGCCGCCAGTTAGCGCAAAAGGAATATTGGACAAGACGATGAGGGTTTGCTTGATCGAATGAAAAGTAAGGAATAGCAACAATGCGATCATAGCAAGCGCCAGAGGTACCACTAGAGTCAGGCGAGCCGCTGCTCGCTGCTGATTCTCAAACTCACCGCCCCACTCCAGCCTATACGCTTCAGGGAGTTCTACCTGAGCGGCTATCACCTCTTGAGCTTCGCTAACAAAACCCACTAGGTCTCGATCGCGCACATCGGTGCGTATCACAGAAAAACGTTGTCCCGATTCTCGGGAAATGGTGATAGGCCCCTCTACTCGTTCAATGCTAGCAATATTCGATAAAGGAATTTGTTCACCACTTGGTAGGCTAATAAGGCTATTAGACAACTGTGCCAAGGCATCACCGCTGATGCCTTGATAGCGCAGCACTAAGGGAACTCTGGCAACGCCTTCGATAACACTCCCTATTTCTAAGCCCTCAATTTCCGCTCGCAGACGAGACTGAATATCATCGGCATTTAGCCCCAAACGGCCAGCCATCATTCGATCGACATTAACCTGTAGGTATTGAGCGCCTTCGTTAATGGTTGCAATTGTATCGATAGCGCCAGGAATCCCTTCTACGACGCCTGCAATTTCGCTGGCGTACTTGTTGAGTAAACCTAAGTCTGTGCCAAACAGCTTAATCGCCACATCACCACGCGATCCCGTTAGCATCTCCGACACGCGCATATCAATAGGTTGAGTAAATCCGTAGTTCAGGCCTACAAACTGATCCATTACCAAACGCAGTTTATCTTCCAGCTCGGCTTTCGTTTTAACGCTCCACTGTTCAGGCGGTAGCAACTGCAAAAACATATCTGTCTCGTTCAATCCCATTGGGTCCATGCCCATCTCATCAGAGCCAATACGAGACACAATGCGGCTAATCTCCGGCACCTGCTCTAATAACTCTTTTTCAACCTGCTGCACTACTCGTGCATTTGCCTCTAAGCCTACCGAGGGAATGGTTTCAAGCTGAATAAGAATATCGCCCTCATCCATGGTCGGCATGAAGGTCTTACCGACAAGGGGGAACACGACAACACTGGTTGCAAGAAGAGCCGCTGAAAATGCTAAGAGGAACACTGGCCGAGCCAAGGCTTTGGCCAATAGGGGCTTGTAGAGCGCAGTCAACTTGCGACTAAGCCATGGTTCATTGTGAGCATCCGCATTCACTAGAAAGGTAGCCACTACGGGTATCACAGTTAGCGATAGAATAAGCGAACCAAGCAGCGCAAAGACAATTGTTAGGGTCACCGGACCAAATAGTTTTCCCTCTAGCCCTTCTAAGGTCAATAGAGGTAGAAACACGATAACAATTATCATAATACCTGAGGTCACAGGCAGGGCAACATCCCGAACGGCCCTGTACACAATGTGTAAGTTAGGCAGTCGTTTAGCGCCTGGCTTTTGATGCGCGAGCGAGGAGACGATGTTCTCTACAATCACAATTGAGGAGTCAACCAGCATTCCAATTGCAATGACAAGTCCGCCCAAACTCATGAGGTTGGCAGACATATTAAGCTGCCTCATCATTAGGAAGGTAAAGAGAGCCGATAGCGGCAGTATGATCGCAACTGTTAGCGCCGCTCTAATATTGCCGAGGAACAAACCGAGCAGAACGAGCACTAGGATCACAGCTTCTATCAAAGCGCGAGAAACAGTTCCGACAGCGCTTTCTATCAGCACTGTACGGTCATAAAACACATTAATTTCAACATCTTCAGGTAAAGACGTCTCGAGTTGAGTCAACTTATCTTTAACGCCGTTTACCACGTCTCTGGAGTTAGCGCCTCTCAAACCAATGACCAAGCCCTGCACGACCTCGGCAGCCCCGTCGGCTGTTACGGCGCCATACCTCTCTAGAGAACCGGTGGTCACTTTGGCAATCTCAGACAACAGAACCGGTACTCCGCTGGCAGTTGGTACAAGCGTATTTGCAATGTCTTCATGCCCTCCAAGCGCCCCGGTAACACGAACAAGAATGGCCTCTTCGCCCTGACTAATGCGGCCAGCACCATCATTCTTATTATTGCTCTCAAGTGCCTCTATTAGACTTAAGGCATCCACACCTAGGCTCGCCATCGCACTGCGGTCCGGTTGCACTTGATACGTGCGGACAAAGCCGCCTAATGAGTTAACATCAGCAACACCGGGTACAGTTCTTAAGGCAGGTCGAATAGTCCAGTCCAAAAGATAACGCTTCTCGGCAAGCGTAAGCGCACTGCTATCGATGGTAAACATGAACATGTCCCCTAACGGTGTACTCATGGGCGCAAGACCGCCACTGATTCCGCTAGGCAAGCTTTCTCGCACATTGTTCACACGCTCCGTCACTTGCTGACGAGCCCAATAGATGTCCGTTCCATCTTCAAAGTCTAAGGTGATTGAACTAAGTGCATATTTCGATATTGAGCGCAGCATAGACTGATTGGGGATTCCCAAAAGCTCTACTTCTACCGGCTGCGTGATAAGCGACTCAACCTCTTCAGGGGTCATACCTGGCGCCTTGATAATAATCTTCACCTGGGTCGGCGAAATATCTGGAAACGCGTCGATGGGAATATTGACTAGAGCCCGTGCCCCAAAGCCAATCAAGAGAAGAGTCAACAGCAATACCAACAGGCGTTGACTCAGAGAGGATTGAACGAGTGCTGAAAGCATTATTCGCCACCTCCTAAGCCAAGCTGCATTCCCTTCAAAATAGCGCTGCCTTGTATCACAATCTGATCAGAGCTAGATATTCCTTCCAATGCAAAGTAGGCCGCTCCCATCGCCTGAAGCTGAAGCACTCTTGCCTCTACTCCTTGGCTCGAGCGCACATAAACACTCGTCTGGTTACCACTGTGTACCACAGCGCTATCGGGTATTAAAAAGCCAGCTTCACTTGGAGGAATGATAACCGATACCACCTGACCCGTTGTCATTGACGTATCCGCATCAAATTCAGCATACAGCTCCACGCTTTGGTCGCGAGTATCAACTGTTAGATCTTTTTGCCGAACAGTCAGCGCGTCACCACTGCCCACCAGTGTGATGCGCTGCCCCACCTGAACACCCGCAGCAATGCGGGCTGGCACATGTGCACTTATCCAACGCTTAGAACTAGAATCAAGCTGGGCAAGGCTCACATTACTATCCACATACTCCCCAACGCCGACCCCTCTTTGGGTAAGCACAGCAGTTGTTGGGCTTTCGACAAAGTAGCTGCCTATAAACTCCCCATTGCTCTTTAAGGCTGTCATTTTCTGTGAGTCGAAACCGGCTAACTCCAAGCTCGTACGCAGCGCTTGTTCCGCGAAAAGGGCTTGGCGCTGGGCCGTGCTAGTGTTGTTCAAACGCTGTTGCGAAATCACGCCTTGCTCAAAGAGCGCACGATCTTTCGTCAGTTCGAAGTTGGCGCGCAGCAGCTCAGCGTCCGCATTCACCCAGGCGTTCTGTAACTCGATAAGCTCGGAGCTTTGTATCTCCAAAATCGTATCGCCAGCCTGCAGCTGGTCTCCAGCATTCGCTAACCACCGACTAACGGTACCGGAGTAGCGTGAACTAATGACGGAAGCGCTATCCGGAGAATTAATAACGGTTGCTGGAAATCGCATACCGAAATTAGAATTTAAGGGTTCAACTGGGGAGAAGATAATGCCCATTCTCTTAAGATCGGCCTCGTCTATGGCGATCTGCTCCTGTGCAAAAACACTAGAGGAAACAACAAGAGCGACCAGCGCGGTGAGATTCTTGATTAGGACGTGCTTCATGGCAGTACTCCGACAGTCTGATTAAACTCTGTAATTAAGCGCTGCTGTTTCAGCAGCGTGGATTCATATTCTCTTGCGCTACTGCGCGCGAGCTGCATGGCTATCACTACTCTTGCCATATCGACCTCGCCTAACTCAAAGGCCGCCCGCGCCATGTCCCATTGTTGTTGCGAAAGCTGCGCCTGCTCTTGCAAAATGGGAAGCTGCGTTGAGAGTGTGAAGAGTTGGTGCTCCACCTCGTGGAGCTGCGAGCTGAGTTCTCGCTGCGCCCTTAGTAGAGCCACCTCAGCATCGACCTGAGAGCGACGAGCGTTACTGGTGGCAGCGGACACAAACTTCTTTCCACCAAAGGGGATACTCACAGAGACAGCAAATGCATCGTGATAGCCACTATTGGGTCCGTCCTTTTGCCGACGACTGCCAACGAAAACGCTAGGGTTTCCTTTTGCCGCTGCCTCTTCTGCCTTCACATTAGCCTGCTGCAAAGCGACTTCGGCTTGCAGCGAGACCAAGCGCGGATGAGACTTGCTGATCTCGTCTGCCGCGGCCAGTGCTTCCCTATGGGCAAGCTCAGGAATCTCTGTGAGGCCAGTGAGCACAGCATAGTTGCGCTCGGCATTCACTCTCATTGCGTCGGCATCTAACTCATTGCGCTGCTGAGTCAACAACAGGCTGCGTGCTTGCATCACCTCCATCTGTGCGGCTTCACCCGCTTCATAGAGTGACTCCACTATACGCAGCAGTTCTGCCGCATCTCTTGTGGCTTGTTGCTCCAAAGCTTGCAGGGTAATCGCCTCATAGTAGTTGGCTAATGCCTCGCGCAACTGCCCGGCCACATTTAGTTCTAGGTTCTGCGCCCAAGCGACGCTGGATTCTCCGTAACGTTGCCCCAAGTCTTGCTGGTTCTGCCTCTGGCCGAAACGCCAAAGGGGAAGCTCCACGCCATAGTTAAGTTCTGTTTGCCCTAGATTGCTTTGAATACTGTCGTCGAGATAGTCGACTTGCAGACTAGGCCTTCCCGCGATCCACCCCTCGCCAACTGACTGCTGAGCATTCGCTTGCGCCTCTCGCGCCTTAATCTCGCGGTACTGGGGAATACGCTGTAGAGACAAGGAAAGCAGCTCGTCAAAGCTTAATTCTTTCACTTGGGTAAGATGTGGGTGTTCTATCTGCTGGGCCAATCCACTAATGGGCAGTAATACCCACATGAACAGGCCTAACTTGATAATATTAGAGATGTGTTTCACCTTTTTTCACTCACTTTCAGCCTATGTTGAACAAAGGATAAAGGCAGGTATGTGAAAAAATTGTCAAAGCAGGGTGTTTACATTTTTTTGACATGCAAAATGTCTTAATGAGGCTTATAAAGCTTAATATAGGTAGCTCAACCCACGAGGAATCAATCGGTGAAAATACTGATAGTAGAGGACAATCGTGACATAGCAGAAAATATTGCTGATTACCTCGAGCCCAAAGGACACGTCTTGGACTTCGCCACCAATGGCAAGCTTGGCTTGCAGCTGGCCACTGAAGAGCGCTACGACGTTATAGTGCTCGATATAATGCTTCCGCAAATCAATGGCATGGAAGTTTGCAGACGCATTCGTGAACACTCTCATATCACCACTCCTATCATCATGCTTACCGCTCGTGATCAATTAGACGATAAGGTGGAAGGCTTTGAAGCTGGCGCCGACGACTATTTAGTTAAGCCGTTCTCCATACGAGAACTGGAAGTTAGACTAGCGGCCTTAGTGAAGCGAGATCGCAAAGAGTCGGCCCAAACGGCTATTCAAGTGGGGGATTTAAGCTTTGACCCACAGACGCTAAAGGCCACACGAGCTGGCAAAGATCTATCTCTTAACCCAATTCAGCGCAAGCTACTTCAAATGCTCATGGTTCACAGTGATCGCGTTGTCGCTCGGGAAGAAATTGAAGACGCTATTTGGGGAGACGAGCTTCCCGATAACGATATTCTACGCACCCATATCTATAATCTGCGTAGTGTGGTGGACAAGCCCTTTTCTGAAAAACTCATTCACACGGTACATGGCGTTGGTTATCGCCTATACCAAAAGCAAGCGAACTAGTATGAAAAGTCACAACCTAAAACTTCGCGTTTTGCTCACTGTTCTAGTCATTGTCACCGTCACCAGTTCTCTTTTTGCCGGTGGAGTCATGTTTATCAAGGCTCGTTTAGAGGCGGTGGTGTTAGGTGAGATGGTCGCAACGCAACTAGAAGCACTGACCGAACAGCTGGAGCAAGGCAACTATAATTCGGCCTACTTATTCGATGGCTGGCAGTTTTATTATCAGGGCAGCCCATCTTTACCCCCGCCGGAAATTACAGCACTTTTACCAGGAGATCACCATAGCATTGAGGTAGGGAATTCCTACTACCAAGTCGAAGTGGGAAGTTGGCAAGGAGAGCCAAGCTACCTCGTATACGACATTACCAATTGGGAAAATCAAGAACATCTTGTATTGAGCCTGCTACTCTATGGCCTGATTCTAGTCGCTTTCATTGCGCTATTAATGGGGCTTAGCGCGAGCAAAGTCATCATAGCGCCTGTGAGCGAACTATCTAGAAGAATCACTACGCTCCACCCAGGCGAGCGTAAACTGCGTATCGAAAAAGACTATCGCGGTAGCGAGATATGGAAAATAGCCGCCGCCTTCGATAGCTACATGGAAAGACTGGACCAGTTTGTCGAACGCGAGCGCTCCTTCACCGCCGCGGCAAGCCATGAGTTACGCACTCCCCTGTCGGTCATGATGGGCGCCGTCGACGTGCTATCCGCAAGCGAACTATCGCCAGCAGCCGAAAGAGCCGCCGAGCGCATTAACCGCGCCTGTAAGGAAATGCTGGCCTTTATAGAGGCCACTCTCTTTCTATCTCGCGAAGACGATAAGCAGATCACCCAAGGGCCAAAGGCCGACCTTATCACGATCATACAACAGCAAATCGAAGACAATAGCGCGCAGATTGAAGCTAAAAACTTACGCATTGAAACAAGCTTAAAAGACAAGCCCGTGCTGAAAGCACCCGCTAGTCTCGTTCAAATTACCTTCAGCAACCTATTTCGCAACGCTCTTGAACATACTTCTCAAGGCACTATTAGCATTGAGCTTAATCAACACAAATTGCTGATAAGCGACACAGGAGAAGGCATAGCTGCGGATAAAATCGATCAGATATTTGATCGTTCCTACAGCACCAAAACCGCCGGCACAGGCCTGGGCTTAAACCTAGTACGGCGTATTTGTGATAGGTTTGATTGGGAGATTAGCGTTGAAAGCACCATTGATGTTGGCACCAAAATAAGCATCGAATTCCCCCACTCCACAGAGCACTCTTGACCCAGCTCAATAGAGTGACAAACTTGCTTTAACAAGTCTTGGAAAACTCGGCAACAAAGGTGCATTATAATGTCACCCGCACCGCCAGAGGTGTCCCTAATATTAAAAATTACCATGCTATAAGGAGTCACTATGCATCAATCACTTGGTTCAATCAGATCTGCACTATATCGAGTGCAAATAGCGTTTATTGTATTGGTGCTAGCGAGCTGTGTGAGCTCCCCGTCTGTTGACTCCGATGCCATTTCAAACGCCGACATTCTCAATCTCGCCGCACAAGAGAGAAACATATTAACTAGCGGTCAACCAACACAGGAACAGCTGCAAGTATTGGCGAACTCTGGGGTCAAACACATCGTGAACCTGCGCCCTGTCGCGGAGCAAGAGTGGGATGAAGCAGCATATGTGGAGTCACTGGGAATGCAATACCACTCTATTCCCGTGGCTGGGGCGGCAGGCGTTAGCGTAGCCAACGCGCAAAGCCTTGATGAGCTGCTGAATAGCCTCAACGGTCAACCGCTTCTAGTGCATTGCGCCAGTAGCAACCGAGTCGGAGCACTGCGAGCGCTGGCAGCTAGCATCAATGAGGGCGCGCCATTAGAGTCGGCTATTGCCACAGGCAAAGACTGGGGACTAAGAAGCCTAGAGCCTGTTGTACGAGGCATTATCGGCGAATAAATTTCTAAAAGGGTGGGACCTATGTCTCACCCTTTGACTGCACACTCTAACGATTCTGGTAATATTCACGAATAGGGGCAAATGGCCCTAAACGATGCTGCTCTTGGGAGAAGGGATCCGCATACGGAGGGTAGGGACTATCAATTGGCTTACGGCTCTTATCCGGGTAGTCGGCCTCTAAATTAGCCTTTATCGGCCTCTCATGTGAATTAATATAAGCTGCCACATCATAAGCCTCATCATCCGAAAGATCCGGCTGGCCAAGCGGCATTCTGGCTTTAATGAAACGAGCCGCGGTAAGAACCCTCGTCATCCCTGCTCCGTTATTATAACTATCCGGCCCCCAAAGTGGCGGAAATGTATACCCCAACGAAGCATCCTGTGTGGCCAATAAGCCCTGCCCGTTATCACCGTGGCATGTTTGACAGCGTTGTTCATATACCAAGGCGCCATTCTCAACGCTTGCCTTGCGCTGCGGTTCGACAAAACTCGGTGGCTCCTGTAGTTCTCTGGCCTCCTTACTCATCGCTTGGTAGCGCTGACCTAAATGAGTGATATAGGACACCATTGATTGCATCTCCACTCCCTCCCTAGGGATGGGAAGACCATTCATGCTGCGCTGCATGCAACCATTGATGCGGTCCTCTAGATCTCTATCACGCCCTTCTCGACCGGAAAAACTAGGGTATTTGGCTGCGGCCTGTAATAAGCTTAAGGTGCCTGGAAGTTGGCCCGACTCCAGATGACAGGAGGCACAGGCCATATTCGTGCCGGAATATTGCAGGGCGGGGTCACTCTGGCCGCTACCTAATACCTGCGCGGTGTTTCTGATAATGAATTCTCCATACTCCACACTCGCGGCTCGCTCGCTTGTCTGCATAGAACCCTCTCTTACGCTCAACGCGAGAAGGACGAGGGCACAGCCAAGGACAAGGCTTAATGCTAGAACTACAAGTTTAAACTTAGAGGACATTATTGTTTCCCTCCGAACCCGAGCGGGTATTAGACACCGACTCAAGCTGCTGCAAACGTGCAAGAAAATCAAACTTAGGCTGCTCTATGCGTGCTCGTAATTCTTTACTTAGCCCCCACGCCACCAGAAACAACACACTCATTGCTACCGCAAAGAAGACCACTATATTAACAATCATTGGGCATTCCCCTGGGGATCAAAAAACCCTCTCACGAAGTGCGAAACCGCTTCTATTTCGGCGGCAGAAAGCCTGTCATTCCAAGGCGCCATAGGCGTACCTCCTACGCCTTCATTCAATACTTTGATTGCGTACTCTAAACTGGGCCTGCTCTGCCTAAAGTTCGTTGCTTGAACTGCAAGCCGATCAACCGCAAAACCATCCCCCTGACCAGAGACCCCATGACATTGCACGCAGTTCTCTACATACGTTTTTTGGCCTTGAGCTATCATCGCTGCGTCAGCCTCCCCGTCTAAGTCGGGCTCCGACAAGCCCAGGACGAGTGCCACCAAGGAAGCCAGATCCTCAGGACTGTGATCGCGCCAAGCAGGCATGGACGTCCCCTCTTTACCATTGACCAGAACCGATAAGACATAGTCAGCAGAGTACTCATGGGCACGAAGATTCGCAGGCATTGGCGACAACCATTGAGAGGCCGTTCCATCCCCCGCCCCCAGCTCTCCATGACAGCCTGCACAATTCTCTAGCCATAGTTGCAAGTCTGGACTGCCAATATTCACGTCATTGGAGTAATTCGTTTCTGTCAACGGCCTCTGGCTCGCGGGATGAGTATTAAGCTGCGAGGCGTTTAAAGACATTTGCCCCCATTTATCAAGCGCGCTGCTGCCAAGCGCAGCTTTATCATTATCCGGCCACGCCATCGCCCGCGCCCTTCCCAGTGAACCAATATAAGCTACTAAATCGCGAGCTTCCTGCTTAGGTGCAAGCGCCGATCCTGCAAACATGGAGCGATAACTGGGCATAATCGATGACGGAACGACGCTCCTCGGATCATATAGATGTGCAAAATGCCAGTCCTGCGAGCGCACGCCACCTTCTCGCGAGAGATCGGGACCCACTCGTCTTGTCCCCCACAGATGAGGACTATCAAACTGAGTTTCCCACGCGAGCGTTGGCGCACCGAAGCGCCTCATATCATTGTCTAAGTAGCGTATTTGTTGAGTATGACAGTACCCACAGCCCTCGCGAGCATAAAGCGCCTGACCTCTTTTCTCCGATGGGGAGAGCGGCAAAATAAATTCTGGCGAGGTTTCAGTAATCTGCCTATCCAAAACCTTAGCCGGCCATAGACCTAACAACACCATAGAGAACGCAAAGAACCCAATGCCAGCAACACCAGTGACAAGATACGCCATGCTCAAGGCTGGAGACTGAGCCGATGCCGATAGCTGGGGCTGGGTGGGCGTTGCTTTTTCTAAGCTCATCTTATCGCCCATCACAGTGCCCCGAGGCCCCGTTAACAAACCATAGATTAGCGCCACAAAGCCTGCCGTAACAGGAATTGCGGAAAGGTAACGAAGCATCCAATAAGGCTTGGAGGCACGCACGGATTCAATCCAAGGACCTGCCTGCTGCCATAGTTCAGCCTGAACGATACCCGCTACCGTCAAGTCTATGACCATTAGACTAATACCAATAAACAGCAGCCAGAAAGACCACTCTATTGCCCTAGGGTTATAACGGCTATTAGGCATTCGTTGCCATACATGAACGATGCCACCAATAGCGGCAAACGTCGCAAAGCCAAGCATTGCCAAATGCGAGTGTCCAACCACCCAGTCGCTAAAATGCACAAACTGGTTCAAGCTCATCTGAGCCTGCGATGCGCCCTGCATACTCACAATAAAATAAAATAGAACCGACGCCGCTATAAACCTCAATGCCGGGTCCTTTGCAATTAAGCCCGCACCACGCATAGATAGCGTTAAATTGCTCACCACTATCAATACGACAAGCCCCAGGAAAGCCGAAGCGGCGATAGCTCCCAATTGGGCAGCCATTGGAATCACCGAGAAAATATAGTGATGCGTCCCATTAAGCGGGTAGAAAAAGAATAGCCCCCAGAAACCCAACATAGACAGAAAGTGACTGTAGATAGGCCTTCCGGTTGAGGCGGGAATAACATAATAGACAATAGCCAATGCTAGAGGCGTAACAAAGAGGCCCACCGCATTGTGTATCCACAGCCCGCCAAAGGCTGCGCTGCTTGCCCCCGCTGCAATATCGGGAACAATATTACCAGTGGGATAGGCTAAGACCGTAAATACCAAGCCTCCGATGATGTACCAACTGGATACGTATAGACTATCCAAGCCCTGCCTGAAAAACGCGGGTAAAAATTGCACCGCTGATAGAAGCAGTGCACAGATGACTACGGCGTCTACGATTAATGGAAACTCCGCCCACTCCAAGGGCTGACTAACACCGCTTAAGACGAGAACCCAACCTGGAATCACGGCTACAAAATTCCACAGCCCAAATATCACCCAACCCAGTGTAATATTGCTAACAGCGCGCCCCGTTAGGACAGGAACTGCGTAGTAGAGAAAAGCCAAAAAAGCATTACCCAACCACCCTATCATGATGCCTTGAGTATGGGCGTAACGCAGACGCCCCCAAGTCGCGACCTCGGACCCTGCGGTTAAATCCGGATACACAAACAAGGCTGCGACCATTATGCCAAACACAGCAGAGATAATTAGAGTTGCTAGGGCGGCATAACTATGCGCCCGCACGAGTTCCGAGCAGAAAGGAGCTGCTCTATTGGAGCTTACAGTCTCTTGCATGAAAGTCGAACTCCGATCAGGATGCAGAATATAATAAGCTGAAACCATATTCCTGAGAACGAGTCGCCGCCAGTACTCCGGCAGCCACGAAGTGGGCACCTGGAATAGCGTTGGCGATCAGCTCTGCGTGAATTTCCTCGGCAGTGGAGTTCGAATTGCGCGCAATTAAACCCGACAGGGTAGTCGTTGCTTTATTGCAAATCGCATAGCTCACGCCTCGTTCCCCCAAGGCTAAAATGCTGCTATAGAGCCTATTCTTAGTGGGCGCCACTCCATTTTCATCACGCTCCTGGGTAAACAGGGCAAAACCATCGGCATACTTAGCCCACATGGCATCGTTGAAGGCAAAAGGCGTTGAGGTATGGCGATAACAGACGATAATGGCCATATCCTCTTCACTACCATCGTATGCGCCGATATGAGAGTCCAGAATATTATTGCCATAACGCACCGCGTTAGCACCGCCACCCGCATTCGATGTATCTATGAAGACCCTATGATCACCTTGCAATTCTCCCATCCATTGATCTTGGGGGTGACGCTTAGGAACGAAGCCGTTGGTTTGTGTCTGGGCGCTTGCCGGTGCCGCACCTGCCGCTAAGCTCGCTAGAGCTGCAGCCCCTAAACTTCCAATCACTCTTCTACGACCTGCTATCTCTTTTGTGTTATCACTCACAATATTGCCCCCATTAGCCTCTTTAAACTAAAAATAAGTCACATTCTCATTTAGTATTATTTATTTACCTAACCGTTCAATTGTGCGTCATTATCGAACCCAATACACCTGCCAATACCAATTGAAACTGTGACAATATTTGACAAGCTAATGCTGCGACAACATGTCACATTGTGAACTGCCCTGCTCCCCCATAGATTGTAAATAAGACCTGCTCTTATTGGATTACAACAAACCACAAGGGCAGCCACTTATGCCTAAACAGGCAAGGAGACTCGCAATGAGACTATCGCGCATGACAGCGCTACTAGCCGCACTGGTAAGTGCTGCTCTTAGCAACCATTTTGCATTAGCTGAGGAAGCTGCAACGAAAGCGTACCAGGCATTTCTTGCAGCTAAAGGTGAGGCTCCTTGGATAAACGCGAACGCGTCGCACTCGCTAGCCAATGACATATTTCGCCCCATACCTGAGCTCAATAACTTCCCGGCCAACGCAGCGAAACGAGATCTTGGCTTTTCTCTCTTCCATGACAAATCCCTTTCTAGCGATGACAGCATTGCGTGCAACACTTGTCACATGGGGATGAAGGGAGGCACAGACGGCCTAAGGCTTGCACGTGGCATCGGCGGCGCGGAAGGTACACGCAACACCCCTACTATATTTAACTCGGCTTTCAACTTTCGTCAGTTCTGGGACGGTAGAGCTTTCGACCTTGACCAACAGTCTCTCGCGCCTCTTTCCAACCCAGTAGAGATGGGGCATGACCTCGGCATTATTATGACAAAGCTTGAACAAAACACAGCTTATGTCAGTCAATTCAATGCTGCTTATCCGGACGGACTTACTGAACGTAATCTAGGCAATGCCATTGCTCAACACTCCAAGGACATGACGCGAACAGACTCTCCCTTTAATGACTACCTAAATGGAGACACTAGCGCCCTCAGCACACAAGAGATTAGAGGAAAGCAGCGCTTCGATCAGTTAGGTTGCACCTCCTGTCATAACGGCATCAATCTTGGTGGAAACTCCTATCAGGCAATAGCTGCCAAAGCCGTGTTAGCCAAGATGGATCTAAGTGAGGATCTCGGTGTGGCCTCTAGGAGTCAGCGCCAAGCCGATGCTGCGTTGTTGAAGGTACCACAACTTCACAATATCGCTCTTACTGCGCCTTATTTTCATGACGGCAGCGTTACAAACTTAGAAGATGCCATTCGCACAATGGCTCAAAACCAAGCAGGCAGAACCTTAGCAGAGAACGACGTAAACGATATTGCTGCCTTTCTTCGATCACTAAGCAGCCAGTTTTTCAATGGAGGTAATCGAGGCATGAACCAAGAACAAATGCGAAACTCCGTGCGCCAGCAGATGCCAGACAAAATGCCATCGGAGCAACACAAGCATCAGCACCATATGATGCACACGCCACGCGAAAACTCTGCCAACGCGGCAAGTGAGGTGCAATAATGCCAAAATTATCGAACACTCTCGCCATTAGAATAGTGATCGCCGCCTCGGCCATGTGTTTAGGCTCAAGCGCGCTAAGCGAGGACAGCTTAAGCCACCATCAGGACTATGAAGCGGCATTGAACATCACTTTAAACTCTGAGGAAAGAATCACGACGCAAATGAGCCGCCTTCTTATCGGCGAAGTGAAACACTTCGACTTTCTTCAGTTTGAACATATCGAGTTGATGCGTCACGCACGGGCGCTCGCGCATCCTCCTAGCGATGTTTCCGAAGAAGCAAAAGAAGAGATAAAACGCGAAGCCGATGCGCTCATGAGTGCAAGTCTAGAGATAGAATGGATTATTGCTGACTTTCTCCAGGAATATGCACAAGTACGCAGCGCGACAAGTAATATTCTCGACATAGTATCGAGCTTAGAAGACGAGAAAGATGCCGCCTTGCGCAGTAAACTCCATTCAATTAAAGCACAGACGCAACAGCTCGTATTGAATGGCTATCAAGATGACTGGGAGGAATTAAACAACTCGCTGTCCCGAGTGCTTGCCAGCGATATTGGCGCACAAGCCAAGGCTGAATTGGATTTTCAGAAGGCACAATTGGCACATTACCTGCCCACGCTAGCTAAACATATTAAGCGAGTAGAAAACGGCGCTAGCGATGAAATAGCCAAGCGCCTAGAGCAAGCCTATAGGTCGAAGGCTACTTAATGTTTTTTTAGCCATACTAGAGAGTTCAGACAAAAAGGTGACAGTTAAAGCTTTAAAATACATAAACCATTTTAATGATAGACATGCGATCGAGGCGACGAATTCCGGCAATAAACCGCTGTCTTGCGTTGTCTGCCCCATCTCCTTATACTGGATCGGCAATGGCGCAATTTATGCTCAGTTTTTAAGCAAAAAAGTCATGCCAGAACTCTATAATAGAGGGTCAGCCAATGAATGGATTCGCGGGCAGCTCAGCACACAATGTCTCCAAAAGCATTCAACGCTTAGGTAAAGTGGGTGGCTGGGAGTACGATGTCGTCAACGATCAGCTCAGTTGGACCGAAGAGGTGTATCGCATCCTCGGCCTAAGCCAGAGCTATATGCCAACTATCGACAAAGGCCTAAACTTCTATACCAAGCACGACCGACAAGTACTCGAGAACTACATCGGAAACGCCATTGACCACGGTCAAGCCTTTGTTGTTGAAGCGACAATTATCAACGCCGAAGGAAAATCGCTTTATACCCGTTCTAATGGAACCCCCATTATTGAGAACGGCCGAGTCACTAAAGTCGTCGGCGCCTTCCAGGATATAAGTGATCAACAAAGCCTACTCATTGAGGCAAAACGTAGCCGAGAGGCTTATGAGCGCGTTGCAAAAGACGCTAGAGCGATGATTTGGCGCGCCGAAACCTCGTCCAATAGACTATATTCTATAAGCAGCAATTGTTTAGAAGTTACAGGCTATAGCGTTCACGAATGGCTAGCCCCGCAGTTTTGGGAAGACCACATTCACCCTGATGATAGAGACTCAGTATTAGAGAAGTCTAAGCAATCCCTGCAAAACGGCGCTGACCACATTTTAGAGTATCGACTACGTAAATCTGATGGTAGTTGGATGTGGGTTGTGGACAGCGTGTCGGTCACAGCGAACCCAGAGCAGCCAAGCCAACTCGTTGGCGTCATATTAGATACTGACAATCTAGTACAGGCTAGGCGAGAGTCTCTACTGAATGCTGAAAAATTAGAATCGGTATATCGCCAAACCCTAGAGACAATAGTTGCAACAATAGAAAAACGTGACCCCTATACAGCCGGACATATGTTCAATGTCGCTCAGCTTTGCAAAACTATAGGGAGTCGTTTAGGGCTTGATAAGCAAACTTTAGAAGGCTTAACTTTTGCGGCCCGCATTCACGATATAGGAAAAATATATCTTCCCGCTGAAATTCTGCATCGCCCAGGAAAGCTCAGTGAGCAAGAGTTTTCTCTTATTAAAACTCACACTAATGTGGGATACGACATCGTTAAAAATATTGATTTTCCTTGGCCAGTTAAGGAGCTCGTGCGTTCGCATCATGAAAGGTTAGACGGCTCGGGTTATCCAGATGGTTTAAAAGGGGATGAAATCTCTCTAGAGGTGAGAATACTTGCTGTGGCGGATGTGGTCGAAGCATTTAGCGCACTTCGCCCCTATAGGGCCGCTAAAAGTTTAGAAGATGCTAAGCAATTAATTATCGACAAATCCGGCGTATGGTTCGACCCTGAAGTGGTACGAGCTTGCGTAGACATTATTGACGAAAAACTATTCACACCCAGCGGATAATAAAGTTTGCCGAGCTCGCCTTTTAGTCCGAGCAAATCATCATTTTTATTTCGACCAGCAATTGTTGCTCGGCGCTCCATTGCCAACTCTCAATAGCGTATGTATTAGCTCCGCTACTGTTTAAATGCGTATCTACAAACTCTGCAGTAGTGCGCAGCGCTTCATCCATCTTCATACCTTTTTCTGATTGCACAAGCACAGGCCCCAAGTCGCCACAATCGGCTAGTGCTATCCAAAGCCTCGCATCCGCTAAATCTCTTCTTTCAGCATTGATATGCTGAAAAAAATTATCCTCAGTCAAAGCGACTGGTTCTGTTGCAGTCTCGGGGGTGCTAGCGCAAGCGCTAATAAATGAAACCAAGGCAAGCCAACACAATAATCTAGCCATAGGATATCTGTTTCCTTTTTTAAATATTCGGTTCATTCTCAACGGCCTAGAAAATAGAAAAGCATCAGCCTTATAGCACTACTAATAATTGTCTTCGTCAAGTCCAAGCAAAAAATCACCGAAACAGATGGTTATTTTTTAGACAAAATTTAGAAAACATCGGCAACATAATGAATTTTATACGGAAAAACCTTAGTTTGAGCGCTTGCTCCCTAGTATATCCGGAAGCAGCTATGTCACAATACCGACCTTTGGAACTCAACGGGTAACGCATAATGGCAAATAACGGCGGAAAAAAAGAACCGAAGAAGTTTTTTGGCTTCGAAGTGGGTGACTCGGTTACCTACCTAATTGTGGCAATACTAGTAGTCATTTTCGTTCGTCAGGTTTCAGTTTTGTTCTAGGCACACGGCTCCCTTGGCGCTCGCTATGCTGTTTAGAAGGCGCTAAGACCTCCCTTTACTATTCCCAACAAGCCGCGACTGCATCAGGCTCACCTTGTCCAGATTGGTGTGGCCGTGGTAAATTACGCGCCTAAATTACTCCCCGCCCTCAGCCTTGTAGTGCTGGGCACTCCATCAATCTATCAGGGAAACTCACAAATCACATGAGCAAGTATAAAATTGCACTGCTAGACGGCGACGGCATTGGCCCAGAGATCATGGCTGAAGCGGTTAAAATTCTTAAACTCGTTGAAGAACGCAACGATGTTGAATTTGACTTAATTCACGCCCCTTTCGGTGCCTGCGCCTATTTTGAATGCGGCGATGCATTCCCGGAAAAAACCAAGACAATTTGCGATGAGGCGGATGCCATTCTGAAGGGCCCTATCGGCCTGAATCACGAAGATTCCAAGAAGATCCCTGTTGATAAGCAACCAGAGCGTGGCGCGCTGCTGCCTATGCGCCGCCGTTACAATACTTACGCGAACTTCCGCCCTGTTTTCCTACCACAAGGCTTAGCGCACTTCTCTCCACTGAAGAAAGAGATCATCGGCGACGGTATCGACATCATGATTATCCGTGAGTTAGTCGGTGGCCTTTACTTTGGCGAGAAAGAAACGGGCACCACTGAGGACGGCATTCGCTATGTGAAGGAGACACTGGAGTATGACGAAGTTCAAATTCGCCGTATTGCAAAAGTGGCATTCGACACGGCGATGAAGCGCAAGAAAGTATTGCACAATATTCATAAGAGCAATGTGCTTAAGTCCAGTGTTCTGTGGAATGAAATCATGGACGAAGTGGGCAAAGACTACCCAGAGGTTCAAGTCATCAATATTCTGGTTGATGCGGCTGCGACATATCTATGCCTGAACCCTGCTCAGTTCGACGTAATGGTCATGGAAAATATGTTTGGCGACATCTTGAGCGACCAAGGCGGCGGCATCCTAGGCTCTCTAGGCCTTATGCCTTCGGCATGTTTGGGCGATGACAAAGCCTACTATGAGCCATCTCACGGTTCCGCTCCAGACATCGCTGGTAAGAATATTGCCAACCCTTACTCAATGATTGGCTCTGTAGCCATGATGCTAGAAATGAGTTTCGGTATGGAAAAAGAGTCCAAGAACGTTTGGCACGCCATGCAAAGTGTCTTCGCACAGGGCTATTCAACACCAGACCTATCCAAGCCCGGTGCCGACGTTAAGATGATCGACACTCAGTCTTTCGGCGACCTAGTGGCTGAAGAACTCCGCAAGCTGCCCGTGTAAACTCGGGCAGTCACCTAGCGCTGCGCATGCATCCTGATATTGATCATGCGCAGTGTTGCCTTAACGGCAGCCAACACTTGGTTTGAATCTACCCCTCTCGTTCTAAACTCTTGCTCATCAGCCTCCCAAGTAATAATACACTCGGTCAACGCGCTGGTATTTCCGCCTCGAGGGATGTGGACTTCGAAATCATTTAGTGCCGGCATAACAAAGGCTCGCTCGCTCAGAATGCGGTTAATCGCGTCAAAGAAGGCCGCAAAACCACCATTTCCTGAGCCAGACCCGCTGAACTCCTTGCCATCTATTTTCACTCTAACGCTCGCCGTGCTCTCCACGTCTAGGCCGCTGCTAATATAGCAATTGAGCAGTTTCGTATATTCGTAGTCTCGGCTTTCCAGCACATCGGCTATGATAAATGGCAGGTCCTCTACGGTGATAATTTCCTTCGAATCACCTAATTTAACGATGCGTTTCAAGACCTTACTCTGATCCTCAGCCGACAGCGTGAGGCCCAATTCATCAAGATTATTCGCTAGCGACGCCTTTCCACTCATCTTACCAAGCGCGTAAACTCGCTTACGGGCGAAGCGTTCTGGGCGCAAAGCGGTGATGTAGAGGCCGCCTTTTGAGTCTCCATCAGCATGGATACCCGCAGTTTGAGTAAACACATCAGCCCCGACAATAGGGGCATTAGCCGATACCCACTTGCCAGAGAAATTTTCGACCATCCGGCTCAATTGCCCGATTCGTGTCTCGTCGATGGACAGTTCCATGCCCATTTTGTCTTTTAAGACCACGGCAACTTCTGCCAATGAGGCATTACCCGCACGCTCGCCCAAACAATTGACTGTGCAATGAATGGTATTGATGCCTGCTTTCACTGCCGCCATGACATTAGCGGTAGCTAGACCATAGTCATTATGAGGATGAAAATCGAACTCGAGGCTTGGGAAACGCGTCGTCATATCGCTAAGCGCAGCAAACACCTCGTCCGGAGCCATAACCCCTAGCGTATCGGGCAACATAAAATCTTGTATGCCGATATCCCCTATGCCTTCAAGAAGGCCGAATACATACTCGGGGCTGTCTTTGTAACCGTTAGACCAATCTTCCAGATAGGTGTTGACGGTCAAACCTTGCTCGCGCGCATATGCCACGGTCTGGCGAATATCTTCTATATGCTGCTCTAGCGTGCGCCCTAGCTGCTCCGTGCAATGCTTCTTGCTGCCTTTAGCCAATAAATTAATGACCTTGCCACCGGCCTCAACCACCCAATCTACGCTCTTTCGGTGGTCGACAAAACCAAGCACCTCCACTCTATCCAAGTAGCCCTCTTTGGCCGCCCAGGCATTAATATCTCTTACCGCTGTCTTTTCGCCATCGGACACCCTAGCGGAGGCGATTTCGATGCGATCAACCTTCAGGGACTGCAATAGTGCACGGGCGATATTGAGCTTTTCTTTGGCGGCAAAAGAGACGCCTTGAGTTTGCTCACCATCACGTAAGGTCGTATCAAGCAGTTTGATATGACGACTAGGAGTTTGAGTGTTCATAGTGGGGTATTAGTCCAGCAACAGGCTTAAATAAAAAGGGATCGAATTCTAGCAAAAAATCACCAGCGCCATAACCCCCATGAAATAAGGTGAACTCAGCAAAATCGGGCATTTGACAGCCTAGTAGGCGCTCAAGTTTAATGGGTATATGCCGATTAATCTAAGAATGAAAACCACCTTGCGTACACTATTACTCTTTATTTTGGGATTGACGCTACTCATTGCGTCGAGTTTCGCACGGCTATGGGCTGCAGAGGAAATCATTGTCGATATCGAGGAAACAGAGCAAGAGCTCCCCAGCCAGCCAATATCGGAGATAGACCCTCGAATAAGGCCCGAGCGGCTTTGGTTACCCGCGAGTGCCCAGCATTTACGCCCTTATTTAGTGCTAGCGGTGGAACGCTCTTTGGAGGACCCAGACTGCGTCGAAATGCTGTACGCAAGGCTCAACGAATACCGCACAGTCTATGACGAGCCCACTTTCAGCATTTTGTGCCAAAAAGACTATAAGACCACGTTTAACCACATTTACCGAGTCTCGGATCTAGATGAATACTATGATGAGCGTGTGGCACAAAGCGAACAAGCAGCCGAAACTTCATCACAACTTAGCGCAGACATCGAGCAGCTGCGAAACTCACTTCTAGTCCCTACCGATGTGATCGTAAACAACGCCATTCCTCAGGCGGTCTCGCCCGAAGCCTTGGAGATAGAGCCCCCCGCCGGGAGCCCAACTGGTAATCGTCGCGAAGAAGACCCTAACGACCTATCGCTCGATCTCGATATAGACCTAGACTTCTAAGCGCCTAGCCCAAACCAGAGAATTAGTTTTGGAACAAAAAGCCTACGGCGCCGGCTTTGCTGTCATAAAAGCGCTTCATTTATCCCTCTAGTCGTTCATTCTGCAGTCTGTTCAGGTTATAATCCGCGCACTTTCAATATCTGGCGTACGACTAAAGGTGGATGTATGGCAATAAGGGTATGCGTACCAAAAGAGATACGCGAAGGGGAACAAAGAGTTGCTTTGGTTCCTGACGTAGCGAAAAAACTAATTAGCCAAGGACTCAGCGTTAGTATTGAAGCTGGTGCCGGAGCTGGCGCAGGCTTTAGTGACGAAGACTACGAAGGCGCGCAGATCGTTAGCGATTCTGCCAAATTGCTGAGTGAGGCCGACATCACCCTATCGGTGAACCCGCTGCAAAGCGAGCAAATGGCCCAGCTAAAACAAGACTCTATTTTGATTGGTTACCTCAATCCTTATTCGGATGTCGAACGCTTCAAAGTACTGCAAGAGAAGAATATTTCCGCGTTTTCTATGGAAATGATCCCTCGTATTTCGCGTGCGCAGGCAATGGATGCGCTTTCATCCCAAGCCTCTATTGCAGGCTATAAGGCCGTACTCATTGCTAGCACGATGCTGGGCAAATTCTTCCCGATGCTAACCACCGCAGCGGGTACCGTTCGACCTTCCAAAGTTCTCATTATCGGTGCCGGTGTTGCGGGGCTTCAGGCCATTGCGACGGCTCGCCGCTTGGGTGCCATTGTAGAGGGCTACGATGTTCGCGCAGCAGTAAAAGATCAGGTCGAATCTCTCGGGGCTAAGTTTGTCGACATCGACATTAAAGCAGAGGGCACAGGCGGTTACGCACGCGAGCTTACTGAGGAAGAGAAGGCACAGCAGCAGGAGATTCTTGCCAAGCACGTAGCCGCAGCCGATGTTGTGGTCACTACGGCTGCAATTCCTGGTCGCCCTTCCCCCAAAATCATCACCAAAGAGATGGTAGAGCGCATGAAAGGCGGCTCGGTCATCGTCGATTTGGCAGCTGAAGGGGGCGGTAACTGTGAACTCACTCAGCCAGGCGAATCTATCGAGCACGAGCGCGTAAAAATCTACGGCCCTATCAATGTGCCTAGCACGGTGAGCGGTCATGCCAGCGAGCTCTATGCTAAAAACTTGCTCAACTTACTGGCACTAATCGTCAAAGATGAACAGATCAATATCGATCTAGAAGACGAAGTGCTCCAAGGCAGTCTCATTACGCACGGTGGTGAAATCATCAGCGCTGCAATCAAAGAAAAAATGGAAGGAGGTGCAAAATGATTGAAGGTCTAGCCGCACTTTATATCTTCATGTTAGCCGGTTTTACAGGCTACGAGATCATCAGCAAAGTCCCTGTTATTTTGCACACACCGCTTATGTCCGGTTCTAACTTCGTTCACGGTATCGTATTGGTGGGCGCCATGATCGCACTGGGCATAGCCGAGAACACTACTCAACAAGCGATTGGTTTTGTCGCCGTACTGCTGGCAGCGGGTAATGCTGTGGGCGGTTATGTGGTAACAGAGCGCATGTTGGAAATGTTTAAGCCAAGCGAGAAAAAAGAAGCCGCTGGGGAGAAAAAATAAATGAGCATCGTTATTCAAGCCAGTTATTTCCTAGCAGCCGTTCTATTCATTATGGGGCTCAAGCAAATGAGCTCCCCAGTCACTGCGCGTCGCGGTATCTTGTGGGCCGGTTTCGGTATGATTCTGGCGACACTCGTGACGTTTGGAGCTCCCGAGCTTTATGACAACCCACAAGCAATGACCAATTACATATTGATCATTGTCGCTATCGCCATCGGCGGCGGCTACGCGTGGATGTCAGGCAAGAAGGTCGCCATGACCGATATGCCGCAGATGATCGCCATGTACAACGGCATGGGCGGCGGTGCAGCCGCAACAATCGCCGCAGTTGAACTACTCAAAGCTCAAGGCGAAGTGGCAAAAGCCGCTGAACCTGGTGGCCTTCTAAGCTCTGTGGGCATCGGCTCGGCAGAACATCTTCCAATGAATATCTCCGAAGCCATGGGGGTAGACATCACTATCCTCGCTATCGTCGGGGCTATCATTGGTACAATCGCTTTCTCAGGCAGTATTATTGCCTGGGCCAAGCTCGACGGACGCCTAAACACGAATAAGCTATTGCCACAGCAACAGTTGATTAATCTGGTACTAGCGATTGTCCTTGTTGGCGTAGCGGTCTCCGTTTACTTCACTACCGAGCTAATGCCTATTCTAGTGTTCTTCGGTATTGCCCTTGTACTTGGTGTATTCATTACCGTGCCAGTGGGCGGCGCAGACATGCCCGTTATCATCTCCTTGTTCAACGCCTTAACCGGCTTGGCCGTTGGCTTCGAAGGTTATGTACTAGGCAATGCGGCAATGATTATTGCGGGTACCGTAGTGGGTTCGGCGGGTAGCCTTCTTACTCACTTGATGGCCAAAGCGATGAACCGCTCTGTCAGCAATGTCTTCTTCAGTGGCTTCGGCACTGGTGCGGCAGCTGCAGACGACTCAACCGAGAGCGGCGGCTCCATGAAAGAGATTCAGTCGCAAGACGTTGGCATCATGATGGCCTACGCCAGCCAAGTCGTTATTATTCCAGGTTACGGTATGGCGGTTGCCCAAGCTCAGCATAAAGTTTGGGAGCTAACCCAGCTGCTGACAGACAAAGGCGTGAGCGTAAAATTCGCGATTCACCCAGTTGCCGGTCGTATGCCTGGGCATATGAACGTACTGCTTGCCGAAGCGGGCGTCCCCTATGACCTCATTTACGATATGGAAGACATTAACGCAGACTTCCCTAACACGACTGTTACATTGGTCATTGGCGCTAACGACGTAGTGAACCCTGCGGCGAAGAAAGACCCGAACAGCCCTCTGTTTGGTATGCCAATCCTCAATGCCGAAGATTCAGAGAATGTTATCGTCATCAAACGAGGCCGGGGTACAGGCTTCTCTGGTGTAGAGAACCCTCTATTCCTTTTGGACAACACTCGTATGCTATTCGGTGACGGTCAGAAAGCCGTTAACGAGTTGATTCAATCAGTTAAAGAGCTCTAATGTCCGAAAATAGTGATCAACAAGCTGAGTCATCAGCTCATCAGAAGAGGCCCGCGAAAGCGGGCCTTCTTCGTCGTCTAGCCGCACTTTTATACGATGCATTCTTAGTCTTGGCCATCTGGATGGTTATTGGCTATGCCATACAATATGTTTTGGGCACGGACACCAATCAAATAATTGACGGCAAACCCACCACCAGTTCCTTCGCAGATGCTTTGTACTTCCTAATGGAGGTAGCCACCGCCTCGACTTTCTATATCTGGTTCTGGCGTCGCACTGGCCAAACCCTAGGCATGATTGCCTGGCGCATAAAAGCGACTAGCGCTGACGGCAGCATCATGACCTTAAAGCAAGCTATCTTGAGATTTGTTTTAGCATGGCCTTCATTTTGGTGCTTTGGCCTGGGCTATTTATGGATGTATGTGGACACGAATAAAGACGCCTTGCACGATAAGTACTCTGGCACTCAAGTGATCGTTCTGCCCAAGAACGCTCGCCCTTTCTAGCGAAGCACTTCCCTTCCCAGCACTAGAAACCTAGACTCGGCGCAGCAGCACTACGCCCGCGCCTAGGCACAAGGCAATAGGAACAAGCACGGCAAACAGCGGGCTAAAGCCATAGAGCAAACTGGCTGGCCCCAACATTCTTTGCACGATTGTAAAACCTAAGCCGATGCCAATGGCCACAAATAAGCGCGCGCCCATAGTGGCGCTTCGCAGCGGACCAAACACAAAACCTATGGCCAACACCACCAAAGACGCCGTTGCGAGTGGTTGAAGTAACTTCTTCCAGAAGGCTAGAAAGTACGTGTCGCTCTCCAGCCCCTGCGATGCAAAATATTCTGCAAAGCGGTACAAACCCGATATGGATTGTCTTTCTGGCTCTACCAGTAGAACACTCAGCAGCTCTGGCGACATATCCACTGGCCAGTCCAAGACATCGACTCGCTCAGCCGCAATCTGCCCATTTCCAAACAAAGTCTGCTGGGTATCGTATAAGCGCCAGTAAGGGGAGGAATCGTCGGTGATATATTGCGCAGAAGCCGAGAAGCTACTGCTCACTAAGCGGCGTCTGTCGTCCACGACATAACGCGTAACCCCCTGCAGTTCATTACCCCCGGGCAAAATAGCATTGATGTGAATAAACTCATTGCCAATTTTGCGCCAATCACCCCCGCGAGAGCTTAGCGCCACACCGCCACTGGAGAGAATGGCCCGCTCACTCTGAGCCTTCTGCTGTAATGCAGGCGCCACATACTCGCCCAGTACCAAGGAGAAAAGCATCACCCAAATAGTAGGCTTCATCACCAGCCAAACAAGCTGGCGCGTTCTAACCCCTGCCGCTTGCATAACGACTAACTCATTCTGGGAAGCCAATATACCCAGGCCTACCAGCGCCCCCCCTAATGCAGAGAAAGGCAACATCTCGTAAATACTAGTGGGCATCAGCCGCAGCACATAGATTAAAGCATCGCCAGAAGTAAAATTTTCATTGGTGCCACCCAGCTCGTCGGCCAGAGTGAATAGAAAATCCATAGTGACGATGAGTGCCAGCACTACCAGCATCGACAGCAAAACGATGTTGCGAACGTGTGCGGATAATAGCTTCATGCCGCTCTCCCCCATAGCCGCCAACCGGCCAATTGGGCCAAGCCCAGCGCCAAGAAGATAGCATGCACCCACCACAGGCCAAGGAATAGTGGCACAACCCCATCCTCTAGCATGGTCATGCCCAGCTGCAGCATTACATAGTAGATGGCATATACCACACCGGCAGGTACCAGCTTACTAAAGCGCCCCTGACGCGGGTTCACCTTACTTAGAGGCACCGCTATGAGAGTAAGGATTGGAATTAGAATAATGACGGATATACGCCACTGGAACTGAGCGACGTAATCTGGGTTAGACGAGCCCATTAAGGCTAACGTGGGTAGAGATTTCTCGTCATCGATCTCTTCAATGACTGTAGGCTCCGGCATGAGGAGAGCCTGCTCATCAAACTGGGATACCAGATAGTCCGCGTGCCCCGGCTCCCCTTCATAGAGATAACCGTTCTCAAGCAACATAAAGCGGCGGCCGCTTGCCTCGTCGATAACCGGCCTAGCAGATTCGGAGACGATGATGCGCACATCGGAATCCTCAGGCCCAGTATTCGGCCTTCGCCATGCAACGAAGGTATTGTTTAGCTGACGCCCTGCGCTAACGCCGCTAATGCTCTCGGCATAGGTGGTGCGCATGCCCTGCGCAAAGTCTTGAAATTGACCCGCAACAATCAGGTCCAGCTCCGTAAGCTCGTCTTGACTCTCCTTAAGCTGTTCCGTGTTTTGTAGGCCCCAAGGGGCTAGCTGCAAGCTTAGAATGGCCACGACAATGGCAACGGCACTGGAGTTTAGCAAACTCATTGCTACCAGCCGCCGCTGGCTCATGCCACAGGCATTGAGGACAGTCATTTCATTGTCTGCATACATGCGGCCATAGGCCAATAGAATGCCTAGAAACAGAGCAAAGGGAAGAATAACCAGCAGGAACTCAGGCAAGCGATAAAGCATGAGCAAAAGCAGAATATCCGAAGTGAGCTCACCCGCTACCGCTTGCCCCAGATATCCCAAAAAACGACTTATCAGCGCAACAACCAATAGGATGGCTGTGACCGCCAGCATGACTTGAAACGTTTGACGGCCTAAATACCGAAATATAATCACGGCCTGCCCCGCAAATCAGGCAACCACTGATTCCGGCTGCCCTAGTTTTTCTTTAAACGCTTTGGGTATCTGCGCTATCTGGTGTTTATCGAAGTCAAAGAATACCACTCCTACTTTGGCGCTGCACACAACTCTGTCCTGCGCGGTATTGGTTATCTGAAAATAGATATCAAAACCATAGCGATTAAAGGAGTCTACTCCGACATCAATAATAAGCAGATCGTTGGCGAAAGACTCGGACTGATAGTCGATAGCCACATCTGTCACCATCATACCAAGACCGTATATATTCGCCTCAGTAAAACCGAGGCTAGCCAGGAACTGCAAGCGCGCCTCTTGAATGATTTTGACCATGCTCACGCTATCCAGATGACGAGCATAGTTTACTTCGCTGATTCCAACGGGGTGTTCCATCGTGAACAGAAACTGTTCGGGTAAATTAACTTTCACACGTGGCATTAGGCTTCCTTCCAAACTTACAGCGAACTCAAAGGCCGCCAATTCTAATGAGGCTTAAACGATATGTACACCGCTTTAGACCAAGGATTTGGTCAGACTATCCCAAGCATAGACCAAGAACCCAAACCCCGCTAAGCGCAGCTTGCTTAAGTCTTTGAATAACTTTACGATTATGCCGTAAACACTCTATCCAAATGATACCCAGTCACTGACAAAGGATCGCACTCTCTATGAAGTATTCGCTAATTTCTGCCTCTGCCACCCCAAAAGCCACCGATTGTCTAGTGGTAGCTGTTGGCGCTAAGGGCAAGCTCTCTGCCGCCGCACAAGCCCTCGATACCTCTCTAGGGGGCGAGCTAAAACGCGTAGTGGCCACGGGGGATATAAGCGGCAAGCTCGGCGAGACCTTGTTCGTACACCCTTCTACTGGTAAGGCCAAGCGTGTATTGCTTGTAGGCTCTGGCGCTGAGAAGGAGCTGGACGCGCGAAAATTCCGTACCCTAGCAATTGCAGCTATTAATGCCGTCTTAAAATCCAATGCCAAAGACGCCCAATTCGCTTTGGCCGACCTAGCCATTACAGACAGAGCGCCAGCATGGGCGGCAAGGCTATTAGTACAAGAGTCTGAGAACTGCGCTTATCAGTTCGACGAAACCAAGAGCAAAAAGTCCCCTGCCCGCAAGCTGAAGGCAGTCGCTATCATTAGCCCCAAGGGCGCCAAGCCCAAGGAAATGAAAGATGCCGTTAAGGCAGGACAAAGCATTGGCCTAGGTATGAGCGTCGCGAAGGACCTTGGCAACCTGCCGGGTAATTTCTGCACCCCCACCTATATTGCCCAAACTGCGACTAAGCTTGGCAAGAGCTACGCGTCCCTGAGCACTAAGGTGCTTACAGAGAAGCAAATGGAGAAGCTAGGCATGGGCTCTCTTTTGTCTGTAAGCGCAGGCTCTAAAGAAGAAGCCAAACTCATCATCATCGAACACAAGGGTGCCAAGAAAGCCAATAGCAAACCGTATGTCCTTGTGGGCAAAGGCGTAACCTTCGACACGGGCGGCATCAGCCTTAAAGGCGGTGCAGGCATGGACGAGATGAAGTTCGATATGTGCGGCGCCGCAAGCGTTATGGGCACCATGAAGGCGGTGGCAGAAATGGGCCTCCCTATCAATGTGATCGGCGTCATTGCTGCAGCGGAAAATATGCCTAGCGGCAAGGCAACTAAGCCTGGTGATGTGGTCACTAGCATGTCGGGTCAAACTATTGAGGTTCTGAACACTGATGCCGAAGGCCGCTTGGTTCTGTGCGATGCACTTACCTATGTCGAGCGTTTCAAGCCCCAGTCGGTTATCGACATCGCCACTCTCACAGGGGCCGCTGTCGCCACTTTTGGCGACAAAACGAGCGCGCTGCTTAGTCCTGACCAGAAGTTAGCCGACGAGTTATTATCAGTAGGCGAAGAAAGCCTAGACTTGCTATGGCAGCTTCCTTTATGGGACGAATACCAATCACTGCTAGACAGCAACTTCGCCGATATCGCCAACATCGGCGGCCCTCGCGCTGGCACTATCACCGCCGCGTGCTTCCTGTCCAGATTCACCAAGAAGTACCGTTGGGCTCATTTGGATATTGCCGGCACAGCATGGCTCTCTGGCGCACAGAAAGGCTCTACTGGCCGCCCTGTTCCCCTGTTGATGGAATACCTACTTAAGCAGAAGGCTTAAGTATAGGTAATGCCATGCCTCGCAAACCATTGAGAGGCATGGCATCTTCAGATGACCCACAGCTCACACATCACACCTATACCGGCTACGCGGCTGAGGTGCAGAGCACGTCCCCTTTCCAATGTGAACCTATTCCGAAGCAATATTTTGCCCCCTAGGGCCCATAGACCAAGTGAGGTTTGCTTACGTCCAGCAGCATGCAAGCCGAACAATAAGCCATGGATGAACCCGTCAATTGGGGGTATAGTAGTTCCCTAATTAAAAAGTGTGCTTATAAGGCCGACGGCCTTTTTTCACCAAAATGCTTAACCAATACAAAGGGAATATGTTTGGATGTTCAAGCAGTTACAAACCACCCCCCAATTGCTTGGCGGATTAAAAGGCCGCCTCTTAACCCTGATAGGGAGGCCGACGGCCTCCTTATCGGGCTGTTATAACTATCAATTCATCAAGGAGTCAGATTTATGAAAACCAAACTTATCTTTGTTCTTGTAGTTCTGTTCACGATTTCTGCTTGTACGCAGCTTGGGGGTACAAGATTCAAAAGATCATACGTGTCCATTAAAGATGCCAATGATAAAACTGTAGGAACGCTATTTGTATGGGAGGCCGATGCATCCGCTGCAGTGTTATTTGAAGACGGAGAAGCCTGTATGCAAACAGCTCTAGCCATTAAAACTGCAAATATTCAGGCTGAAGCAAAGCTATCAGATGCAATCCTAAATTTATCAGAAACTGCTTCAAGTATCGCAGCTCAAGCAGCAACAGATGGTCAAGCCCCTGCAAGTGCTGGAGACCTCGCTAAGGTAACTACAACGATTCAAGAAGCTGCAAGCATGCTTACAACAACCACCGAGCGCACTGCTTTTTTAAATATTGGCATGTTCTACATTTGCCAAATCGCAGCGAACAAGTCTATTAATGAAGCTCAAGCAAATACTCTTATCAATACACTTGTTACATCATCAGCGGGCATGCAAAGTTATAACAATGCCAGTAAGCCGGACTCGCAATAAATTGCTCGCCGCTTCTGGCGGCGTTAGGGCCACGTAATATCCATGATCGAGTACATTGAACAAATTTTGAGCTCAAAGATATTCAGTCAATGGCATTGGCTAAATTATCATTTCCGTGGTCTTCCATATGGGAAGCACACTGACTTTTCGTTTGATTTTCTCAATAAGATAAAATTAATAAACCATAAGATACCTGGTTTCGCGGAAGAAACGATCAATAGGCTTGCTTCATATTCAGGCAAAGAAAAGCATGAACCTCACTACGAGCAAATAATTCAGCTACTCGTAGAGGTTGTAATTATCTACAGGCTTTCAGAGGGGTTTCTCGCTAAAAACGTTTCATTCAAATGGGAACCAGTTACACCTATTTCACAAAAGAATCCAGAGCTCTTAATAGAGGGAGAAGACTGGAAAACATTAATCGAGATAAAATGCCCTTCCATTTTTAGGCATATGAGAGAGGCGGGGGAAAACGACACGCAATTAGGTGCAAGAATAGGTGAAATCGAATTCTTTAACTCGTTATCTAAATCAGGAAAAGTAACAAAACCGCTGGATAACAAGATCAAAGATTTCCTTGTCAGCGCAGAATCAAAGTTCGCACCCTTTAAAGCAACTGAGCAAGATATATCCTCAATTCTAATCATCGCTTGGTCAAAACATCTTTTCGAAGCAACTTCTCCGTTAATAAATGGCATGTCTGGTCTTCTGACAGAGAACTCTTTTTATACAGGCTCCAATGGAAAGCCTATAACGTTTCCATCTGTCGACTCTGTTCTCGTAACTGAACACTTTGAGCTAATTTTAAGGGCCACAAGAGAGGAGCCACTTCCGTTTGGCTACAACTCACCGTTAGATTATGGTGCTTTTTTAATGCGTGATTTCTTACCACCAGCCCACATTAATAATCCATCAACGCCAAAATCAGCGAATCCAAATGTACTCGCTGAGCTAGGCGCTGTCGAAATTGCAGATATACAAGAGCCGAGGGTTAATCCCTTGGATTACGTAATGTGGCTTGGAAAGCCCTAACAATCAATTGCACGCGACCAGCCAAGCTGGCGCGTGAATAGGGGCGTTAAATGCCACAGCACAAAGGAGAAACTATGGCTGACGATCAAGCACAAGAAGAAGCGATTGAAGAAGAAAAAACATATGACCTTTCCAATTGGGGCAATGTTATTTCGATGTTTCGAGACGAGCTCAATGACGATCAAATAAAAAGCCACATTACAAGTTATGTCGCTTCTTTAGTGGCCGACGCAGGTATGGATAAGTATCGCGTAGTATTCCTATTTGATGACTGGCACTCGATAACGCCATACCATTCGAACCAAATTTATAAAGCGATCGCCGACCTGAACAAGCAAACGGACATACTGCTAGTTTTGCAGAGCGGAGGCGGAAAAATTGAACCAGCTTACCTGATTAGCAAAACCTGCAAGAGACTCAGCAAGAAAAAGTTTATTGTCAGTATTCCTCGTAGAGCGAAGTCGGCGGCCACTCTAATTTCATTGGGTGCTAATGAACTACATATGGGATTGTTAAGTGAGCTTGGCCCAATTGATCCTCAATTTGGTGGTTTTCCAGCGTCTGGGTTAGCCAATGCCATGGAAAAAATTGCCGAAATGTCTAGTAAGTTTCCAAATTCATCTGAATTGTTAGCAAAATACCTTACCGATAATTTAGATATTAAAGATCTAGGCTATTTTGAGCGTATAAACGAATCCGCCGTCCAATATGCGGAACGGTTGTTAAAAGGTAAGAAGTTACCCGAAGGTTGGAACGAGGAAAGCTTGGCAAATCATCTTACCAATCATTATAAAGATCATGGGTTTGTAATTGATTCAGATGAAGCTAGCTCATTACTGGGCAAGTCAGTAATTAAGGAAAACACAGATGAATATGAGTTTGGCAATAAAATTTACGAATTTTTAGATTTTGTTGATTTTGCTTATGGAGCTCTTAGAAACAAGAGAATTCGGTATGTGGGAGGGGTTAAAAATGGGTTTGACACTTTTGAGCAACCTAAGAATTAAGCATTTAACAAGCAAAGGCAGCGGATGCTGCGCACCGCTGCTTTGAGCGTTATAACCTATGAGCGTTGATTCATACTAAGGAAATAGATTTATAATGAGCAATATAAGAAAAAAATATTCAAATGCTCAAAATGTGGCTTTGCTTTCACAGGTGAGCAGAATTTGCCCCTTGTGCTCGGAACCTCTTTTCTATAAAAAATCTGGGAAGAGCTTTAAAAGCTTCGAGATTGCTCATATTTATCCTTTGAACCCTACCGCACAAGAAAAAGTATTGCTTGAGCATGAAGAACGACTAAGTGATGACGTAAACGATGAGAATAACGTTATACCGCTTTGTGAAATCTGTCATGGTAAGTTTGATAAGCCAAGAACTGTAGAAGAATATCGCACGCTATTCGAAATTAAAAAGCGGCTAATTGAAAGAAGTGGCCAAGAAGCTATTTGGAAAAGATATGCGATAGAAGAGGAGATCGGGGCAATCATTGAGTCGATATACAATGACCCGACTCTTGAAGACGAAACCGAAATAGAATTTATCCCAAAGGAAGTAGATGAAAAACTAAATTCAACTATTTCTAGACCAACAAAAAATAAAATAAAGGGTAATGTTAGAGAATACTTTGTTTTTATTAAGGGGAAATTCTCTGAGCTTGATAATGCTGAGCTAGATGTTTCTGAAATAATTTCTTTACAAATAAAGGCGTATTATCTCAAGCAAAATAACATGGGGCTAGATCAGCAAGCCATATTTGAAAATATTGTTGCATGGATTAACGCAAAAACCAAGCCTAAGACCAATGACGCTGCGGAAATATTGGCCTCGTTCTTTATCCAAAATTGCGAGATATTTTGATGTCATTTCCAAATAAATTCACAAGCTTTGATAAGTCCATATTGGCCAAAATTGGCATTCTTATTATGGCTGAGGAAGAATCTATTAGCCTTTCGGAATTGATAGAGATGCGCCTAGATAAATTTGAAGATATAAGCGAGTTCATGCTTGCACTCGATATTCTTTACGTGCTCGGTAAGATCGAGTTGGATGAAACTCAAGGAATGATTAATTATGTTAACTGAAGTTCGCTGTGAAAAATTTCGAGAGAAGTCTATATCCTTTCATTCGGGATTAAACGTTGTCCTTGGTGATAGTGTTGCAACCAATTCTATCGGTAAATCTACTCTTTTAATGGTCCTTGACTTCGTTTACGGCGGTGAATCTTTTCTTGATCACAATAAGGATGTTGTAGCAGAGCTTGGAGATCATGATTACTATTTTTCGTTTAAGTTTGATGGTGAGGATCATTATTTTAGACGTGGAACCTTTGAGCCTGATTTAGTCTATATCTGCGATAAAGATTTTAAGGAGAAAGACCCAATAAGTATCGAAGATTATACGGCATTTCTTAAATCATCCTATTCCCTTGAGAGCGTAGATTTGACTTTCAGGTCAACAGTTTCGCTATTCTCTCGAATATGGGGTAAGGAGAATCTTGATGTTAAACATCCTCTTCATGGCTTTAAAAGCCAAAAAGCGTCGGATTGTGTCACAAATACAATTAAGCTCTTTAAAAAGTATGAGTCGATTAGGTTACTGTCTGAAGATGTTAAGCGGAAGAGTGACGAAAAAACAACCATAACCAAGGCTTTTAAAGGTGGTCTGATTTCAAAAACCTCAAAGATGCAATACAAGAAAAACCTGACGACAATCACTTCGATTGACTCCGAGATAGATGAGATAAAAAATAATCTTAAGAAATATGCAGTTAATCTTGCTGAAATTGTGAATAGAGAGGTAATGGATCTAAAAATTGAGAAAGATAGACTTTTATCTGAGAAACTGAGATTAGATAGTAGATTGCTACGCGTAAGAAATGACCTTTCTAAAAATAAGAGCATAAAAAGCAAACACTTATCGCCATTGTTAAAGTACTTTCCCGAAGTAAATACAGATAAGTTGGAAGAGGTGGAATCTTTCCACTCAAAAATTACAAATATATTAAGAAAAGAATTAAAGGGTAGTGAAAAGGAACTAGCAATTTCACTAGATAGCGTTGTTAACGAAATAAGTAATATCGATAGCAAGATAGCATCAGCGATATCTGACATAGATAACCCAAATGTAGTCGTAGATAGGGTTTATGAACTGTCACAGGAACACGCAACCGCTACTAAAGAGATAGAGTATTTTGAGACCGACACCCAGATAAAGTCAGATTTGAAGGATGCTAAAGAGTTATTAGCGGCTGAAAAAAATCGGATTTTAGAACTGATTGAAAACATACTGAATGATAAGAACAGAAGAAACGTAACGGAGGTCTATGGTGAAGAAAGAAGAAGTCCCACTCTTCACCTTGGTCAAAATAGTTATACATTTGAGTTGGTTGAAGACACCGGTACAGGGAAAGCTTATTCCAATTTAATACTTTTGGATCTAGCGTTTACAGAAATGACGGTGCTACCTTTTTTGATACATGACTCTGTTTTGTTTAAGAATATACAGAACGACGCGGTTGCGAAATTAATCAACCTCTATGAATCCACAGGAAAGCAGGTGTTCATAGCGATTGATGAGATTGAGAAATACGGTAATTCAGCGGCGAAAAAGCTTAAAGATAAGAAAGTAATTGAATTAAATAATAATAGTGTTCTCTATATTAAAGATTGGAGAAAATAAAGGCGGTTATAACAAACGGCTCCACGCAGACGCCCAAACCTACGCTGCTTTTGTGGGTTTCGCTGCGCTACACTTTACCACAAAAGCATCACCGGTCTGGGCGCTGGTGAGCCGGGCGTTATGTCTCAACTAGGAATCAGTGTAAGTGATCTTCTTTGATATTGATGACACATTGCTCGACTACAAGACGTCACAAGATAAAGCTGCTTTTGCATTCGCGAAAAAGTACGCTAACTATATTGAATCTGCTGAAGATTTCGTGGGTGTCTGGGGTCGGATCACTGAACGGCAAATAGCTCGATATTTATCAGGGGAGATATCATTCCAAGAGCAGCGTCGTTGCCGAATCAGAGAGAGCTTGGGGTTGGCTCTTTCACCACAAGATGCCGATAGTATTTTTGATGAGTATTATCAGGTCTATGAAGAGTCTTGGAGTTTGTTTCCTGATGTCGAAGGCACTCTGGCAAAACTCACTGCCTTTCCGTTGGCGATAATTACCAACGGTGACAAAGACCATCAAACATATAAACTGGGAAAACTAGGGATCTTGAGTTACTTTACGGATGTTGTCACTCCAGCGTGCGCAGGCGCGGCAAAACCGGATATTGCAATATTCAATCGTGCAGCTTTCCTTGCGAATAAGCATCCCAGTCAATGTTGGTATATAGGCGACAACCATACAACTGACTACCAAGGTGCCAAGAACGCTGGATATAAATCGGTATGGCTGAATCGCTTGGATCGTCAAAAAGATTGTGAGAACCAGTGTAAGGGTTTATATGAGTTTCTACTCAAAGTTCAAGAGACATAACAATCCGCCTCAATCGCTCCCGTTGGTCGCTGGGACAGGCAAAACGCTATGCTTATTTGGCCGCCCTTGTGCGGGACGTCATGCATACAGGAGCACATCATTGGAATTCATATATTTGGTAGCGGGTCTCCTTTTATTATATTCCGCTGCAGGTGCTCAAGAACCAACTCTAGAGGGTATAAAGGAAATAGCCACAAGAAACCTTGAGATCGAGGCTAGATATTTTGTGAATCTCTGTGATAATGCAGAGAATAAGGACTGGTGTGAGGGCTATTTCGCCGCTGTAACTACAACTCTAAAACGTCAAAATAAAACCCTTTGCTTACCTAATAATGAAGTAGGTCGGTTTTATTTTGATGGTGTTTGGTCAATCACCAAGTCTTGGTTGTATCGCCAAAATAAAACAGACAAGGTGATTTTTTATAATGCAATTCAGCAAGCACTAACGGAAGACCAAACATGCAATTAAAAACGCATAACAAAGCAAGCAAGCGGGACGATAGAGAAGTACAGCCAGAATTAAAATTCAGTAGAGGCTCGCAAATAGTTATCGGCTTATTTAGCCTTCTATTTACAGGCATTTTTTTACTTTGGGCATCAACTGCTGAAGGCAGCTTTTTATTTCGCTATTCGCCAGCTATTTTCTGCAGTGTTGTTGCTGGTGTATGTATATTTCCGCAACCATTCAAAAGGTATTGCGGTGGTCTAGCAGCAAAAGTGGGCCCACTAAACAAAATAGATTTCGTCAGGGATGAGATCAAAGATATTCCCAATATTGATAAGAGACCTTCTGGAGGCATTAGCAGTTTTAGCTCAAGAATTAGTTATGTAATATCGTTAGGTTTCAAAGAAAAAGAGATTTTTTTCTTTGGCTTGCTTCAGTGGGCCTCAATTGGTATTGGCTACCTGCTATGGGTACAAATGCTTGATTGGATTCCAGAGGAAATTTGGCGAATCTCATCAGAATCTGATGAAGGATCAATTGCTGGCTTGATTCTACTTGCTTGGTCTTTTGTCTGTGTTTGTGTTGCCGCTTTTCCTGTAGGGATACTCACTGGGTGTATGGGAGCAACCCATTTCTTACATAAACAAGGCCGCGAATCAACCGTGGCAACATGCTTAAAGCTTGTTCTTCCACAAAGCTGGTCTCTATGGTCATTTCATTGGATTGATGGTTGGATCACTGTAAAACAAATACTTGTTCGCCTTCCAAGGAAAAATGGTCGAATAAACCCGGAATTGAGTGAGGCGCTATATCACGCATGGAAACTTGGAATATCCGGCATTTTGCCAAGTATTGTCACAGGTAATAACCTCTTTACATCGGGGAAAAACTCAGTTGTTTTTGTCAAAGATAACTTTGTTGAAGTGGCCAAACTTCGAGCTGGTTATTCTGCTCTTTGTTGGATTGTTGGTATCGGAGCATATGTGGGAGCTATCCTTTTCTTTATGGCTGTAGATGTCGTTCCAAAAGATGGTGAAATCTATGGGCACATATATACATTTTACTTATGGGTGGCGGTTCCAATACTTATTTCCGTTGCCATTGTTATGTTAGTTCTTAGGCCGATATTTGTTTTGGCTCTTTGCGATCTTTACTCGGATTATCTTAATGAAAAAGGAGTAGAAATCGAACTCCCAGGTAATCCTGCTAAAAGTACCGGTGCTATCGTGGCGTTTGGTTGCCTCTGTCTAATTTTGGCCGTGATTTATATGTATCGTGTCGAATTAGGTGTGGTAGATATGCTATCAACCCCCTACGACCAAGAGCAGCAACCTAGCAATGTGCAATAAAGCTTTAACAAGCGGCTTAAATTCGCGCCGTTTAGCCGAGCGTTAGGTCACCGTGTTACCCACAATCAATAGACACCTAGAATAGTTATATTCACGGCTATTGAGGGTGTAAAAATAGCACGTGAAAAGTACCCATCTTATACGGAAGAGTTTCGCCGCGAAGATGGCCTTTCCCCCGCCTTAGTGCTGGCTTCGCGAACCGCGCATTTAAGTCACCCGCAGCCTGTGAAAAGCTTAGCTTTATCTTATCCCCCAAAAAACCCAGTGCCCCCTACCCCGTACCTACCCCCTATCTCTAAATTTAGGGGAGAGCTCACCCCTATAAACCAGTACAATTGCGCCTATTATCGCGCCATACTGCGCGAGCGAATCAGCCTAAGGACAATGCAATATATGAGTTATGCAGAAGTTAGACAGCTAGGGGCTAAAGATTGGCCAATTTATAAGGAAATCCGTCTGCGGTCTTTGCAAGACTCTCCAGACTCCTATGCCTCAAGCTATGAGAGGGAGGCGGCTTTTACAGACGAGCAGTGGCAGGAGCGCTTGTCTGCGCGCGGGCCGGCTTCTGTTTTCTTGCTTGCCGAGCTAGATAGCACCGTCATTGGCCTTGTCAGCGGGCTTCTGCCAGCTGCAAGCGAGGCCTTTGGGAATATTTTCCAGATGTGGGTAGACCCCGAGTACCGTGGCAAAGGTGTTGGCAAGCTGCTGTTGGCACGCATTATTCATTGGGCTATGTCTGCCAAAGCAGCTGGTCTTGAGCTTGGGGTTACCACTAGCAATATTGAGGCAATGGGCCTCTATGAACTGGCAGGCTTCAAGAGGGTGGGCGAACTCGCGCCGCTCCGAGAGAGTTCAGAGCTAAGCACCGCCACCATGCGCTTAGAGTTTAACGAGAGCGCCGAGTAGCTTGGCGAGCGCACAGGTGGAAGGCAGTTATTGCAAGCATCACAGAAATGCTGATGTCGGCGTTAATTCTTTGTCGGAAGGCGCGATAACGGCCAAACTGGGTTATACTTCGCCCTCACGCAATTTCAACGATTACTCTTAGCATAGATAAGGTTTGCAACACCCAATGGATAAGACATACCAACCCCATCAGATCGAAAGTCACTGGTACAAAGAGTGGGAAGAAAAGGGCTACTTCACCCCTAGCGGCAAAGGCGATTCCTATTCGATCGTCATACCCCCTCCCAATGTGACTGGACGACTGCATATGGGGCATGGCTTTCAAAACGCCATTATGGACGGGCTTATTCGCTACCACCGCATGCTGGGTTGCAATACCCTGTGGCAAGTGGGTACAGACCACGCCGGTATCGCGACCCAAATGGTCGTGGAACGCCAATTGCAAAAGCAGGATCAAACCCGCCATGACTTAGGCCGCGAGAAGTTTGTGGACAAGGTGTGGGAGTGGAAAGAAGAATCCGGCAACATCATTACGCAGCAGATTCGCCGCCTTGGCTCGTCAATCGACTGGAGCCGAGAACGTTTTACAATGGACGAAGGCTTTAGCAAAGTTGTAGAGAAAGTATTTGTTGAATTATACGAACAAGATCTCATCTATCGCGGCAACCGTCTCGTTAATTGGGACCCTAAACTACACACTGCCGTGTCAGACCTTGAAGTACTGTCCGAAGAAGAAGACGGCTTCATGTGGCATTTCCGCTACCCATTAGCAGATGGCGCTACGACGAAGAGCGGCGACACTTACATTACCATCGCCACAACACGGCCAGAGACCTTATTGGGCGACACCGCAGTAGCCGTAAACCCTACTGACGAGCGTTATACCGAATTAGTGGGCAAATATATTGATTTGCCCCTTTGCGGTCGCAAAATTCAAATTGTTGCCGACGACTACGTAGACGCCGAGTTTGGTACCGGCTGCGTAAAAATTACGCCAGCGCACGATTTTAACGACTACGAAGTGGGCAAGCGACACGATTTAGAGATGATCAACATCTTCACAGTGGACGCTGCCATCAACGAGAACGCTCCAGAACAGTATCAAGGACTGGATCGCTTCGAAGCACGAAAGAAAATTGTCGCCGATATTGAAGCGCTTGGCTTATTAGAAAAAATAGAGCCTCATAAATTGAAAGTGCCGCGTGGCGACCGTACTGGCGTGGTTATCGAGCCCTACCTCACCAACCAGTGGTACGTAGCCGTAGAAGAACTGGCCAAACCCGCTATCGAAGCAGTAGAGAATGGCGATATCCAGTTTGTCCCCAAAAATTGGGAGAACACCTACTTCTCGTGGATGCGCGACCTACAAGACTGGTGTATTAGCCGCCAGCTCTGGTGGGGGCACCGTATCCCTGCCTGGTACGACGACGAAGGTAAGTTCTATGTAGGTTACAGCGAAGAAGACGTGCGTAAGAAGCACTCACTAGCCGACGATGTAAACCTTAGCCAAGACGAAGACGTTTTGGATACCTGGTTCTCCTCTGCCCTATGGACATTCGGTACCCTAGGCTGGCCAGAAGAAACGCCAGAGCTCAAAGCCTTCCACCCAACCGATGTATTGGTGACAGGTTTTGACATCATCTTCTTCTGGGTAGCCAGAATGATCATGATGACGCTCAAGTTTACGGGCGAAATTCCCTTTAAGACTGTCTATATAACAGGCCTAGTCCGTGACGAAAACGGTCAGAAGATGTCCAAGTCCAAGGGCAATATTCTAGACCCAATCGATTTGATTGACGGCATCGACATCGAAGAGTTAGTGACTAAGCGCACGGCCGATATGATGCAGCCTCAGATGCAAAAGAAAATCGAGAAACAAACGCGAGCATCTTTCCCAGAAGGCATTACTGCCTATGGCACAGACGCGCTACGTTTCACGTTCTATTCTTTAGCATCCACTGGCCGCGATATTAAGTTCGATCTTAATCGCATGGAAGGCTACCGCAATTTCTGTAATAAAATCTGGAACGCCTCGCGCTATGTGTTGATGAACACAGAGGACAAAGGCATTGCCTTCACTGCCGAAGAAGCGGCAGCTTTGCGTGAACGCCAGCTGTTCAGCCTAGCCGATCGCTGGATCATGTCTCGTTTCCAGCGTACGGTTAAGCAAGTGCACGAGCACATGGCAAACTATCGTTTCGACCTTATTGCACAAACCGTTTACGATTTTATTTGGAACGAGTACTGCGACTGGTATGTAGAGCTCTCTAAGCCCGTTCTATGGGACGATGAGAATAATCCTGACCACGCGCAGGCGACACGTCTAATGCTTTTGTCGGTGCTTGAGTCTAGCCTACGTTTAATGCACCCGCTAATGCCATACATTACCGAAGAGATATGGCAACGCATCTCACTGCTACTCGGTTTACGGGCCGAGGGAGCCGACATAAGCTTGATGAACCAAGCCTACCCATTAGTAGAGGAAACTCTCATTGATGAAACTGCCGAAGCGGACATCGATTGGGTAAAAGGTATCATCGTTGGCATTCGTAATATCCGCGGCGAAATGGATATTGCACCAAGCAAAGCTATTCCAGTCATCCTGCGTAATGCCAGCAATGAAGACCAAAGACGTTTGGACGAGAACCGTTTGTTCCTCACTAAGCTGGCGAAGCTGGAAGACATCAGCATTATTAGCAGCGAAGCTGAAGCGCCTATGTCTGCCACTGCACTATACGGCGAACTGGAGATTCTTGTGCCGCTAGCGGGCCTGATCGATAAAGCCGCCGAGCAAGCGCGGCTAGAAAAAGAGATCGGCAAGCTAGAGAAAAACCTAGCCGGCATCAAGGGTAAGCTGTCTAATAAGAAGTTCGTCGATAATGCCCCAGAAGCTATCGTCAACACCGAACGTGAAAGACTTGCCAGCAACGAGTCTGCCATTGCTGCATTGCAAGAGAAACTACAGCAAATACTAGCTATGGACTAAGATACCTGGTGCTCGATAGCCGTAACAGCTATCGAGCACTTTGCTATTCCCCGCCACTTGTCACACTTCTCACTTTTACCCAGATCAAGCGCAAAAACTGCCCCTATCCTGCCGATTTCCCTACACTTTTTATCAATTGTGCCGATAATAACAATTAGCCATTGAATTTGTTTGCAGGAATGCGAAACTAATAAAACCCTAGTGGATGGAAGGGCTAAGTCATGTTCGATGATCTGCTGAACGGAAGTTTCATGCCCCACGGTTACTGCCTACAGTGGCGCGGTGACCTGCTCGCTCTCACCGTGGTGGGCGATAGCCTTACCGTATTGGCTTACAGCCTTATTCCCCTTGCCATTATCTTTATAGTACACAAGCGGGATGACCTGCACTTTGACAATGTTTTCATCTTATTTGCCGCATTTATCTTCTTCTGCGGCCTTACCCACGCCATTAATATCATCAATATTTGGCATGGTTACTATTATCTTGCAGGCATCGCCAAGTTTGCTACCGGCGTCATTTCAATCACAACTGCTGGGGTGCTATGGAAGCTATTACCCCGCATCTTAGCCATTCCTAGCGCCGCCGAGCTGCGCGAACAGAATGAGAAATTACACCTAGTCCAGGCAGAGCTAAAGTTAGCCAATGCTACCTTGGAGCAGAAGGTGAAGCTCAGAACAGAAGCCCTTCAGCAGCTTGCCTATACGGATCAGCTCACTCAGGTGGATAATCGCGGCGCCATCTTGGAGAAACTGGAGAAAGAATTTAAGCGCATGGCACGACACCCAAGAAGCCTATCCTTACTGATGCTCGATATTGATTACTTCAAGAGAGTCAATGATACCTTGGGGCACTTGGAAGGAGACGATGTGTTGAACCGCGTTGCCAACATTATAAAGGACACATGCCGCCAGACCGACTCAGTTGGACGCTATGGCGGAGAAGAATTCTTAGTGATTTTACCCGAAACCAAATTGGAACAGGCCTATGAGCTTGCCGAGCGTATTCGCATTGCGGTGAGCCTATGCACTACCAGCAATGGCCAGCACGTAACTTGCAGCATCGGGGTTTCGACTTTAAAGGCACAAGATACTATGCTCGACTTAATCAAACGCGCCGATGACAGCGTTTATCAAGCCAAACACCTGGGAAGAAACCAAGTAGCCTACAAAGAATAGCTGGCCTATTTTGCGCCCCAGATATCCTTGTTAGTAGGCGTCTCAGGCTCCTCGTTATGGGCGATCTGATCTTTATGCTCACGCATCTGCAAGCCCTTTAAGAAGTGCCTCATCAGCTGATCTTCACAGCTACGGTAGTGCTTATGGCTGGGCCTGCGAAACAAAGCCGATATCTCGTGATTACTAAACTCAATACCCGTGTCTTGCAAAATTGCACGCATATCCTCCGACTGCAGGTTCAAGGCAATACGCAGCTTCATTAGCACCATATTATTATTGAGCTTTTCCTCTGGAACAGGCTGATCCCCTTCCCGCCTTCCGCGCCTCAAATTAATAAAGCCGTTTAAGAATAAAGCCATCTGACGATCAGGAATGACTTCAAACCCTTCGTCTTCTTCCTTTTTTAGCCACGCACAGACCTGTGTTCTGCTAATCTGTGTATCGGCATTGGCGAATACCTCTATCATCTGCTTATCATTAAAGCTAAAGGTGTAGCGAAGTCGGCGAAGTATATCGTTAAGATTCATGGCTGCTATAAGGGACCTAAAAGGGTTAGAAAAGACTACTCAATAGATGCAATGATACGCTATTTTCTGTGTATATACTCATCGCTCAATCACCGAAACGCTAGACCAAGAGGCTGCGTCACAGTAATTTTAACGCTATGCACCATAACACCCCCCTGTCCTATCACTTTAAGCAGCGCCATTTCTGGTTCGATGTGGGCTTTTTATTAGCCCTTTTTGTACTGGCCTACTATGTTCCTATTCTGAAGATACTGCCGCTGCTCGCAAGCCTTGAGTTATTTAGCTTCTTCGCCTTTCATTTGTTTGCCAAGAGCAGCCGCTTCCAATTGCAGGGCTTTCTAGGCGGCTTTATTTCTAGTACAGCCGTTTTCGTGCAGACGCTAAACGACCCTAAGTTTGAACGGCTCCAAACCGTCCATATTCTGCAAACACTGTTATTCGCTATATGCGCCATGCTGCTCGAATGCCTGCTGATTCTTTTCTTTCTCGGCTCACACATGCCCGCCATCTACTTTGTACCAGTAGTCACTCAATTACTTTTTTTTCTCGCTTCAGCCTTTTTGATTGGAAAGATACTGCCAAGCCAGGAGAGCGCTCCGAGCCCCATGCCTGAGGAGAGCGATTTACTCATCGATCATCCCATCGTATGGAAGAACGTCGCCAAATTGTCGATTATCATTTTGACCTTGGTGTCTATCATGCATTTTGCTGGCAATAACCTTGGACTATCGGCCAGTATCAGCACCTTTCTGGTCTCTCTTTTTGAAGCCCATGCCATTTTGGCCTCTATAGTTACCCAATGGACTATGGAGCCAGACGGCATCGAACTATTGAGCCTCATCTTCGTAGTGCTGGCAGGTAATACCGTGAGTAAGTGTTTCTTAGCCTACAAGGGCCGCAATCTAGATAAGCCCTATTGGTTAATGGCCATCATGATATTCGCACTAGTGCTAAGTGGGGTAGTAACAGCCTTGTGGCAACTCATCTGGGCTTATCTGTAGCATTTTAGTAACCATTCGTATTGGGCTTACAATAAGCAGCAAAGCGTAGAGTAGGTCCACAATTGAGCTTTTCACGCCAGCCCCTTGCAAGCTCGGGCCCATAAGCGTTATAAATCAATTCAGTTACACCCTTTTAGCAACCCATAATAAGAGCATTAGGTGTAGTATGAATGTCAGCAGATTTCTCCATTTTCTTTTCTCAGTCACTGCTACATTCGCCTGTATGCAGGCTCAAGCCCAGCTACCACAGCCGCTAACAGACTATGAGAAAGCTGCCAATATTGTTTACGGGAAAGTGGGCGAGCGTGAGTTACTGCTAGACACCTATATTCCAACAGATGCAAACGCACAATCCCCTCTACTTGTATGGGTTCATGGCGGTGCTTGGCGCAGCATGGACAAAGAGCGAGTGCCGATCTTAAGCTTCTTGGATCATGGCTATGCAGTGGCCAGTATCGATTTTCGGCTCTCCGGCGAAGCGCCTTTCCCCGCCCAGGTTCACGACATCAAGGCGGCAGTGCGCTATCTGCGTGCCAATGCCGATGCTTATGACCCCAATAAAATCGTACTTGTTGGGGCCTCCTCTGGCGGACACCTCGCGGCTATCGCCGGTGTCACCAACGGCAATGAGGCGCTAGAGGGCGATATTGGCGACTTCCTTGAAGTATCTTCGCAGGTGCAAGCAATCGTCAGTTATTTCGGCGCCTCCAACCTAACGACCATTCTCTCTCAGTCGACACCCCACGGCCTGAGCGTTCGCATTCCCTCGCTCGACATGTTTCTGGGCGGCCAACCAGAAGATATGGTCGAAGTCGCCAAACTCGCCAGCCCTGTTTTTCATGTAGATGCCAATGACCCACCCTTACACCTGATTCACGGCGACCAAGACCCAAAGATGCCTATTAACCAATCCCATGAGCTCCATAATGCCTACAAGCAGGCTGGCGTCGCGGTTAGGTTCGACGTAGTCCATGGGGGAGAGCATAGTGGCCCCGCTTTTTGGGATGAAATACGCGGAAACTTAGTACGCGACTTCTTGTCAGAAAACCTCTAACAAAGGAATATTTGATCGTTCAGTAATTTTTAACCTCATCGGGTCTTTGCAAGAATCAACAACACTATTAGCTTGTTTTTTACTTTAGCGAGGAATTAATTATGGACTTTAAAAGACACGGAGTTTCTATTGGCATAGAGCGCAGTGACAGCCAATTTTTCCTGAGCTTAAAGGCCGTGGGAAAGCTCACCCACGAGGACTACGAAATTATTACCCCTATGTTGGACTCGGCTCTAGCAGGGGTCGACAAACCTAGAATCAACGCCCTCATAGATGGCACCGAACTCGACGGCTGGGAGATGAGAGCCGCTTGGGATGATTTTAAATTAGGCCTTAAGCATGGCCGCGAGTTCGCCAAAATTGCAATTTACGGCAATAAACGTTGGCAAGAAATGGCGGCAAAAGTTGGCGCGTGGTTTATTTCTGGCGAAGTAAAATATTTCGACTCAGAGCAAGACGCTCTAGCATGGATTAACGAAGAGTAAACTCAAATTTAACTTCAGGGAGGAAGAGATATGAAACGCATCGTTATTTTCGCAGACGGCACCTGGAACTCACCGGAGCAAGGCGGCGCCACCAATATTCTTCACATGACTCGTGCGATTAAGCCTGTCGCAACAAATTCGGTTGAGCAAATCGCATTCTACGACTGGGGCGTGGGAACTGATCGTAAAGAGCTGATGGGCGGCATGGCAGGAGAAGGAATCGATAAAAACATACAAGACTGCTACCGCTTCTTGGTTCACAACTACAAAAAAGGCGATGAAATATATCTTTTTGGTTTTAGTCGAGGCTCTTACACAGTGCGCTCTTTAGGCGGATTTATCCGCAACTGTGGATTGCTAAAGCGTGAGCATGCATCGCGCATCCCCGAAGCCTATGAGCTCTATCGTAATCGAAGCAAGAGAAGCGCCCCCAATACGGTATCAGCCAAAGAGTTTAGACAGAACTACGCCGTTGCAGACAAAACAAAGATTACCTTCATGGGCGTATTCGATACGGTAGGCGCTCTGGGTATTCCGGTTCCTTTTTGGGGAAACTTAGGCAAGGCTGAATTTTTATTCCACGACACGGAACCAAGCAGCATCGTCGAAAAAGCACGCCACGCAGTCTCCATCGATGAGAACCGGGAAGATTTTGCTCCCACACTCTGGGACGATAAAGAAGGCATCGATCTAAAACAGGTTTGGTTCGCTGGTGTGCACTGTGATGTTGGTGGTGGCTACAAAGAAGGCGGCCTCAGTGGCTGTGCTATGAAATGGATGTTAAAGGAAGCCAAATCCAGTGGCCTACAGTTTGAACCCCATATCAATGGCGTCTTTGCAGAGAACCCCTTAGACAAAGCCCACGACGAGTTCAAAAGCATTTATAAACTGCGCGGCAAACGCTATGTGCGAGACGTCAAGGGCCCGCTTCACGTATCCGTTAAAGCACGGTTGGAAAATGATCAATTGGACTACGGCAAAAAAAGCAAGGCAATGAGAAAGCTGTTAAAGTCGGTCAACGGGGATCTAAACCAATTACATTTCGTAAACTAGGTAGGGAGCCATGAGATTCAAACTTGAAAAACCCGTAATCATTAAATTATTGATAATCGGGCTATTGTTTTTAGCCGCTCCGTATCTTGTCCCCATGGCGGCTGAGTTTGTCATTATGGCTGACATAATGGGACTAGAAGCATTAGTGCTATTCTTGGTATATCAAGCCAGACACGCCCTAGCGGCCGCAAAGTATCGCGTGAGCTTGGCAACGAGCAATATCACGCTCACCATTGCGGCACTCGCGCAGGCCTACGCCTTCCAGCCAAAAGTATTTCTCAGTCATAGCTTGGGCAGTGCGCTAATAATCACTCTCGGTTTATCGCTATTACTCGTATTTGCCCTATGGCTACCTCCCCTGTATTTCAGCTTGAATGCCATTGGCGCCGCCTAGAGGCCGATTTCAATCTGATACTGCTGCATCCCTAATCACTAGAGTGCCCTGCGAACCGATCCCAGTGATAATTCATGCTGGTGGCCGCTGGGTCTTGGGGATTGCAGGCGGAGCACTGAAGTAGCTGCTTAATCCGTGTATACTGCAGCACAGCAACTGCTTTAATAATGAAGTTAAGCAGCAGACAATGGAGATATAGCATTGCGAAAACTGTTAATTTTTGGGAATTCCGGCTCTGGCAAGTCCACACTAGCGAAGAAGCTTGCAGAGCAAGAGGGTATTGCCCACTTAGACCTTGATGTACTTGCCTGGCAGGATACCTTTCCCCCCCAACGCAATTCACTCAGCGATTCGCTGAAAAAAATTCAGAAATTCACTCGCGGCAAAGAAGGATGGGTTATTGAAGGCTGCTACTCGGACCTACTCGAGTTGGCTGCCATTGAGGCCGATGAAGTCATCTTTTTGAACCTGCCAATTGCGGCCTGTATCGAAAATGCGAAGAATCGTCCATGGGAGCCTCATAAATACCCTTCTAAAGAAGAGCAAGATGAGAACTTGGACATGTTAATCGACTGGATTAGCGACTACGATGACCGGGAAGACCTGTTCTCAAGAAAGTCTCACGAAGCTTTCTACGAAAATTTTCCTGGCGAGAAAACAATGATTACGGAAAATATCTAGATCAATAGCCTGTCCAAGGTTTATATTCACTTAGCCTTGGACAGCCCACTAGACAGCAGGACGCCACAAGATAAGAGACCAAAGTAAGACGCACGTAAAATCAATAAGAAGACGCGAGTGTTTGATCAATGATTTCGAAAAAGCTGCCTGCAAAAATATGCGTAGTCATTACTGCGCTTTTCGTTTCGAGTTTTTGCTACCCACAAGACGGCTCCGGCTCCTCAGCTTCCCCATGGCAAGCCAGCCTAGATGATCGGCTCGCCAGTGCCCGCGAAGATGCCGACGTAGTCGGAATGGGCGCGGTAATCATGCGCAACGGGAAAGTTCTGGCTACCTCCGTGAATGGTAGAAAATCCAGCGATTCAGACTCCCCTCTAAATGTAAGTGACAAATGGCACCTTGGCTCAATCTCTAAATCCATGACGGCCACTATGCTCGCTCGACTAGTCGAGAAAGATATTCTGGACTGGGATCTTACTTTGGGCGAAGCATTCCCAGAAGAGTCTTCAGACATTCATAGGAAATGGCGCCGCGTGACATTGGAGCAGCTGCTGACTCACACGAGCGGCGCACAACGCGACCTGTCTATGCTGGCCTCGCTATACAGCCCCGACGAAGGCGTAGAACTCATGCAGGAGCGCGAAAAACAAGTGCTTAAGATTCTCAGCAAGGCGCCTGAGAGCGAGCCTGGCAGCCAGTATCGCTATTCCAATATTGGCTATGCCATAGCAGGAACAGTGGCGGAAAAGCTTACAGGCAGCAGCTGGGAGAGTTTGATGCGCACTGAACTCTACGCTCCCTTAGGTATCGCTAGCGGTGGTTTTGGTGCCCCCGACCAGAGCGATCAAAATCAGCCCAGCGGCCATAAACATTTTCTTGGCCGCACGGTGAAAGCGGGACGCGAGGACGAGCTTAGCTCGGTGATTGGCCCGGCGGGCTCCGTCCACATGAATTTGAATGATCTCATGGTGTATGCCAATAGTCATATCGAGGGTTTTCGCGGAAACAGTAATATAATTTCTGCGCAGAACTACAAGCGCCTACACACTCCAATCGCCAATAATTATGCCTATGGCTGGAATATCTCATCCGAGATAAGCTGGTCTCAAAGCCCCATCGTTTGGCACGCTGGCTCCAATGGCTTATGGTGTGCGGTGCTAGCCTTACTGCCTGATATTAATTCCGCCATAGCGGTCACGGCGAATGACTGCAACGATACGGATCAAACCTTCGACAGCATTTGGCAGCTGATAGAGCAGTCCGTCATTGCCTTACAGCAGTATCCTCATGTGCAGTAGCTTAATATATCAAACTCAACAAGACCTGATTTCCCAGCGCTTATAATGCCCCCAAAAAGCCCTTTACCAATGAAACGACAGATTAGCATCTTTACTATTTGCGCTGCCCTAATGAGCCCAGCTACCGGCCAAGAGCTTAAACCCTTCACATCAGACGGCTGTAGCGCTTTCCCCGATGGTACCCTGCGCCAGCAAACACTCTGGCTTTCCTGCTGCACTGCCCACGATCTCGCTTATTGGCAAGGCGGTACGAGAGTGCAGCGCGAAGAGGCTGACCTAGCATTAGAGCAATGCGTCGCGCGCGTGGGTGAGCCCCAAATAGCAAAGCTGATGCTCGCTGGCGTAAGAGTTGGCGGCTCGCCTTATTGGCCTACAAAGTTCCGCTGGGGGTACGGCTGGCCCTATTTTAGGGGCTATAAGCCTCTGAGTATTGAAGAGCTAGAGCTAGTGAACAGCCTTAAACAAGACCAATAAGATTTCAGCCTCTGCCGCTCAGCCGTAAACAGCATTACCTTCATGCTAAGCAAAAAACGCCCCCAAAAGAGCTCTAATTCAAACATACGCGCTATAGCGTCTTCTTAGCGGTTTTGCCTATAACAAGGCAGTACGGGCTGTTTTTATAACACTTGTTGTTATCGTGCCCAATCAATAGAATCCAAAGCAGGCACATCACTATTTAAAGGGACCCCCTACCATCATGATTGACACTTTTCCAACCGTCCCTAATGAGCATGCTTTATTATCGATGCTGCTTACTGTAGTTGCTCTTTTTTTGTTCACTCGTAAATCTATCCCCTTGGAAATATCCAGCCTTGGTCTGCTGGCGATCATGGCCCTGCTCTTCTCTGTCTATCCTTTCAGTGAAAATGGGGAAGAGTTTGAAGCGATAGAGTTCTTCCAAGGCTTTGGGCACGAGGCCCTGATCACCGTCTGCGCGCTTATGGTGATTGGCCAAGGCCTAGTGCAAACCGGTGCGCTTGAACCAATTGGTCGAGTTCTTACACGCGCCTGGGCCGTCGCCCCTTTTATATCGTTTCTGTGTACTTTGATTATTAGCGCAATCATGAGCGCCTTCATTAACAACACACCGATTGTGGTTCTCTTGCTGCCCATTCTCATCAGCGTATGCATGCGAACCAAAAGCCCCGCTTCCAAAATACTGATGCCAATGGGTTTTGCCACACTAGTGGGCGGCATGAGCACGACAATAGGTACTTCTACCAATCTATTAGTGGTCAGCGTTGCCCACGATCTAGGGCAAGATCAGATCCGCATGTTCGACTTTATGCTGCCCGCGGCCTTGGCTAGCGGCATGGCGATACTCTATCTCTGGTTGATAGCGCCCCTCCTGCTCAAAGATTCGAAGATCAATATAGAGGACTCATCTCGACGACTGTTTCAAGCAAGACTAAAAATAGACGAAGACTGCCCGATGGTTGGCGAGACCATCGCCAAAGCTAAATTAACCGCTAGCGACGGCATCAATATTACTCAAGTTCGCCGTGGTGACCACTCCATATTCCCTCTTCCCGATGCGATCTTAAAAGAAGGTGACAGCCTTATTGTGGTGGACACCGCCAATCGCATTCGAGCAGCCACCGACGCCCTGAAAACCAAGTTATATTCAGGCGAATACGAAGTCGACGAAGAACACCCCCTGACCGCAGAAAATCAGGCTGTTGCAGAGATTGCAGTGGTCTCCGGCTCTAGGCTCGATCACGCGAATTTACGTTATGCATCGTTTCTGCAAAGACACCAACTGGTAGTGCTTGCCCTGCACCGCGCAGGTAAAGATATCTGGAAGCCATCTGAAGAGATTATGGACGTCACTCTGGAGCCTGGCGACGTCTTATTGGTACAAGGTAGCAAAGACGAGATTACCAAGCTCAAGCAGAACCCTGAGTTCCTAGTGCTCGATGCCTCGGACGAGGTTGCCCACACAGAAAAGGCACCCATTGCCCTTGCCATCTTAGCCGTTGCCGTGGGCGCAGCCGCTACTGGGCTCATGCCCATAGCGGTCAGCAGCCTAGCCGGTGCCCTGCTCATGCTTGCCACACGCAGTTTACGCCTTGGGACAGCCATTCGCTCGATCAGCTCATCGGTCTATTTCATTGTGGTAGCTAGTTTGGCACTGGGCCAAGCGCTATTGGTGACAGGCGCTTCAGAATATATGACGGACGTGTTCTTATACTGGACAGCAGGCGCCTCCCCAAGTTTCGTTATGAGCGCCTTAATGCTGTTAATGGCCATACTCACCAACATCGTCTCCAATAACGCGGCGGCCGTCATTGGCACCCCAATCGGCATTGGCATCGCTCAGCAACTAGGCGTACCAGCAGAACCCTTTGTGTTAGCGGTGTTATTCGGCGCCAATTTAAGCTTTGCGACGCCCATGGCCTATAAGACCAACCTGCTCGTCATGAGCGCTGGCAACTACACCTTCAACGATTTCTTGCGTGTCGGAATTCCCTTAACTCTGCTCATGTGGATCAGTTATTCATTCCTTCTAACGGCCCTATATCTGTAACAAATGCTGACATCCTTTTATGCCATTACAGAGTAAGCTAGGCCTGCGCTTTTCGCGTTTTATTTACAGACAGGGCGATAAAAACGAAGCCATGTTAAAAGTACAATAAGAATAGGAAAATCGATAATGCGTCACCCCTTCCTGCCCGCAGTTTTAGTGGCTGTGACTATGCTACTGGTCGGCTCCTGCGCCCTAGCTCAAACCCCTTTTTCGACGAATATTCAACAAAGCTGGCTTGAGGAGGTACTGCCAAGTGCCGAGCGCTTTTCCGAGCTTGAAGGCGACCCGGCCGTCTATCGTGGCTACGCCGTAAACGAACAAAGTGGGGAAGAAGAGCTAGTGGGTTTCGTCTTGCATAATGCAGACTATCCGCCCATGCGCGTTGGCTATGCCGCACCTATTAATATGCTGGTCGGTCTAAACGCAGACACTACGCTAAGCGGCATCAAGATTCTGGACTACTACGAGTCTTATCTATACTCACGGGGCGACTTCATCGACAACTCCGTGTTTCTGAATCAATTCAAACGCAAAGCTATAGAAGATCAGTTTCGCCTCAACAGAGATGTGGATGGGCTCAGCAGCGCTACCTATACCAGCGCCGCAATCATCCGCACAATTGTTGACACTTCGCGCAGAGTGGCTAGCGCTTACTTGGGCTTTGATCAATCAAGTGATGCGGAAAGACGCTCTGCAGATAACGCTAAAGAGCAGTTAAGCAAACTATCCTGGCAGCAAATGATAGATACGGGAGTCATTTCGCAGATGGTCACGCGAAATGCGGAAGGCGCTGAGCTCATACTGTCCTTCACTTATATTGGTAGAGAGGCTCTAGGAGAGTTTTTCTTGGGTTCCGACGACTACAGGAGTGTCGAAAGCGACGCGACTTTTCGATCCGGCGATGCCGAACTCTTGTTGATTGCCGCCTCAGGCCCTGGAGCCGGTCGCGGGTACCGCCCCTTTCCCATGAGCATGCGCCAAGGAGACATCATAAGGCGTGTAGCGGGAACCCGCTTTGTTAATGCCGGAGATGCCAGCGAAGGCTTTATTGCAGGGAATGCAAGCTACGGTGTCGCCATAGCCATGCACCCGGACTTTGATGTCACTAAGCCCTTCGAGATTATTTACCATATTCCTAACGGCGACGAAGACACCAGCGTGCAGCATGCTCTAAACGGAGTAGGACTCATCCTCGCCAAAGGGGAGGCAGTGCTCTCTGAGGAGGAGCAGTTTGAAGCCATGCTGGCAGAGGCTGGGTTTTGGAAGCGACTGCAACTATCGCCGCCTTGGGGCGAAACGCCTTGGCTAGACGTAAGCCTATTGCTGCTACTTTTTACCTTAGTAATGACTGCCTTCTGGCTAAAGAGCGCCAAGATTCGATGGCTTGCTCTTAGCATGACGCTATTTTATTTAGGTTTTTTTAAGGCTGGATTCCTCTCAGTTTCTCATATAACCAGTTTAGTAAAGCAGGGGCCGGAAGTTTTTCTGAACAATCTTCCCACCTTAATGATCATAAGCTTCACGCTTATAACGACGCTCCTGTGGGGGCGAATCTTCTGCTCCTCACTTTGCCCATTCGGCGCACTACAAGACTTTATTGCCAAGTTCACTCCAAGCAAATGGCGAGTAAAGGTGCCCAATACGCTACATCGTAATTCGCTCTATATAAAGTACGCGATACTGGCCTTTATTATTCTTATGGCCGCAATGGTCCCATCGCTTAGCGTGTTCCAATACTTCGAACCCTTTGGTACAGTATTCTTCTTTAGCCCTTCACTGACGCTTTGGCTCATCCTCGCGGCAATTCTTGTAGGATGCGTTCTAGTTGAACGCTTCTATTGCCGCTATGTGTGTCCACTGGGAGCGGCGCTGGCAGTAATCTCACTCATTAGCCCTTGGCGCATAAAGCGTGTCGAGCAATGTACTTTGTGTAAAGTATGTGAGCACTCCTGCCCCACTGGCGCTATCAGCAAAGAGGTGATCGATTTCAAAGAGTGTGTCCGATGCGACGACTGTGAAAGTAAGCTCATTAAGCTAGCGGGCACTTGTCGTCACCCCATGGATGAAATCAATAGCCGCAAGAAACAGAAAAAACGCAGCGACGCTCCAGACCTAGTCCCTGTCCACAATATTTAACTGCTCTTGCTAAGTGAGTACGACAGCTGAGCCAAAGAAGGAAAACTTATGAAAGCCTTAGTCTCTCTATACACCTTATTGTTAGGCATGACCCTTAGCCTTACTAGCCTTGCCCAAGACGACTGGACAACGCTCATCGACGGCAACCAAGGCTTGGAAAACTTCACTCTAGTGGGAGGCGCAAACTGGCGCACTGCCGATGATGCCATAGAGGCAGTTGAGGGGAACGGTACAGGCTTTCTGCTAACAAAGAACTCCTACGACAACTTTAAACTACTTATCGAGTTCTGGGTCAGCGACGATGCCAATAGCGGTATCTATATGCGCTGCCAAGACCCAGAGGCGCTTACTGATAGAAGTTGTTATGAAGCCAATATATACGACCAGCGCGCTGACTTAAGCTATGGCACCGGCGGCATTGTGCACATCGCTCCGGTCTCCGAGCCCTACCCTAAAGCCGGAGGACAGTGGAACACTTACGAAATTACCTTGCAGAATGAGCACCTAATCGTCTCTTTAAACGGCGTTCAAACCGCGCATGCCATAGACACACAATTTGCCCACGGACCTATTGGGCTACAATGGGCTCGAGGCACAGTACGGTTTCGTAAAGTTCTCATTCAACCGCTGTAATTTTTGCAAACAAACATCATTTTTCTAATATAACGCTTTAATTTAGGAGCAAGAATGACATCAATATTTGACCCTATCACTATGGGAGAGCTCGAACTGAATAATCGCGTCATTATGGCGCCTCTTACCCGATGCCGAGCAAGCGAAGGGCGCGTCCCTAATGCGATGATGGCCGAGTACTATGCTCAGAGAGCTAGCGCTGGCATGATCATCTCAGAGGCAACATCCGTAATGCCCATGGGCGTGGGCTATCCAAACACGCCCGGCATATGGTCTGAGGCACAAGTAAAGGGCTGGAAACAGGTTACCGAAGCCGTGCATAAAGCCGGTGGTAAAATATTACTGCAACTCTGGCATGTGGGGCGCATTTCCGATCCTGTCTATCTGGACGGCGAAAAACCGGTTTCGGCAAGCGCAATTGCCGCCAAGGGTCAGGTGAGCCTATTACGCCCTAAGAAGGATTTTGACACTCCTCGCGCTCTAGACCTGTATGAGATTACCGACATCATTGAGGCCTATCGGAAAGGGGCAGAAAATGCCAAGTTAGCGGGTTTCGATGGAGTTGAACTGCACGGGGCCAATGGCTATCTGCTAGATCAGTTTTTGCAAAGCGGCAGCAATACTCGTACAGACCTATACGGTGGTTCAATCGAGAACCGCGCTCGCCTGTTACTCGACGTTACCGATGCGGCCATTTCGGTATGGGGAGCGGGAAGAGTCGGTGTTCACTTGGCGCCAAGGGCGGACGCCCATGACATGGGGGACGATGATTTAGCGGGCACCTTTACCTATGTCGCGCAACAGCTCAGCGAGCGTAATATCGCCTTTATTTGCACTCGAGAACATTACAATGCACCCGCTTTGACCCCAGAGCTTAAGAAGGTCTTCAAAGGTGCGGTGATCGCTAATGAAAATCTAGATAAGGAAAGCGCCAGCAAATTAGTAGAAAGTGGTCAGGCTGACGCTGTGGCTTTTGGCAAGCTGTATATTTCCAACCCGGACTTGCTAGAGAGACTGAAAGAGGATGCCGAGCTAACGCCGTTTGACGTGAACACATTCTATAGCCCAGGGCCAGAAGGCTACACTGATTACCCTTCCCGAATACAATCTTAAAGGATCGATGCTAGAAACATCGCGAGGCTGATTTCATTAGCTTTGCGATGTCTCTATAACGATTGGCGGCAGAGGGCAATCGATGACGGCTGCGATTGCTCTAAACACCTCTACCTCTTGGTGAGTAGCCTTACCATCATGCGCTATGCAAGTAGCGCATGCTTTTAGAAACGCCGGTTTCTGTAAGGGTTTGATGCTGGCTAATGATTCTAAGCTGCGATTAATATTGTCAATGCTCAGCTCAGAGGGCTCGGGATACGCTAGCCCGCCCAGCTCTAAAACCTGTACTGCAGCATTAAACGCTTCCTGCTCCTTGTCCCTTGCCACTTTGCCCGCGCGAGCCAGAAAACCCAACACAAGTGCACAGCTTTCACGACTGTCGGCCAAAGCCTTAGTCTTGTGGCTTTTTTTCGAGTACCCATTTTCAAATATTGCATCCAGCTGGTGGAGAACAACCCGTTGCAATACCCACTCCCACAAACTCGTTTTATTATCCGCAGCTATGAGCACATCCAAGTTTTGCCTAAAAATTTGATACTGCTCATAGGTCAATTGCTTTAACACTGGAAAACAAATATTCACCAAGGTTAAACGCAGCTGTGGATCTAACACTGCATTATTATCGATCAACAGCCTTAACTCATCGAACACTTCCGGCTGTGCCGACTTCTCGAGCGCTTTCATCTGTTTCTGCATTGTCTCGCCATCGACATCTAAAAGAAGAAAGTAGATAACGGCTCTGGCGCTAAACGGGTCACGCGACGCCTTTAGTAAAATCTTAGGAATGGCGGCAATTCGCTTTTGCGCTTCTTGCAAATCGCTAATATCGGGGTTGCCCGCGTGGGACAGCAGCTGCTGGGCAAGAACTGCGCCCGTTAGCACACCCGCTACATCGTGTTTTTGGCTCTTGGGTTTTGGTTCACCAGGCTCATTATTCAATTCTACTTTGGGTAAGTTATCGAAGCGTCCATCCCAATTAGGCTGCACGCGCAGAATACGCTCTGATAAGGGAGGATGGGTTGCATAGAGATTGCTAAAACTGTGTTTTAAACCATCCCCGAATAAGGAATGAGAGATTTCAGCAGTACCTGCGCTCTCCAGCACTGAGCCTTTGCTGCTAGCGCCAATACGCTTTAATGCGCCGGCTATTCCATCGGGGTTGCGGGTGAATTGCACGGCCGAGGCGTCGGCCAAGAACTCCCGCTGCCGACTGACAGCCGCCTTAATAATATTGCCGAAAAACGTTCCAGCATAGCCAATAATAATAAATGCTATGCCCAGCGCTACTATGGCTCCGCCTTCTTTAGAACGACGAGACACTCGCCTAGAAGAGCTGCGCAGAATGTAATATCCGATAATGCCCAGCACTAAAATTCCGTGCAATACACCCATTAAACGAATATTCAGTCTCATATCCCCGTGCAGAATATGACTGAACTCATGAGCGATAACACCCTGCAACTCTTCGCGACTTAAATTTGTAATGGTTCCTCGTGTCACCCCTATGATCGCATCGCTAGGGTTAAAACCAGCGGCAAAGGCGTTGATGCCCTCTTCATCAAGCAGGTAAACCGGCGGCACTGGCGTGCCAGAGGCAATGGCCATTTCCTCGACCACATTTAAAACCCTCTGCTCTTCCAGCTTATCCGTACCGGGAACAAGCAAGCGGCCATTCATCAACTCCGCAATACTGACTCCGCCTTTGCTGAGGCTTGATATCTTATACAGACTGCCAACGCCAACTATCACCAAAATAGCCAAGCTAACAGTTAGAAACAGTGACCAATCGATGCGCTGCAGTAACGGCACATCAAGGGCATCGGCCGAAGAGGCAAAGATCAGGAATAGCAGAATATTAGTGACGGCTATCAAGCTAAATAATGCAAGCACAAACAGGATAACTAAACGGCTAGTATTGCGCTTAGCAGCATCTTGAGACTGAAAGAAGTCCATTGACTAGACGCCCTGCTGCATCTAAAAGCTAACTTTGGGCGCTGCTTGTATCTGTTCGCTATCTTCGAACTCTAGAAGAGTCGCGTCGTCACCGTGCCCAAACATGCTAGCGAAGACAACCGGCGGGAATGATTGCTTATAAGTGTTATATGCCATCACTTGATCGTTAAAAGCTTGGCGGGAAAACGCCACTTTGTTCTCGGTGCTGGTGAGCTCTTCGGAAAGCTGCATCATATTCTGACTCGCCTTCAAATCAGGGTAGGCTTCCATGACCACATTGAGTCGCCCCATGGCGGACCCTAAAGCGCTCTCTTTACTGGCGAGATCAGCCATTGCCGAGGCATTGGCCGGATTTGCGGCAGCTGCCTCCAAGCCGGCAGCAGCGGCATTACGCGCACTAATAACCGCCTCGAGCGTCTCGCGTTCGTGGGCCATATACCCTTTAGCGGTTTCTACCAGATTGGGGATGAGATCGTATCGACGTTTGAGCTGTACTTCGATTTGCGCAAAGGCATTTTGGAATCGATTACGTAGGCTAACTAATTGATTATAAATGCCAATAACATAGAAAGCGGCAACGGCCAGAACAACCAGTAAAACGATTAATGATGTACTCATCGCAATCCCTCTGCACAGTATTGTTAGAAAACCAAGACCTGTAGGCTAAGCGTGGCTTAGCCTACAGGTCGAACTGGCTTACGGCAGAGTTAGCGCGACTATCCTTGCAGACTGACCACGTGGACTTACTGCCATTACCAAGTATTGCTTACCATTATGCATATAAGAGATCGGTAAGCCAGTAACAGCACCTGGCATTTCAAGTTCTGCGACGATTTCACCCGTCGCTTTGTCGAATGCCCACAGCACACTGTCGCCACCCAAGCCTTCTCCTGCGAACAGCAGCGTCTTAGTTAGCACTAGGCCCGATCGCGTTGGCTTACCCGTTCTGCCAACATCTACACCTTTGAGCAGTGGGTGATTTTTAATAGAGTCTGGCGTATCCCCGTTCACTTCCTGCCAAACGTGCTCGCCCTCTACCATATCGATAGCGGTGATGCGCCCATAGGGAGGTTTAACCAGGGGAATACCTTGAACGCTCGGCGTGCGGCTTCCGCCTTGAATATACTGGACGCTTGAGACATTAGGCTCATGAGTCAAAGACAGTACACTCGTTGCCGTGCGCGAAGGCACATAAATCAAGCCTGTTTCAGGGTCGTATGCCGCCCCTTCCCAGTTAGAGCCCCCCGTGGATGAAGGCAAATGTAGCGTTCCGTGTGTGCCATCGGGGCCTTTATAGAGCGATGGCGGTGTAAATACGGACGTGCTCCAGCGGAAAGGCTCGGCAGCTTTCAAGGCCAACTCGTGAATCTCTGGCGTAAAGTCCACTAGGTCTTCAGGCTGGAAACCTTGACGATCGTAGGGCGCAGGCTTCACAGGGAAGGGCTGCGTAGGAGAGGTCCATTCTTCCGGCACGTCAGTTTGCGGTACTGGTCGCTCTTCTACTGGAAACAATGGCTCACCAGAAACAGGGTCAAAAGCAAACAAATGCGATTGCTTGAGCGTTTGAATTATCGCGGAGTCACCACTAGGAAGTGACGCTACGATAGGAGCGGCTGGCGTATCCCAGTCCCAAATATCGTGGTGAGTCGTCTGGAAGTGCCATACGCGCTCACCAGTTTTGTAATTCAATGCCACAGTGGAACTAGAAAACAGATTATTACCGGGACGATCGCCACCAAAGCGATCCCCTGTGGCAGACTCCACGGGCAAGTAAACTAAACCGAGTTCTTCGTCCGCTGACATTGGCGCCCAAACACCCGCATTACCAGTAAATTCAGCGCCGGCCAACCAAGAGTCATAACCTACTTCACCCGGCTCTGGAATCGTCTTAAAAGTCCACAGCAACTCACCCGTTGTTGCGTCAAAGCCGCGAACATCGCCTTTCACATTGCTGGAAGACACGGGACGCATTCCCACTAAGTGCGCTGCACCGGTGACCACAACACCATCGATCGCCAGAGGCATGAAAGACATACCGATGTCCAGATCTTCGCGCCCAGGGCCACGACGGAGGCCCTTTTGTAGATCTACCCAGCCGTTCTCGCCAAAAGACTCAATCTCCCGGCCTGTATTGGCGTCTAGGGCGACCAAGTAATAACCGGGCGTCATAACGTAAATAGTTTCTTGACCATTATTGTCGTAATAGGAAATACCCTTGCCCGAACCTTTTCGTGGAGCATTGTCAAAGCGCTCGCCTTCCTGTGGGCGCCACATCCACAATACTTGTCCAGTCTCGGCGTCCAAAGAGATCACATTGCGAGTAGAGCCGGCAGTGAAGAACACCTTGCCATCAACCATCAGGGGCGTTGTTACGCTGAAGCGCTCTGGGCTTGGGCCGTATGGCCCCATATCGAAAGACCAGGCAATGCCTAGATCTGCCACATTGCTCGCATCAATCTGATCCAGAGGCGCATAGCGCGCAGAATGCTCATCACCGTGGATATGAGTCCACTCAAAAGACTGAGCAACGCTGCCTTCTTGTGCTTCTGCTGGCGCGATATTAAGCGCGATCAAGGCATCAGCGCTTAGCTGATCTGGAATGGGAACATTCGCATTGCGTAGCAAATAAGAGGCAATATCTAAATACTGATCATTGGTCAGAGAGCCCGGAGTCTCTGCCGGCATAGTGGTGCGAATTAAATTGTATAAATCACCACCAGTGCGGCCAATCCACGTGGCATTAAGGCGAGCTTCCATTTCAACTGGGACGTGACAGCGCGAACATTCTTCTTGGAATGCGGCATCACCCCGTTCAACACTGGCTTCCTGCGCAAAGGCCGAGGAAAGGCCAACTACTGTGAGGAGTAAAAATAAGGAAATCTTTGGCACGCGAACTCTCCTTCAAGGGTATATATAACTTACTAAACCAAATGCAGCTGCGCATCTTACCGGTTTTCGCCCACTCCGAATAGCTGCTGTCTGTAAGCAAATGTAATAATGAGTGATCAAAAAGCGTACATTCGCCTACATCAATCTTTCATTTCGCAGCGCGAATCGCTGTTTTGGATCGCACTAATCTGCTCTCTTGTAACCGGCAAGGGCGCACAGCCGTGATCCGTCCCGCAAATAAAGTCCCACTCTGGACGGGCTAACTGATGGCAGGTCAAGCAGTTACCATCAAATTTATTAATGACATCATCCGTTCCACGATCTGCAATGCTAACGTCGCTCCCTTCAATATTGAGCAAAAAGAACTCCCAATCATTGGTCTGCGGGTTCCAACCCTCCTTGTGTTTTACCATCACTTCGTCCGGTATTAGCGACACCAGCGACCCTGGCGGAAAAATGCCCCCAACTTCGGATTCCGCGACTGCTTTGGTTTCCTCTAGCTCGCCTAAGATATTAGTGACAAAGTAATCACCCACCTTGGTCATATTCCCCAGACAATCGAAAACCTCTGCCGTAATATCAAGCTGTTTCGTTTCGTCAACGGCATTGGCCTGTAAACTCACCATCAACACCGTTGCTGCTAAACCCATAAAATTACTTAGCTTCATTATTGTCACCTTTACATTAATAGAACATTAATTACGCAAACCACACCTAAGTAAGGCAGCGCTTTCCTAGACTAGGCCGCGATGCTCTGGCACTATCGCCGCCCTACTAAGCAATCTTTAACTACCTAATACGAAAGAGATACCCAATGAGTTTACCGAATTGCCCCAAATGCAGCTCTGAATACACCTATCAGGACGCAAATAACTATGTCTGTCCGGAATGTGCGCACGAATGGTCCGCACTAGCATCGGAGCCTGACGAGCAGCAAGAGCAAGGCATTAAGGACTCCAACGGCAATCCATTGCAAGATGGTGACACCGTCACTGTCATTAAGGACTTAAAGGTTAAAGGCTCTTCCTTGGTAGTCAAAGTTGGCACCAAAGTTAAGAATATACGCTTAGTAGACGGCGATCACGATATCGACTGCAAAATTGACGGCATAGGTGCCATGAAGCTGAAGTCCGAATTTGTAAAGAAAGCCTAAATATTCCCATGGCTGCAAGACAACGCAGACTCGACCGTTTTCTAAGCCAACGTCTGGGCATTAATATGCGAGACGTAAAGCCTATGTTAGCACAAGGCAGAATACGGGTAGATCAGCGTACAGCCCGTGAAGCCGACCTGCTTATTAATGCCTTTAGTGATATTCAAATAGACGGCAGGAGCGTTCAAGCCAACACTGCGCGTTATATAATGCTCAACAAGCCTGCCGGCTTCATTAGCGCTACGAAAGACCCGCAACACCCCACTGTTTTAGACCTGCTTGACATGCCCGCCACAGACGATCTGCATATTGTGGGACGTTTAGACAAAGACTCTACCGGTTTATTACTCTTGAGCAATGACGGCCGCTGGTCACAGGCGCTAATGCGCCCCAGTCACAAGATCAAGAAGGTATATAGGGTAGAAGTAGAAAAACCCATTACCTCAGAGTATGTTAGCGCCTTCGAGCAAGGCATGTACTTCGCTACCGAAGACATCACTACTCGCCCAGCGCAGCTAGAACTGCTTACTGAGCGTTGCGCAATTGTGACGCTTGACGAGGGGCGGTATCACCAAATCAAACGCATGTTCGGGCGATTCCGTAATCGAGTGTTAAGCATTCACCGCACCCATATCGGCCACATAGCGCTGGACAACAAGCTTGCCCCAGGCGAGTACAAAGATTTGAGTAGTGCACAAGTGCAGCTACCACAAGGCATTTAAGCGCCCCCTCGTGTAAATCACCGTAAAAACTATACGCCCGATCAAAAAGTATTCGCAAAATTGAGACTATTGCGTAGAATGATCCGATCCAGCGTGTTCAAAAAGTAAATAATAATGAAAATACGCCAAACGCTTATAATAGCTAGCCTTTCTGCCTTGACACTCTTGAGCGCCGAGGCGCAAGAATATGTGCTTGAGGAAAACTGGCCTCTCCCCCTTCCCGAGGGTATAGAGTGGGGGCAAGTGCCCAATGTCACTATTGACCAAGACGGTTTTCTTTACGCTTTTCATCGCTCCGACCCACCCATTTTGAAATTCTCCCCACAGGGTGAGCTAATCCATTCTTGGGGCACTGATTTAATTGCCACGCCCCATGGTTTTCGCGCCGCTCCAGACGGTACGCTTTGGGCCACGGACTTCAGCCGCAGCGCGGGCCATAAAGTTTATCAATTCGATACACAAGGCAATCTCTTAATGGAGCTCGGCATCAAGGGGCTGAGCGGCAACACCCAGACCACCTTCAATGGCCCCACAGATGTAGCCGTTTCCGAAAACGGAGATATTTTTATTGCCGACGGTCACTGGAATAATCGCATCGTAAAGTTCAACTCCAAAGGTCACTTTCTTATGGAGTGGGGAACAAGAGGAGAGGAGCCAGGTCAATTTAATTTACCTCATAGCCTCGTTATCGATAAACGAGGCCGCCTATTAGTCGCTGATCGCGGCAATGAAAGAATTCAAATTTTCACCCAAGAGGGCGAATTCATTACTCAATGGGATCAGTTTGGCTGGCCCAGCGGTCTCTTCATAGACGAGAACGACATCTTGTTTGTGGCCGACTACCAAGACAAGCGCGGCGTCACCTACGGCAGCGCCGAAACCGGCGAAGTACTGGGCTTTATTAGCGGTTCGGAGCCAGAGGGTGTCACCCTGGATGCCCTCGGCAATGTTTACACTGGCGAGGTCACCGGCGGTGAAGGGGGTGACGGCCATATCATGCGAAAGTTTTCCAAACAATAATAAGTAAATGCTCAACACGCGACTCGAATAGTCGTAACAATAATAAGGAGTTTGACCATGAAAACCTCTCGCTTACTGTGCTTAGGGGTCATCGCCCTTGCCAGCCTAGCTGGCATTAGCTCCACGCATGCGGCCGATCGCATCGGCAACTTTGCCCTTCTCGATACCGAAGGCAATTTTCATCAGCTCAATAAATACGGTTATCAAGATGCGGTCATAATTATTGCTCAGGCAAACGGTTGTGCGCGTAACTACGACGATAATTTCAAATACAAACTCCTGCAATCTGACTATAAGAACGCCGCTGTCAGCTATCTCATGCTCAATATAGCTGGCGAAGCTCGCGACGATGTGAAGCGCGAAGCCGACGTCTTCGACTACGAATGGCCCGTTCTAATTGATAGTTCTCAGTTAGTGGCCGAATCACTGGGCATTAGCAAAGCCGGTGAAGTCGTTATTTTGGATCCGCAGAGAATGCAAATACTCTATCGCGGGCCTGTTCAATCGGGCGTGCGCAACGATGACCCCGTGCGCAAAGATATCGATAGAGTAATGGAAACCGCCTTCAGCGGTAACTCCCGCAGTGTGGACACAGTTGAGGCGGACGCCGATGGATGCGCAGTGGAATTTCCCGCTAAACAGATGCATGCCAACAACACGCCAGACTACGCCAAAGACATTGCGCCAATTCTGAAAGAAAGCTGTGTGGATTGTCACCGTGAAGGTGGCATCGCGCCTTTTGCCATGAACAATCATCAAATGGTATTGGGTTGGTCCAGCATGATTCGTGAAACGCTTATGACTAAGCGCATGCCCCCTGCTCAGGTAGATCCAGATATTAAACACTTCTCCAACGCTCGCTATATCAGCGACGAAGACCTGCAAACGCTGGTTCATTGGATAGACGCTGGAGCTCCTAAAGGCGCCACTCAAGAGGACCCCCTTTCCGGCTTAGTATTCCAAGAGGGCTGGGAGCTTGGTGAGCCAGACCATATCGTCTACGCTGAGGATTTCCTAGTGCCTGCTACAGGCGTTATCGACTATCGCTACCCCATTATTGACCTGCCCTTCGAAGAAGACGTATGGGTGGAGGCCGTGCAGTTTATTCCAACTGAACGATCGGTGGTCCACCACATGATTGCTAGCATCGTTGAACCTCACTACAGCCGAGACCTTCCCTCTGAAGAGCGCGGAGAAGTGCGCTTTCTAGAAGGCTATGCACCTGGAAAAGAAGCGGCCACAGTATTCCCAGAGGGTACAGGCGTATTTATCCCCAAAGGCTGGAAGATTCGCCTAGATTCGCACTACACAACCATGGGTAAAGAGACACGTGACCACACTGCCATTGGTATCTATCTAGCCGATGAAGCGCCCGAGCACGAGTTCCGCACTTACCGCCTATCCCATGAAGGCCGTAACCTTGTCATTCCCGCAGGCGAAATGGATCATCGAATGTATGCCAGCTATGTCTTCGAAAAAGAGGTCACCCTATACGCCTTCCGTCCACATATGCACACTCGCGGCAAAGACATGCGCTTCAAGCTTATTTACCCAGATAATACGACAGAAGACCTAATCAATATCGCCAACTACAACTTCAATTGGCAACCCACATATCGGCTAACAGAGCCGATGGTCGTGCCCGCAGGTTCTAGGGTTGTTATCGATGGTGCTTTTGATAATTCGCGTTTCAACCCAGGTGCCTCCGACCCTAATGTTGACTCGCTTGGCGGCCTGCAAACTTGGGATGAAATGTTTGCTGGATATTTGACCTATACTTACAACAACGAAATGTAAGATCTGTCCAATGACTGCCTCGCTCTAAAGCGAAGCAGTCATTTTTCGTATCTAGCAAGCGAGAGATGATTCACAATTTTTCACTACTACTAACTGATACTGCTTTTTTCCACTCGTCATTTAGGATAAATTAAAGTCTCTATCGAATTTAAAAAGGACTTTAAAATGACGACAGACCTGCCTAATAACAGCACCGACGTTAATCACTCCCCCACCCCTGTTTATCGTTTTGAATTTACAGGCAATGCCTCCGAATATTTTGGTATTTGGATCGTAAACATCCTGCTGTCTATTATTACTCTCGGCATCTACAGTGCCTGGGCCAAAGTTAGGACTAATCAATACTTCTATGGCCATACAAGCATCAATGGCCACTCTTTTCGTTACTTAGCAAAGCCAATGCAAATACTTATAGGCCGTATCATTGCTGTAATTCTTTTTATTGCCTATACAATACTTACTGCCACTATGCCTTTGGTAGGCTCAGTTGCAACTTTAGCGCTGATGCTAATAAGCCCTTTATTAATTGTGATGAGCTTGCGTTTTAATTTGCGCATGACAAGTTATCGCAACGTGCGCTTTAGCTTCGATGGCAGCTTCGGCAGCTCCTTTCTACACTTTGTAATCTACCCTTTACTAGCCATTCTTACACTAGGCCTGGCTGCTCCGCTGGTAGTACAGCAGATCGATAAGTTTATTAATGGCAATGTGCGCTATGGTGACAGAGAGTTTTATGTCGAAACCAAAGCTGTTGTTTACTACTGGATCGTCTTTGTTACCGGCGTGTCTGCAATTATTATTTTCGCCGCACTATTTGCAGGCTTAGTTCCAGCTCTTGAAAGTTTAGGCGAACCTGGACCAATAACATCGCTTGCAATCTTATTAGCCACGGTCATTTATTACAGCATATTTATTGGGGTATATAGCGCCATGGTTCGCAACCATCTATACAACAGCACTAGCGTTGAAGGCCTAGGTGAACTCTACTCAGACGTAAGTATCATCGGGTACTGTTGGCTATTTATCAGCAATTCAGTAGTAACCATAGTGACTCTAGGGCTTGCCTACCCTTGGGCTAAAGTTCGTAAAGCAAAGTTCCTTGCTCGCGCCACCGAGGCCAGCATTAGCCCAGACATCGAGAAAGTGATCGACACTTATGAAGCCAAAACATCTGCTTTCGGCGAGGAAGCTGCAGGTATCTTCGATGTCGATGTGGCATTAGGTTAGAACATGTTTACGAATGGTCAGTTTCAGTTTCCACGCGCCGCTCAGTCAATAGCTGCGCGCGCCCATATTGAAACTGACCACATAAGCGTTTACTCCCTCGAAGACGACAGCCTACTCATTGAGGCTGAGCTAAGTTCGGTGGAGCAAAGTATCGTAATCGCCGGTCAAGCGGTGAGTCTTCAGTTTGAGGACAACTCCCTATTCACCCCAAGTGACACCTCTTTTCGGTGGCCACACACAAGTCGCGGCTCAATTATTGCGTCGGCACTAGAGCAAAATGCACTAAGCATTATTCTAGCTTTGGTAGCAGTTCCACTGTTGGTGTGGTTATTCATAGCCAAAGGCATTCCCGTTGTGGCTAAGCTAACAGTCTCGATACTCCCAGATTCAGTGCGGGAACAAATGGACTCGCAAACTTTAGACGCGCTTGAGTTTGCTTTTTTGCAGGAGAGCGAATTAACGAGCGCTGAAATCGACACCATACAAGCACTATGGCTCGGCCTTGAAAAAAAGGTAGGCTCAGACACCTATCCCTATACATTACACATTCGCAGTTCTCCCACGTTCGGCGCTAATGCTTTCGCACTCCCCAACGGCAGCATCATATTAACCGACACACTCGGCAAACGGCTCATTGAGCAACCGGACGCTCTGAGCGCCGTATTGCTGCATGAGATTGGGCATGTCGAGCACCAACACGGCCCTCAAATGGTTGCTCAGTCGCTGGGCGCAGCCCTTGTGCTCTCATTCATACTAGGAGACTTAGAAGGTATCTCTGAACTCATATTAGGTTCTGGTAGCACCTTGCTAGACGCCGCCTTCTCCAGAGATATGGAGCGAGAAGCGGATACCTTTGCTGCCGAAAAACTGCTAGAGCTTGGAATGTCGAGCACAGCCTTCGCCGATGCCATGGTCGCTCTTGCGGCAGAAGAGCAAGACGGTGCTAAAGAATCGACACTATCTGCTGTGGCTCAATATCTAAGCTCCCACCCCACCATTGAGGAGCGAATTCAAGCTGCTCAAGATGCCGCAACAAAGCAATAAGTCCTCAAATATGCTTGGCACAAACCGCGAGACAGCCTAGTATTTACTTGAAACGCTTAATAGTGAAGTGCATAAACGGGGACCCCTGCCCATGATCAGAGCTGCCACTAGTGCCGACACAGATCGCCTCGCGCAAATCTATAACCACTATGTCACAAATACTATTATTAGCTTCGAGGAAGTGGCGCTTTCTCACATGGAGATGGCAGCGCGCCTGCAGAGCATAGAGTCCCTAGGCTTGCCTTGGCTGGTCATCGAAGAGGAAGGGCTGATTCAAGGCTTCGCCTATGCGAGCAACTGGAAAGTCAGACACGCCTACCGTTATAGCGTCGAAATTAGCGCCTATCTCGCACCTGAGGCTCAATCTAAAGGGTATGGCACGCAGCTCTATAGAGCCCTTTTCCAAGCCCTAAAAAGCGGTAAAGCTCCCCACAGACCCCATGCAGTTATCGCCTGTATCGCCCTACCCAACGATAAAAGCATCGCCCTGCATAAGAAGTTCGGCATGAGAGAGGTAGGCTATTTCAAAGAAGTGGGCTATAAATTCGACCGTTGGGTTGATGTGGCCTACTGGCAGGTCAATCTCGATAGCATTGACTGTGAAGGCTGATCGCTGCTAACCCTACTTATTTTCTACCCTTAGGGCGAAATGCTATTGTTGGCATTTTTGCAACCTTTTGCGCGGCAGATTCGTTTAATACTTAACAGTGAGACAATAGGCTCTTTAAGGACGTTGAACATCGATATCGACGAGCTAATACGCAAGTGCCGTGAGCACGACCCCCTAGCATGGGAGGCTTTAGTAAAGACCTTTCAAGGCCGCGTATACGCCATGTGTTACTACTATCTCAAGAACTCTCACGAGGCCGAGGAAGTAGCGCAGGACACATTTGTATTGGTGTACCGCAAGTTCGAGCAATATGTGGGCAAAGGCTCAGGCTTGGCCCCCTGGATACTCGCTATAGCACGTAATGCCTGTATTGATAGGACCCGCTACAACGGCGCCAGGCTGCCAAATTATCAGGGCCCCGACGAGGACTCTAGCGACCCGCCAATAGTAGACGAGGAGTTGGGACCAGAAGGACAACAAATGATGAATCAGAGCCAGGCACTCATATACCAGGCACTTGCCCACACAAGTGCGCAAACACGGGAGCTGATCTTGTTGCGGGATATACAGGGTCTAAAGCTACAGGAAATCGCTCATATCACAGGGCTTCCTCTTGGGACTATCAAATCACGCTGCAATAGAGCAAAAGTAGAGCTCGCTAGAATTATCAATAAAATCGACCCCAGCTATGCCAGACCAGGGACACTAAACTAATGAAATGCGCAGAGTTTCAATCACAACTACCAGTCATGCTCAAGCAGCAGCTTGATACCGGCAGCCTAGTTATTGCGGAACAGCATTTGGCCACTTGCCCCCAATGTTTATTGCGCTGGAGCGAAGCGGTGGAGGCGATGCAGGCTCCAGCTCAGAACCGCAATTTTTCTGCCAATGTGTTGAGTGCCATGGGCATGGACCCATGCGCCGCGGCGCTCGATGCACTTTGCGAACAATCCGGGCTAGAGAACCGAATAGACGACACGGTGGCTTTGCATTTAGAGACATGTGCTAGCTGTGCCGAGCTTAGCCTTACCTTGCAGCAACTCAATTTTGAATTGCCTAGCTTAAGAGAACTGCCCGTTCCCCCTGGTTTCACCGCTCGGACCCTAAAGGCCTTAGGTCAAACTGGACGCCAACAAGAAACTGACTCTGCACCTAGCACCTGGCAGCAAAAGCTAAGAGGCATCGCTAGGCGACCTCGCTTTGCTATAGAAGCCTCTTATGTTCTAAGCCTTTGCTTAGTCCTGGCGGTTGCCTCTCCTACTTTTGGAGGCAATGGCCTCGAGGAGGTCAACGATCTTATTACTAGTGCAAGAGATCTCGGCGAACAGCAATACCAGATTTTAAAACAGCAGAACGATTTACTAATGCGCAGCAGCAAAGAACAGTGGAACAAAATCTACGACACGACCTATGTTCAAATCGCAACAAATACTAAAAGAACACAGCAGTGGTTCAACCAACAGACCACGCAATTATTGGAGAGTTTCGAATCCGCCCAACAGACCCTGTTTGGCGGCGAAGAACCATCACAGAATATTTAGCACGTTTTATTAAGCGGGGCGAGCCTGCTTTCGGAGTAGCTTATGAGCGACACAAGTATTACACCTCAACCTCAGTCCAAGTCAGAGTCCACGGAGTCTGAAAGACAAGAGAAGACGCGCCGTTTTGCGGGTAGTGATCCTAGGCGTAAGTCTGGCATCATCACAATTCTACTATCAATTTTGCCAGGGCTAGGTCATGCCTATGTTGGCTACTACAAGCGCGGCTTCGTTCATTTTGCCATTTACGGATGTTCGTTCTCATTACACACATCCGATCAGCTTGATGCGCTAGTACCACTCACATTTTTCTTCATTCCCTTCTTTTGGATATTTACGCAAATTGATGCCTATCGCCGCGCAATGCTCTACAACTTATCGTTAGACGGGATAGAAGATGCGCCGCTACCAGATGACTTCTCTACGCCTAATTCCAGCGGCAGCATGATCGGTGGGATAACTCTGGCAGTCGTAGGCCTCATCGCTTTATCCAATACTCGATTTGGCATCTCCTTAGACTGGATTGAGGATTGGTGGCCGATAGCACCAATCGCTCTAGGAATATATCTTGTGTATGGTGCTTTGAAAGAAAAATCTCATTAAGAGCCAAACCCATATCAGGACAATTTGCCCTCTCCAGAGAAAAAGCGCTAGACTCGGTTTTTACAAAAAAAATTAAATAATGAACGGGTAAAAACATGAGTCAAACGGACACGCAATCTGACTGGAAAGCTATCGAGGGCGGCTGCAGTTGTCGTGCTATACGCTATAAAGTCAACCGAGAACCATTAGTTGTACATTGTTGTCATTGCACCTGGTGCCAAAGAGAGTCTGGCTCTGCCTTTGCTGTAAACGCCATGGTGGAAACCAGCGAAGTCAGCCTATTAGAAGGCTCACCCGAGCTTAGTGAACGCCCAACTAATAGCGGCAAGATACAGAAGATTGCTAGATGCCCCAATTGCCAAGTAGTAGTCTGGGGACACTATGCCGCGGCAGGCGATGCTATTTCTTTCATTCGGGTGGGCACACTGGATCAACCCGAAAGCTGCCAGCCCGATATCCATATCTTCACTAGCAGCAAACAGCCGTGGGTAATACTCCCTGAAGGCAAACGAGCATTTGCCGAGTTTTATGATGTTCCTGCACAATGGTCCGCCAGCAGCATGGCTCGCGTCAAAGCACTGCAAGCGCAACAGCAGCAGCAATAATTATTGAGCAAGCGATTCTACAGGGCAGCGGACTCTTTATTTTCGCTGCCAACCCTCATCGCGTTTTCCTATCATTGTTTACCCCTTATGAAGTACGACTATGCTCATTCTTCTAAACTCTAAGCATGGTGCGCGATGACGGACAAAGAACGCGGCTATTCGACTTGGACATGACAATTCAAAGTCTACGCCAACAAACTGAGGCCTATCACAATCTGCTTCTCAGATGCTCTGAAGTCTAGACTCTTACTCGGCAGAAGGCGCTATTGAGCCCGCCTGCCACAGCTAAAGATTCCATCTAGGCAAGTGACAAGCCCAAGGGCTATACTCGGCATCAAACTAGAATAATGAGAGTGCCCCCTATGCTGAACAGTGCCAAGCATCGTTTAACTGCCTTTTTTCTCTTCTGCTATGCAAGCACGGCCGCCGTTGCAGAGATAGCACAAATAGAGATAAAGGACCGTCATAAGATTGAAGCTGAAGGCGCCTCGATAGCGTATGAATCAGTCTCTGGCACACTCCACTACACACTCGACCCCAAAGATGCAGCGAATAGACTCATTGTCGATATAGAGCATGCTCCTCTTAACTCAAGTGGCCTGGTGTCTTTCACCAGCAACTTCAAACTGCTCATACCGATGGGGGAAAGTGCCAGCGACACGCTCGTTTACTACGTGAATAATCGCGGCCGAGCAACACTGCCCCCAGAGCGCGACCTCAGCAATCCTATTAGCCAGTAAGGACACACTTATCTGGTCACAGGCTGGATCAACGAGCTTAGCCCCAGCGCCAACTCATCGCTCTTACACGCCCCCATAGTCAGTGATGGAGACGAGCCCATTACGGGCGATGTGCGCTATGAGGTAATCGTTAACAGTGACTCAAATGACGTCAATATTGCCGGTGGAGCTCACTTGGCCTATGCGCCTACCGAAGCGGGTTTGGAGAATGCCACACTGAGCCAGCGCAGTAATCAAGCTGACCCTCGACAAGCCATAGCGCCAGATCGGTTTAGCCTGAACGTAGAAGCTGTAGAAGGTTCAAGCCAATACCTAGTCACACTGCACTTAGAAGGTGGCTTAAAAGCTGGGGAGATATACGAACTCATCTATGAAGCAAAAGACCCAGTACTGAGCGGCGCGGGCTTGGCTGGTATTCGCGATGCGGTATCCCTACTGCGCTACGGCACTGATAACGAGGCCTTAAATGCGCAGCTCGCTGACCTGGAACTACCAGAGCTCAACAATAGCGTGAGTTGGGGCGTCTCTCAAAGCGGCCGTCTCCTAAGACAGTTCCTCTACCAAGGCTTTAACCAAGACCTAGAAGGCCGGCCCGTTTTTGATGGCGTATTACCCGTCATAGCCGGAGGCGGCTTCGGCATGTTCAATGTGCGCTTCGCGATGCCCACTCGGACCAATGGACAACACGAAAACCACCTCTACCCAAACGACTACTTTCCCTTTACCTATGGCGATAGCGTCAACCCCTTTACCGGTCAAACCGACGGTATCTTACGCCAAGCACGACTGACAAATACCGAACCTAAGCTCATGCATATTCAAACCTCTAACGAGTACTGGATAAGAGCAGGCTCCCTGGTTCATACAGACCCATTAGGCACTAGCGATGCTCCCATTCCTGATAATGTGCGAATCTATAGCATTGGCGGTTCTCAGCATGGTTCTGGAACGGGAACCGCGCGAGCGGCCAGCAGCGGACAACTCCCCGCCAACCCTAATCGCTGGACGCCTATATCCGAGACATTACTCCAAGCGCTTATAGAGTGGGTGGCAGAGGATAAGAAGCCACCAGCGAGCCGCTACCCAAAGATAGCAGACAGCTCTCTAGTGGCGTCTCACTTAAGTGACGGCACTATCAATTCAGCCGCCTGGCGCCCAATGCCCTCGTACTCCCATCCCAAGGCCATGTATCAGGTTGCCCATGTCTCCTTTGGTGAGAATTTTCTAAAAGATGGCATTATCGATATCCATTCCAGCTCAGCAGAGCATTTCTACAAGGCACTGGTGCCAGCGGTAAACGAGGACAATAACGACTCGGCGACGAGCACCATTCTGCCACCCCTTACACAAGTACCACTTGCTAGCTTTTTACCATGGAATTTACGCGCACTAGAGACTGGTGCCCCTACCGAGCTAGCAAGACTTACGGGGGCTTATATCCCGTTTAGTCAAACTGAGACACTAGCGAAGCAAGCTCAGGACCCCAGAGCCAGCATTGAACAGCGCTATAGTAGCTTCGATGAGTACATCGAACTGTACGAGGCGGCAACAGATAGACTAATCGCCGAAGGCTATTTACTGCCAGGATACAAAGACGAGTACATGGAGATGGGACAGGCTAACGAAGCACTGTTTAATTGATAGCGAGCAATTAGAGTGTTCGCAAGCTCAATTGAGGGTTTACCTCGTCGTAGGATACGGCATTCTTGCCCGAAGATTTGACGCTATACATGGCTTTATCGGCTCGGCTCATCCAAGCGTCTGGCTTTTCACCCGTTCGATATTGGGCAACGCCAATCGACACCGTGATAGGAGTTTGAAACGCGGGAAGCTGCTCCACAATAAGCTGACGAATTTCTTCCGCTAATTGCGTCGCTGTCTCCAGGTTAGCGCGCGAGGCCAAAATAATAAATTCATCGCCACCATAGCGATAATGGCTATCGGTGACTCTGATGCGCGACTCAATAATTCGGCTAACCTGCTTAAGTATTCTATCCCCGGCCTGATGCCCTTCCCTGTCATTGAGCTGCTTGAAATTATCTAGATCCAATAGAATCAAGGCCATATCTTCATTGTTACGACCATAGCTTGCAACTAGCTGATCGACCCGTGCATGCAAGCCTCGACGGTTGCCTGCCCCCGTTAGAGCATCTTCAGTCGACAGCTTCGTTAACATATCCCGCTGCCTATTTCTCTGGGTTGCGAACACATAGGCAAACACGACGCAGGCCAACAAAGAAAACAAAATTTTAGCGTATTCGAACAGGCTCAGCTCGGGGATAAGGCGCAGAGAAATAACTAATATAACGCCAGAGCACATGCTCAGCGCCACTCGCGGCGACGTGACTAAATAAGAGGATATAAAGATTGGGTATAAAAAGTAGATATCTCTTGCGCCCAAGGCGTAGACATTGACGGCCATGCCGAACAAAGACACAAACGCGAGAAAGAAGCCAACCAAGCGAAAATTGTGAGTCTTCAGAATATAAATGATGGAAACTAAAGCAAAGACAGCGCCTAAGCCATCGACAACGAAAGTCAGGTAATCGCCTCGTAAAAACCTTATTAACGCAAATGGCGCTAATGCCATTAGGCATATCGCACACATGGTCAGCACAATGGCTTCTTCGGGAGGTCTTTTAGACATCGATTACTTACTCAATATTCCGCATCATTACGGGTCAAATTTATAGCCGTCGTGCATCTTTGTATCAATATATTGCAATCTGTCCTGCTTACTGCCGCTGCGTCTACCTACTCTATATAGTCTAAAATTTTAAAAACCCAAACTTTCCCATATTTTGACGAAAAAACAAATTAAAAATGACGAAATACTGACGAATAAGGCTGAATCACCTTTCCCGTACACTTTGAGGGTGAGATTTGGTAGCCGACTGCTCACAAGTTGAGCAGCAGCGGTGAGATATTAGTGATTTAATTAGTAACTAACTGTTCCGTTAAGAAGCCAGCATCAGAACCCTGAATTAGGTTGCTGCAAGAAGGCAATTTCTTCCTCTGTAGACTCTCGGCCCAATATTTTATTTCGGTGGGGATAACGCTCAAACCAGTCAACGATTGCCTTATGTTTGAGCTCAAACGCGTAGTTTTCCTCTGGTGCAAACTTCTTAAACAAACGTTCTGCCTGCGTATGTACTACGCGAGACTCACTATGCATAAACGGCATTAGCAGAAAACAACAGCGAATTTTGTCCAGCGAAAGCGGTGCGCCTGCCATGACGGCTTCTTGAGAGAGAGCCAAAGCCATAGGGTCTTGAGCGAAGGCCTGAGGAGTATTGCGATAGATATTGCGCGAAAATTGATCAAGAACGATGATTTCCGCCAAACGTCCTTCGGCACTCTTGCGCCATTGGGACAATTCTGAGGCTTGGGCCGCCTTCATGACCTTCGAGAAGCGTTTTTTTACCAAGGCGTCAAACTCGGGATCTTCCTTCCACCATTGATCTGGCTTGCACTCCTCGAACCAAAACTTCAATACTTCCTGATACAAGACTCACTCCATCTATTTATTATTCTGTCAGGGCAATATAAGGCTATCGGGCCCTGAGTACGATTCTTTATGATCCAGAACTTATCACAAGCCACTGTCTTCAACAATTAGCGCGCTTGGCTATAGGCTCTTGCGCATAGTCTCGAAGCTTAGCCCTTCCACAATGGGCTTGCTTTGCCCCAACTGCGAGGGGAGTCTCTGCAGCTCTCCCGTTCTCATATAACCGCGACGTTCATAATAGGCAATGAGCGGCTCTCTTTCGCCAATAACACTAAGAGAGATGCTTTTACTCTGCCAGCGAACTAGCACAAACTGTTCGGCTGCTGCCAATAGCTGCTTGCCCAGGCCCCTAGCTTGCAGTTGAGGGTCAATGACTAACATGCCTAAATAAGCCTCCTCGCCTCTTTGCTGTAGCTCGACAGTGCCAATAATATTGGCGCCATCTAGCGCTAGCAGAACGACGGTATCGGCCTTCGATATTAATGCAGATGCCTCCTCTTGCGTAATGCGATCACCCGTCAATAAGTCTGCTTCGGTGGTCCACCCCACCCTGCTAGAATCGCCGCGATAGGCTCGATTGATCAGTGCCACCATTGGCCCCACGTCTTTAGCTGTTGCCTGCCTAAGGCTCAGCGGCTCGTTCTCCAGCACCAAGCACCCCCCTCCAAATACAGATTCTTTGCCAAGCCTTAATCCTAGAGTGAAACAAGACAAATTCGCAATCAGCGAATGAACGCTGAATAAGTGATCGCCTTTCATACTGCTTTTTATATTGCCGATCTAAGCTTGACACGCCAGTGAGATAGCGGCGATCACAACTTCCATAAGCCCCTGTATTATTTAACAAAAAAGCCGGAAACACCCGTTCTCTATCAGGCTGCAAATTAAACGCTGGAGTGCATAGCACGAGCAAGGCTCAAATACGCCAAAGGCTTCCATCACTCAACTAAATGAAAACACCGAAGCGGTAGCCGAGCCAATTCGCTCACGCTAGTCAGTGCCCTAGCCTCCTCTCTAGAGCTTTTATATCTACCTATCCAGCTGCAGTAGAGTTAGGTAGTATGTCCTGCGTTTTATCAATTTTGCTCTACACCATAAATCCAATAACAAGGAGCTACTATGTCTACCACACGAATTCTTCTCACGAGCGCACTCGCTAGCGCTACAGTAATACTAGCCGCCTGCAATGAAGCAGCGGATGCGCCAATGGAAAGCGCAATGCCCGCAGCCGTCACAGAAGCTAGCTCAATGCCTGCAGCACAGGCCGAACCAATGACGCCGGGCAATATCATCACTGGCGCAGGTATCCCTAACCCAAACCCTAATGTGACCATCGCTTGGGGCGAACTTCCCGAGGGCCGCGAGTGGGGCTCAACAGCTGGGGTGGATATCGACCCTACGGACGGAAATATAGTCGCTTACGAACGCTGCGGAGCCGGTAATTTTGGCGCTGGCGTTCCAGTAAACTGCGATACCAATCCAGTGGACCCCATTTTCAAGTTCGATCACGAAGGCAATATTCTTAAAAACTTTGGCTCGGGTATCTTCATGACGCCTCACGGCATCCATGCCGACACCGAGGGCAATATCTGGGTGACCGACTTTGCTGCCAATGAAGAGGGTACCAAGGGGCACCAAGTGCACAAATTTAGCCCTGACGGAGAACTGCTAATGAGCCTAGGCGTTGCCGGTCAGGCTGGTAACGACTCGGAGCACTTCAATCAGCCCAATGACGTCATCGTCGGCCCCAATGGCAACATCTACGTCGCCGATGGCCATAGTGGTCAAGGCATGCTTAACGAGCGTGAAATGGAAGAGGGTCGCGCAGCGGGCCTCACTGGCCGTATCATGAAATTTGCGCCAGATGGCACATTTATCAAGCAATGGGGCCAGATAGGAGTTCGTCACGGCGAATTTAGAACACCTCACGCTCTCGAGTTCGACTCAGAAGGCCGTCTATGGGTAGCCGATCGCGGTAACCACCGTATTGAAATCTTCGACCAAGAAGGCAACTACCTAGAATCGCGTTACTCCTTTAGCCGCATCAGCGGTCTCTTCATCACTGAAGACGACATGGTATATGCTATCGATTCCGAGTCTAGCCCTACTAGCCACCCTAACTGGCGTAACGGGGTTCGCATCGGTCACATTCACGAGGACGTAGTGACTGGCTTCATTCCACCGTTCGAGCGCGAGAGCAGACTCGAACAAGGAACTGCAGGCGAAGGCGTAGCCGTAGACGCGATGGGTAATGTCTATGCCGCGGAAGGGCCTAACTCTTTGAGCCAGGCTGGTGGTGCATTCACTAAGTACTCAAAGTAAATCGACCAACAAGGCTGAGGCTACTCAAGCAGTAGTCTCAGCTTTATGACAAAGTATTTCTTGGCTAAAAAAGCCAAACTCACACTATCCTGGGGGGGAATTAGATTGAGTCTTTCAGAGCGTTTTCCACAAATTACAAGTCGCACCATTACCGTAAACGGCCTTAATATTAAGATAGCCGAGGCCGGCGACTCCGGGCCCTATGTATTAATGGCCCATGGCTGGCCAGAGTCTTGGTATTCCTGGCGCCATCAAATGGTAGCCTTAGCCGAGGCCGGTTACCGCGTTATCGCGCCGGACATGCCCGGCTACGGCGACTCGGATGCGCCAGAGAAGTTAGAGCAATACACCGCTCATAATGTCTCTGCTATCCTCGTTGGAATACTCGACGAGCTCGGCGTTGATAAAGCCTTTTTGGTTAGCCATGACTTTGGCACTATCGTGTGCTGGACTACCGTACAGCTATACCCGGAGCGCTTCATAGGCTTTGCTCCCACAAGTGTTCCCTATTTTGGGCGCCACAGTCGTTCACCTATCGATCTATGGCAGGAGCGCTACGGAGATAACTTCTACTATATTCTCTACCATCAAGAGCCGGGCGTTGCCGAAGCGGAGTACGATGCGGACCCCGAAGGTCTGCTCATACGCATGTTTCAATCACCAGGCTACAAGTCTAAAGAACCCCAAATTAAAGACACCAAGCGTAGCGCTGGCGGTTATATCCCGCGCCGCGGAGAGCCTTTTGGATTACCCGACTGGCTAGACCAGGAAGACTTCGATTACTATGTCGCAGCCTTTAAAAAAGCGGGTTTTCGCGGTGGCGTTAATTACTACCGTAACTTCCATAGGAACTGGGAATTCAGCGAACGCTTTGCCGGTAAAAAAGTACAGGTTCCTACCTGCTTTATCGCAGGCTCAAGAGACCTAGTCCTAGCGAAGGCAACGAAAGAAGACCTAGAGCGAAAAATGCCAGCGGGAGTCGAGGACTTGCGCGGCGTTCACCTCATCGACAATATAGGTCATTGGCTACAACAAGAGTCGCCAGATGAGCTTAACAAGCTCTTAATTGAGTTTTTCGATAGTTTTAAATAAGCGATTTTACTGGGCAAGCAATCAAGCTTGCCCAATACTTCCAGCTCCCAATCAAATAAATACATGTCTCAATCAGGCCCCACAAAAAGTATATCGTTCGCCACCGCAAAAGAGCTTGCTCGCTGGTTTGAAATGAACCACGGTACGGAATCTGAACTTTGGATAAAGATTTTCAAAAAAAAGACCGGCATCCCAAGCGTCACATGGAACGAATTAGTACTCGAAGCAATGTGGAGCGTTTAGTAAGCGAAGGCCGTATGACCGAGCACGGACTTTCCCACGTTCTGAGCGCAAAGGAAGACGGCAGATGGGAACAGGCTTATACAGCGAGTGAAATGGAAGTACCAGCGGACTTTATTGCAGCGCTAGAGCACGAACCGATTGCAAAACAATTCTTTCATACTCTCACAAAGTCTAGTCGCTATGTCATTGCGCGCGACTTAAGCAGTGCCAAAAGAGCGACAACAAGACAAAGGCGCTTTAACAAATTTATGGATATGTTGGCCCGCGAGGAAAAGCCACTTTAGACGGGCATGCCGGCACATACAAATAAGTTTCCCAACGAGGCTTTGCATTAAGCCAAGCCCAAAGGCAGCCTTACCTCAACCCTAAGTCCGCCCTCTTCACGATTACTAATCAGCAATGAGCCTCCGTGGCCCTGCGTGATGTTTTGAGTAATGGCTAGCCCCAAACCTACTCCACCGCTATCTCTGTTTCTAGAACTCTCTAGACGATAGAAGGGTTGGGTCAGATTGAATAGTTCTTCGTCGGGCACCCCCGGCCCTTCGTCATCGAAGTAGACCACTAAGGTATCAGCATCGACATAGCAGCCAACACTCACCTGCCCACCATACTTCACGCCATTATCAATGATATTTTGAAAGCAGCGGCGCAGCGCCGCAGGACGACATATTAGATTGCCAGCAATGTCTGGCAGTTCATACTTGATCGGATAGCCTTCTTCGCGCAAGTCTTCACAGAGGCTTTCCACCAAAGCCAGCAGGTTCGTCTTGCGAGCATTCTCATGGGGCTCTACGCCTCGCACAAAGTCTAAGACAGATTCGATCATGGCGCGCATATCACTCACGACCCGAAGCATTCCCTCTCGCTCATGGGCATCCTCCAGTAATTCCGAGCGCAATTGCAGGCGTGTCGCTGTGGAACGCAAATCATGGGAAATGGCTGCCAGCATTTCCGTTTGGCCATTGACTAGGCGCTTAAGGCGATCCTGCATTTGGTTAAAAGCGTAGGCGGCCTTTGCCACCTCGGTAGAGCCGCTCTCCGGCAAGGCGGGTGCATCCAGATTAGTGCCGATCTCGTTCGCTGCGTTGGCCAATTGGCCTAGAGGCAGCAACAGGCGACTGATGAGGAACCAAGCGATTAATAGAGCAAGCAAGCCCGGCAATAGAATATAAGCAAACGCGGCATCACTGAACAGCGATGGAGCATCCGGCAAGCGTGCCTGAAATATTGCCTGCTCCCCATCAGGGAAGTTAATGGCAACTAGAGCCTCGAAGCCGGGAAAGTACTCACTGGCAGACTCCGCGGAGGCAACATGCATATCGCGCACGCATATGGACGCGCTAAGGTTTTGCACCTCACTAAACCATTGCCCTAGCCGCGCCTCAATTCGCTCTGAAAACTCATTCTGCTCACAGTTTTGCTGAGTAGGAAACACCATTCCTGGGTACATGGATAAAAACTGCGTCTGCGCCGCTGCCAGAATTTGTGCACGATCGGCCTCTGGGAAGCGTTGAGCGAGGTCCACAATGCCTATCACTCGGTCCGCAAGGTCCGTCGCCTCAGTGAGAATGACTGTCTCGTGACGATTCTCTTCATAAATCACCAGACTGGCAATATGAGACAGGATGAAAACGGAAGTAAGCACAAGCAATGCGCGAGCACGCAGAGTCGGAAGCATAAGGTCAAGCCACGACACGGCTATACCGACTCTACAGTGTAGGTAAAGACATAGCCTTTGCCCCAAGAGGTCTTGATAATCTCCGGGTTTTTAGCATCGTCACGAAGCTTTCGTCGTAAGCGGCTAATATGAGAGTCAACACTTCTATCGAAAGGTGCGCTATTACGCCCCTTTGTCATATCGAGCAAGCGATCTCGCGACAGCGGTATCTGCGGGTTCTGCACGAACGCCAGTAACAGCTCCGATTCGCTGGAAGACAAAGGAATAACCGTCGCGTCCCCATCAACTAGCTCCATCTGCGCCGGCTTAAAACACCAGTCCGCAAACAGGAAGTTGCCTTTGGCATTTAAATTTGTGCTGGGGCTAGCATTCAAGCGCCTCAAAACCACTTTAATTCGCGCGATCAACTCGCGCTTACCAAACGGCTTCACTACGTAGTCATCTGCCCCTAGCTCTAAGCCCACCACGCGATCGATCTCGTCATCCTTCGCTGTCAGCATAATAACAGGAGGAGCGCTGGGGTCATGTTGCAGTTCTCGGCATAGCTGAAAGCCATCGCGTCCCGGCATCATCACATCCAGCAGAATCAGGTCACTTGGGCTTTGCTCAAGTTTGACGAACATCTCATCACCGTCGCAGGCAACACGACAATGATAGCCCTCTGCCGAGAGCAGCTTATGTAGCAGGTCGCGAATATCTTTGTCGTCATCGACTATTAGAATACTTGGACTTGTCGTCATTTATTACCCTCTAGAGCAATCGAAGATGTGCAGTATCAAACATAACATAGTCCACATTTATCCAGTAGTAGAGCAGGCCGAATCCACACTTATTTGCACTTATGACAAACTTTTTCTCAATATTGGTGACAGTATTACAGTCTCGAAACGAGGAGATTTTTATGAGGTCGAAATCGCTAATTATTATCTCTGCTGTTGTGACACCTGTGCTGCTATTGGTCGTTTTCAGTAACGATACGGACGTGACAGACAACGTCGAACAAACAGGTGAAACCTTCGTAGAACGCGCTACACGTACGCGTCTGAACGTTGACACCAGCCGTCTCGAGAACGAAGACTCGAATGAAACCCTACTGGAACGAGCGCAACGTACCCGTGCCTCTGAGTTGCTCGAGCGAGCGGACTCAATGCCCTAGTCGACACACTTGCTTAAATGGCAAATGTGTCTAAGACATAAGAAAGCACCCTAGTGCTTCAACATATTGCGCCAAATTAATTCGAATTTATTAATAGAAGCTTCACTTAACTGAAGCCAAATGTGTAGGAATATTTGTGAAAACTCAAAAAATTAGTCTTATTGCGCTGCTTATAGCCTTTTGGCTACTGAACTCAGGCCACTATACGCCTTTGATCCTGGGCTTGGGGGCAGCGTCTATTGTTCTGGTATTCGTCACTGTCACGCGCATGAAGGTGGTAGATGAAGAATCACTACCCTTTCACCTTGCCCGCGAATTACCCAGCTACTATATCTGGCTAATTGGCGAACTTATCAAGTCCAATCTTCAAGTTGTTCGGCGCATCTGGTCGAGTAGCGCAGAGCTAAATCCGGCCATGGAAACAATAGAAATTACTCAGCATAGCGATATGGGACGGGTAATTTTGGCCAACTCCATTTCACTTACACCTGGCACAATGACAACCGCCGTTACCGATAACAGCATTACCGTCCATGCTTTAGATAAAAGCAGTATAGACGAGCTAAAAGGCGGTGAATTCGGCGCGCGCATACGGAGGTTAACAGACTGATGTTTACGGCTGCAGCACTCGCTGTTTTAGTCGCGATGATCTTAGCACTGCTTAGAGCATTCGCAGGCCCCACGCTTTACGACCGTATACTCGCGGTCAATGTCTTTGGTACTAAGACGGTACTGCTTATTGCAGTGGTCGGTTTCATGATGGGCCGCCCTGACTTCTTAGACATAGTAATGGTTTACGCATTAATGAATTTCATCTCCGTAATAGGCATTTTGCGTTTCTTTGAATATACGTCCAATAGCGACGCACTGCAGGAGAAACCATGAACGCGATATTCGACATTATAAGCTGGGCTCTCCTAGTATCGGGTGGTTTTCTCTGTATCTCCGGCGCCGTAGGTTTGCTGCGTTTCCCAGACTTCTTTACCCGCATGCATGCGGCTAGCGTGACAGATTCGCTTGCCACCACGCTCATCCTAACGGGGCTATTTATACAAGCAGACGCATGGATAGTGCAGGTTAAGCTAGTCATGGTTCTACTGTTTGTCTTGCTCACCAGCCCTACGGCAGGACATGCATTAGCAAAAGCGGCCTTACATGCGGGACAAAAACCAGCTCTTGGAAAACAGCCTAAAACGACAATGGAGGCTGGCAGATAATCATGGAACTTATTATCAATATGGCGTTGTTGAGCATGCTTGCCATGACAGCGATTGCTATCGTAAGAATTAAAGACTTGTTTGCGGTCGCCATGCTCGCGGGCATCTATGGCCTTATTTCTGCTAGTTTCTTCGTCATGCTGGACGCGGTCGATGTGGCCTTTACCGAAGCCTCTGTAGGCGCGGGAATATCCACCCTGCTCATGCTCACAACGCTGGCGATTACTGGCCGTTTTGAGAAAGCCGACAAGAAGAGCAGGACGCGATTCGCTCTTCCTTTGGTGCTGTTAACGGGCGGTCTTTTGATCTACGGCACTCTCGATATGCCCTCTTTCGGCGCCGCCGATGCACCAGTGCAGGAGCACGTCGCCCCACGCTATCTCAATGATTCTGAACAAGAAATTGGCATCCCAAATGTGGTGACCTCTGTGCTGGCTAGTTACCGCAGCTTCGACACATTTGGAGAAGTCATTGTTATCTTCACCGCGGGCATTGGTGTGCTTGCGCTACTAATGCGCAGCGACTTACCTCCTGCCAAGGGCTCAAAGAGCACCGCATCGATGCACGAGCACATGGTGCTTAGAATTGTTGCGAAAATGCTGATTCCCTTGATTCTGCTTTTCGGCCTTTATGTACAGTTCCATGGGGAGTATGGCCCTGGAGGAGGCTTCCAAGCCGGTGTCATCTTCGCATCAGCCTTCTTCCTCTACGCTATGCTCTATGGCATGAACGCGGCCCGAAGAGTGATCGATAGTGTGGTCGTGCAAATACTGGCGGCGCTAGGTGTCTTAATTTATGGCACAACCGGCGTCATCTCTCTGCTAAGTGGGAAGAACTTCTTGGATTACAGCGTGCTTTCGCATGATGCAGTTCATGCACAGCACCTAGGCATCCTATTTATCGAACTTGGCGTCGGCCTTACCGTCGCTACAGTGATGATTATTATCTTCTTTACGTTCTCTGGACGTAATCAAGTTGAAGGGGAAACTGACTAGTGAACTTTGTTGGCTTATTTAATTACTGGATCGTGATGATCTTGATGATGATCGGTTTTTATATCGTCATTGCTCAAGGGAATCTCGTGAAAAAACTTGTAGGTTTGACTCTGTTTCAAACCTCCGTATTTATCATGTACATCACCATGGGGAAGATAGAGGGCGCCACTGCACCCATATTATCAGAAGGGGAAACTCTCTATTCCAACCCTTTACCACACGTACTTATTCTAACCGCGATCGTTGTAGGTATTGCGACCACGGCCCTAGGCCTTGCCCTAGTTGTCCGCATCAAAGAAAGCTATGACACTATCGAGGAAGATGAAATTAATCAGAAGGACCAAGAATGCTAGCACATCTTCCAGTACTCCATGTTCTTATTCCATTGATGACAGCACCCGCGTGCTTGATTCTGCGACGCCGTGAGCTAGTTTGGTTTTTTGCCCTGCTCGCTGCGCTGTTAAGCTTTGCTGTATCCCTAGGCCTACTCATGCAGGTTGTAGAGAGCGGGCCTATTACCTATGAGTTCGGTGGCTGGGAAGCGCCATGGGGCATTGAATATCGAATAGATCTTCTCAATGCTCCTCTGCTCGTCCTTGTCTCGGGCATAAGCGCCGTGGTGCTTGTTGCCGCAAGGTCTAGTATCGAGGCCGAAATACCCAAAGACAGACACCTCATGTTCTATATTGCGTGGCTTCTGTGTATGTCCGGCTTGCTCGGCATTCTGGCCACAGGCGACGCATTCAATGTCTTTGTGTTCCTAGAGATTTCATCGCTCTCGGCATACACCTTGATTGCGCTAGGAAAAAACCGCAAGTCCCTCTGGGCCTCGTATCAGTATCTAATCGCCGGCACTATTGGCGCCACGTTTATCCTGATAGGCATTGGCCTTATGTATATGATGACGGGCACACTGAATATGGCAGACCTCGCTCAGCGGCTGCCGGAAGTGTCCTCTTCTAGAACGGTTTTCACGGCCTTCGCCTTCTTTATTGTCGGGGTCTGTCTAAAGCTCGCGCTGTTCCCTCTTCATGTTTGGCTACCGAACGCATACGCGTATGCCCCCTCTGTGGTAACGGCCTTCCTGGCGGCAACGGCAACCAAGGTAGCCATCTACATACTGATTCGCTTCAAGTATGGAATTTTCGGTTTCGACTTTGCCTTCAGCAGCCTACCACTACAAACAATTTTCTTGGCACTCGGACTCGCCGGTATATTTGCCGCCTCTATCGCAGCAATCTACCAAGATAATCTCAAGAAGTTGTTTGCCTACTCAAGCGTCGCGCAAATCGGCTATCTGATCGTCGGCTTGGGACTCGCTAACGAGACGGGGCTAATGGCAACACTGCTTCATATGTTGAATCACGGCCTAATGAAGGGCGCCCTATTCCTAGCATTGGCTGCCGTAGTGATGCGACTGGGTGAGGCTAATCTTAGCCAGATGCATGGTCTAGCCTCGCGCATGCCTTGGACAATGGCAGCGCTGCTAATTGGTGGCCTAAGCCTTATCGGCGTGCCCCTGACCGTCGGCTTTATCAGCAAATGGTATTTGGTCTCCGCCGCCATAGAGCACGCGTGGTGGCCGGTTGCGGGCCTGATACTTCTAGGCTCACTTCTATCAGTGATCTATGTTTGGAAAATCATTGAGACCGTCTATTTCAAGCCTGCCAACGATAATACCGCGCAGGTACAGGAAGCTCCGATTTCTATTTTGGCACCCACATGGCTTTTAGTCGCCGCCAACATCTACTTCGGTATCAACACTGAACTTACCGTGGGCGTTACGAAAATGGCGGCCGCTAGTACATTTGGAGGGCTTTAATAATGGACTTTTTATTTGCCCCTACACACTCCCTATTGCTTAGCATGCTGCTGCCTTTATTGGCAGTAGTGGGGATACTGGCGCTCGATCGTCGCCCCAATTTGCGCGAAGCGGTTTCTATCATCACTAGCATGCTAGTGATTGCGCTAGTCGTTAATCTCTACGTCAACTTCAAAGACGGTGCGCTCGTTCAGCTTAGTGTTTTCGAGATAATTCCAGGCTTTGCAATCGCGTTTAAGCTAGAAGCGCTCGGCATGCTGTTTGCTCTAGTTGCAGCAAGTTTATGGCTAGTCACGATTATCTATGCCATTGGCTATATGCGTTCGCATCGCGAGCAGAACCAAACTCGTTTCTATGCCTGTTTTGCTATTGCTATAGGCAGCGTTCTAGCCATCGCCTATTCGGCCAACCTCTTTACACTCTTTGTATTCTATGAGGTGCTGACCCTGTCAACTTACCCTCTAGTGACTCATGCGGGCACACCTGAGGCAAAACGTGGTGGCCGTACTTACCTGGGAATATTACTGGGCACCTCTATCGCATTCTTCCTGTTTGCGGTAATAGGGACTGCAGTGGTCGCCGGCACTTTAGACTTTACCGCGGGCGGCATATTCCCGGCTGGAACCTCGACTGTCATCACCTCACTCCTATTGGTGTTATTCGTATTTGGTGTCGGTAAGGCCGCGATAATGCCCTTCCACCGCTGGCTGCCAGCGGCAATGGTAGCGCCGACTCCAGTGAGTGCATTGCTTCACGCTGTAGCGGTAGTAAAAGCCGGTGTGTTCACTCTGCTCAAAGTCGGTGTCTTCATATTCGGCCTCGACTTGTTGGGAGCGCTGCCCGTCACGGACCTGCTCTTGTATCTAGCGGGTGCCTCTGTGTTGATCGCCTCTTTGATTGCAATGCGCCAAGACAATCTTAAGAAGCGTTTGGCCTACTCCACTGTGAGCCAGTTGAGCTACATCACAGCCGGTGTATTGCTAGCAACTGAAACGGGCATCATTGGTGGCGCCATGCATATTGCCATGCACGCCTTCGGTAAGATCACTCTGTTCTTCTGTGCAGGGGCAATCTTAGTCACTCTCCATAAGACTCGTGTTAGCGAGTTGCGAGGAATTGGATGGCAAATGCCCATCACAATGGCCGCGTTCTTGATTGGCACGATCAGCATTATCGGTCTACCGCCGGGAGGTGGCACCTGGAGTAAATGGTATTTGCTTACTGGAGCATTGGAGGCGGATCAGCTCATTATCATGGGTGTACTGATGGTGAGCTCGCTCTTGAATATCGTCTACCTGATGCCTATCCCAGTACTAGCCTTCTTGCCAGTGGCTAAAGAGGGCGAGACAAGGCCAGCAATACAGGAGGCTCCTTTGCCATCCTTAATCGCCCTGTCGTTTACAGCACTTATGTGTATCGTATTGTTTATCTATCCACAGCCGCTATTCGAACTGGCTTCGGCGATAGTGAATTGATCTGAGAGTTATTATGAAACCAACAGAAAAACCCGATTTTTTTGAGAAGCAAGAGAATATCAATCTCATGCTAAAAATATTCTATGGCTGCTGCGCTTTACTGGTGGGGCTAGACTTCGTTATCGATCGCTATACTTACCACCCTTTAGAAAAACTTTGGGGCTTCTATCCAGTATACGGATTTGTCGGCTGCGTCGTCCTTGTGATTATCGCAAAGTGGATGCGTTTATTCCTCATGCGTGACGAGGACTACTACGACGTGACTGAGGAGAAGAAACTAGCCCAGATGCAAAGCGAGAAGGAGAATAATCATGTGGGCCACTGAGCTTCCTCCTTTTGTCCCCTTCTTCGTTGCTGCGGCGCTGGCATTTGCAACTCGCGGAATGCTGCGCAATATCATCATGTTGGCTGCGCCCATTCTTGGGGGCCTTCATCTCTTAGGTGTGCCTGAGGGGGTGCATTTGCAGATGAGCTTCATGGGTTTCGAGCTTATTCCTTATCGCGTCGATAAACTCAGCCTTATCTTTGCTTATGCTTTCCACATAGCGGCCTTCATTGCCATTCTCTATGCCTTGCACGTGAAGGACACTGTGCAGCAAATGGCAGGCATTTTATATGCGGGCAGTGCTCTAGGCGCTGTGTTTGCTGGCGACATGCTGACTTTATTCGTCTTTTGGGAGCTACTCGCGCTGACCTCGGTTTTCCTTGTATGGGCACGCAGGACCACGCGCTCATATTTTGCGGGCATTCGCTATCTGGTCATGCAAGTAACATCGGGCGTTGTCTTATTGGCTGGCATTATTTTCCTTGCCGCCGACACCGGCTCCCTAGAGTTTACCCAGATCGGCACAGAGTCCTTAGCCGGCTGGTTAATTCTGTTAGCATTCGGCGTGAAATGCGCGTTTCCGTTCATGCACAATTGGCTCACCGATGCCTACCCAGAGGCGACTCCTACGGGAACTGTATTTCTCAGCGCCTTTACCACTAAGGTCGCCGTCTACGCCCTAGCGAGAAGTTATCCCGGCACAGAGCTACTGGTCTACATCGGTGCCACCATGGCCTGTTTCCCGATCTTCTTCGCCGTTATCGAAAATGATCTACGTAGGGTATTGGCTTACAGCCTGATCAACCAAGTGGGCTTTATGGTAGTCGGTATCGGCATAGGGACTGCGCTGTCTATCAATGGTGCCGTATCGCACGCCTTTAATGACATCATCTTTAAAGGCTTACTGTTCATGTCCATGGGCGCGGTGCTACACATGACCGGCAGAATCAATGGTTCCGACCTTGGCGGGCTCTACAAGACCATGCCGCGCACCACCATTCTCTGTATTATCGGCGCGGCATCCATATCCGCCTTCCCTCTTTTCAGCGGTTTTGTCAGCAAATCGATGGTTATGAGTGCGGCAATAGAGGAAGGCTACGATTGGATCTGGCTGATGCTCTTATTTGCCTCGGCAGGTGTGTTCCATCACGCTGGAATTAAAATCCCGTACTTCGCATTCTTCGCTCACGACTCGGGTATCAGAGTCAGTGACCCGCCCCTAAACATGCAACTCGCCATGTTTATTGCGGCAGCGCTGTGCGTCACTATCGGTGTGTACCCTTCGATTCTTTACGGATTATTGCCGTATGACACGGGCTATAGCCCCTACGATGCTACGCACGTCTTGGCGCAGACGCAGTTACTGTTCTTCTCTGCACTGGCATTCGTGTGGCTCAATAGAAAGGGCCTTTACCCGCCAGAGCTACGATCAACCAATTTGGACGTTGAATGGTTCTATCGCAGACTCGCTCCACGGGCGCTGCAAGGCGCGGTAGCCAGAGTTAGCTTTGTGGCCGAGCTCAACAGCAGCTTTGTTAGCAAGCTGAGCTCACTGTCCCCAGTGTTGGCAAGACAGTTCAGCTCCAAAGGTATTTTTGCTAGCTCGCATCCAGTGGGCGCCATGGTCAAAATCGTGACCATACTACTGGCTGTGTATTTGGTATTAAGCTTTATTAACTAGCTAGCTAAACTTTGCAAGGCGAGTGCCGAGTAGTTCGGCCTCGCCTATGATCAGATGCATCTCTAAATGCTAAGGCGCCGCTTAAACAAGCACCGCGCCTTAGACACCATTAAAAATGACAAAGAGCCTCAGCCGCCTAGAGCTGCTTTAGCTTAGGCTTCATTACTTTCCCCATTGCGTTCCTAGGTAGCTGCTCCATTACGCGCAAGGCTTTAGGAATTTTATAGGGTGACATGCGTGACTCGCTCCATGCTTTTAAGTCTTTATAGGAAAGCTCTGCCCCAGGCTTAAGGACGACAAATGCAGTCACAGCCTCGCCCCAGGTTTCATCCTCAAGACCAATGACCGCACATTCGGCAATACTTTCGTGTGTGAGAAGCGTGCCTTCGATCTCCAGAGCGGATAGCTTATATCCTCCGGATTTAATGATATCCACAGACGAGCGCCCCATGATGCGAAAATAGCCATTCTCTTTCACAGCCACATCCCCAGTACAGAACCAGCCCTCATGAAAGCTCTCTGCAGTTGCCTCGGGATTATTCCAGTACTCTAAGAATACATTGTCGCCACGAATGCGAATCTCACCAGGCGTGTCCTCGGCCTCAATTATATTGTGTTCTTCATCGAAGAGCTGAGCTTGCACACTGGGCAGCGGCACGCCAACAGCTCCTGCGCGTCGCTCGCCATCGTACGGGTTAGACAGCCCCATGCCTATTTCGGTCATACCATAACGCTCAAGCAAGACCTGCCCCGTTAAGTCTTGCCACTGGTTATAGAGTTTAACCGGACAGGCAGCCGACCCACTGATATTCAATCTCATCGCCTTAAACCCGTCGGTAATCGCCGTTCGCGCTGCGTCGTCTAAGGATTCCAAGTGCTGAATTAGCTTCACATAGATTGTCGGTACCGCCATGAACACAGTATATTGGCCGCTCTGTACCTGCTCCAAAATCTTGGGCATATCGAATTTTGGAAAAAGAGTGACTTTTGCCCCCATCCATAAACCACAGCACAATACGTTGATGATGCCATGGATATGATGCAGCGGCAGAAATAGCGGAATCGAGTCATCGGCCTGCCAGCCCCATGCTTTAAGCAGCGTTGTGATCTGGGCACGAATTCCCTTATGGGTTGTCACTACCCCTTTAGGCTTATTAGTCGTCCCGCTAGTAAACAGGATCATTGCTCGACGCTCTAAGGAGAGCTCAGGCATCACTGCCTCTTCATCACTCAGCACATCATCAATAAGTAGTACTTCTATGTTTAACTTTGCACACAACTGTTTTAATGGTTCTACCGCCTCACTAGAGGTCACGGAACTGACAATTAGGCGAGACACTTGAGCGCAAGTTAATGCGTGCTCCAGCTCGGGTACCGCCGAGGCTATATTCAAAGGCACTGCAATGCCCCCGGCACGCCATATCGCCATTATAGTGGTGACGTAATCCACACTCGCTGGCATAAAGAACGCGATGCGCTCCTCTTCCAAGTCGGCTCTGCCCGATAGAAGGCCTGCACTGGCCTGATTGATGCGCTTATTTAGCTCCGAGTATGTCCACTCTCTATCACCATCTCTTAGCGCGACACGCGTACTGTTTGCATTGAGTTCTGGGAAAGCATCTTTCACTGTAAGAGTCTCTTGAGTCATATTTTTTTCCAATCAAGTAAAGCGCCGCGCATTACACCATCGCACGGACAATAAAATAAAGAATAGAGGGACACAGCAAGCAACCTATACCAGTATAGAAAGTTGCCGTCATCGCCCCATAAGGAACCAAGCGAGGATCTGTCGCGGCAAGGCCCCCAGCAACACCACTGGTAGTGCCCATTAGGCCGCCAAAGATCATGGCTGACTGCGGGTTATTCAAACCGATGAAGCGCGCCACCATTGGTGTACCTATCATGACAAGAACTGATTTTATAACACCTGCGGCAACGCTTAGAGCGATTACCTCTGAGCTAGCGCCAATGGCAGTGCCCGTAACGGGCCCGACTATATACGTCACTGCCCCAGCACCTATGGTGGTAATACTCTCAGCATCGCTATAGCCGAACAAGATAGCTACGATAGCGCCAATAAGAAAAGACACAATAACGCCAGCGAAAATCGAAATAATGCCCACGAGCCCTGCCCGCTTTAGTTCACTAAGATGCACCCCAAACGCTGTCGAGACAATCGCGAAATCACGCATCATACCGCCGCCCATGAGGCCAATGCCTGCCAGCAAGCCGATGTCGGCCATACCGCGCGAACCACCGGTATACTGGCCTGCAAAATAAGCCCCAACCAAACCCAAAAGTATGGCGATGGCCGAGCCATGAATTCGGCCTCGAGTTAGGCGATTGGACAATAAGTAAGACAGCCATACCACTATGCCCACCACCATGAAGGCGACAATTAGGCCGTTGCGAGTTAGTGCCGTTTCTAAGGCGTCTCTAAGCGCTTCCACTATGCCTCTCCCTTAGCATTGTCTTCGTCCAGGGGAGGTAAGGGTTCACTATCAGGCCCTATCTTATTGATCAGCGGCACTAGGGCAAAGCTGATCACTACGGCAAGTACGCCGACAATGACCGCCAGCCAACCGCCTTCTAAAGCCGCCACTACATTCTGGCTTGCTGCCATAGCAACCACGATAGGGATATACATCGCACTCCAGAACTTAATGCCCTCACCTGCCGGGCCTGTTACCAGGGTGCGCAATTTGCTGGAGCCGGAGGCTAGGACCAATAGCACCATGGCGATGCCGACACCGCCCACATTGGCCTGAACGCCAAGTGCCTGCCCTAGCAATTCTCCTAGAAAATACCCCACTACTAGGCACGCTGAAAGCAGTGCTACGCCTAAAATAATCATATGTTTCCTATGTTTTTATTATGTCAGAGCTAATGCGAAGGCCTGTCTGCCCCCTTCCCTAATCTGTCGCTGGGCAGTATAGCGTAATTGCTTTTGTAGGACAGTGCAGTCTCGACAAAGCGAAGCGTAAAGGCTTACTTGCGGGCTTTGGCCTGTTTGCACTAAAGTGCATTGAACAACAAACTCCCTAATAAGCTAGTAAGGCCAGCACAAGGATTGCCCCATGAGTGAGTTTACTCAATACCTTATCGAAGCATTCGAACTCTTAGGGCCAGTCTACTCACGCCCCATGTTTGGAGGACACGGAATCTATCACGATGGGCTTATGTTCGGACTCGTGGTAGACGATACTCTGTATCTTAAATCCGATGCGGAAATCGCGCATTATTTCGAGGCAGAAGACCTCTCGATGTTCACCTATACCAAGCAAGGCAAGCCCGTGAAAATTGCCTATTATCAGGCCCCTGATGCGGTACTGGAGGATAGGGAGGAGGCGCTTGTCTGGGCTCGCCGCTCTTGGCAAGCGGCCCTCAAAGCAGATAAAAAGAAAGCGAAAAAGGCAAGGCCCTATAATAATTAGTCAGAAGTCTTGCGCAGCTCTCTGGGCATACTGAAAACAATGTTTTCCTCTACGCCATTCAGTTCTTCTGGCTCTTGGTTACAGATCTGCTGGAGACGTGAGATGACCTGCTGAACCAAGACTTCTGGCGCAGATGCCCCGGCGGTCACACCAAAGCGAGTCTTATTTTCAAACCACTGCGGCTGCACATCATCGACGCTATCGATCAAATAGGACTCACAGCCAAGGCGCTCAGCCAATTCACGCAGACGATTGGAGTTAGAACTATTGGGCGAGCCAACGACAAGTAACAACTCACATTCCAAGGCTAGCTGTTTCACCGCGTCCTGACGGTTCTGGGTGGCGTAGCAAATATCCTTTTTTCTCGGCCCTTCTATTTTAGGAAAACGATCACGCAGGGCATCGATAATTCTAGAAGTATCGTCCATCGATAATGTGGTCTGCGTAACATAGGACAATTGCTCTGGGTTCTTCACCTCTAGAGAGGCTACATCCTCGACTGACTCAACCAAGTAAATCTTGCCGCCCGCGCTGTCGTCATACTGGCCCATGGTCCCCTCAACCTCTGGGTGAAACTCATGGCCGATCAACACGCATTCACGCCCCGCTTTGCTAAAGCCAATAACTTCCAGGTGAACTTTAGTCACCAAGGGGCAAGTGGCGTCGAATACTTTAAAGCCGCGCTGTTCGGCGTCTTTCTTCACTTCTTGGGAAACGCCATGAGCACTAAAGACCACTATAGAGGAGCGCCCAACGCTATCGGTTGTCGGAATATCGTCCAGCTCATCGACAAAAATTGCGCCTCTTTGGCGTAAAGTGTCTACCACAAACTTATTATGCACCACCTCGTGCCGCACATAGATTGGGGCTCCGTAGATATCCAGCGCTCGACTAACAATATCGATAGCCCTATCGACCCCTGCGCAAAACCCTCTCGGGTTGGCAAGCCTAATATGGGCCTCTTTCTTAGCTACAGTTGGATCTACGCTCTGCACAACAGACATTATTTCAACTCCATCACTTGGACTCCGGAGGGAATCACCGCGTGAACTTGGGCCTTAAATTGAATTCCTCTTCCCGCTAGTGGGTGATTAAAATCAACGACCAAAGTAGATTCATCAATAGACTGTACAACCCCAGGAATATCGAAACCGCCAGGGTCCGTAAACGATAAGACAGTGCCCGGCTCTACCGGGTCTGTCGAATTGGCCAGCAAACCCGCAAACTTTTGTTTCGGCAATACCTGGACGTTCTCAGGGTTCTTCTCACCAAAGGCTTTATCCGCTGGCAATAAGACATCAATCGAGTCGCCGGCACTCAAGCCCTCTAGCGCCTCCTCGAAGCCCGGAAGCAAGGACCCGTCTCCCACGACAAAACTAGCAGGGTCCTTCTCAAAATTGCTATCGATTAGCTCTCCGCTTGGCAACGCCAAAGAGAAATGCAAAGTCACTTTTGCACCAGCTGTCACAGCCGATTGCTTCTGCGGCGCCGAAGTCTCATTAGGCATAGTGACGCGTCTCTCCACTACCATCGACATTCTCTACACAACGCAGGCAAAGCTCTGGGTGAGCAGCGTTATTGCCCACATCAGGACGATGATGCCAACAGCGCACACACTTCTCGCTAGTGGACGAGCTAATGCTCAGCTGCAGCCCCTCTAGCTCCGTCGTCGCGGCATCTTTAGCATCAGCCAATGGCGCTATGCTTGCTTGCGACACCATAAGGACGAAGCGCAACTCCTCTTGCAGACGAGCAAGATCGTCGGCGAGATCTTGTGCACAATATAGGGTGACTTCGGCACTCAGTGCCGCGCCTACCAGTTTATCCTTGCGCTTGATCTCTAGCTCTTTATTCACAGCAGTCTTCACGTCGATCATGCGCTGCCAGAATGCATCGCTGAATTCCCCGTGCTCTGGCAGAGTCTCAATTCCATCGGCAAACAGAGTGAGGAACACGGACTCGGCTCTATCCCCAGGGATACTTTGCCAAATTTCATCGGCAGTAAAACTGAGTATTGGCGCAACAAGGCGACACAGAGCTTCAACGATGTGATACATCGCGCTCTGAGTAGAGCGTCGAGCCAAAGAGTCACTTTGAGTGGTGTATTGTCTATCCTTAATAACATCGAGATAGAAACTACCCAGCTCAACAACACAGAAATTATGTAACTTCTGATACACACCCAAGAAGTGATAGTTCTCGTAATCCTCCAATACCTGCTCGCGCAAGAGCTGAACACGACGAGTGATCCAGTAATCCAGGGCCAACATTTGCGAAGGCGCCACGAGATTCTCTTTAGGATCAAAACCATTCAGGTTCGATAGTAAGAACCTAGTGGTATTACGAATTCGGCGATAAGAGTCAGCAACACGCTTTAGAATCTCTTGCGACACTGTCATTTCACCGCGGTAATCGGTTGCCGCAACCCACAGGCGAAGTATATCGGCCCCATACTGAGCAAACACTTCCTGAGGGGAGATAGTATTACCGATAGACTTGGACATCTTGCGGCCATTCGCATCGACCGTGAAACCATGAGTCAATACCTGGCGATATGGCGCAGTGCCATTCATGGCCACAGCCGTCTTAAGAGAAGACTGGAACCAACCACGGTGTTGGTCAGAACCCTCCAAATATAGATCGGCTGGATAGCCCAACCCAGAGCGCTGCTCCAGAACCGAGTAATGAGTCACACCGGAATCGAACCATACGTCTAGCGTATCGGTCACTTTACTGTACTGCTCGGCTTCCTCACCCAATAGTTCTTCGGCTTCGAGTTCATGCCAAGCCTCGATACCTTTCTCTTCGATACGCAGCGCGACTTGTTCCACCAACTCGGCAGTACGAGGATGTAATTCGTGGGTCTCCTTGTGCACAAACAGGGTGATTGGCACGCCCCAGGTTCTTTGACGAGACACACACCAGTCTGGGCTGCCCTTGAGCATCAGCTCTATCCGAGCTTGCCCCCAATCCGGAATCCACTTAACGCCTTTCACCGCCTCAAGACAAGAGTCTAACAAGCCCTTCTCACTCATGCTGATAAACCACTGTGGAGTCGCACGATAGATCAGTGGCGTTTTAGTTCTCCAACAATGAGCATAGCTATGGGTGATTTGTTTCTCGGCAACTAAGGCGCCTTTCTCCTTTAGCAAGGCAATCACTAAAGGATCCATTTTGTAGACATGCTCTCCTGCAAACTGCCCAGCAGCCGCAGAGAACACCCCGTCATCGTCAACAAGATTCAGGGTGCCAAGGCCATAAGCTCGACCGACATTAAAGTCGTCGATACCGTGATCTGGGGCTGTATGGACGGCGCCTGTACCCGCATCGGTGGTAACGTGATCCCCGAGTATGATCGGAACGTGTCGCTCAGCAAAAGGATGCTGCAACAGCACATGCTCTAGCTCTGCCCCCTTTGCCTTGCCCACTCGCTCGAATGCCTCACAGCCATAACGTTCCATGACGCTTTCCACCATGGAGTCTGCCAACAGTATGATTTCCTCACCTGCTCCTAAGTCGCATTTCACAAGCGCATAATCAAACTCTGGGTTAAGACTTACCGCCTGATTGGACGGCAGGGTCCAAGGGGTCGTTGTCCATATAACAGTAGATACGGGCAGCGTTGCGGCATCGGCAGGAAGCGAAAAAGGCGCCACAAAGCTTTCTTTGTCCACGGGAGCAAAGCGCACATCAATAGCGAAAGAGTTTTTGTCTTGATACTCCACCTCGGCCTCGGCCAAGGCCGAGCCCCCAACCACGCTCCAATAGACTGGCTTAAAGCCTTTTACTAGATGTCCATTGGCAGCGATCTTACCCAAGGCTCGAACCGTATCGGCTTCGGTCTTGAAGTTCATGGTTAGGTACGGATTGTCCCATTCGCCAAACACTCCGAGACGAACGAAGTCTTTCTTTTGGTTCTCGACTTGCCGACCTGCATAATCTCTACAAGCCTTACGAAAATCCGCGTAGGAGATTTTCTTACCCGCTTTTCCCTTTTTCTTTTCAACATTGTGTTCAATGGGCAAACCGTGACAGTCCCAACCCGGAACATATGGCGCGTCAAAACCAGCCAATGTCTTTGACTTAATGATGATATCTTTTAGCGTCTTATTGACAGAGTGACCAAGATGCAGATCGCCATTGGCATAGGGCGGACCATCGTGCAAAATAAATTTGTTCCGGCCAGCGCTAACGTTACGAATCTTGTTATAAATATCCATGTCCTGCCAACGCTTTAACATCTGCGGCTCTCGTTGAGAGAGGCTCGCTTTCATTGGAAATGCCGTTTGTGGCAGGTTCAAGGAATCCTTATAGTCACTCATTATCGTTACCTTTTAGCGTGTAATATCTCATTACACTTTTGCACCTCTATCTATAGAGGCATGTCTTTTTCAAAAAAATCTCTCGTCTGTGTTACATCTATTGCAATTCTTTCTTTTAATTCTTCGAGCGTCGCGAAGCGTTGTTCGTCTCTAATTTTGTGTCGGAAAATTACCGAAATTCGCTCGCCGTAAAGGTCGCTGTCAAAGTCCAAAAGATGAACTTCCAACACCGCTATTTTTTCGCTAGACACTGTTGGCCTATAACCGATATTGGCCGCACCTTTAATCAAGCGCTCTTGTAAGTCTTCATTATCAATATGAACGTCGCAGGCGTATACACCATGCAAAGGAATATTCCGCCTATTGAGCCCCACATTACAGGTTGGAAACCCAAGGTTTCTCCCCAGTTGCTGCCCCATCACAACAGCCCCAGAAATTTGATAGGGACGATTCAACAGCAGCTCGACTAGCTCGAAGTCACCTTCCTGTAATTTCTCGCGCACTAGTGTACTACTAATACGAACGCCATCATGCTCGCATACGGCGGACTCTACTAACTCGAACCCGTGCTGCGCCCCGAATTGCTGCAGCAGGGCGTAGTCTCCGCGCCGTTGATTTCCAAAGCGAAAGTCGTTGCCTATGATCAGACAGGCTAAACCCAAGCCATCCACCAATATGTCTTGAATATACTGCTCGGCGCTGAGTTTACTGAGATTCTCATCAAACTTAAGTTTGAAGACGTAGTCCACCCCAAGCGCCTCTAGCAAGGCTATTTTCTCATCCAGCTCGCTTAACCTGGCTGGGCAGTCTTGTGGCGTTGCTGCAAAGAACTCCTCTGGATGTGGTTCTATGAGAATCACCATCGAGGGCGCTGCGTGTTCCTGCGCCTTTTCCAAAAGCTGCTGAATAATAAGCTGATGCCCGGTGTGTACACCATCGAACTTACCGATAGTGGCTACACAGCGTTCGTGGCGCTCTCGAAATTGCTCTGTCTGCTCAATCACAATCATGATAAAAATCGCATGCAAGGTCAGCGTTATACAGCATGAATAGCCACCGCAGCTATGCACTGTCACTATCTAATTGCCCCATCGGGACAGGCGACACGGACTGACACCCCTGAAGTGGGAGTAAAAGCGCGCGATTATACCCTGTAAGAGGCCAAGCAGAAACTCTAGGAGGCGTCTTGTTCGGTCTCAGGGTGAATGCGCTTATTACCCTTACGAAATAGGATTCGGGAGATAGCTGTCATGCAGATAATCAGCACCCCTTGCCCAATAATTGAATTGACTACTGATACAGTTTCAGGACGCATGAGGATGAACCCCAAATTCACCAAGGTGGCTAATGCCATCGCAATGAATACGCCCGCAAACATGATCTGGAAAATGCCGACTAGCCTTTCCATGCCCCCTCCCGCTTTAATTGGCCAAACTGCATTTACTGAGCAACGCTCAGAATCAATTTACCAATCATGGTTGCACTTTCTAATTTAGCGTGTGCTTTCAATAAGTTAGATGCGTTCAACTCGCCATAATTTTCGGTCTGCGTATGGCGAAGAACCCCTGCGTCAAACAGCTTCGCAGCCTCGCCCAATAGAACACCCTGTTGCGCCATATCATCGGTCTGGAAGCGTGCACGCGTAAACATGAACTCCCAAGTAATCGCCACGCTCTTAGGCTTAAGCAGGTTGATATTAACGGGTTGATTGTCCTCGGTATCGACAATCAGACACATCTTGCCCTGAGGGTTAATAAGCTCAGCCATACTGTCCCAGTGAGACGCTGTGCCCACTAGGCATAGAATATAGTCGACGCCTTTCACTCCCAGCTTCTCACACTCTTTAAGCAAAGACTCGCGGTGATTGATAACGCTATCAGCGCCCATGCCTTGGCACCACTCAACCGTCTGCGCGCGTGAGGCTGTGGCAATCACGTTTAAACCGGCCACTTGCTTGGCCAACTGAATGGCGATGGAGCCAACACCGCCAGCGCCACCGATGATCAGAATGCTCTTGCCCGCATTATCGGACTTGTTGCGGCTGATAGCCATGCGATCAAACATGGCTTCCCATGCGGTAATCGTAGTTAAGGGCATGGCCGCGGCTTCTTCAAAGCTTAGGCTAGTAGGCTTGTGGGCCACGATCCTCTCATCGATAAGATGCAGCTCGCTATTACATCCTGCACGAGTCACATCACCCGCGTAATAGACCTCATCGCCGAGATTGAAACCAGTACACTGATCACCGATGGCCTCGACCACGCCGGCGCAGTCCCAACCGAGCACTCTAGGCTCAGATAAGCCCGTTCCGGCTGCCATGCGAATCTTTGTATCAACAGGGTTAACCGATACCGCTTTCACGCGCACTAAAAGGTCGCGCCCTTTGGCCTCTGGTGCCGGGATAATGGCGTCCTCTAAGGCATTGCTCTGCGAAACAGGTAATGAGTTATACACTCCAACAGCTTTCATCGTTAACCCTCGTTCTTATTGATATGGCTACTGTACTTCAACGGCATCGACACCGAGTCGACGCCTTCTAAAACTAGGCGCGCATTATGACACACTCCCTTGCAGCAGGCCTAAAAACTGGTGTCCTCTGCTCGCAAAGGGGGGTTCTCTTTCAAAAACTCCTCCACATAGGCCACGAAGCCAGGGTGAAAAAAGCCCAGCTTTTTGCGCTTTTCCCAAAATAGCGTAAAACCGATCTCCGTCATCGTGATGCGCAAATGCTGTTGATATGCCTTAAATAGCGTCTCGTCTAGTAGCCCTTGGGACCAGTGATACCACTGGTTCTCATAGGCGCGAATCACACGACCGAAAAACTGCATCTTCATGCGGCGCTCAATTGGCGTAAGCTCTGGAAGAGACTTAAAGCTACAATCGATCAAGCGATCTGGAGGCGAATAGATCTCTCGCATATCTCTTTCGATCTCTTGCAGGGTTGTTGCTGTAGCAACCCTAGATGCATGTCTAACCTGAGTAGCCAGATAAATTAGTGACGCCACCATACCGATAGCCCCGACAAACTCACCAATATTGCCTAATATATCAAACACGATTTCTCCTATATGCAGAAAAATTTTACAGGCGACTCATCCTAGCCGCACCCACTGCTTATCTGCACAAGTGGGTATTATGCAAGAAGCAAACCATTGCTGGATATAGCGCAAAGCCCCCTGCTATGATGTCGGGCAAACAATTAACGCAGCCTAAAATAGTTCACAGGCAGTTATATCGGGGCTTTTAGCACCAAAACTAGGACACGATGCTCGGTAAATTTTTTTTAACACTCGTCGTTATTTTGATTGCGATACTTGTCTTACGCAAGCGTCGGCAAGAAGAGCGCCGAGCCCGCACCCAAGCTAGCGGTCAACCGTCGATAAACAGTGAAAGCACTCCCGAGCTAAAGCCGCAGCTAAGCGACTTCCGGTTTGCCGCTTACTTGTTCCTAGTGCTCATGCTCGGAACTGGTAGCTATCTGTTCTACCAGCGCTGGCAAGACGATAATCAAATTATCACCATCACTCTGCACCGAGAGGGCAATAGCCCTGCAATTCATTACAAAGTTTTCAAAAAAGACCTAGATGAGCGCTCCTTTACCACCGTCGACGGCATACGGGTTACCGTCGCCTCGAGCGAAAGAATGGAAGTCAGCGGCTTATAACAGGAGGGCTCTAGATTATGACAGACTCCCCCAAGCACGAACGTCTCCCTATAGGCGGCGGCCTTAAAGCCGTCTCCTATGTGCTATCTATCGCTAACAATATTGGGCCTGCGCGTCTGGCTGAGACCGTGCGCTCCAAAAATACGTGTAAGGCCTGTGCCTTCGGTACGGGCGGGCAGAATGGCGGTTTACACAACGAATTCAACAAGGGCATTGAAATCTGCAACAAAAATATTCAAGCCCAGTCCGGCGATATGCGCCCGCCTATTCCACCCGCCATCTTCAGGGACAACACCATCGCCGAGCTAAGCCAGCTCGAGGGCAAGCAGCTCGAAGCCCTCGGTAGGCTCGCCACCCCCCTGTATAAAGCACCGGGAGCTCAGCGTTACGAATGCATTAGCTATGAAAAAGCCTTTGAAATAATAATCGCAAGAATGCGCTCAGCGAATCCCCAAAAGAGCTTCTTCTATAGTTCTGGTCGCTCCTCTAATGAAGCCGCCTTTATCCTCCAATTATTCGCCCGCTTATTTGGCAGCAACCATATCAACAACTGCTCGTACTATTGCCACCAAGCATCCTCTGTAGGCCTTCAAACCGCGATCGGTACCGGCACCGCCACCATCGAATACAAAGACTTGCACAAGGCCGACACCATCTTTGTAATAGGGGCAAACCCGGCTTCGAACCACCCTCGCTTTTTAAAAGTGCTTATCGAGTGTCGGCGCCGTGGCGGTAATGTGGTCATCATCAATCCGGCGCGCGAGCCTGGCTTATTGCGCTTCGCCTCTCCTAGCAATCTGCGCTCCATGATTTTAGGCGGTGTCGAAATAGCCTCACACTATATTCAACCCCATGTAGGTGGCGATGCCTCGCTACTGCAGGGCTTGGCTAAAGCAGTCCTCGAACAGGGCACCCATGATGCTCAGTTTATTACAGATAACTGCGAAGGCTTCGAGGCTTATTCTCAATCTTTGGCCTTGCTAGATTGGTCAGACATCGAGCAAGAATCCGGCGTAAGCAGAGAAGAAATTGACATAATTGCCAAGCTATACGGCGCATCTCAACGCAGTGTTTTTTGTTGGGGAATGGGACTGACCCACCACGAGAATGGCGTGGACAATATCGCGGCTGTGGCCAATCTCGCCTTATTGCGCGCAATGATCGGCGGACAGGGGAAAGGCTTACTTCCTCTGCGCGGACATAGCAATGTGCAAGGTGTTGGCTCTATGGGCTTCAGCCCAGCGCTGAAGAAACCTATTTTCGACAATATCGAGAGTAAGCTGAACATCAAACTGCCCACCAATGAAGGGAAAGACACCCTAGCTTGCTTGCGAGCGGCTCATCGCGGAGAAATGGATTTTGCTTTCCTTCTGGGCGGAAACCTATACGGCGCCAGCCCAGATGCCAAGTTTGCAGACGAGGCCTTAGCGTCCATCGGCTTTAAACTCCAGATCAGCTCCACACTCAATCAAAGCCATGTGTTTGGCATAGGAGAAGAGAGCATCGTGCTACCTATTCGCGTACGCGATGAGGAGAAACAAGCCACCACACAGGAGTCGATGTTTAATTACTTAAGATTAAGTGATGGCGGCTTCGACCGCCTTCCCGAGTTAAAGTCCGAGGTCGACATAGTGAGCACAATTGCCGCCAATATCATCGCACCATCCGTTTTGGACTTCACCTCATTTCAAGAGCATCGCACCATTAGGCAGGCAATCGCGAGCATCGTCCCTGGCTTCGAAGCCTTGGCGGAAATTGATAATAGTAAGCAAGAGTTTCAAATAAACGGACGCACGATTCACGAGCGTTCGTTCGCCACTCGTGACAACCGCGCTCACTTTCAACTCATCGCAAATTCAGTTAAACCACTCAAGCCCGCTGAAAAAAACGCGATAGCAAGATATAGATTAACGACCGTTCGCAGCGAGGGACAATTCAATACCATCGTGTATACGGACAACGATGTTTATCGCGGGCAAAGTGAGCGCAATATCGTACTGATGAATTCGATGGATATGCAGCGGCAAGGAATAAAGGAGAACGATCTCGTCACACTGAAAAGCGATACAGGTCAAATGACTGGCGTAAAAGCTCGGCATTTCGATATTCGCCAAGGCAATGTGATGGCGTATTTTCCAGAGGCCAATATCCTAATTCCGCAAACCAGTGATCCAAAGAGCAGAACACCTGCGTTTAAGTCCATAGCTATCGAACTAAGCCCGGAGCGTTAAGTTCAGACTCACAACGCTGTATCTACCGAACGCTTACCATCGCTTGGTCGAATTTACGCCCAATTCTAATGCCAGCACTGGTACAATTAGCCACATGCTCATTCGGAAAAACGCAATGCGACTCTTAAGACCTTTACTATTTTTGCTATTACTTCTGCCCGCGCTCTCGCAGGCGGAAGAGCGCATCATTACATTAGATGATGGTAGCGAGGTATTGGTATTTATGTTTTACCCGGAATTCCACGGGGAAGGACCTTGGCCACTAGTGGTGCATATGTCAGGCGGCAAAGCCGATGAGTATGTGGTTCGAGCTCAGTTCTGGTTAGGTCGAGAATTGACCTCTCGGGGCTGGGCAATCGCCTTTCCCGTGTCGCCTGATGCCAATGCCTTTTTCGGAGACAATGCCAAAAAAATTCCACAAATTGTCCAACAGCTTCAAGAAGACCCCAATATTCAAGATGGTAAGACACTAATCGCTGGCGTATCTAACGGCGGCACGTCCGCTATTGAAATTGCCAGTCACAACCCGGAACGTTACTTTGGCGTGGTGGCTGTGCCCGGCACAGTGCGCGAAGATGCGCAGCTTGGTAACTTCGATGGCCTACCTATTTTTTTGCGTATAGGTGAAAACGACTATCTGCGCTGGAACCGTCTACTGCCAAGCATTGAGAAAAAACTAAGCAACGCGGGCGCCAATGTGAACGCCAAACTTATGCCCGGTGAAAAACACATTTTCGCTATTGACTGGGGTGAACTACAACCCTGGCTAGAATCCATTCGCTAGGGCTGTAGCCTGCCGAACGTTCGCTAGACTTTTCTTGAGTCCGTCCAATAACTGGACACCAAACCATCAGTAAACTCGATAGACAGTCGTTTTCTCACTTCATCATCTACGTCAATACTAAAGATTAAAAACAAGCCTACTTTGGTATCCCGTCGCTGCACGGACTCATAAACCCACACCTCTACCCCCTCTTCTTTAGCGATTCTCTTTTTGTCAGGATCTCCAAAACGAGTTCTCACCCAATCTTGGGAAGTCTCCCCCCTCTCGATAGATGACAACTGCTCCTCACTCCACATAGAGGCCGTTGCAGATCTATCGCTATCGACGGTAAATAAGCAACCTGTGAGAAAGACCATCGAAAATAGAAGCCCAATTCTTACTAACATTTTATTCTCCACTTTAGACCATTAGGAATAAGACATCGCTACCGCCTCCTTCGATGCCAACATTACTGCGACAAGTAACTATACGTAAGAAACCTGAATTAGAGCTTAAGCTGCGCAGACTAATAATCGTTTTCTATTAGCTATCAATTCATCTATCATCGCCACAAAGCCAATATAGTTACTAAACTACGAGCAACCAAGGAGCTCCCGAATGACTACTTATATGTTCATCAAAATAATTCACATGACTTGCGCAATGATCTCTATAGTCGGTTTCGCCACTAGAGGTGTTCTCAAGATTCAAGGCTCCGCTGTACTCGAAAAGAAACTCGTAAAAGTATTACCCCATGTAATCGATACCGTATTACTGGCTAGCGCTATAGTGCTGGTCGTTATGTCCGGCCAGTATCCCTTCGCTACGCCCTGGGTCACAGCAAAGCTTTTAGGCTTAATAGTGTATATTGGCCTTGGCGTTGTGCTTATGAAAAAAGCCAAAACCAAACAGTCTCAAATCATCACTTTTGTTCTTGCGCTTGTGACCATCGGCTACATCCTAATGGTCGCCACAAGAAAAGTGGCATTCTAGTGATAATTTTTAGTTGACTTAGAAATTCAAAGGCATAAAATTCGCGCCTATTAAGAAGTTCTCGTTATTTTCATTCTTTAACGCGAACAAAAACCGAACAAATTTAGATTAAAGACAAGACAATGTTTACTCAAAACTCCTACATCATTCGCACCATGCATCCGTTAGCACAAGCTAGCGGTTCAATGTCTTGCGCGCGCGTGGGTAAAACGTGGGAGACACACTTAGAGTAGACTTTTAATTCTAAAATTATCGAATCAAGAGAGGCCTCTAAGTTTTAACAGAACTTAGAGGCCTCTTTTTTTTGCACGACAAAAAGCAATACACCAGTTCAAAAGACGGGTGTACAGGGGGACCTATGCCTAAAATTAAGGACAATACGAACAACAGCATCTTACAACTCAAGCAGAACAAACGTGTTATCTACGGTTTGACTTTCTGCCGCTCTTTTACGCTCTTTTTGGCAGTAATAGTGCCGTTCTTTGAGTCCAAGGGTTTGAGCCTGTCACAAATTTTCTATTTGCAGGCCTTGTTCGCTGGCGCGGTATTAGTACTAGAGGCTCCCTCAGGGTATTTGGCCGATCGGTTTGGAAGAAAAACTCTTTTAGTGATTGGCAGCATCGCTGACGGTCTTGGCTGTTTCTGGTTAATTTTCGCGAATGGCTTTGTCGACCTGCTTATTTTCGAGATGCTATTGGCCGTGGCCGTGAGCCTAATGTCAGGGGCTGACCTTGCTATTCTCTATGACACAGAGAAAGCGCTGTCGGAGTCTGAGGAAACTCACACTAGCAGCATTGCTCACTTAGGTTTCACTAAGTCTGTAGCCGAAGGGTTCGGCGCCTTACTCGGTGGAGCTCTAGCATTATGGTCCTTCGAGATCATGATACTGACGCAAGCGATAGTGGCATGGTCTTGCCTTGCTTTGTCGCTGCTGCTAATTGAGCCACCCAATACGGACAAAGAGACTACACCGCTAGACTTTAAGGGTATCTACAATCATGTGATGAAGGGCGATGCAATGCTGAAGCGAGTATTTTTTGCCATTCCCATTTACAACCTCAGTACCTTCCATGTTGTGTGGTTGGTGCAGTCCTACTGGGAAGAGCAAGGACTCTCACTGATTGTATTCGGGGCGCTGTGGTTTGCTCAAAGCATCACTGTGGCTATCGCTAGTCAGTGTAGCTTTGCCTTGGAAAAGTACAAAGGTGCAGCCTTCGCGCTCATTATTATTGGGCTTCTTCCCATTGTCGGCCACTTCGGCATGGCATGGCTAGGAGGATGGGCGGGCATTAGTATCTGCTTTGTGCTGTTCTTCTGCCGAGGGCTATACCAGGTCATTTTGACCAACGCCCTTAATCGAAGAATTCCGGGCTCGGTGCGCGCCACGGTGAACTCGCTAACCAGCCTTACGTTTCGTTTCGGGTTCATTTTGACAGGACCATTGGTGGGACATTTGGCTGATACACGTGGCCTCAGCAGCGCATTAAACCTACTTGGCTTAAGCTCCATCGCAATTTTTGTGTTGATCATGTTGCCGCTTGTTAAGGCAGTAAAAGAGCTTAATAAGCTTAGTAAGGCGCCAATATTAGGCAGTGCGTCCAAGCAATCTGCTTAGTATAGGCTTTTGCAACGGCACTAAGAATGCCAAGAACCAGCCCATTACCGGCGCGCAAAACGCACCAGTAATGGGCTTTTGCACATACTTGGTGCTTTATGCTCTACGTGTTAGAGTTACAGCGCCTGAAAGCTGACCAATGGCGGTCAAGTTCCGTCGTGCAGACAGTAAGGTCAACAAAAAAAATATAGCATCGACGCTGGAGAGAACATGAAACTGATAGTAGCGATCATCAAACCCTTCAAATCTGACGATGTCCGCGAGGCACTTCAAGACATCGGCATCCACGGCATGACGGTTACAGAGGTAAAAGGCTTCGGGCGCCAGAAAGGCCATACCGAGTTATATCGCGGCGCCGAATATGTCATCGACTTCTTGCCCAAAGCGAAAGTGGAGATAGGTGTTTCCGAGGACAAGGTTGAAGCGGCAGTAGAGGCAATCTGCAAGGCGGCCAATACTGGTCAAATTGGCGATGGCAAGATTTTCGTCATGCCATTAGAACAAGCCATCAGAATTCGTACCGGCGAGTCCGGCGACGAAGCCCTCTAAAGTACTGCGAAGGTTACCCTACAATGAAAACACTCAAATCCTTGAGTCGCAATTTTGTTGCGGCTAGCACTCTCCTATTACCCGCTATTTCATTTGCCGCTGATGCTCAGATCGATCCGGCCAATACTGCCTGGATTCTAACGGCGACAGCACTGGTTCTATTTATGACCATTCCAGGCTTATCCCTTTTTTACGCCGGACTGGTAAGAAGCAAAAACGTATTGTCTGTATTGATGCAATGCTTTGCCATCGCTGCGGTCGTATCGGTCATCTGGCTGATGGTCGGCTACAGCATCGCCTTCGGACCTGCCGAAAGCGGTTTCTGGGGAGGTCTAGATAAGGCTTTCTTAAATGGAGTGACGGCAGACTCGGTTTGGGGCGATATTCCTGAACCCTTGTTTGTGGCCTTTCAAATGACTTTCGCGATCATCACGCCTGCACTGATTGTGGGTGCTTTCGCCGAAAGGATAAAATTCTCTGCAATGCTATTGTTTAGCGCGCTATGGGTTGTTTTCGTTTATTTCCCAGTTTGTCACTGGGTATGGGCTGAACAAGGCTGGCTATTCCAGATGGGCTTAATCGACTTCGCGGGCGGCACCGTAGTACACGTCACCGCAGGTGTTGCGGCTGTCATTACCGCCATCATGCTAGGCAAACGAGAAGGCTTCCTCACCACTCCAATGATGCCTCACAACCTAACGATGACCATTACCGGCGCTGGCATGCTCTGGGTGGGCTGGTTTGGTTTCAATGCGGGTAGTGCTTTGGCTGCCAATGGCAGTGCTAGCATGGCCTTGCTTGCAACTCACCTCTCAGCGGCTGCCGGAGCATTGACTTGGATGGCTATCGAGTGGGTAAGACATGGCAAGCCAAGCGGTCTGGGCGCTGTTACCGGTATGGTTGCAGGCCTAGCCACTATTACACCAGCCTCGGGTTCCGTAGGCCCTGCAGGCGGCATGATTATTGGCGTGATGGGCGGCGTATTGTGTTTCAGTGCTACCAATTTCTTCAAACACACATTGAAAATTGATGACTCTCTGGATGTATTCCCTGTTCACGGCGTGGGCGGCATTGTGGGCACGCTATTAGCCTCAGTGTTCATCTCACAAGAGTTAGGTGTATTCAGCGGAAATGGTTACGCAGAAGGCATGGCAATGGGCTCACAAATGTACGTGCAAGTCATCGGCATCCTTGCTACAGGCGCCTATACGGCCGTACTCACTTTTGTTCTGTTCAAACTCGTAGGTATATTCACTAAAGGAGTTCGAGTCAGCGATGATGAAGAGCTCACTGGTTTGGATATCAGCGATCACGACGAGAAAGGCTACTCCATGTAATGCAAATGGCGCTGTAGCCTCGAGGCTACAGCGCCATTTTCTTCCGTCTTGGCAAGTGAACAGCTAAAAGTCGAAGAAGTAGACTTCTAGGTTAAATTGAATACGAGGGTCTGGGTCCCAGTCCTCTTCTCTTTCCATAATCAGCTGCGGCACCAGCTCCATTATTAACCAGTCTTCGTAAATAGCCTTCCGATAAACCGACTGCGCATAATAACTCTCAACTCTAGGGTTAGGCTGACTAATACCAATTACCCCCGCTTCATACGTCAGAGTCTCGCGCTCCCCTAAGGTTCGGTGCAAAGAAACCGTTTGCGCGTACTCGAACTGGTCGCGCCTATCGCGATAGTTCACCTCACTCTGTACCCGCAAATACATGTCTTCATCAACGAGACGACTGAAAGAGATTCTTGCATCCTGACCCCAGCCATCCGTGTGATAAAACCAGAATTTCTGGTTTATATCCAAAGACCAGTTGTCACTAATATCGGTCCCATAGCGGGTCTTGAATCGATAGAAAGGGTCTAGGGGAATACTGCCCTTTATGCCAACATCATGGGTAAAGCGCAGCCCATTAGAACGCTCTCGCATCTCGTAGCTAAAGCCACCCGATATAGAGGATGAGCGAATATTATCGAGCCGTTGATTGCGCAGGGATTCCAGCTCGGCCTCCTCGGACTCGAAGATCAACTTCCAGCGTTCAGTGGCCCTTGGTAAATCAACACGACCACTAATACGAGCATTGGAATAATAATTGCCAGTACTGCTCACTTTCTGATTAAGCCTTAAGCGTAGATAGCTCTGATTGCTGTGCTCACCTACAACGTCCCCTGATAACCAGTCATCTAAATAACGACCCACTCCGGACACATTCTTGGACATGCTGTCGCGTCGCTGCTCAAGCCAGCCCCAAGCACCTAGTTCAGTAAAATCGGGCAATGACAAGCCATCAGCATCCTGATCGGCGCCATAGGCGCTGCCCACCATGCACGACAATAATAATGCCCCAAGAAGCTGGCCTTGGACCCTGCCTTTTCCGTGATCGTTGTTATTTCTCATAGCGATAACTCTATCATTTTAGCGTCATCTTGGCAGCTGAAAAGGCGCGTTTAGAGCGGTGAAGGGACGCTCAGTGCCCAGCTGTTAAAAAAGCAATAACCCATTCAGAGCCATGATGCAAAGGCCCTATGGACGCAAATAAAAGGCTTAGACCAAGCGTGACGAGCACTGCCAGCTGCCACGGCCTCAAGGCCAGTTTTTGCTCGTCGCTGATGAGTACCAATATTCGCTGCTCTACACTGTTATCGGCAAAAGCAGTGGCTCCCTGAAGGGATAGTTTGGAATCCTCCATCAGCAGTCGCTTCACTTTCAGAAGCGTTTCCGCGACAGCGATGTGCCCATACTTCTCTGCTGCGTAAAAATCGCAGGCCTGCTCAGTAAGCAGTTGAATATCGGCGATTACTTTACGCGCCAAGGGCTCCGTTAATAGAGCAGTAGACAAGCGCGCCAATAATAAACGTAAATTATCGCGCCTGAGCTTATGCCCCTCTTCATGCATAATGACAATCGAAAGGTCTTCCTCGCTGCAGGAGGACACCAAACCATCGCTGATAAAGATTTTAGGGTTCCACCAACCTAAGGTAAATACCAGGGGGTTGAGCGATGAAATAGAAAAATAATCGCCACGAAAATTGGCTAAACGACTAAACTGGCCATTCAAGCGATAGGCGCTGGTTACTATCGATGTTAACCGTATCATTAAATAAACTAATACGCATAAACCCACAGTCACACCGAACCAGGCCAAGCCCTTCGAACCAATTTGTGGCGCATGACTTTCACATGCCACATGACAATGGCTATCGACTAGAAAGACTTCAACTATAGGGGTAAACAGAAACAACGCACTTGTAAGGCTTCCCAGCAGCGGAGTTAGCCAATAGCACAGCACAAGAGCGCTGCTATAGCGCGGATGTAAACGAAACAGGGATGGGCGCAGCAACGGATAGAGTAAGACAAATACAACGCTCAAAATTAACCAAAGAATGAGCCATATGGAGAAAAAGGCCCCGATGTTACTTAGCATCTCCACCCTCCTCTTCTATCGACTTTTTTTTACGCTCTATTAGCTGCTCTAATTCATCTAACGAGCACTCGTCTAAATTAACAGCAACATCCACAAAACTACTTAGAATAGTCTCCAGCTTACCGTCATGAAGCAAACCTATTACATCACCCATTAGACGACCTAAAAGATTCGATCGCGAGACACTCGCAAAATAAGTATAGGCATGCCCCTGCTTCACTCGGTCTACCAAAGTCTTTTTGTAAAGACGCTCTAAAGTGGACTGTACCGTGTTGAGCGATGGGCGCCTTCCTTTAGGGATACTCTCATGAACTGTTTTGGCATCTAAATGGGGTTTACGCCACAGGGCCTCGAGCACGACTAATTCGAGCTCGCCCAAAGTGTTCGGCAAAATATTAGATGATGAGCGACGCTTTATCATGATCGTTAAAAACCGACTGAAGGCCGGTTTTTTCCAAAGTTATTTTATTTATAAATATCAATAAGATAGAAAAATGAAGCAGGAGAGAATTCGAGTATATTACCGCGACAATACGCGGCTATATATACTCAGCGCCGACTTCAATTCATCACACAATAGCACACGATAATGACAAGACAACAGAGACACCGACCAAAGACGTTTATTTTTAGTTTAATTGCCACTTGCCTAACCTCAACGGGCTTGTCCTATGCCGCTGAACTGACACCTATGACAATAGAGACCATCGAGGTTTTTGGGTCTCAGCTGAAAATCCCAGGCAAACCTAAAACCGCAGCGGAGGGCTTTGTTTTTGGTAATCAACTACAGCTAAGGCCAGTATCGCGACCCGCCGAGCTACTCGAATTCGTACCTGGACTTATTGCCACTCAACATAGCGGCGAAGGGAAAGGAAACCAGTATTTCTTGCGCGGCTTTAATCTAGATCACGGCACCGACTTAGCACTAACAATCGACGGTCTTCCTGTGAATATGCCAAGCCATGCTCACGGCCAAGGGTATGCAGACCTTAATTTTTTAATTCCTGAACTTGTCAGTTCTTTGTCCTACAAGAAAGGTCCTTATTATGGCGATATTGGCGACTTTGGAACGGCTGGGTCTTCTCAGTTCAACTACACCGATTATTTAGATCAGCCACAAGTCTCCATAGAATACGGTGAAGATGACTACCAGCGTGTATTTGCCGCTGGCTCAGCTAAAGTGGCCTCGGGACACCTGACATTAGCCATTGCTCAGTCAGCTTATGAAGGCCCATGGACGCTGGACCAAGACCTGGATAAACGCAATGCTTTGGCCAAGTTTTCACGTCAAACAACACAGGGCAACTGGTCTATCACCGCAATGAGTTACGATAACTCTTGGAATGCGACCGACCAAATACCGGAGCGGGCTGTACAACAAAACTTACTGGGCAGATATGGACATGTCGACGGCTCAGACGGTGGCGAAACGCAGCGTCACAGTTTAGCGCTAAAGGCCGACATGCAAAGTGCGCTTGGCACTGTATCGCTCAATGCCTATGCCATAGATTATGAGTTAGCTCTATTTTCTAATTTTACCTATTTCCTCGATGATCCAGTTCGCGGCGATCAGTTCGAACAATCAGAGCGCCGCCACGTCCTAGGCTTTAGTTCCAGCCTTACCCGCAATATTGATTTAATTGCCCCCTCAAGCTCTTTGGTTCTCGGCCTACAAAGCCGATTCGATGATATCGATGTAGGCCTGTACAAAACGCAAGAACGCATCCGTCATACAATCACCAGAGAAGACGAAGTGAAGCAATCTCTCACGAGCCTATATGGCACACTGGATCAGCAATGGACCCAACGCTTCAGAACATCGATGGCACTTAGATTTGACAGCTTTAACTACGATGTTAGTGCAGGGATACCCGCTAACTCCGGTGATGGTCGCGACAACTTAGTATCGCCAAAGGCAAACTTCATCTATTCACTCAGGGAGGACACAGATCTCTTCCTCAGCGCAGGCCGAGGATTTCACAGCAACGATGCCAGAGGCACAACAGCGACTATCGACCCTGTCTCGGGTCAGCCAATAGAAAAGGTGGATCCGCTGGCCAAAGCATTTAGCACGGAAGTCGGCATTCGATCGAGCGCCCTTGAGAATACTCAAATAGCGGCGTCTATTTTTTCACTAAAATTAGACTCGGAGCTACTATATGTGGGGGATGCAGGAACAACGGAAGCTCTTGGCGGAACTAAGCGCAAAGGAGTAGAGCTAGGAATCATCTACACGCCAACTGACTACTTACTAGTTGACGCCGATGTGACTGCCACCCACGCAAGATTCAAGCGCGGCGCTGCAGGCCGGCACATTCCCAACTCAGTAGCCCGAACGGCCTCTCTAGGCATAAGTGCCAAACCGAATGACAATTGGGATCTTGGGCTGAGAGTACGATACTTAGGAGAAGCTGCCTTAGAAGAGAGCAACACCGTTCGCTCCGACCCCACGCTTTTGGTCAATGCCCAAGCCAGCTATAAACTCAACCCTAATATCACACTATCGCTTTCGGTGTTTAATCTTAGCGATGAAAAAGACAATGATATTACCTATTACTACGAGTCACAGCTTGCCGGGGAAGTCACCTCACAGGAAGATATTCACTTCCACCCAGTAGAGCCACGTCACTTTCGTTTAGGTCTCAAGATAGCCTTTTAATTAAGGCATTGGTGGCGCCAAGAAGTTTGCCATGTAGATCATGGCATCTTCTAGCGAGCCTCCCCAAGCGGCGAAGTCATGGTCACCATCGAAGATTCGCAACTCCACCGCTTCTGGCTGGTGCTCGCGCAAGGCCTGAAAGAACACCGCCGCGTGAAAAGCTATATCGAAGCGATCATGGTCACCGGAATTGATGTAGAAAGGAACGATGTTCCCAGATTCTTTATAGACGCTTAGCCAAGTGGTATAGCTTGCCGCCTGCCACTTCTTGCGGGAGAACTCACCCCCGTCCATAAACACCGGTGTCGTTCTTCCGCTCGATGTCTCGGGCGGCTCATCGCCGTATATAGCCGGGCTCAACAGCGCAGCGACGCTGAAGAGTTGTGGATAACGTAGCGCTGCATTTGCGGCACCGAAACCGCCTGCAGAGTAACCGCCTATCGCCCTAGCACTGGCGGTAGCGAGTGTTCTATGCTCATCATCTATATGAGGAATAAACTCTGTCATCATGGCGGTAAATACAGGCTCCAGCTCACTATCGCTCCACCAGAAATTAGGGTCACGCGGAGTCACTATCAACTGTGCAGGAATTTGACCGGAGGCGATGAGCTTATCTGCCGTCTCCTTCAGGCCGCCACGCTCTATCCAAGAATGCTCTGTGCCCAAGTTTCCGTGCAGCAGAAATAAAACGGGATAACGTTGACTAGAGGACTCGTAGCCATCAGGGGTATAGAGGTTGTAATCGATACTGCGACCCAATGAGGGCGAGTTAAAACTATGATGGGTGACCGTACCCGCCCATGCAGGCAGAGACAATAATAGACTAAAACAAACTCGTACAAACAATCGACAATGCAACATAAAATTCACCCAAAAAAAAATGCCAGACTTCGCAATTCGCAAAGCCTGGCATTTTAGCATCTAAACCAATATTACTCTTGCTGCTGGTAATGTCCGACTAGGACACCCATCGCCAGCACATGGCCGTCTATTGCTTCCAAAAGTGCATCCTTGTTTAGCCCTTCAGCCAAATTTAGTTCAGAATCCAAGGCATATAGTTTGAAAGTATACAGGTGCACCTTACCGTCCGCAGGCGGACGAGGGCCGAAGTAACCGGGACGACGCAGGCCACTATGGCCGTTTATCATGCCCTTCAGATCTGGGTTTGCCACCATGGCATCGGTAGGCATGGCGCTCGGCAAGCCGGTCGCACTCGCTGGAATATTATAGGCTACCCAATGTACGAAGGGTTGAGGCATCGGTACCACAGGGTCATCCATGATTAGCGCCAACTGCTTAGTGCCTTCAGGGAGGTTCGACCAAGACAATTCAGGAGAGATATTGTCGCCATAGGCAGAATACATTAATGGAATATCGCTCTCATGCTCAAAGGCAGGGCTCGTCAGAGTGATGGTTTGCGGTGCGTCAGCCGCCTGAACGGATGACATCATAGCCACCCCAAAACTCAGCGCCGCCAACAGACCAGTCATTTTTCTTATCGTTGTTCCCATTATTATGCTCCTAATAAGTGATCATGCTTTATGCTTACAAACTGTATGCAGGGTATGTAGACCGGCCCAGCGGGTCAACTAGTTTCAGCCTATTGATTATTCGGAGTACCGACTTGCGACAAAACACCACAGAGCCCTACAAACATTTTTGCAGTAGAATGCCAGTATGAACTCAAACCCTAAAGAACAGAACATCGTTGGCGGCCTTGGTGCCATATTGGGCACGGGCATCAAAGGGTTTAACTCTGCCTCACGTCAAGCACTCCAGCGTCTATTGATGCTGAGGCTACTCGTCACGCTTATTAGTATTGTGGCGGCCGGAATATTTCATGCTTATTCGCCACTCATAATCCCCATAGCGCTACTCTCGGGCGTTGTCATCGCAGTGGTAGTCTCTATTGCTCACGGCCTGTGGCGACTTCACCGTTACGCCTATATCACCCAGCTAGAGCTATTCTTGCAACTGTTGGTGGACGTCATTTTTGTGGTCGTCATCCTGCTGTATACCGGAGGTGTCAGCAACCCCCTCATCTCTTACTTCCTGGTATTGCTAGCTATTGCTGCCACGATGCTACGCAAAAACTACGTGAACGGCTTCTCCCTCCTGTGCATTGCCTTATACACGGGCTTTTTAGCAATGCAATTACAGGTAGAACAAAACGACCACGGCATGGGCGACTTCCAACTTCACTTGGTTGGAATGTGGGTGACCTTTGTGGTCAGCGCGCTACTGATTACTCTATTCTTAACACGTATGGCAGAGGCCATTCGCGCTCGTGAACTCACACTTGCCCGTGCCCGTGAAAACGAAATGCGTAACGAGCAACTCATCGCCATAGGCACCCTTGCCGCTGGAACGGCGCACGCACTAGGTACTCCACTATCAACCATGTCCGTTCTGCTAACAGAGCTGGACCAAATGGATGAGCAGGAACTAGCACAGCCGGGAATCAAAGAGGATATCTCTCTTCTGCGCCAACAGGTTGTGCGGTGCAAAGACTCACTCAATCAGCTTACCGCGTTCTACAACCGCAAAGAGCGCGCAGACCCAGAGTCGCTAACATTGGGGACTCTGATGGACATCGTCAAAGACTATATTATTAATATCCATCCTAATGCCAAGGTCAGCTTTATTCTCGATTCCGACCACAGACAAACTCCTATCTCGCCAGATTTAAGTTTGCGCCACGCCATCATTAATTTGGTTGAGAACGCCATCAAGGCATCTAAGAATAAAGTGAGTGTGACAAGTACCCTAAAGCCACAGTCCGCATTGCCAGTAGAGATCAGCGTTCAGGACGACGGCCCCGGAATTCCAGTCGCCGTCATGGAAAATATGGGCGAGCCGTTTATCTCCACTCGTAAAGACAGTATGGGTTTAGGCATATTCCTAGCCAACGCTGCTATTCAAAGAAATGGCGGAAAAATCGAAATGTTTAATTTGAAATCCGGCGGCGCGCTCAGTGTTATCAAGCTACCAATCTCCAAGAGGAAGCAGCTATGAGTGAAGAGAACGTTTTGCATCCTAATATGCTAGTCGTGGAGGACGACGAGGTGTTCGCCCGGGTTGTCAGCAGAGCGATGAGCCGAAGAGACTTTAGGGTGACACTTGCCGCCAATCTCGACGAAGCCCGAGCTGCCATCCATGTGGATGATTTTGACTACGCCATTCTCGATCTCAACCTCGGGGGCCACTCGTCACTAGCCCTCATCCCGGAACTTAAGTCGCTCCACCCCAACTGTCAAATTCTGGTACTGACAGGATATGCCAGCATTGCCACTGCTGTAGAAGCCATTAAGCTGGGCGCCGATAACTACCTAGCTAAACCGGCCGATGCAGAAGAAATCCTGCACGCCCTCATTCCCGATGGAACTGAAGGTGCACAAACTAACACTGACATCCAAGAGCCCATGTCAGTTAAGCGCCTAGAGTGGGAGCATATTCAAAAGGTCTTAAAGGAGAACGACGGCAATATCTCCGAAACCGCGCGCCAACTTAAAATGCACCGACGCACGCTGCAGCGAAAACTACAAAAGCGGCCAGTCGCTCGATAGGCTAGCCTGCGGGCCTACGTAAACTTAAAATCGCCAATAGGCTTAGCACTAGAGCGAGCCATTCCGCGATATAGATCCGCAAAACCAAGTCGTTGTAGTTCTCTTCTACGAGAATACCCCAGCTACGAGCAGCCACTAAGCCCGCATAAGTTAAGGCCAACAATACAACACCGGGGAAGCGCCACTCTCGACGCCAAGCGCTCCAACAAAGAAACAAGCCAAAACCGGCCATAAAACCAAGGTAGACAGAACGCAGTTCGGTGACACCCACATCTGAGCGCGAACTAATACTTAACTGCCCCAGCCAATAGTTCATATCCGTTAGAAACAAATAAGCGACGCCGCAATACAGCAAGCCATTTATATACAACAGAGCCGCAGGGAAAAATTTTGCATACATATTCTTCAATCCTAGCGGCGCCCTAAAGGAACACCGTTCAAATGATTACCGCCATCAACGATCATCGTCTCACCAGTGACTCGCTGCGGCCCGGTAACGAAAAACTGTATCGTCTCCGCTACTGAATCGGGACATGCGGTCACACCTAGAGGCGCATTGCGTTCATTAAAGCTAAGTGCTCTTTCGTATTTATCATCACCCAAACCACCACGAAGCCAGTCACCCTGAATAAAGCCAGGGCAAACGGCATTCACTCGTATCTTAGGGCCCAACGCCCTTGCCAGCGACAAAGTCATGGTGACTAACGCCCCCTTCGAGGCGGCATAGGCGACGGAGCTACCAATGCCCGTAATAGCTGCAGTGGATGCTACATTCACTACGGCGCCCCCCTGCTCTTGCTCGCGCATGAGTGGCGCGACAGCTCTAATCATTTGGTATGGACCAACTACGTTAACGCCATAAATAGATTGAAAATCTTCAGCATCAAGCCCTTCTAAATCGCCATGCTCGCAAAACTTCGTTGTTCCCGCATTATTCACAAGAATGTCGACGCGCCCCCATTTGAGCCTGGCCTGCTCGACCATGTCTCGGCACTGGGCGTCCACGGAAACGTCCGCCTTAAATAACAAGACTTCTACGCCCAACTCTTTGCACTCTTTTGCCACTTGTTCCGCGGGCCCTTGGCTGCGACTATAGTTAATCACAACATGACAGCCCATCGAGGCGAACAAACGAGCAGTAGCAGCGCCAACCCCCGTTCCTGCCCCCGTAATAATGGCTACTTTATCTTTAATATTCTTCATTCTTTCCCCCCAATTGCTTATGAGCTCGGCAGCGAATTACTCGGTGCGAAGTCGATAGACCAAATTCTACCTTAGATACTGCGTTAGCACGACGAAATTGGCGCCCAATAACATTGCATTGGATCCATTACTAGTTACAATACGTAACACTAAAAACTGATGACCACAGCGTCACGGAGGGCTATAATCACGCGCGTGTCCGCGTCTTTCACCCCTTCGGCCCAAACAGAAATTATCACCAAAAGGCCGCCAAGAGCCGTATAGCTACTTTTGAAGAGCTACAAGCAGTCGGGCTTCGCTTTCGGCATTGGCGAATCATCTAGCTGATTCGCCCCCTAGGCCGCTCAGATACTGCAACACTGCAGTGCAAATACACCGAGCTAGAAACAACACAACCGTTAATTCTGCTGCAGAAAAACAGTAGACGTTAAACAAGGACTGTCTTCGGTAATTCTTAACTCGAAATATTACTAAGCAGCCACCCCAAATTGGAGAAGTAAGTGAACATCAAGAATATCGTAGCGTTGGCCCTATTGGCGATAGTGGTTGCATGGATGGCTTTCCCGCGCGAGCGCGGTGCCTTAGATGATGGCTATGGTTTGCCCGAGCGCAGCACAGACATCAACGCCGTCTCCTCTGAGGGCAATATCACTAATGACAATTCTGGTTTCACCGTTCGTGTCGCTCGCTTAAGCTCCCAAGAGTTTGTCCAGAAAGTAAGAGTGCGCGGTCAAACTAAAGCATTCCGTCTAGTCGATGTGCGCGCAGAGACATCCGGGCGAGTGGTCTCCACTCCAGTGCCACGCGGTGCTCGCGTAGAGCAAGGCGAACTCCTATGCGAACTCGCGGTTGATAATCGAGACGCCGAACTCCAAGAGGCCCTTAGTCGACGCGAAGAAGCGCAGCTGGAATACAGCGCGGCTCTAGATTTGGAGCAACGCGGCTTACAATCCCGAGTGAATATCGCGCAGAAAAAATCCGCCCTCGATGCCGCAACTGCCAGCGTCGATAGAGCGAAGCTGGCGCTTGAGCGCACAAAAATCAAAGCCCCATTCTCGGGCATACTAGAGTCTCGCGACACTGAAGTGGGCGATCTAATGGATATTGGTGGCACCTGTGGCCGACTATTGGACGACACTCCCATGCTGCTAGTGGGTCTCGTACCAGAGCAGGAAGTGGGCAAGCTGTTTATCGGTGCTCCCGTTACAGCATCGCTATTAGCAGGCCCCCAAGTGACGGGCAAGGTTAGCTATATTTCACGCGCCGCAGATACAAGCTCTCGCAGCTACTCTATTGAGATTGAGTTGGATCCGACTGACAAGGAGATTCGCCAAGGCATTACAGCCGAAATATTTATTGCGGCTTCACAGACTATGGCGCATCTAATCCCACCTTCATCCTTGACCCTGAACGACGCCGGCGAAGTAGGCGTGAAGCTTTTGAATGCCAATAATATTGTCCAGTTCGCTCCGGTTAACATCATTGGTGAAAACACCAGCATGAACCCCGGCATGTGGGTTACTGGCCTTCCTAATAACCCAGTAGTGATCACCCATGGGCAAGAAATTGTTTTCCCAGGCCAAACCGTGTCCGCTGACTATAGCTGGTCATCCTCCGACGGCGAATCGTCACTTTAACCGGGAAGTTTAAGCATGCGTTATATAAAAGCCTCAATCTCTAGAGCGCGAACCACGATCAGCGTCTTCGTTATGATTATGCTGACGGGTCTCGCCTCTTACCTGTCAATTCCGGTCGAGCTAAACCCGGATGTCACCGTGCCCGTGGTAGTGACAACCATTATTCACGAAGGTATTTCACCCGAGGATGCCGAGCGTCTATTGAGCAAACCAGCAGAGGTAGAGCTCAAAACGCTGGAAGGCGTCTCGCAAATTCGCTCCTTCTCTAGCGAGGGGGCTGCAACAGTAGTCACCGAGTTTGACGTCAGCTTCGATTCTGACCAGGCATTGATCGATACGCGTACGGCCATCGACAGGGCCAAAGCCAAATTCCCTCAGTCCACAGAAGAGCCCATTATCCAAGAGGTTGCTGCGGCTACAATGCCAGTAGTGCAGATTGCCATTGGCGGCGAAAGCGTCCCTGAACGAGTTCTTTTAAAAGTCGCTCAGGACTTGCAGCGCGCTATCGAAACGCTCCCTGAGATTCTCTCTGCCGACATGGTAGGTAACCGCGAAGAGTTGCTAGAAGCCTTAATCGATCCCACCCAGCTCGAAACTTATGGCATTACCAATCAACAGATTGTGCAAGCGGTTAATAATAACAACCGCTTGATTCCTGCTGGTTCGGTCAACACGGGTCAGGGTAGTTTTTCCGTGAAGCTTCCGGGGCTCATCGAATCTGAGCAGGATTTATTCGACCTACCCATCGCCGCTAACGAGCGCGGAGTTTTAACGCTTAGCGATATCGCTCAGGTTCGCCGTACATTTAAAGATGCTGAGCGCTACTCCTATGCCAATGGCAATCGCTCAATCTCGATCAACGTACAAAAGCGCAAAGGAGCTAACCTCATTGCCGCTATGGACAAGATCGATCTTATCGTAGAGGACATGCTGCCAACTCTGCCACCGGCCGTCGTCATCTCCTATATGAACAACACTGCACCGATCGTTATCGAGCAGAACCTAGGCCTACAAGGCAATATGGTCACCTCGATGGTCTTGGTGTTAATCGTGGTCATAGCCGCAGTTGGCATTCGATCCGGTCTACTAGTCACCCTGTCGGTGCCCTTCTCCTTCTTTTTCGCGTTCATCATTATTTCCATGATGGGGTTCACCTACAACTTCATGGTGATCTTCGGCCTCTTGCTTGGTCTCGGTATGCTAATCGACGGCGCCATCGTAATGATCGAATTTGCGGATACGAAAATGGCCGAAGGCTATACCAAGGAAGACGCCTATCAAGAGACAGTTAACCGCATGTTCTGGCCTATTATTGCCTCTACAATGACTACTCTGGCGGCCTTCCTGCCACTCATGTTCTGGCCAGGGGTCGCCGGTGAGTTTATGCGTTACTTGCCCATTACCGTCTTTGCGGTGCTGGTGGGCTCCTTGATGTACGCCCTATGGTTCGCTCCCACACTTGGCGCGTTATTTGGTAAGGCACCAGCAGCTGTGAAGCCTGCAGCTAGCGCTAAAACACCGCAGTCAGAGGCCATCGATATCAACAAACTTGGCATCGTCAGCGGTGTATATATGCGCATACTCAGGGGCGCTGTTAAGTCACCCGGATTAGTCTTCATCGGCAGTATAGCGACTCTAGTAGGCATTGTTTTCACTTACCTCAATTTCGGCAAAGGCGTAGAGTTTTTCACATCGGTAGAGCCTAACCAGACACAGGTACAGGTCTTCGCTCGAGGTAACTTCTCCCCCGAAGAGATCCGCGACATGGTGCTCGACGTGGAAGATCGCATTGCCGAAGTGGGCTATTACAAAAATATCGTCACGCAATCGGGCGCAGGACAAAGCCTTGGCGGCGGACAGAGCTCTGCTCCGGATCTAATCGGCACTATCTTTGTAGAGTTTGTCGACCGTCGTATACGGGATGTCAACGGCTTCGAGATTGAGGACCTATACCGCGACGTAATCGCTGATATTCCTGGCGTGAAGGCGGAAGTATCCACTATCGAACAAGGGCCTCCCGTAGGTAAAGAGCTGCAAATAGAGTTTTTCGGCGACAACTTAGATGATCTAATATCCGAAGCTCGTCGTGTTCGCAACTACATTGCTAACGAGATGACAGGCCTCATCGATATCGATGACACGACGCCAATACCGGGTATCGAATGGGAAATCAATGTCGACCGCGCTCGAGCAGCCATGTTCGGCGCCAATATTTCTGAAGTAGGCACGGCGGTTCAGCTCTTAACGAACGGTGTATTCATGGGCGACTATAGACCGGATGACACTGAAGAAGAGGTGGATATTCGGGTACGTTACCCAGAGCAGTACCGCGGCTTAGAGCAAATCGACAGCATCCGCGTTAACACGGCCTCTGGGCTGGCCCCAATCAGCAGTTTTATTGAGCGGGAAGCAGGGCCAAAGGTAAGCTCAATTCAACGCGTAGATGGCAATCGCGTGATCTATGTGCGTGCTAACCCAGCGCCCGGCGTAGTAACCGATAACAAGCTGCGGGAGCTACAACAGTGGTTAGACGACAACCCCTTGGCCCCTGGAGTGTATTATCAATTCCGCGGCGCCAACGAAGAACAAGAGGCCTCCTTTGCGTTCCTTTTGCAGGCCTTTGCGCTTGCGCTAATGCTGATGGCTATCCTATTGGTGACGCAATTTAACAGCTACTATCAGGCGCTGTTAATCCTGTCCTCAGTCCTATTATCCACAACAGGGGTATTACTGGGGCTCCTGATTACAGGGCAGACCTTCAGTGTGATTCTCACCGGGGTAGGTATCGTGGCACTGGCTGGTATTATTGTGAATAATAATATTATTCTCATCGATACCTATAACCATCTGCGTAGAACTCAAAAGGATTGGTCTTTACAGGAGATCATTTTACAAACCGGTTTGCAGCGCCTGCGTCCGGTTTTCCTTACGACCTTCACCACTGGCTGCGGCTTGCTGCCTCTGGCTATGCATGTATCGGTAGACCTAATTGGCGCCGAAGTGGAAGTCGGCGGCCCCATCACTTCCCAGTGGGTTAAGTTGGCCGGAGCAATCGTATTCGGCCTGTCCTTTGGTACTCTGCTAACACTTATCGTTACCCCAGCAATGCTGGCACTACCCAGCAAACTGCGGGCACATATTGCTACGGCTAAACAAGCCCTTAGCAAAAACCCAAGAAAAAGCGCCGCAGCATAGCAAAGGCTATGCCACGGCGAAGAAAACCCTGAACGAACGTTCGATTATGTAACGAAGCTTTTAAAATTTAGAAGCTTCGTTATTAATTTAAAGGGACACGGCACTATTTTTAGCAGCAAAGGAATACGCTTTAAATACCGATGTTTTATCGAGCGTCCGCTTTATTTTTAGAGCAATTGTTCGATACAGCTAAAAGAATTATTTAAACTTCGTTTTATTTTTTAGCGCTTTATCGCATTAGCGCGTCGCTTTGTGACATTTTGTAACCAGCCAATAGACAGCTTATTTTCCTGTGTTACCATCGCCTGACTTTCTAGCTGACCGACACTAAGGATAGTGATCAACTAGCTATTAAGAGCTAAGGCGGAGAACTTTCAAGTAATTCTTTGTTCCCCCCCTTTTCTAAAACACTGAGTGGCTTTTTAGTCCTTCGTCTTAGCGACCCTAAACCTCGCCTTTACCTCAATACTGTAATCAAAACCCGAAATCAGTCGCCCTATGGGAAGATCTTCTATCCTCATATAGGCTCATGATGTCTGTTCCAGTCACTCGGTTGATTTGGTAACGGATAATATTCAGTGTCTGTTGCAGACTCGCCTGCTGTTCGCTGTCTTCGCCTTCACTTAGCTCCAAGCGCTGCTGATAGACCCGCTGGGCGCTACGCAACTGGGTAAGGGTATCGCCGCCAAGACCGTTATTAATAGCCAACACATGCCATTCAGCGATCTGCGCCAGACCTCTTTGCAAGGCTGGAATATTGTTCTCATATAGACGCGTGTACAAAAAGTGTAGGTAGCGATACTTTTCATCCACTAATGCCCAGTCCTCTAACTCTGAACCACATTGGATTAACTTCTCAACCAGAGCCAAATGGCTTTCACTATATAGCCCATTGTTAATGCGTGTTATATGCAGAGCGCGCTCATACAAAGCAGCCGCATCGCTATAGCGGCCCTTGCTATCGAGCAAATCGCCCGCAGATTGAAGAGTTTCGGCTAGGCGGAAATCATAGGGCCCATATTCACGCTCCATAGCCTCCACAAGCAATTTAATGTCTTCAACAGTCTCTAGGGTGAGATCGTCACGTTGGGTAAGGCCATAAGCTGTCAGCAGCTCTGATCCATTAGAAGAGAAAGAGTACGCCGCATCTTGGGCTTGAAGGTCGGCGCTGAGGAATGTAAAAGCGCAAACCGATACAAATATTGGGCGAATAATAGTGCTGTTTATTGTTTTCATAGTGACCACCGCACTTGGTATATGACATCAATATCCTCCAAGATTTTGCGGATTTCAACTATAAATTTAGGAAAAATATGGCTGTTTTGGTACTTTTATGACAGCCATATTGCACTTACGTGACAGTAGGCAATAAAAACTCTTTAACAATCAATCAATTAAAAATATTACAATTATGACACTCGCCCGCCATCGTTTTCTGCCAGTTTAGCGATAGCTTGTATTGGCCAAGCGCGTTTCCACCAGCAAAATGATAATCACTAGCAATAGCACCCACCACCAGAGTCTTTGGGAGCCTTCGATGGTAGACATCAGCTCGGCCGTTTTCACTTCCTCTGACTGCACTGGCTTGGTTTCAGGGTTCGTCACCAAGTCCTGAATGCTTGTCACCGGCACTCGCTCTAAAATAGATTCTTGAGGCATAGTATTTACCGCGTACACCTCGCTGCGCGCAGCGCTTACCGCCTCTATAAAGCCAATATCGCGGGCCCTGTATACCATGCCCTCTCCATCTAAGCCGATAGTTTCACCAGCGCTTGTGCTCAAGGAGAGACTCGCAGCCTCCACGGCTATACTCGAGAGGTCGATAACATCCCCTATCTGGTAGGCTCGTTCCTTCCCAGACGGTTGTGCGAGATAGCGTAAAGACTCATGAATGAAAGGAAGAAACAGCCCCTGAAGAGGCAGACCATTCCACTCGGTGTCCAAGCTGGAGGAAAATAGCAACACATTGCCGTCGCCGTAGCGGCGCTCCACGAGCGCCGGGGCTCCACTATCAAACTCCATGATGACTCTCGCATCTGGGCTCGCGCTCGTATTCCAATAGCCTTGAAAACGCATATTCCACTCACTATCAAGAGGCAATAGTATCGGGTGGCGTCTATCCATATCCGCAATCATTAAGTAATCTGAGCCGCGTGGCAGATGACTGTTCAGTAAGCGAGCCGGGCTAATAGTGCCCAATCGCTCATTAAAACGCTCGGCATTAACTCTGTCGCCAGGAGCCAAAAACAAACTCCCACCGCCCTCAACGAAGCGGCTAAGGGCCGCAGACTGAACGGTACTCAGATCGCTACCACCATTGAGAAACAATACGACATCGACACCCTCTAAGCTGGCGCCAGTAAGCTCATCGTCATTAATTGTCGAGACCGTGAAAGACGACTCCTCGGGGGCAGCCAACGCAAGTGAAACCCAATGAGCCTCATCTTCAAACCAATTATCCGAGGGTTCACCGTTCAACACTAAAACCTTAATTTTGGGTGTCACATCTAGCGTAAAGTAATAACGATTATCTAGCTCAAAATCATCAGTGGACACCTGCACCTCTCCGCGATGGGAACCTGCAGAGTCAAAGCTAAGCGGTAATCTCACTACTTGCTCAGAAGCATCACTTAGAGACACTCGCTCACGGGCTTGCTCTTGACCATCTATCAGAAGGCGAACGACAGCCTCGTCCACATGAACCGTGCCCGCGCTGCGCACCCGAGCCAAAACGGCATAGTCACTTTTGCCCTCAATCAACTGCGTAGGGGACCTGACATCAGCAAGAAACAGGTTGCGACTAGGGCCTTCCCCAACATCGACTCCATTAAAGACGACACCCGGCGCTAACTGCCAACCCGAGTCTTCTCCTTCGAGCCCATTGGCTTGAAAGTCTGATACCAACACCACACTCTTGCGCTCACGCCGTGAACTCGCCAACATATCATCGGCCAGTCTCATAAGCGGAATATAGTTTGTCGACTCCATGCCTGGGCCATCTAGCGAGCGCACGAAGCTGCGCGCGCCTTCCAAGTCTGCATCTAATTCGCGCACCCTCATGGCAGAACTTCCGAAGACAATGACGCCCACCTCATCGCCTGCGCCTAAATCATCAATGGAATCAATAGCTGCCTCTACCGCACGCTCAAAGCGATCTGCATAGTGCATACTCATAGAGGCGTCGAGCAATATAATGCGAGACTCGGGCGCGGCATCCACCAGTTCACCTAGCGAAGAGTCAAACAAGGGACGAGCGAATGCGAATACCAATAGCGCTATCAGACCAGCTCTAAGGGCCATGAGCAGCCATTGCTGAATCTGTTGAAACAACACCATTTTTTTCGATGTGGTCTTCAGAAAACGTAGGGTACTAAACACCATCTTTGGCGGTTTTTCTTTACGAATAAGATGAATAGCGATTGGAATAGCAGCCGCTAATAATCCCAACAAAAACAAAGGGGCAAGAAAACTCATTTAAAAACTCTTTGCTCGTCTAAAGATGTATGAAGATAAGGCTGCATCCAGCGGCTGTGAGGTATTGAGCAATCCGTAATCGATACCACTGGTCTGACACTTCTTGCGGCATTTATCCAAAAAGCCATTAAGATTTTCTAAATAAGCTTCCCGTACGGCGGCTGGAGAGGTGATATAAGACTCCGCGGTTTCCGAATCTATAAACTCCGTGGCTTCGTGAAACTCGAAGTTCAATTCTGCATTATCCATTACCTGAAAGACAATCACGTCATTACCCATGGCGCGCAAGCTTTGCAGCGTCTTGAGAATGCGATCCTCGTCATCAAGCAGGTCACTAATAAGAATGACCAGACTCTTGCGATTCAGGTTCATCGCCAGATCAGCTAGGGGTTTCACCACATCAGTGGTAGTCCCCGCTTCCAGTTGAGCCAATGCGCGCAGAATTCGAATAAGATGGGGCTGACGACACAGCGCAGGAATGAAGTCTTTGACCTTCTCGTCAAAGGTGATAAGCCCCACGGCATCGCGTTGACGCATAATAAAATAGGCAAGCGCTGAGGCAAGCGTTCGACCATACTCCAGTTTACTCATGCCACCCGAGGAATAAGCCATGGAAGCGCTCGCATCCAAGACGATATAGCAACGCACATTGGTCTCGTCTTCATACTGTTTAATATAGAATTTGTCACTACGAGCGTAGAGCTTCCAATCCACATGGCGCATATCATCGCCCCGGTGATACTGGCGATAATCAGTAAATTCGACGCTAAACCCTCTATGCGGACTTTTGTGCAGGCCATTTAAAAACCCCTCCACCACCACACGCGCCCGCAATTCCAAATTATCGAGGCTGGCTAAGACGCTTGGATCTATAAAATTGGTGTTTGCCGACATAAATGTCTCTATCCTTTTACAGATCCGAAGTGGGTTCTGGCACAGTTTCAATCAGGCGTTTGATAACATCATCAGTGGTGACACGCTCAGCCTCTGCATGGAAATTCAGCAAGATCCTGTGACGCAAGACAGCAGGCGCCAAGGCCCGGATATCAGAATAAGACACATTATAACGCCCCTGCAGTAGCGCTCTGACCTTACCCGCAAGCACTAGGTTCTGCGAGGCTCGAATGCCGGCACCCCACGCTACCCAGTCGCGTACAAACTCTGGTGCTTCTGGGTTCTTAGGGCGAGAGGCATGAACAAGACGCACCGCATAGCGAATGACAGCTTGAGCAGCCGGAACCTGACGCGCGATACGCTGAAATTCAAGGATATCTTCGCCGCTCAATGGGTGAGCCACTGTATTGTCGACAATCTTAGTCGTATTGCCAACGACCGCCACTTCATCGTCTTCAGACAAGTAATCCAATTCAATTTTAAACATGAAGCGGTCTAACTGAGCCTCTGGCAGCGGATAGGTCCCCTCTAGCTCGATAGGGTTCTGTGTGGCGAGAACAAAGAAGGGCCGAGCCATGGGATGAGTGACCCCCGCGGCGGTTACCTGACGCTCCTCCATAGCCTCTAATAATGAGGATTGGGTTTTAGGTGGGGTACGGTTAATTTCATCGGCAAGCAGAATATTGGTAAATATTGGGCCTTTCACAAACTTTAGTTTACGTTCGCCGTCAACCTCTTCGACGATCTCGGCGCCCACCACGTCTGCGGGCATTAAGTCTGGCGTAAACTGGATGCGAGAAAAATCCACCTGAAGAATATCGGCAACAGTCTTGATCAATAGGGTTTTGGCCAAACCTGGCACCCCCGTTACCAAACAATGGCCTCCTGCGAACAATGCAATTAAGAGCTCATCGATAATCTTATCTTGACCGATAATCACCTTGCGGATTTCCGCGATGATCTGCTCCCTCCCCTCCTGCATCTTCTTGACCAGCGCCAAGTCGTCGTGGCTTTCTAGACCTTCTACATTTTCCTGTTCGATATTCTCTAATTCAGACATGTGTCGTTCCCGTTTGGTTTGGCTAATATTCGATATTCGTTTTTCTTCGTATGATGCGTAAGTTGCTAATGAGTGAACGCGTAAATTAAGTAATTAATGGCAATTTTATATGCCTCATTGCTGTAGTGTGTTGGATAGGGCTCATAAAACGTATGCTCCCAGCCGTCACCTAAGTCAGCATTAAAATTGGCGGCCAACATAACTCGTCCATCGTCATCTAAAATTGCATACACCGATGGCGGGTACACAGGGTCATCCAAACTAAACCCACCGCCATAATCCCAAGTAACAGCGCGCCCTGGAATCTGCACCAATTCATTCACGTCAAAAAACACATGAAACAACTCGTGCTGAGGTGACAGAGTGATTAGCTCCCGCTCTGGAAACAACTTGGCCATTTCAGTCTTAAAGTCTGCCAGGTGCGCGTCTCCCCAAAAATCATCAAGAAGAACAAAACCGCCTCTAAACATGAACTCTCGCAGAGCTTCTACTTCTTCCGGGCTAAAATTTGGACCGCTATAAATAGCACCAATCGGCACCCGCTTCATATTCATGTAGAGAAACGTATGCTCGAATAGCTTGGGATCAGTTAAGTCCAGCCATTCATAGCTTTCGCTATTTGTATCGATATTCGTGTAGCGCTGCACCCCGCGTAAAAAATTTGACTCGGCATCGGGAAAATCGGTGTCCCACCAGCCGCGACCAAAGCCGCCTCCTCTGCGCCCCCGGCCGCCACCATAATTAGTGTAGCGCCCTCTTATCCACGTAAACTCCGCAGGGACTTCTTGCTGGGCTTGGTTTAAATCTAGCTTAAAATTCTGGGGACTAAAGTCCAAAGGTACCGCTGTGTTTTGTGCAAGAGTATCAAGACAAAAGCCAAGCAACACGCTTGCAAGCATGCCAATATAGAACCTCTTTTGCCCTACTCTTACACGACCCATAGAGTCTCTCTTTTCCTGTTTTCTTATTCGGGCTCCACACTACGCAGCAACACCTTCTGGGCACGCTGATAACTTGGTGCCATCTCTAAGGCAGACAGTATGCGCCTCTTGGCCTCCTCTACTTGACCGTTCTCTAAATACGCCTCAGCCAAGTTCGTCCCAGCCTCTACTGGGTCATTATCATCAAGATGCGCCAGAATTTCGTATTCTCTTACCGCCGCCTCAGTATCAGTTTTCAGCTTCGCCAGCGCCGCCCCTAATTCGTGCACATCCAAGCGATAAGGACTCACACTCAAAGCGCGCTCAACGTAGTATTCAGACTTTTCCAAATCTCCCATGTTTAATGCTCGCCGGGCTAACAATACAGCCGTATCGTAATCGTGCTGATGATTCTCCATCACAATTTCCAGCTGTTCGAAACGTCTTTGCTCATCGCCTTGCTGCTCATAAATTTGCGCCAGCACCAAGGGCGGACTTGGATAGCCGGAGTAGTCCGGTAGTAGCTCATGGGCCAATTTGAGGTGCACTATGGCTTCCACGAACTGCTCTTCCTTGAACAATACAATGCCAAGTTGCAGATGGGCTTGAAAGTCATTGGGATACTCTTGCACACGCTGACGCATATGCACTTTCAAGGCCTCGTTATTGTATAGCTCGGCGGTAATGGCGCTGGAGTTTTCCCGTTGCCCATGGCCATGGGCGGCACCCTCATCGGCGCCATCTTCAACACTTGCGTGCACGCCTATTTCACTCACTCTTCGATCCAACCAAGAGCGGAAACCGGCGTCAAAGTCGTCCATGGATAAGCCAAAGACGGCGTTAAACATCTCAGATTCTTCTTTTATCTCGGCGTATTGTTTGACTAATTCCAGTAACTTATCGAAACCGTATTCTTTAGCAATATAATCAACCACCAAATACGATTGAAAGTAGGCGAAGCCCAGATCTTCGTTGCTATTGGCACCAGTAAAGCCTTCATTAAGACTGCCTACGTGTAGCAGCTTGTCGTACTCCACGGCGCGTACTAATTCAATGCCGTGACGACGCCCCCACTCGGGCCTTGCTTCACGCTCCTCCCAAACAGAGATACCCTCTGACAGCCAGCGAGGCATACGGTTATTAGTTAACTGCAATGTAAACACGTGGGCTAATTCATGCCAAACGATCTCCTGCCAGTTAGCACTCAATGTCGCTGGAGATATCAACGTCACCACCTTGCCAAAGCAAATGCCTACTAGAGGACCAATATCGGGCAGTCCGACCGATCTGACGGCGAAGTCATCGGTGCGCTCGAAGACTTCGATAAGCACTGGAGCTTCTGGCTCGAAGCCATATTTTTCAGTCAGAGTTCGCCAGTTCTCTTCCAATAATGGCGCCATATAAGGCCAGAGAATCTTGGCATCGTTTTCACTCATCTTGACTATGAAGTGCTCTGTAGTCAGAGTCGCGTACTCTTCCAGTGTGTCAAAGACCTTCAACATATTGGAGGTCATAACATTAAAGGGGTCGTTCTCAAACGCTAATTCTAAGTGCTGCCGCCCTTCCTCCTCTTCTGCCAAGCGAATAAGATTAGAGCCCAGCAAGGTATGAGCCTCCCAATGTTCAGGATCGGCCTCTATCGCTTGCCGAGCAAACGACACGGCTTCTTTGAAGCGATAGTTATTACCAAAAGCCTCAGCTATCTCACTATAAAATACAGGATTATTGGGACTGAACGATGCCACCCTTGCCTCCAACTCCTCATAGCGTTGCTGACGCTCTTCCAATGCCGCCAGTGCCGCCAACAGGCTTAAGGGCTTTATCGCCTGCGGGTTAATCTCGAGAGCCTGCTCTAAGTACTCTTCACCCTCATCGAGGCGATTATTGGATATCAGCAAGACCCCCATGGTTTCCATTGCGGGTGCGCTTCTTGGGTTAATATCCAAGGCGAAGTTCAGGGCACGGTCTCCACCAGAAATCATGGCCTGTCCAATCAACGCGGGCACATAGCGACGATTTATCGCCAAAGCGGCGTCATAGGACTGCTCCGCGTCAGCGACATTGTGTTTTTCCATAAAGAGATCCCCCCAAAGCACTTGCGCTTCAAGGTTCTCTGGGTCTACTCGGGTGGCCTCACTAAACAAACTATTAGCATCGTGAAAGCGTCCTAGCAGCCAGCTCGCCCGGGCAACCATGGCTATCTCACCCGCTTCAAAGACTAGGCCCGAATCATAGCGGTTTATAGCTTGGGTCAAGGGCGCAAAGGCCTCATCAGGCCGGCCAACGAACTGTAAGGCACTGCCGTATTTCACCAGAGTTCTCACGGGGGGATTGCTATTACCGGCAATCACCTCTTCTAAAATAGCCAGAGCCGCCTCGATGTCGCCAGTCGCCCGTTTAATCTCAGCTAACTGCGTGCTGAGCTCTGGGGCGTCCGCGTAGTCGTCAATATAATCCTCTAATAATGCAACTGCCTCCTCATACTCCCCCATCAGGGTGTGAGCCTTACTAGCCCCTAAGACACCGCGCCGTCTATCAACTTCGTCTACGCGCTTAAAAAGCTCTGCAGCGGCCAAATAACTACCGGCCTGCAATAAGGATTCGGCTCTCTCAAGGGATGCTTCGTTCGCCAATCCGATAGTCTGTGCTTGCGTTGACAGACTAACAACACCCGCCAATATAAACCCACAAGTGAGTTTGCCCAGTCTTTTGAATGCCTTGGGATTACTGAGAGTATGTGCAGACTTGTTGCTACGGTAAGTCATTGTACTGCTCCGTCTTCATCGCTAACTCAATAAGTAACTCCTCCATTCGGGCCCAATAATCAGACTCAAGATAATTCTGCTTATCAGCTCGAAGTAGGAAGATAGTGCGTTCTAAGTCTTGCATTTGTGCATAGATCTGCTGGGCCTGCGGCGAACTCTTTAGCTCTACCATATTCGGCCAGTCGAAATACGCTATTTCGGCCAAACGTCCATCACCCGCCCCTGGCCCGGGCTCCATGGCAAAAGTTTGATCTCCATTGTCATCCAGCACTGCGCGCTCGGTTGGCAATCGTCCTTGGTCTCTGTACCAAGCCAAACTACTTTGGCTGGCGTAAGTGAAAGCCTCTAAGACAGACACCCGACCATTCTTGTCTCTATCGCCAGCTCTATTCGTCAGCGCCTCTAATAAATAGGCGGCAAATACGGGGTCGTAGCGCTCCGCCCGGGACCGAGTCGCAGAGACAATAACTCTGCCGCGCGATGATAGGTCTTCCGAAAATTCATAACTGGCACTAGTTGTGTTGATGACTACTACATCCTGCTCTTGAAAGCCGTCTAGTAACTGCGAGAACTCAACACCAGTAATATCTGGCCCAACAATATTGAACTTGGCATCTTCGGTAAGGCTAGACCCGTGACCGATGAGAAACACCGTTAACTGATCACCCGGCTCTAAGCGCTGCCGCAAATCAGCAATGGCTCGCTCAATATCTTCTCTACGCGAACTGCCATCTATGCGAGTGCTACGATTGCCTAGTGCCGTGCCATCGTCGTTAAGCAATACTATCGAGTCACTGCTATAGCCATAGTCTCCAGCCAGAGTATCGTGCAGGGCTACGGACCATTGCCAAAAGCGAATGCCGATCTCCTCGGATGCCCCCGGCCCGGTGACAATAAGCGCGTACTTGCTGGCATCGGCTCGATTGCGAAAATAGACGTCCTCATTGCCACCTTGGGGCTGAGCGCTTGCAACCGAGCATGTCAGTAACGTCCATAGCAGCGCATTGCGCAAAACTTGTCCTATGCTCATGATAGCCCCTTATATCGACGCGCCATCCAATCAACGCATAGCAGCAAAATGAGTAGAGCTAAAATAAATGGTCTATCCCAAAGATCCTGCTGAACTTCACGCGTAAAGGCATTAGGGGTGTGGCGAATATCCGTGGCCAGTTGGGCACTCTGGTTCATATCGTAATAGCGCGCCGCACTAGCCTGCGCTATGCGCTGGAGAAGTTCGGTGTCTCTGCCTGCCGAAGAGAACTCTCGCAGCGACGGCGTCACTACAAAGGCAGTGTTCTTTTCAGTCTCACTTCTATCGGACTCACCTGCGGCACTGGCGATGTCCACAAATACATCATAGACCCCCTCAGAGGCGACTTCGAAACTCGCCTCGTAGACCCCATCCTCGTCAATATCCCACTCCATAGGGGTGTCCATCGCTTGCCCATCTGGTGTCGTTAGATGGAGCCAAACCGAGGCGGCATTATCATTTTGGAAGTTCATATCGCGCACCGCCGCGCGTACATTCACGGTATCGCCCACGTGATAAAACTCTCTATCGAAGCGCACGCTAACCCGCTCTAGGGCAGACACCGACAACCACCTTAGCATTTGCCGCCATACCCGCTCATGAGATTGATCAGCCACTGGCATCATCATTTGCCAGCGCCACGTGCTCGCACTAGTGAGCGACATACTGCGACCGCTGCCATAGCGCTGAGTCGCTATGATAGGGAGGCGCTGATTTTGAAACTGCAGCAGCGGATGTTCCATCAATACAGTGGCGCCAGGCTTGGCACGACCTGTTACATAGACCCCTTGCAACTCAGGCATCTGCGACCACAAACGATTATTTTCAGCATCGACGCTCGCTAAACGCAATAGTTGGGAAAACTCGCCTTCGTTGGTTAAGCGGGGCTGAAATAACTGCCCTGTGGGATGATTACCTCTTGCGATTCCACCGCGCAAATTAGAAGGCAGCAGGTCCGATTCTATAAGAGTTACCGGCAGAATATCCGCCAGCGGCGTATCGACAAGCAAGTCATCGACCATGCCTGCTACCATTAAGCCGCCACCGCGCTCGGCGACAAACTCCTGCAATAACTCTAGCTGTTCATCACTAAAGAAGTCTTTGCCGATATCGCCGATAATGACGGCTTCGTACTTGTACAATTCCTCAATCGTTTCAGGGAAACCATTACTGAGCTCTAGAGGAGACTCAATACCCTGGCGATAAAATTTTCCAGGCCCTGTTTGCAAATAACTGGCAAGGCGCAGAGATGTATCGGTTTCGATCGCGCGCCTAATAAACTTAAACTCATTGCGCGGGTGCCCATCCACATAGAGTATATCGAGCGGCGGCTTCTCACTATTATCCACTAGGAATAGATACTCATTGTTTTCGAGTATTATCTCGCCGCTCTGCTCGGCCACCGCCAAGCGATACATTATGGCTTCCCGACGCTCCGGCGTTAACTCTATGTCGAAGCGTCGCGTGGAACCATCGGGACCCAATACGACATCTCTACTACTCACTTCCACATCGCCATCGAATATCTTCAGGTTTACCGACTCTCCCGCAAAGCCTTGATTAGAAAGTGCCACATTAACATTGAATACTGAGCCCTCTAGCACTGTCTTTGCCGTATTGACGCCAACGATGCCCACATCCAATGGAATGTTTTCCTGACCAACACCGAGGGTAAAAATTGGAATCTCACGTGCACCAAAGGCTTGAGCTGTCGGCACGGGGTCAACCCCTTCATTGTCCGCGCCGTCGCTAATCAACAAAATGCCGCCCAACGCCAGGCCACTCAATTGCTCATCCACATATTGCAGAGCTTGATCGATCGAGGAAGCGGTTCCGGCGCTGGTGAGATCACCGGCCTCCCGTACCCTCTGCGTTTGCTTATCGAAGCGGAAGGTACGCACTTGAAATGATTCTCCAAGCTGCTCTATTAGGCTCTGATCACCATATAGGAGCTGTGATATTTCTTCATCTCGGCGCTCTCCGCCTGGCAAGTCTGCAATAGACATACTCTGGGAATCATCGACCAGAATCGCAAGGTAAGTTTCCTGAGGCACTACCTCTTGCACCGTCACCACCGGACGCAACAAGCACAGCAGTAGGATAATGAGCACGGCGCTGCGCAGGCCTATTAAGAAGCCCTTCCAAGCCGGGGTGAGTTGACGGGTAGTCTTGCGATATAAAAACCAAACGGCAGCTATTAAGGCAATACAAAGGCCTAGAAAGAACCAAATACTCATGCCATAAACAAAGCTGAACTGACCTCGTTCAATTGCGTCTTGCAGATACTGATCAAAAAAGAAGTTCATCGTACTGGAGCCGCGCCACCTTCCCCACTGGTTTCTGACAGCACGCGATAATACTGCTCCACTAGGCGCTGGTATTGATCAGGTACGTCTTCATCCGTTGGGGCATATATTTTCTCGTTAATTCTCGCTAGTTCCGCCTGCGCTCTTAGCGTCGACTCCAGCTCGACAATTTGTTTCATCAATTGCGCAAATAATTCTGGCTGATTAAGAAAATCTTCCACTCCGGCTGCTGTAATATCGGAGCGAATAGTACGAGCGGTACTCAACGCGCTGGCCGCGCCACCGCCGCCACCTTGTCTTTGTGCACTACTATTATTTTGCCCGTTGGCTGAGCCCTGTTGCTCTGAACCTTGGCCTTGTTGTTGCCCATTCGGCGTCCCTCTTTGGCCAGACTCTCGTTGTTGTTGCATCTGACTGGCGATATCCTGAGCCAGTTGTTGGGAGCGAGCCAGTTGTTGTCGCATTTGCGCAACAGACACATTCGCCTCATTGCCTTCGGCCATCTCGCCAGCTTGTCTTTGCAATTGCTCCATTTGCTCGCGCAGCTCAGAAGCGTCACGTGCTGCCTGCTGGACTGGGTCTAAACTACTAGGCTGATCGGCCGGATCCATCGCTCGCAAGCTGCGCTCTAATTCTTCCAGCGTGTCTCCCACTTCCTGCTCAATGTCGACAGCTATATTGACCATCCCGTTGCTCAACAGACGTTGACTAGCGCTCATCGCCTCGCGCAATGGACGCATAGTTCTCGCTGCTCGTTGAGCCTCAGCCATAAGCGCCTGATCATCGTTTTCACCGCGTGCGATAATGGCGCGAAGCATGTTTTCGATGTCTTCGACCTCTTGCCTTTGTTGACGCTGTCGCTCTAGCAGCTCTTGCAACTGCTCATCAGAGCGCGACTCATTGCGCGTCTGCCCCAGCCCCTGCTGTCTGTTCAACGCTTCTAAATCCTGTTGCAGTTGCCTTTGTTCTGCCGCGAGTTGCTGACCTTTTTGGACAGCATTCTGAGCGAGCTGAGTAACGGAGGTGCTCTGCTGCTCGTTTAACTGCCTTTGCTGCTCACGAAGGCTCTCCAGGGCGCGCTGGCTTCTCGCAGCCGCCTGAGCGGGCGTTTGCGCCTGAGCCGCTTCCTGCATTTGCTGAGCCGCTCGCTCTATCTCACTTTGACCATTCGTCTGGCTTTGACCACTGGATTGCGATGGTGAACTACTCGCTTGCTGTGACGGTGACTGTTGCTGCTGTTGTGAATTACTGCTTGCCTGCTGAGAACTATTACGAGACATCTGCCTAGAGAGCTCTGACACCTCTTCACTAAGCTGTTCCTGTTCTCTTTGCAGTCTTTCTAATTCGCGACGTCGCTGCTCCTCGCTCATCTGCTCCATGCGTCTCGCCAAGTCTCTCTGGGCGCGGGTCAACCCCTCCTGCCTTCTAGCCAGCTCTTCTAGTTTATTGGCCTCTTCGGAGTTGGCTTGAGAACCGCCTCGGCTATTGGGCGTTTCATAACGATTTTCTAATTGCCCCATTTCCATTTCAAAGAGCTCACGCAAGTCCTCACGCTCTTGTTGGGCGCCGCCAGCTCCTCCTCCACTACTAGCCTGCTGAGTACTAATATCGGTGCGATTAATGTCGGCTTCGGCTTTAAGAATATACTGCAATGCGACCTGCTCTGGCTTAAGCGCGCTGTTTACCTGCTGCTTATCCAACTCAACAATCGCTAGGTTCATTTGCTCAATCGCCAGCTGCAAATTCATCACCGCGTTATCATAACTGTCGTCAGAGAAGTTAAGTCTCTCGGCAAGACGATCGATTGATTGACGAGCACGAGTAGTCGCATCAGTCTGGGACTCGGAAATTATCTGCAATGCATCGGATAGTTCATTTGGGTCTATGTTTTCTTGATTGCGCAACTTCCAGGTCGCGGCAATAATATCTTTTTGTAGGGTCACCAAAGCACTGCTCTGCCCACCTCCCTGCGCTCCACCTTGACCGCCACCACCGCCGGCCTGTCTAAACTCTTGGTCGGTTGGCACCACCTGTAAGAAATAGATATCGGACACAACAGCAGCGGGGCCGGAAAGGGCGTTATTATCAGCGAGACTTAGGTAGTAACTCACAAAGTCGCCAGGTGACACAGAAAGATCTTCGAGATAGATCAATTCATTTCCATCAATACTTTTAGTTTTCTCTTCTGGCAGAAAATCGACAGCCACTTCGTCTTGACCTACTACGTTATAGCGTAGTTCGAACTGACTGAGCCCGTAGTCATCGTCGGCCTCAACCTCTAACACGACTTCTTCTAGGGGCATCACTTCCTGGTCACGCCCTGGGCTACGCAGAGTCAACTTAGGCGGCTCATCGGGAATAGAGCGCAAATAGTAGTCATAAGGATCTACACTCTCTAGCTGCTCGGTATCGACCGCCTCTATGCGATATACCGCATCGCCCACTACCGTAATATTGGCGCGCCCTGTACTGCCATCTATTGCCAAGGGGATGCTTTCATAAGCAAAGTCGTTTTCCTGAAACTCAATGCGAGCACTCGCAATGGGCTTGTTGAAATGAACATTAAGCTCTACCTCAGTTCCCTCGGGCACCAACATATCGCCTGAGTCTTCCTCGGCAAAGTCTTCAAGCCCTGTGTATTCTGGAAAATCAAACGACAAGTCAATCTGATCAACTTTAGGCAGGTCATAAACACGAATACGATACTGCTCAGAACGCTGCTCGCCATCTTGCATAAAATTAACGAAGTAAACGATGTCTTCACGCACCGACGGCATGTAATAACTGTAAGTGGCGCCATCGCTTCCACTGGCATCCTGCATCATCGTATAGTCTTGCCAATTTACGTTGTCACTCTGAACGCTTAGCTGAATATCACTAGGAATGGCATTCGTCACTCGCGCGACGATAGTGGCAGAATCACCACGCTGCATTTCCATATCGCCGGGTTCTACACTAATGCTTATCGGAAGAGCCTCAAGCACCTCAGGCGCAGGCGGCTCTGGGACGAATGGCCAAACGATTCTGTTGGCCGCATCGAATAGTGACTGGGATACCACCAATAATAAGGCGACAACGGCCATACTGCCCGAGGCGGCAGCCAGGGACCAATAGCTAGCACGGGAGGACACCACCGCATTGACTTTCGCTTGTTCCTGCTTGACGTGCTCTTCGGCATCAGCCCACAGCTGTTGGACAAACTGCTGCGACACGCTGTTTTGGTCGCCGGAGTAATCGTCCTCACTGAACTCTAAAGAGGTTAATAATCTTTGCTCTAAGTCTGGGATTTTGCCTTCAACCAGAACGGCCAGTGATCGCTCGTCCGAGCGGGCGCGAGTAAAGGAGCTAACAACATAGACGCCGGCGCCAATCACGCCAACAACAAGGATAGAGAAAAGCGCGATCTCACCATTGCGTGAAGGGCTAAGCCAGCTGTCTATTCCGATAAGCAGCAGCGACAATGCCATTAGCGCGGTCAGGGCGACCCCGATGTGATGCAGCGCGGTAACACGCAGACGCTTAACGCGAACGGATTCGAGGGTGTGACGCAAATTTTCTAGAGTAGGAGATGACATAAGAGGGTCTTCTTCTCGTCGCGTTCTTATTCTCAGGGGCTCCGGCATTCCTCATACAGCCAGAACACTCTGGGAGCCAGCATTAATAGGCTCCAAGGGAGCTTTAACTATCCCACTATCCCTGCAATAAAAGCAAGGGCTTATCGGGTGAGACAGGCTTGAATTAAGCTTATTGTGACAGCCTAGAGGATAGACCGCCGGGCCGCGCTAAGTCTTTCGTCTAGCGCTTAACGTGGCACACAGTGGGACGGATAGAAGGGAGATTCCGGCGGAAATAAATACACCTCAGACTCTGAGAGGTGCTGCTCCAAAGCCGCAAAATCATCGATAGGGGCTAGCCGACGCAAGGTTTTTAAGGTCGGTACCGGCAGTTTCAGCTCCCCCGCTTCGCAAGCGGCAAGTGCCTGCTCCGGAGACATCCAGCAATGGTCAAGAATCTCGTCGTTGTCTACCGTAATATCGACCTGCTGACTTAGCTGACAAACAAAAAACCACGTGGCGTAACGCTTAGGGCCACCTTCGGGCGTCGTCCAGTGGGAAATATGCTGCAGCCTCTCGGTAGAGATATCGATACCCGCTTCTTCCTCGGTTTCTCTAATCACCGCATTGCACGCCGCTAAATAATGCTCCTGACCCGCCTCGTCTGGATAATCATCTGGATCAACTTTACCGCCTGGGAAAACCCAATGCCCACCCTTAAAGCTCAGTGTCGAATTACGCAGCAACAACAACACTTCCAGCGTGCTATCTCCCTCACGCAGTATAACCACCGTACTGGCTGGCTTAGGCTCAATATACATACTCCCCCCACTATCGCGTTGCCCGAGCATTGACGTCACACCCTTGGCCCGTTAGATTGCCGCTTCCCCTTACCCAAGAACGATGAATCGATGAAAGCGCTTCTTTTATCTGCATACGATGCTCGCAGCCACCACTTATGGCGTGAGCATATCAAAGCGCTGTGCCCGCATATTCAATGGCAAGAGCTCGTATTGCCGGCTCGTTATTTTGCATGGCGCGTACGCGGTAACAGTTTAACTTGGGCATTTAACCACCGGGACATATTAGCTGACAACTACGACTTCCTTCTGTGCACTTCTATGACCGACCTGTCGGCGCTGCGCGGCTTTGCCCCTCAATTGGCCCAGATTCCAAACATCGTGTACTTTCACGAGAATCAATTTGCCTACCCCGTCAACCCACAGACAGAAGGCGCAGTCAGTGTAGAACCTCAGATACTGAGCATCTACACCGCTTTGTGTGCCGATGAAATCGTCTTCAACAGTGAATTTAACAGAGCCAGTTTTCTGCGCGGCGCTAGGGCATTGCTGAAGAAGCTCCCCGATCACGTTCCCCAGGGGCTAAACCATCGATTGGAAAAAGCGAGCGTTATTCCGGTGCCCTTAGCGCAAGAATTATTCTCGACACCGCGCCCCTACAAAGGTGAGGAGAAGACCCTTAACATCGTATGGAATCACCGCTGGGAGTTCGACAAAGGCCCAGGCTTGCTATTAGCGCTCGTCACGGTTCTCATCGAGAGACACACTCGATTTCGCCTCCATGTTCTTGGCCAGCAGTTTCGGCAAACTCCCGGGCCCTTCGAGACAATGCTGCCTTTGCTAAAGGGCTACTATGAGGCACACAGTATCACTCCAGGACATTGGGGTTATGTGCAAGAACGCAGCGCCTACGAGGCCATCGTCGCTAGTGCCGACATCGCATTGAGTACGGCCAGCCATGACTTTCAGGGGCTCGCCCTTCTGGAAGCCACCGCCCTTGGCTGCACCCCACTAGCGCCCGACTGCATGGCCTACCCCGAGTACCTGCCTGCCGAGCACCTCTACCCCGTGAGCAAGGCCCTGAGCGACACTGCCCGCCAGGCCGCAGACAAGATCGATCACTGGGCGACAATGAAAACCCAGGGCAAGACGCTTCCGCGGGTAGAAGTGAGTCAATTTTCGCCTGCACATTTGGCTGACGCCTATCGAGGTTTATTCTCCCGTGTAACACGACAGTAACAGCGGAAAAGCCCGGCGCTAAAATTTGTCTTGAAGCACAGACTTTTTCAACGATAAAGTTTATTCTTTACTCTCGCTCAAGCGTTGATGCCACAAGCAAAGCCAAAGCGAGACCAAACAATGGACTAACGACTCACACGAGGTTTAGAGGCCAGACATAATGACAACACTGACGCAATGCACTTTGCGCTTAAAAAAACTCAATCGCGCTATCATTGCCGTTGGCCTTGCAGGCTGCCTAGGCCTAAGCGCAAGTATCAATGCGCAAGAGGCTCAACAGAGCGACACTGAGGACAAAGCAGCGTTTGCCCAGTGGTTACAACAGTTTCGCGCCGATGCCATCGAGCGCGGCATAAGTGCCAACACACTCGACGAAATCATCCCCACTATCGAACCCCAGCGCCGCGTCATTCAAGCCGATCGCAGCCAAGCGGAGTTTGTGGATACCTACGAGAATTATTTGCGTCGCGTAAGCCCAACTCGCATCAACTTAGGTAAAGACTTGCTTGCCGAGCAAGGCGATATGATTAACAGCATCGCGAAAGAGTACGGAGTGCAAGGGCGTTTTGTGGCAGCTATTTTGGGAATGGAGAGCAACTACGGCACCTACCCCATCACAGAGCCTATGTTTAATGTATTAGCTACCCTAGCCTATGACAGCCGTCGTGGGGACCAATTTAGAAACCAGCTTTTCGCCGCCTTCGAGATCGTGGATAAAGGCTTCGCCACTGTCGATATGATGAAAAGCTCTTGGGCTGGTGCTCTAGGGGCTCCCCAGTTTATGCCCGATAGCTATCTTCGTCGGGCGGTAGACCAAGACGGCGACGGTAAGCGCGATTTATGGACAATGGGGCCAGATGTGATTGGTTCAGTTGCCAATTATCTTAAGGCTACCAACTGGAAAGATGACCAAACTTGGGGCCGAATCGTCAGCCTTCCGCCTGGTGGCGAGCAATCACTACCGGCTCCACAGAACGTCGGCATGGCGCCGGACGCCACTTGTCGCGCCTATACTAGTATGGGGGTTTGGCGCCGTCTCGATGAATGGCAGGAACTGGGCGTCAGGCGCGCAGATGGGAGTGATTTACCAACGCGCCCCCTACCGGCAGCATTGATTATAGGGGATGAGGGGGATGATCAGGGGTATTTGGTCTACCGCAACTTCTGCTCTTTATTGCGCTACAACCCCTCATTTAAGTATGCCCTTGGCGTTAGCCTACTCTCGGACGCGATTGCCGAGATAGAAAAGTAAGCCTCTCTAGCGAGACGAGCAAGGGACCTAGCTGGAACCTTGCTCGTTCTCCACAGCTTCCAACACTGGAAACACAATAATCTGCCCAATCTGAATGCGGCTGAAGTCTAGCTCTGGATTGTATTGTCTGAGCAACCACATTGGAACGGAATACTGACGACGCGCCATGGCAGCAATATTGTCATTGGCCGCTACCTTGTATTCGTCCACGCTGAGGATTCGATAGTTTCTAAAGAACTCCTGCTGCACCCCAACATGATACTCACGCCGCTTAAGCTCGAACTCAGCAACACTCACCTGGCTAAAGTCGAGCTTCAAGCGATCGCCAATGAGCACTGCCTGGCCATAGCTCTTACCATTTAAACGCCTTAGGTCTGAGGCTCTGATGCCTAGCCATTCGGCATAGTGCCCTAGAGTCTCCATCGCTTGAATCTCAATAGTGCTGTCTTGAGCGACGCTGTAATCTGCAGGATCTGCCTCTAAATCGACTACCGCCTGCTCATTGCTCTGTTCAACATTCTGCGCAGGGTCTACAGCCTCGGCAGACTCCGCTAACTCAATAGGGTTCTCCAGAATCTCCTGCTCACTCTCTTCAATAAAGAGCGGTTCGTCTTCTGGCGCCTCCTCTTCAGAAACTATGGCCTCGGCCACCTCTGCAGACTCTGGCATTGCTTGCTCCGTCACCTCGTCGACGACCTCGGCAATGGCCTGTTCAATCTCGGCACTTGGCTCACTGGGTTTGAGCTTCTCACTGGGTACGCGCAACTGTTGACCGGGAAAGATACGATCAGGTCTATCAATTTGATTAGCCGCCAATAGCTGTGATTCTTCCACACCCAGACGCCTCGCAATGAGATAGATGGAGTCGCCATTACGAACCGTATAGGTGCCGTCCGTGTTAATGGTGATGGGGGTAGCCGTGGAGGCAGGACCATTAGCCGCTATCTCTGCAGAGGTCATGCCCGTAGTCGTCTCAGTGTCTTGAGGCAGAAGTAAGCGCTGACCTATCTGTATGCGGTGACGATCTCGAAGCTGATTGAGAGAGGCCAACTGAGCGACCGAGGTTTTAAAGCGTGTGGCAATGGCCGATAGGCTATCGCCGCGCTGAACCACATAGGCCACGTCTGGCGTTTGAATCCGATATTTCTCACTGCTTGGAATTTGGGCCATTAAATTATCGATGGAGTCCGTGAGCGAGTCTTTTTGCACCTTCACCACAAAGCCTTTGGGGATACGCTTACCGCCTTCCCACACCACAGGCCTTAAGGCAGGGTTGTCGAACTGCAAGTGATCTACCGTAACGCCAAGTGCCCTGGCGAGCGTCTCGGCCTCCACAAAGGCGTCCATTTCAAACTCAACATACTCGGGGCTAGGATCTAGCTGCAAGGCACCAAACAATGTCTGCGCCTGCCGCTCCACATCTAGCACTGCCAGAAACTGGGGATAGAAGTTACGCGATGCAAAGCCGAAACGGCGGCCTTTATAGTTGAGAATGATATCCTCGATCTTATTACTACCGGTTTCTCGAACGGCTCGCGCAATACCTCCGGCGCCGTGATTGTATGCCGTTAAGGCAAGAGGCCAAGTACCGAGCACCTGATAGTTGTACTCCAGTAGGCTCATGGCGGCATATGTCGCCGTATAGGGGTCCATACGCTCATCAACGATATGATCGATACGCATAAAGCGCTGACCAGTGGCACGCATGAACTGCCACATGCCCGCAGCGGCCACGCTGGAGTAGGCACCAGGATGGAAGGAGGACTCTACATGGGGCAGCGCGCTCAGCTCAATTGGCAGGTTTTTCGCTCTCACCACTTCCTCAATATGCCCACGGTAGGCACCGGAACGAATAAGGCCTGCAACAAATCGATCACGTTGACCTAGCTGAAAACGCACATTATTGGCTGCACTACGAAACTGCTCGTTAGTAGTGCCGGCTGGCCACAGGTCGAGAATGCGTTGTTGAGAATTGCTTAACCCTTGACGCTTGCCACTGGCCAGTACTCGCAGATCGCTTTTTACCTGATCACGCTGACGCTCGATCTCTGGGCGATCGTAGTCCACAACCTGGTAAACAATGGCAAGATTATTAGAATCATGCAAAAAGCCGTTATCGGTATCGACTTCGGTGTATACGCGCTTCCAAAACTGAATGGCAGGCTCTAGCTCTGGCGGCCTAGGAAGGGCCTCTGATGAGTGCTGGGCAGACACGGCACTAGCCCAAAACAATAGGCTCAATGCGGCTCCAGCGCATATTTTTGATAGTAATTCTCTCAGCATCGATTAGCTCATCAGACTTTTGAATAGGATTTTTGGTATCTGGCAATTATTGTTCTCAACAGCACCGTTATACTAATTGAGCGCCTGTTAATTTCAAAGCGCTGCGCACGTCAATTTTTTGCCGGTTTTGGGTCATTTCCAAGGTTTTTCCTTATTTAAAGCTATGTATTGCAAAAAGCTGACCAAGGAAGCTCTCTGACTAATTTCCCTTATCTAGCATTTGCTCTATACTTCGTCCCCTTGTCTTAATACTGTCTTATTTCTTTACACTGCGATGAGTATCTATTAGAACCTTGGCCATCGAATGACTACACAGAAGAAGCTGGCAAATGCCAGTCTGGAAAGCCTCTACAGAATCTTTACTGTTCCAGAAGCCCCAGATTCCACACTCGGAAAGATTGACCAGTCGATCTCTCAAAATCTTGCAGGATTTCTGCAAGAGCATATCGTTGCTTCCGAGCGAGATCTCGTTCAAATCGAGCAAGACTTCTCCAATCCGTTTATTCCAGAAGACCCCACATTCGTATCCGATCAAATTGAATTTCTATTAGATAAACTGGTTGCCCAGTCGGTCCACATCTCATCGCCAAGTTTTGTTGGACATATGGCCTCTGCGCTACCCTATTTCATGCTGCCACTTTCGCGCATCATGACAGCCCTTAATCAAAACCTGGTGAAGGTCGAAACCTCCAAGGCCTTTACGCCGCTGGAGCGTCAGGTTATTGGGATGATCCACAACTTAATCTATAGCCGAGACGAAGGCTTTTACCAAAACTGGATGCACGATCGCTCCCACGCCATTGGTAGCTTCTGTTCCGGGGGCACCATCGCCAACCTCACAGCACTGTGGGCGGCGCGCAATAATATCTTCAAGCCTAGCGAAGACTTCGCAGGGCTAGCCCACGAAGGCCTCGCGGCGGGGCTACAACACTTTGGCTATAAAGGCTTGGCCATTCTGGTTTCCGAGCGCGGTCACTACTCTCTGGGCAAAGCCGCAGACATATTGGGCATCGGCCGCAAAAATCTTGTGCCCATTGAAACCGATGACAATAATAAGATCAGGCTCGACATACTAGAGCAGCGCTGTGACGAACTCCAAAGCCAAGGCATTAAGGTAATGGCAATCGTAGGTATCGCCGGCTCGTCCGAGACGGGCAGTGTAGACCCATTAGATAAAATGGCAGAAATAGCCCAAGCGCGTGGCATTCACTTCCATGTGGACTCTGCCTGGGGAGGCCCGACTCTGTTCTCCCACAAATACCGCCCCCTGCTTAAGGGCATTGAGAAGGCCGACTCCGTCACCCTAGATGCCCATAAACAATTATATGTGCCTATGGGAGCAGGCATCTGCGTGTTTAAGAACCCAGAAACCCTTTCCAGCGTAGAGCACCACGCGCAGTATATTATCCGTAAGGGGTCTAAAGACTTAGGTAGCCATAGCGTGGAGGGCTCCAGGCCCGGCATGGCAGTCCTGGTGCACGCTGGCCTTCACATCATTGCCCGCAACGGCTACGAATTATTGATCGATCAGGGTATTGGTAAGGCAAAACGTTTTGCCACTCATATCAAGAAAACGGACGACTTCGAGCTGATTACCGAGCCAGAGCTCAATATCTTGACCTACCGCTATCTTCCCGCCTTCATTAGGCCGCTGCTAGAGGGCGCTGATGAAAACTTACGCGTGCAGATCAATACTATCCTCAACGCCATTACGCGGCGCATACAGAAAGTTCAGCGCGGTTTGGGCCGCTCCTTCGTATCCCGCACCCAACTGAATCCTCAGCGCTATGAGCGCGACAATATTATTGTCTTTCGAGTAGTGTTAGCGAACCCGCTCACCACGATGGAAATCTTAGAGGGAATGTTGGAGGAGCAGCGAGAGATCGTGCAAATGCCTGCAGTTCAACAGCACATCGATGAGCTAAAGGCTTTAGCTGATAGCTGTTCTTAAAGCAAAGCCCTTGGGGGCAGAAGTGGTAGCGCTCAACGGCAATACCACCCCACCTATAATGCCTATGGCATATCGTCCACGGCGCCTTCTTTCTCTGGCACCATCAAGTCTTCTTTGCTCACATTAAGCCTTAGCAATAAGCTAGAAGCGATATAAACAGAAGAGTAAGTACCAACCACAATACCAATTGTGAGCGCGATGGCGAAGCCTTCGATAGACTCTCCTCCCATAATCAGCATGGCGATGACCACTAGCAATGTGGTAAAGGCTGTAATGACTGTACGGCTCAGAGTTTGATTGAGCGAGAGATTGATGAGCTCATAGGGGGTACCCTTGCGCATCGTGCGGAAGTTTTCTCGAATTCGGTCAAACACCACAATCGTGTCATTAATCGAATAGCCGATAATAGCCAACACTGCCGCCAGCACGGTTAAATCGAACTGAATCTGGAAGAGTGAAAAGATACCAAGAGTAAACAACACGTCGTGGAACAAGGCCGCCACCGCCGCTATTGCGAACTTGGACTGGAACCGTATGGCCACGTAAATCATGACAATGCCCAAGGCGACCAGTAAGCCCATACCACCGCTCTCGGCCAGCTCCTCGCCCACCCGTGGGCCCACAAATTCCAAACGGCTTAATTCTATCTCGGCATCTGTGGCCACTGCCAAGGCGGCAATAATATTGTCACCCAAATTAACCAACTGGTTCGCCATTTCTTCTTCGCTAAGACTGTCGTCCACGGGAAGGCGAATCAAGACGTCTTGGTCAGAACCAAATGCCACCACTTGTGCATCCGTGTAACCGGCAGCAACTAGGGCATCGGAAACGTCTGCCACTAACACGGGTTGACTATAGGCTACCTCTACCAATGAGCCACTGGTAAAGTCCAAGCCAAGCTCTAGAGAGCGAACGAACAGTGAGCCCACAGAGATGACTAGCGTCAATATGGACAGTATGCCAAACAGGCGAGCCTTGCTCATGAAATCGAATTCTTTAAGCCCCAACGACATACTACTCTCCGCCCACTAAATCTAATTTTTTCATTTCTATATATTCCCTTAACACTTAGACGTAAGGCCCAATAGATAGCTTGGTGACCTGCTTACCGCCGTACATCCAATTGACCACCGCTCTGGTGACAATGATGGCTGTAAACATCGACGTCAAAATGCCTATCATCAGCGTGACAGCAAAGCCTTTCACTGGCCCCGTTCCAATAGAGAATAGAACGATACCAACTAATAGGGTTGTGATATTGGCATCCATAATGGTGCTGAATGCGCGATCAAAGCCTGCACTTATGGCGCCCTGAGGCGATAGACCGCTTGCCAACTCTTCCCGTACACGGGTAAAGATGAGCACATTGGCGTCCACCGCCATACCAACAATCAAGACGATACCGAAAATTCCCGGCAGGGTAAGAGTGGCAGAAATAATAGACATAACCGCCACTAGTAATAATAGATTTACTGCCAATGCCACATTGGCCGCCAAACCGAATAGGCGGTAATACGCAATCATGAACACCAACACCAAACCAAAACCGAGATAGACCGCTTGGCTACCCTGCTTGATATTCTCCGCCCCCAAGCTTGGTCCCAGTGTGCGCTCTTCCACAAAATACATTGGAGCGGCCAAGGCACCGGAACGGATCAGAAGTGACAGCTCGTTTGCCTCTAGCGTGGTTAGGCCCGTAATAGAGAATTCACGCCCCAATGCCTGACGAATTGTCGCGTGACTAATAAGGCGCTTCTCTTCGTAGGTTTCCTGATGTTCGATTACCTCGCCATTCTCACCTTCTTCGAAGGTTGAGCGCGTTTTAATTTCGCTGAGCACGATGTCCATGAGCTTATTCACGTTCTCACGCGTCACACGGCTAAATTGCTCCCCGCCCTGAGCGTCCAAATTAATGACCACTGAAGGCTGCTGATTTTGATCCAGCATAGAGCGCACACTGCTTATGCGGTCACCCTGAAGAATCACCTCGTTATTCACATCGATAAGCTGCCCTTGATACTCATAAGTGGTATAGGCGCTTGAGGGCATGCCCGGCTCGGCTTGCAGGTGGAATTGCAATGTCGCAATTCGCTGCAGGATTCGCTTGGCCTGAGCCGTATCCTGAACACCCGGCAGCTCTACCACAATGCGATTAACACCTTGCTGCTGAACAACGGGCTCCGATACGCCGAGTGAATCCACACGGTTTAAGATAGTCGTCTTGTTGGCCGCAATAGTGTCGCGCTGCATTTGCAGAATGTCGGCAGGCAGAAGGCTGAGCTCCAGAACAAAGTTAGAGCCGCGCTGCGTATTGGAAGGCTGCAAATCTGCGAAGTTTTCACGAATAAGGCTGCGAGCCTCAGAGCGTGCCTCTTCATTGCTGAAGGTAACGGCGATGAGATTGCTGTCCTCCAGCTCGATAGAGCGCGAACGAATACGCTCAGTACGCAGTAATTGTCGAATAGTGCTTATGGAGTTTTCCATGCGACGCTCTAAAGCGGCGTCCATATCCACTTCCATCAAGAAGTGCACCCCGCCTTGAAGATCAAGGCCAAGGTTCATCTTGCCAGCACCAATAGCCTGCAACCAGCTTGGTGTCGTTGGCGCCAGGTTCAACGCGCTGAAATACCCACTGCCTAGAGTGCGCTCAATAATTGACTTGCCGCGTAACTGATCTTCTAAGCTATTAAAGCGCACTAGTGCAGAACGATCTTGGAGTACTTCACCAAAGTACTCCACGCCTTCGGCGCGCAGGGCGTCGGTTATTGTTCCCAGTTCGAACTCTGTCATCTCCTGATCTTCATGGGAGACTTGCACAGCAGGGTCATCTGGATACAGATTGGGTGCGGAATATAAAGCTGCCAACACTATCACTATGACGACCAGCAGGTTTTTCCAAAGAGGAAACTTGTTCAACATGAAACCAACACTCTTGTTTTTAGCCCGGCGCATCAACGCACCAATAGCTAGTCGTGACTTACTGGATTGATTTGATAGTGCCTTTAGGCAATGCAGCGGCAATAGAAGCCTTTTGCATGCTCAGCTCAACGCCTTCTGCCACTTGAATCGTGACGTATTCGTCAGTCAATTTAGTCACCTTACCCAGGATGCCGCCGCTAGTGAGCACTTCATCGCCCTTCGCAAGGCCACCCACCAACTCTTTATGCTCTTTCGCGCGCTTAGACTGCGGGCGCCATAAAATGAAGTAAAACAGCACGATCATGCCGCCGATGAAGAACAGATTAAACATTGCGCCTGGCTGTTGCGCCGCCGCATCTTGCGCATGGGCAGCACTGATAAGGAAATCCATGATTTTAGTCTCTCGTTTTAATTAGCTTGTTTCTAGGTAGTGTGCCCTGTGCCTTATTTCAAGGAAAGAGCCACAAATTATTAATTAAGTCTTACTCTTCTTTGGCCTCTGAAGCCTTTTGGCCTGCATAATAGGCCTCAACAAAGGCGCTCAATCTACCTTGTTCTATAGCCTGACGCAAACCTTGCATCAGCTTTTGGTAGTAGTGCAAATTGTGTATGGTATTAAGCTGCGCCCCTAATATTTCCTTACACTTATCCAAGTGATGCAGGTATGCCACACTAAAATTACGGCAAGTATAGCAATCACACTGCGGGTCGAGTGCCCCCGTGTCGTCTTTATAGCGAGCATTGCGCAGCCTCACTAAGCCCTTACTCGTAAACAAGTGGGCATTGCGCGCATTGCGGGTGGGCATAACGCAGTCGAACATATCAACACCGCGCAGCACGGCCTGAATAATATCGTTTGGCGTACCAACCCCCATTAAATAACGGGGCTTGTTGGCTGGCATCTTGTGAGCCACAACATCCAATACCTTGATCATCTCCTCTTTGGGTTCACCAACGGATAGTCCGCCGATGGCATAGCCGTCAAAATCCATGGCGGAAAGAGCTTTCAAAGACTGCTCGCGCAGCTCCGGATACATCCCTCCCTGCACAATACCGAATAGCGCCGATGGATGATCACCATGAGCCTCTTTACAGCGCAATGCCCAACGCAAAGATAGATTCATAGAATCCTCGGCGTCTTTTTCACTGACCGGGTAAGGGGTGCATTCATCAAATTGCATAATGATGTCCGCACCTAAGTCCTGCTGAACCTTAATTGCAGACTCCGGCCCAAGGAATACCTGCGCGCCGTCTACGGGCGAGCGAAACTTTACCCCTTCTTCACTAATCTTGCGCATATCGCCCAAGCTAAAAACTTGGAAACCACCCGAGTCTGTCAGTATCGGCTTGTCCCAACCAATAAACTCATGCAGGCCACCATGCTTACCGACGATCGAAGTCCCCGGACGCAGCATCAGGTGAAAAGTATTTCCCAGTAGAATTTGCGCACCACTATCTTCGACCTGTGCAGGTGTCACACCTTTTACAGTGCCATAAGTTCCAACCGGCATGAAGGCTGGCGTCTGAACCTCGCCACGAGGAAAGATCATGGTCCCGCGTCGGGCTAAGCCATCGGTGGCTTTTAAATCAAATTTCATTGTTCTGTCTCAAATCTTAAATTAGTGTTCGCGGGTTGCGTGGAATTCGATATCGGGCCAGCGCTCTTGCATGAGCGACAAGTTGACTCTGGTAGGCGCCAAATACGTCAAATGCTCACCCCCGTCGATGCCTATATTGTCATAGGCTTTTTTCTTAAATTCTTCGAGCTTTTGTGGGTCTTTACTGCTTACCCAACGGGCACTGTATATACTAATGGGCTCGTAGATGCAGTCCACTTTGTATTCGTCCTTAAGACGATAAGCCACCACCTCGAACTGCAGCACACCTACGGCACCCACTATCAAATCGTTGTTTTTCGATGGCATGAACACCTGCACTGAACCCTCTTCGGATAACTGCTTCAAGCCCTTCTGCAGCTGCTTGGTTTTCAATGGGTCCTTTAAGCGGATTCGTCGAAATAACTCGGGCGCGAAATGCGGAATACCGGTGTACTGAATCATTTCGCCTTCGGTAAAGGTGTCGCCAATCTGAATAGTGCCATGATTGTGAAAACCCAAGATATCTCCTGACACTGCATCTATGGCTTGTTCACGCTCCCCGGCTCTAAAACTTACCGCATCACTGATGCGAACCTCTTTGCCCAAGCGCGTATGCATCACCTTCATGCCTTTAGCATAGGCGCCGGAGCACACACGCAAGAAAGCAACCCGGTCACGGTGATTAGGGTCCATGTTGGCTTGGATCTTGAAGACAAATGCAGAGAACTTTTCCTCTTTAGGGTCTACCTCGCGAGTCAGCGTCTTACGCGCAATAGGAGACGGTGCCCATTCCACAAAGCCCTCTAACATTTCCTGCACGCCGAAGTTACCAAGCGCCGTGCCGAAATACACCGGTGTTTGTCGCCCAGCAAGATATTCTTGTAAATCGAAGCGATGACTCGCACCGGCCACCAATTCCAGTTCGTCACGGACCGCCTCGGCCTCATCACCCAAGAATTCAGTGGCCTCATCGCTATTCAAGCCTTGAATTTTTCGATTATCGGGCAACACACTGCCCTGCCCTGGCTCGTACACGGTAATAGTGTCTGTGTACAGATCGTAAACACCCTTGAAGTCACGCCCCATGCCGATCGGCCAATTGATAGGCGCGCACTCAATCTTAAGAATGGTCTCAATTTCGTCTAAAACTTCGATCGGGTCGCGTGTCTCGCGGTCCAGCTTATTCACAAAGGTAAAAATAGGCGTGTCTCGCAGGCGACATACCTCCATCAGCTTAATGGTTCTGTCCTCGACACCCTTGGCGCCATCGACCACCATCAATGCCGAATCCACCGCTGTCAGTACTCGGTAAGTATCCTCAGAGAAGTCTTCGTGGCCGGGAGTATCCAGCAGATTAACCATCCGCTCTTTGTAAGGAAACTGCATCACCGAGGAAGTCACAGAGATTCCACGCTCCTGCTCCATGCTCATCCAGTCCGAGGCAGCATGCTTATCGCCGCTCTTACCCTTTACCATTCCCGCGCTCTGTATGAGCTTGCCCAGCAGTAGCAATTTTTCAGTAATAGTCGTCTTACCGGCATCTGGGTGCGAGATGATAGCGAAAGTTCTTCGCTTATTGATTTCACTAGATAATTTGCTATCACTCATACTGCCAAAACCCTATTTCGCACCCAAATGTGCACATCAACGTAAAAAAGCCCCTTAGGGGCAGAAAAGCGCCGCATTATACCGGACAAAAGGAATGGCATACACAATCTTAGGCTCCGCCAGCTCCATAAACGCAGCACTGGCGGCAAAAGCCTTTGACAGAGGAAGTACAGAACAAGCTGCGCCTAGATATCTAAACCATTTACTAGTGCAGCGTTGCCGAGGCTGGGCGAACGGTGTCGCTGGCGAAGTCGGGGTGCAACAGGTCTGCTCGGTTGACGAGTAGCAGGTCGTGGCGGTTGAGTTTATCGAACTCGCCCTCTGAGGCTATATCCACCTCATCTAGGATGACACACACGGCTTGGTCGCCGTCTATATCGACCACTACACAGCGCTTGAAGCCGCGTTTAGTATTCAGCGAAGCGAAGCTACCTACGTCCACCTCATGAGCCGGATATAGGCCATCGGATGGCAACAGCGCTGCACTGGCGCTATAGGCCATACCAAAGCCGGCGGCAGCCACTACATGAATGATATCGATAATGGCTGGATCAGTTAGGTCGATGCGCACGGTTTCATTAACCTTAAGTCGCTTATCTTCTTGCTCGTGCGTGACCAGCTTGAGGAACAGGCTAATATCGTCCTGGTTCCACTCCAGCATTTCTTCAGATTCAGAGCGTGAACTGTCGGAAGCAAAGCTTACAACGCTGGTTTCGATAGTTAAATCGCGCTTATCGTCGTCGCTTTCGTAAGGGACGACCATGGAAACAACGCACAAACCTTCACTGGTCTCGGCGCTCAGTCTCCACAAGAAAGGAATATTGCCTGTTAATTCGACCATTGCCTGCATCTAAAGTGGTTTAAAACATCTTCACAATAGCATTATTGGCTTTACAAAACAAAGCCAATGTATTACCCGTGACAGAATATTGACACCTTCGGTAACAAAAAATATGCGTTCAGTAGCACCTTTTTACAAGGATAATTTTTGACCGATTTTTTTTCGTTGAAATTGCTAAATTAGCGATAAAGATGTTTGACGGAGCTATTTTTTTGTGATGCGAACGCGGGTTCGTTTTTTTTCCACAGAATCTGTGGATAAGTCCGTTGATAAGTCCCAATTTATGCGCTGAAACACTATAAATTACGAGCTCAGACTTAGATTGATCATTTTTTAACCAATTAATATTTATCTTTAAATTCATACACTTACGATATTTTTGCTTTTTAAAACGCGTTTTACGCTATTTTTTTCGCAAATTCATGACAAACACGCCATATGTGTGCATAAAAAGGGGGCACAATTAATTTTTTTGTTAAAAGCAAGTGCATTAAGCGCTGTTTTTATTAGATTTTTTTTACTCTATAATCATGAAACCGAAACCCTTCTACTAGGCCACTGCAATATGCTGGTGCACCCATGAAAGCTTATCGAGTTTATTATTTCATCAGCATTACTATTGCCGCGTTTATGTTCGGTGGCTATTTTGCTTACAGTTCTTATCGTGAAGAGAGTCTAAAATCTGACGCTTTTGCCTTGGTCGACTCAACTAGTCGCAAAATGATGACTCTCGAACTCGGCGCAATGGAGGTTCCCGATACACTTTCCCCTATTGCTGTTCCGCGCAGTGAAATGCGCGCCATTATGGCGCTGGATGATTTTGTTGATTTGGACATCACCGAAACAGCAATGTCGATACCCCTGCTGTTTAGCCCATCACCACCGCTAGCCTCTTACTCCATATTAGGGCACTTTGTACGCGGAACTTTTAAGCTGAATGTCAGCCTTCGCTACCAAGACGGGCAATGGTGGTTCACAGAATTTATCTTAAGCCCAGGAGAAATGGCTCAATAGGACCTAGCGCACAACGAGATTGTGCACCACGGGAAGCAGGACAATGGCCAGCAAGGAGGCAATCATCACATCTTTGTCGATTTGAAAATTGCCCATCATCTCTGCCGGAACATTAATAGCCAAGCAAAGTAATAGAACACTACCAGTAAGGAAAACACTACGCTGAGACAGCAAGGCGGTCGCCACCAATGCGACGACGGCTATTAAAAGATAGTTGGACTCAAGGCCCAAGCGCGCAAGCGTCTCTCTCGCGAGCAATATCCCTATGCTTAGAAATATCCCCACGGAATAAATAACTGTTTTCATCGATGAAACCTTAATGCGCTCAGTTTTGAGCGTTGCCGCAGACTATATCTGTATCGGCACCATTGAGTAAGCCCTGCAACAGTAAAACTTGAACTACGTCATGAAAGTACAAGTTAGTACTAAGCAATACGGTTTTACTCGGACACAACTCTTAGCAACTGCTTGTAGTCTGTTAAACCCATAAAAATTTTGCTAATGCCGTCTTGCTTCAAAGTACGCATACCGTCGGCAAGGGCTTGATTACGTAAATCCTCAAGGCTGGCTTTATCGTATATTAATTTACGCAACTCAATAGTGCCCGATAATAACTCGTGTATGCCCGTTCGCCCTTTGTAGCCAGTATCGCCGCATTCTTCACAGCCCACCGCCCTATACAGCTCCACTTTGTCTAAATCGATGCCAAGCTCGTCGAATTGATCGGGGCCGTAATTATTAATCAAGTGGTCCAGCTCATCCTTAGTAGGCTTATAAGACTCTTTACAAGAAGAGCATAGTGTTCGCATCAAGCGCTGAGCTAATACGCCCAATAGGGCATCAGAGAAATTCACTGGGTCTAGGCCCAAGTCCAATAGACGAGTAATCGTCTCCGGTGCCGAATTGGTGTGCAGCGTGGACAGTACCAAGTGACCCGTCAGCGAAGCTTCAACACCGATATTGGCTGTTTCCTCGTCCCGCATCTCACCAATCAGAATGACATCTGGGTCAGCACGAAGGAAGGCGCGCATGGCGGTGGCAAAGGTAAAATTAATCTTGGGTAATACTTGAACTTGCTGCAAACCAGGCTGAGTAATCTCCACTGGGTCTTCAGCGGTCCAGATTTTTCTGTCGGGAGTATTAATATACCCCAACACGGCGTGCAGAGTCGTTGTTTTACCAGAACCTGTAGGCCCCACCACCAATAACAGTCCGTGTGGGTGAGCCGACATTTCGACAATCCTGTCGTAATTGGCCTGCGCAAGATTCAGCTTGGCTAGGGGCATAGCGCTACCGGCGGCCAATAGACGCAATACGGCACTTTCTCCCTGAACAGTTGGCACTGTGGCCACACGCAGCTCCAGCTTCTTACCCCGCACCTTAAGCTTACACTTACCATCTTGAGGCAAACGGCGCTCAGCGATATTGAGTTTAGAGATCACCTTAATACGAGCAATAAGTGCCGCCGTATGCTCCTTAGGAATGCGCAATAATTCACGGCAAATACCATCAACCCGAATACGCACGATTCCAGGAGAATTATCCTTACCAGGCTCCACATGAATATCCGAAGCCCCTAGTCGATCAGACTCGGTGATAATTCTGTTCACCAATTGAATAATCGCGGAGCTCGCAGCCAGGTTTTCGTCTTCTGCTTCTTCTTCGCTGTCGATCTCGACATTGCTTTGCTCATCAAGCTTGGAGAAAACATCGTCAAACCCAGCCTCTATATCGCCGCTATCGTCGTCGCTAAGAAACTGCAGAATATGCTCTGGCAGGCCAACCCGAAAAGCGTAGTTTCGGGCATTAAGCACGCCTTGAATCTCCATAATGCGCTGATAGTCACTAGGGTCATCAATCAGAATAACGGCTTCTTCTTTTGTGCCCGCAACAGGTAACCACAAGTTCTTGCGCAAATAGCTAACGCCGATATTTTCAAACAACTCCAAAGGCAGGTTATGACCTTGGGTGTATTTCATATACGGAACGCGATAGTAATACTCTAGCGACTTACCGATGGTGTCCGCATCGATATCGTAGTCTTCCATCAGCATTTTTGGAATCGTGCCGCCATAGAGTCCAACTTTACGCTGAACTTCGTCCAAGTCTTTGCTGGAAAGTTTTTTCTTTTGAATTAAGTAATCGTAGGGACCTTGGGTACTCTGTAGCTCAGCCCTAAACTGCTTGGCAAGCATCTGCGATACCATCATCGCGTGCTTAAGATCGGTTTTGGTGAACTCCCGATCGCCCTCGAAGTTAATTAACTGCAATACACCCAATAAGACACCGTCTTTAATGGGCACAATGATCATGGACTTTACGGCCCATCCTCTGGCATCGGAGAAGCGTCGATCAAATTGTAAGCGCGGGTGAATATCCAATAACTCTTGGCTATCCAATACATTCTTTATCACCAGTGCGCGCTGGCTCAGAGCAACATAGCCCGCTAGCGAGGTGGGGCTGAAAGGGACACGAATTTCCGCTGTGCTAGTATCGTCTGGATCACCGCCTTTAAAACTGGCTAGAATCTCTTTACCGTTATCGACGCTTTGATAAATGGTGAACAGGCGCACGCCAAGCAAGTCGAGTAAAGCTTGCTCAACTTCAGACATTGCCTTTTTAAGGTGCTTACGCTGTTTAAGGCGTTGATAAACTAAGGACAAGCCCCGCACAAATTCATCTTGAGGCTCTGGTTCAACTGCCGTTGTTTCCTGCGAGATCTCACTCAATTTGTGCGCCCACTCCTAGTGTTTTTTGGCTTATAGTCAGTGTTGCTTGTATTCTAGCAGAGCTTTAACCCAAAGAGCGAAGTCAAGCCAATACAATATGTTAGAATTTCGCGCTCCATGGCCACCTGTAGGCGCTCTAGAACTTTCTAAGCACCATTTAAATACTAACAGTCACTTAAACTGCAATCAGCAGGTCTAAGCTACTATGCTCCCATTTATGTCCAACTCTTTGCGCTTATTTAAGCCAATTGCACTGATTTACGCGGCGACAACCCTGTTAATGGGCTGTTCGAATGCCGTAAACCCACAACTGCCAACGCTCTCAGAGCAAGATTCTCTATGGCTCGGAGAGCAAATTTTTCGCAATGAGTGTAACCTGAAAACCGAGTGTTTAACCAGTTGGAACGCTGGCGAAACCTTCCCCTCACTAGGTATAGGCCACTTTATTTGGTTTCAGAAGGGGCAACAAGAAGCCTTCTTGGAGAGTTTTCCCGCATTATTGGCATTTTATGACAGCGAAGGCCATGCAATACCCCAGTGGATCGCGGCACTCGAAGAGCGGGATTCACCTTGGTTGAACCGAGAATCATTTCTTGCGGCACAAGACAGCGAGCAAATGACTCAATTGCGTGATTTTCTGCTGCAAACTCAGGCGGTGCAGGTTCGCTTTATCGTCCAAAGAATGCAAAACAGCTTAGCCTTGCTGACCCAGCACGCTGAAAACCCGCAAGCTATAGGAGAACTTTTCGTGGAAGTAGCCTGGAGCGAGCGGCCCAACGGCCTGTATGCCCTTATAGACTATGTAAATTTTAAGGGCGAGGGCACCGCTGAGCAGGAACGCTACAAAGGCCAAGGCTGGGGACTCTTGCAGGTATTAGAGTACTTGAACGAGCATCGGGACCCATACACAGGCTTATTGCCACAGTTCGTTGAAGCGGCCGATTTTGTGTTAACACGCCGCGTCAACAATGCACCCCCAGAGCGCAATGAGCAGCGCTGGCTGCCTGGGTGGCGCAATAGGCTAAACACCTACTTAAGCTCGGCACAGCTAACGGCCCGCCAAGGCCAGTGATTAAATATAGTCCATAAGCGGCCGATATGAGCCATATAGCAGGCATCAAGGCATGCACGACAAACTGAGTGATCTTTAGCTAAGAAAAGGATAGAGCTAATAATGGCAGATCTAGATGACAGCAATGATTTAGAGATCGAAACAGACCCTATTGAGCATATGAAGAAGAAGCTCAAGCGTCAGCAGTGGCTGGTCTTTGGCTCTATTGGCGTGGCGAGCATCTCTCTCATCAGTGCCATACTGGCTATCGCATTGGTATTTATCAAAACCCCTAATACGGCAGAAATAGAAGAAAGAGCCAACGCCGTGAGTGCCGAGCTACGAGCTGCAGACGAAGGGCTTCGCTCTCAGATCGACACGATGATGGGCACCTATCGCAATACTCAGTCAGAATTGCAGACCCTATCTCAGCAGCTAGCCAACCTAGATGTGAACGACCAGCGTAATGTCATCATTCGTGTACAGCGTATTCTGATACGTCAGGAACAGGACTTTCGCGACTTCCTAACGGCCTTAGAGAATGGCATGTACAACTTCCATATGATGGTGCCTCATTCACGCGGCTGGTGGGATGACTATCAAAAAGAGTTGTTAGAGGCCTCTGAGCTTAGCAAGGCACGAGAAAATTACGTGGTAAACCTGCGCAACAATTGAACCCATAGGCATTAAACAGTAATCTTGGCTGCACATTCGCTCGGCACGTTTTGCTATGGCAGCTGCCGGCACTACCTCCGGCCTTCTAGGTCCTCTGAGTACAGCCTAAACCCTATGAGTTACGAAAGACCCAATATTCAAAACATGACCGGTTACTCCTCTGGTGAGCAGCCTAAGCAAACCGATGTCATTAAATTAAATACCAACGAAAACCCCTTCCCTGCCACTAAGGCTGTGCGCGATGCCTTGGCATCTTTGCAGGTGGAAAGCCTCAGACGCTACCCACAACCCTTAGCCAATGATTTCCGCCGGGTAGCCGCACAGCTTCACGGCATCGAAGTGGATAATATTATCGCCACAAACGGCGGCGATGAATTACTCAGGCTCATCATAACGACCTTTGTTGGCCCGGGTGATGTCATTGCAATGGCGGAGCCCAGCTATTCCCTATACCCCGTGCTGGCTGCCATTCAAGACTGTAAAGTAGCACCAGTGCCTTTGCAGCAAGACTGGTCCATGGGCGAGGGCTTTGCAGCCAAATTAAACGACACCGGCGCCAAACTCGCTTTTATCGTCAATCCGCACGCGCCTTCTGGTTATCTTGCCGATACCGCAACGCTCGAGAAAATAGCGCAAGAATTTAAGGGTGTACTGGTCATTGACGAAGCCTACGTTGACTTTATCGACCCAGAGTTTGCCTACAATGCTGTGCCTCTCATTACCCGCAATCCGAATGTGATTATTCTGCGCACAATGAGTAAGGGCTATTCGCTCGCTGGACTACGCTTTGCCTATGGGATGGGCGACGAGTCGTTAATCTCGCCTATGCTGTATAAAACGCGTGACAGCTACAACACCGATGCATTCTCTCAGGTCTTGGCAACAGCAGCGTTGAAGGATCGAGATGCGGCATCGCTGCAATGGGATATGGTTAGAGCCGAAAGAGCAAGAGTACAGGCCGAACTAGGCAAGCTAGGCATCAGCTGTGCTCCCAGCCAAAGCAACTTCCTGCTGGCTCAAATGCCGGAACAAGCCCCACACTATGACAATGCCGATGATATGGCCAAAGGCTTGTATCAACGTTTAAAAGACGACGGTATTTTAGTGCGTTATTTCGATCAAGACCGCCTTAGAGACAAGCTGCGAATTACCATTGGCACCTTTGATGAAAACAGCCAGCTATTAAACTGTCTACAATCGTACCTAGAGGAATAAGCATAGGCCAGCCCAATGCCAAAAGATCTATTTGGAGACGAACCGGCAGCAGCAAGACAATACAGCTGCCCCGACTGCCACAAGCCGATGCAAAGGCGCGTAGGCAAGCGCGGGCCTTTTTGGGGCTGCACTGGTTTTCCGGAGTGTCGAACCACCCTCTTCGACAAAGACGGCAAACCCTCCAAAACAGAAGACGAGAGGTTTTCCTGCCCAGTTTGCACTAGGCCGCTCATCAGGGCCGAAAACTCCAAAGGTTTCTATTGGTATTGTGTGGGTTATAACAAAGGCTGTAAGACCCGCCTAAAAGATGATAATGGTGTACCAGCGGAGTCTTTTCGCTGCACTTACTGCGGCCAGTTGCTCAGACAACGCACTGGCAAGAATGGCAAGTTTTGGGGCTGCAGTCAGTTCCCCGAATGCAGACACACATGGCCGGACGAAAACGGCAAACCCAAATTTGAAAAGTAGCCCACGTGAAATTACCTAGACTCAAAATACGTAAAAGCACCCGTGCCACAATCTCGGGCATATTAATCGCAATTGCATCGCTCTACGCGCTAGCCTCTGCCTATGACGAGGCCAGAAACAATTTACTGCGCTTCTTCATTCTTTCCGTCTCTATGCTCTTAATACTGGCATTGTTTGCTGCGGGAGTGGTGCTAATTAAAGTATTACTGAAAAGTTTATTTGCTTTGGGCAAGAAAAAATTAACGCCTTCTAGCGAAGACGAAGAATAGACAGCCGCTATAGCTCCCCTATTGGGCTTAGTGCCAAAATCAAGGCATCTTCCCTGTGGCTAGTTTTAGGGTCGGCGGGGTAATAGTGTTTGCGTTCACCCACCTGCACAAAGCCAAAGGACAAATATAAATTCTTGGCTTCGATATTCGAAGGCCTTACCTCCAGGAAACACTCCAGCGCTTGGCGCTTCTTCGCTCGCTCCAATAAGTGACGCAACATGCGTCGCCCCAAACCCGTTCTGCGGTATGCTGGGTTGACGCAAATAGTTAGGACGTGCGCTTCGCCAGCGCCGGTGGACAACACCCCATGGGCCAATACTTCGGTACTATTGGTGATTACCCAGCACTCGTAGCCCGAGCGCAAACAGTCAGAAAACACTCTTTTTGACCAAGGGGTTTGATACGAGAGATTTTCATTGCGTACAACCAGGTCCAGATCACTAGCTCGCATGGGGCGCATTCTTGTAGCGCTGGCGCCTATCGTGGTGTTAGAAAACATAGGAGAGAACTCTAAGCGCCTTGCTACTCACTCGAAGACGAAGCATCGCCTTCGATCAACGTTTTAACGGGTTTTAGCGCTTCCCAAACCAAGCCTTTTACTTGCCTAGACAAGGCCATGGCATCGAGCGATCGCGTCACTAATATAGGGCTAGTCAGACGAGGATGAGACACCATGCCCTGCTCGGTCGCACTCATATCAAAATCGGCAGGAAACAAATACTGTGCAGATTGCTCGGCAAACACCAATACAAAGCGCGCAGGTTTTAGTTTGAGCCGTCGCGCCATAAAACCTTCTAACATCTGCCGAGCACTATGGCCTGCCAAAGCATCGGGCATGCCCTCTATAGGCCAGCGAAAATTAAAGGGCTGAATGGTCTCTGGTGTACAAGGGACGGATATCGCGCTCAGAATTTTCGACAGTAAGACCTTATTATCTGCGCTCATCTGCCCGGAACCCGCCCACGGCAATTCCACGACTACTGATACCTGATCAGAGACTGCAATATAGGCAAACAGAAAATTAATAGGCTGGGCCACTGGTTCGACTGGCTCTTCGACGGACTTTGGCTCGAGCTTCTGCGCCGGAGGCTGCCCCTCAGGCGTCTCTTTAGCCTGTTTCTCGCTCGCATCGAGACCTTGTTCTAATAGCGCCCTAGCCTGCTCTAAACCTGCCGCTACGCTGGCATTATCGACTTGGCTAACGGGCGCACTCGTTGTAGGCGCACTCCCTGAGCCCTTAAGCTGTTGTAATGCGGAAGCGGCTGCTTCTCGGCGAGCACTCGTCAAGGCCTGAGTGCTATAGCCTAAGGACGCCTTAGCACCGGGCAGGGGCATACGTGGGAAATAGGTCTGAATACCCATCTCCTGCAAATAAGCCAATCGAGTAGATTCTGCTACGGCCATACAACACTTGCCCCGGCGACAGCCCGAAAGACTGTCCCTTTTTATTTGATCGATGATAGAGGCGCTATTATAGGCCAAAGCCCCCTGCTATCCCACTGGCATTTCTTAGCACTTTACTAGGCTTAGAAGCCTCCAAATGCGCGCTGCATATTGTAGTTCAAGCTCAAAAGTGCTTGAATCCTTCCTCTTATTTTTCGAAGGGGGAACATAATGAGAGCACTCGTATGCCATTCCTATGGCACAGCAGAAAACTTGAAACTGGAAGAAGTAGCCGATCTCGAGGCGGGTCCAGGTCAGGTAGTCATCGATGTTTACGCAGCATCACTAAACTTTCCAGATACTTTACAGATTCAAGGGAAGTACCAATTTCAACCGCCGATGCCATTTACACCTGGCTCCGAAGTTGGCGGCATCATCAGCGCAGTAGGCGAAGGCGTGACCAATGTTAAAGTTGGTGACAGAGTCATGGCCGCAACCTCAATTGGCGGGCTAGCCGAGCAAGTACTCACGAACGCAGAGAGCGCTCGCAAGATTCCCGATAATATGGATTTCAAAACGGCTGCTGGCTTCGCTATGGTCTATACCACGTCCTACCACGCACTAAAGCAGCGCGCACAAATCAAGCCCGGCGAGACAATGCTGGTATTGGGTGCCAGCGGCGGCGTAGGCATGGCCGCTGTTGAGCTTGGCAAAATCATGGGCGCTCGCGTCATCGCGGCAGCCAGCAGCGATGAGAAGCTAGACTTTGTTAAGCAGGCCGGCCCAGATGAACTTCTAAACTACGGCGACGGCGAACTAAAAGAGAAAGTAAAAGCGCTCACAGACGACAAAGGCGCCGATGTTATCTACGACCCAGTCGGGGGTGATCTTTTCGATCAAGCCACGCGCTGCATTAACTGGAATGGCCGATTACTGGTCGTCGGTTTTACTAGCGGACGCATTCCAGAGTACAAAGCCAACCTAGCGCTTTTAAAAGGCTCCTCAATGGTGGGCGTATTCCTTGGCCGCTTCCGCAAAGAAGAACCAGAGGAATACGAGAAGAACTTTAGCGAACTACTGAGCATGTTCGAGGAAGGTAAGATTAAGCCTATCATTACTCAGTCTTTCCCAATGGAAGACTACGTCTCAGCGTTCAATGTGTTCACTGAGCGTCGTGTCATGGGTAAGGTTGTTCTAGAAGTACGAGCCGAGTAAGCAAAGTGCTTGGCAGGCGCTCGGTAAGGGCGTCTGCTAGCCTAGGGCGCGGCCTCTGTAAATTGACGGAGTGACGCCGTGCGCCTCTTTGAATGCCTTATTGAACGAAGACAAAGAGGAATACCCCACATCAAGCGCAATGGTTGATATAGGAATATGCGCTTCACCCTGATCCAACAGCCTGCGCGCGGCCTCGTCAATTCGGTACTGGTTCAAGTACTGATTAAAATTGCGATAGTGTAAGCGCTGGTTTATCAGCCTACGTAGCCTATATTCAGGCATCGATACCACTTGCGCTAATACCCCAATAGTAAGCCCTGTCTGCGCATACAGTCGATCGTTCTCCATTGCAGCATGAACGCGATCTATCAGTGGCTTGTCTTTATCCTTGTCATGTATTCGACTGGCCAGAGGCGCGACAGAGCCTTCGGGCCTAGTATCAATAAGTTGAGGCGAATCCCTATGCAAACGAAATGTGGCCAAATTAAAAAACAGAATGCATAGAAAAATAGCGCCAATATAGACGCTGAGTATCCACGGACTATTCCAGTAGAAGAAGCCAGAGCTCACAATGATGGCCACAATAGCCCCCATCGTAATGGCAAAGGGCACACGCAGTTTTCGTCTAGGCTCCACCAAGTCGCCGCCTCGTCCTCGCACAGCCATATAGACCACATGACAGGCGAAGCCAAGCATGACCGCTTGCGGGATAAACAACAGTATCAAGAAACTCAGACCTTCATGAGGACCGGTCATCATTCCTACGCTGCGCAGAACCATATATGCGCCAAACAAGGCCCAAATGGCGGGATGGATGCGAGGGTTATCGACAAACAGAAAGCGAGTAATAAGCCACAGCAGAAACGGCGATGCAATGGCGACTATGCCTAGCCCAGTATCCACGTATTCGGGCCCCGCATTCACTTCAGGCAGAGTCGATAGAATATAGCCAATAAGACAGGCGGCGTATAACACCATGAGCCGCCCAATAAACAGCTTCCGGTAATAGGCAAGGTAGATCATTGCCAACAGCAGCAATTGAGATATAGCCAAGAAACTGGTTGCATATTGGAGCAATTGCATAATTAAACCGACAACGACGCTCTTAGAGCTTTATATTAAGAGCTGAATTGAAGCACATTAGCCCCAAGGGCTCAACGCAAACATCCCCCTGCTCCCCACCCACAAGCAGTGGCACCCGACGCCATCACACACGATGAGCATCGTAGATTCTCTGGAAATAAGGTAAGCTTAAAACCAGTGTCAATATTGATAAAGAGATTGTAAGCCGCATGAAAGAATTACTGGCCCCACTTCGACATGTTTTATTCTGTATCAGCACCTTAATGCTAGTGAGCTTGGCTAGCTCCTCCTATGCTCAACACATCATGGACCCTAATGCCAGCTCTAGCGACGTAGAGATGGAGTCTTCGCCCGCCAACGATGAGATACTGGCGCAGTCTCCGCGAGACCTTATGCTTCGCTTTAGTACCTATGTGCAGCTGGTAAAACTTACGGTTAAAGACCCTAGCGGCAAAGCCATCGATGTGGGATTTCGCTACGATATCAATGCTAGTCGGGTGTTTTTCTGGGACTTACCCACTCTACCCGATGCCGACTACTACACCGTCGAATGGGCAGCCATCGACCCAGCAAAGCTGATTGCTCGCGGTAGCTTTAGTTTTTCTTTCGGGCCAGACGCTCGTCCCGCTTCAGAGCTTATTCCCGAAGAAGAGGTTCTTCTGCACATACCCACACCCGACTTTCGCCTACAAGACCAACCCCTCTAAAGCTTATCTCCTCAGCTCTTGAACCAAAGTAGTGCGGCCAATCAATAGAGCGATCGAACTTTCGCTCGCTCTCTTGATTCCCCATATTCTCTCCGTATAATGCTCGCAGCAGTGCAGCATATGCTTCAATGACGAGGCATCTTTCAATTCCAATTACCAATAATAACAACTCGCCTCACACGTCATTTTCGACACGGCAGTTCCCGAGAAGTCACTACCATGTCCTATTCCGAAGAAGTCGCCCAAACGCTGGAAAAAGTCCGCGATATTGTCATCCGTCACAGAAGCCCTGGGTCTGATTTTGCAGTGGGTTCCGACATCATCGATGGCATCGAACACCCCGTATTTACCAAAATGGTGCCCAATCTTCATGCTTTATATAAGCAGTCGTGTGAGGGCCCAGACTTGCCCTTCTTGGTCTACCAGCAAGAACGTTATAGCTTCGTTGAAAGCTACCGCATGGCCTCACAGCTTGCCCAGGCTTTGGCACACCAGTACCAAATTAAGAAAGGCGAGCGCGTAGCCATCTGCTCACGCAATAATCCTCAGTGGTGTTTAGCCTATATGGCCGTCACCATGCTGGGTGCCATAGTTGTCCCCATGAACTCCTGGTGGCAGGGCTCAGAGATGCTTTTTGGTCTTAAAGATAGTGGCAGCAAACTTCTTTTCGCTGATCAACAACGAATCGACCTCTTAAGTCCCCACAGCGCCGAATTAGAAGCAGACATCATAGCGATAAGCCCGGGAGCGGATTGTAAGTACCCGGACATCAACAGCATTATTGAGCAAGGCAAGAAGTACGGTGCATTCGACCCGAGCGAGCACCCGGTGGCGCCAGATGACGACGCCAGTATTATGTACACCTCCGGCTCCAGCGGTACTCCAAAAGGTGTTTTATCCAGCCACCGCGCCATACTCAGTGCTGTTTATTCGTGGAAGTTCTTAAAGGACGTAAACGAAGTTTTGCGGCCAGAGCTACACGAGCCTAATCCCGAGTTTCAACTCGCCATTCTTGTTAACGTCCCACTATTCCATGTCACCGGCTGCCACGTCATATTTCTGACCAGTGTGCATCAGCGCCGCAAGACAGTCATGATGTATAAGTGGAACCCAGAAAAAGCCTTGGAGCTCATCGAAACGGAACGCCTGTCCTATATTCACGGTGTGCCGACCATGACTTGGGAGCTTATGAATTCACCACGCTTTGCAAGCACAGACCTGAGAAGCCTGCGCAATGTGCAAAGCGGAGGAGCTCCTCGCCCCCCAGAACACTTAAGCATGATGAACGAGAAGTTCCCATCGATCGTACTACCCGGTCTGGGCTACGGCCTAACTGAAACCAATGCCTTGGGTGCCACTATATCCGGAAGCATGTATCTGGCTAAACCTGCCAGTACTGGCCGCGCCTGCGCCCCCCTCACCAGCATCAGCATTCAAGATGAAAATGGCGAACTCCTAGAACCCAATGAAGTAGGCGAGATATGCATAAAAGGGCCATCGGTCATGAAGGGCTACTGGAACCGCCCAGAAGATACTGAGAAGTCTCTAATAGACGGCTGGTTTCATACGGGCGATCTTGGGTAGATCGATGAACAAGGTTTTGTGTTTATTACTGGCCGTGCAAAGGAAATCATCATTCGAGGCGGCGAGAACATTGGCTGCGCCGAAGTGGAGTTCGCTCTGGCTGAGCATCCCAAGGTCCGCGAGGTTTGTATTTTCGGTATTCCGGATGAACGCCTAGGAGAACTGGTTGGGGCTGCTGTCGTGGTTAAAGACTCATCCACCCTGAATCAAGAACAGCTGCAGGACTTTCTGTCCGAGCGCTTAGCCCAGTTTAAAGTTCCTAGTAAAATTTGGTTATTCGATAAAGAATTAGCGCGTTTGGCAGCCGGCAAAATTGATAAGAAACAAGTACGCTCGATGTGCCTTGCTAGCCTAGAGCGACGCAAGGTTCGTCAGAGTGTTGACGCTCACTCCCGCAAAGTGACAATAATTGCCCCCAAATTGCCCCTATCGTAGTCAAAATCGTGCACTGAAGCGTCTCTTTTTAACCACTGCAGCTGGCCCATAACCTCCTCACGGATAAGCCCACGCCCGACGATTACCCGCAGTGCCTGTGCTCTCATTTTTTGCGCCTGTTGTATCGACTCATCCAGTTTTGCCAAAGCCTGAGCAATGGTTTCTCGGTTGTGCGCGATATCCACCTCCAGTATTTCGCCCGTACTTTGACTCGCAATATGACTATCACACTTTGGACAATTCTCTGTAGATACAAGCACTTCCATGCGGCAGTTAAGACATTCATAACGATTAGACATTAGCTGTTTTTGGCGTCAACCATCCTCCATTAAAGCTCTGAATATTGGCAGCCGATAAACTACTACAGATACAGAAAAAAAGTGAAAAAAAAAGTTCTAAGAAGTATTGCTTTATTAATTTTTAGAATCATAATTCGCAGCAAGAGCGGGGGGTAAAAATTTCGCTCTCGAAGCTGCAAGAAGTGGAACGAGATATGCTAGTAAACAACTAGGCTTCGTTCGCTTCAATAGAGCAGGGCAAAGCTAGGCAAGCGGTACCATGTTCAACGCTGTTTTACCGAGAGGTTAAGCACATGAAGAGTCATCAGTGGGAAAATATTGGCGACGTGTCGAAAGACTTTTTTGACTCCGTAGGCTATTCAGATTCAGAAGCAGAAATAGAAGAAGCAAGTGAGAAGCGCCTCAACAAGCGTCGCCTTACAGAGCTTCGCCGACGAGCCGAAGAACGTCTAGATTGGAAGCGCATGTCAAAAGAGATGGACTTTGATGACGACAGCGATGACGACGAGTATTTTCGACGTTATGATGTTGCCAGCTTCGACGACCTGGACGACTACGACGATTTATAAGTCCAAGTTCATCGCCTAGGCGTTTATAATCCCCTCGATTAAGGTCGAGACAAAGGCCTATAAACGCCAAAACTCGCGACGCTCTTAGGCCAGCAGGCAGATGTTGGGAGGGTGATATTTACACTCCCATCTTCAAATCGAATGGATCTTGATTAACTATTCACCTTAGACGTGAACTAGTGTAATGTTTCGGGCCTTGGAATATATTCGCCTTACCATTTAGATCGGTTCCTTATTTATGACGTATTGTGTAGCTATTGCAGTAGATGCAGGCATGGTCTTTTGCTCTGATTCACGTACCAACGCGGGAATCGACCAAGTCAGCACTTATAGTAAAATGTACCGCTTTGGCGTAGAAGGTCAGCGTCAGTTCGTTATTCTCTCTGCTGGCAACCTCGCCACCACACAGGCAACCATTTCTCAAATTAAGCGCGATATCAAGGAAAGAGCCAATACCAGTTTACTTACCGTCGAAAGCATTAGCGATGCTGCCGAGTACCTTGGTTCTATTAGCCTTAGCCAACAAGAAAAGCACGCCAAAGTAGGCAATACCTCATTTGAGGCCAGTTTTATCATTGGCGGTCAGATAGCCGGCAGCAAACACCGAATCATGCTGGTATACCCTGAAGGCAATCACATCACCAGCTCCAAAGATACGCCTTACCTGCAGATTGGTGAAAGCAAATACGGCAAACCTATTCTAGATAGAATCCTTACGCCGGAACTCAACTTAGACACATGCGCCCTATGTGCCTTGGTTTCCATGGACTCAACCATGCGCAGTAATTTAAGCGTGGGGCCACCCATCGAAACCCTGGTTTACAGAACGGACACACTGGCCTGCAATGAGCCCTTGCGTTTAGAAGAGGGCTCCGAATTCTTGCGCGAGCTAAAAAGAAGCTGGGATCAAAGACTCAAAGATGCCTTTAGACAGATGCCGCCGTTTGCGTGGGCCTCTGGCTGGGATAAATCGTCTGATGAACAAAACGGAGTTTACTAAAGGTTTCGGGCGAGAGTACAAAGGGATAAGCATCCTCTAGCCCCATACTTCGGTTCAAGCTATTAAGCATAACGCTCACCCTGCCCCACTGCTCAAACCCCTGCTCTATGTCCCAAGGCCGTCCAGTGTATAGATCCACCCCTTGGGCTACCCCGTAGTTAGCTGCTGTCTCTAGAGTGTCGGTAAAGTGCAGGTAATGCGCCCAACACTCGGCCCAATCCTCAAGCGGATGCGAGCTTGCATAAGCGCTGATCATGCCATCAGCAGAGGGCATAGGCTTTGCGTAATACTCTTCGAGGGCCGTTTTGTAGTCGCGTCGCTCATCTCCGAACAAGCTCCTGAAGCTCTCTATGCGCGGGCTATTCGCTAATAGCCTATCAAAATAATAATGCCCACTCTCATGCCGAAAGTGACCGAGCATGGTTCGATAAGACTCCCCCATATCCTGGCGCACTCTTATGCGAGTGGCGTGATCAGCCTCGGCAAGATTAACCGTAATCAGCCCCTGATAATGGCCAGTAAACACCTGATCTTCTTTTACATTCGGGTTTTCTTTCCTGTCTTCCAAGAACGCAAAGGCCAGGCCCAAATTGGGGTTCTGTGCTTTCGTCTCAACCGGCAAACCCAGAGCGAGCAGGCTATAAACCAAACGGCGTTTAGCTTGCTCAGTATGCTCCCACAGCATGCGTCGCCGATCGCTATTGGGTCCCTGCTCCAAGGTTGGTACCACTTGGTTAAGGCTGCAGGCAAGACAGTAGTCATCCCCCTCGTGGCTCACCAGCCAATTGCATAATTGGTAGTTCAATTCATTACTACACAGACGGTACTGTGTATGCTCACCGACGGCGCTCCATATACCGCCAGGCGTACCAGCGCCATCCACTTTTGGCTCTATAGCGACAAGAGACTGACGCACCGGATCATAGCCCAGCTTGCGCGAACAAGATGTGCAGAAAGTGTTCTCAAAGAACAAGGTTTGACCGCATACACAATGAAATGTCTTCATCTAGGCAGAGTCCCAAGATTGCAAAAGCTAGGAAATAGGATGGAATAGCCCACTTAGTCCTTCGGGACGGGGAGGAACCATGCTTGTTGAATATGCGTATGAATATCCGCAAATTTCACTTGTAGCTCATCGATGTACTCAAGCAAACCACTGGCAAGCAGCGCTTCAATATCGGCACCGAGCACCATCTTCTTGGCATCGTTGACTTCTTTTAGGGCCTTTCTGTTGCTGGGTAATTCGTGCAAACATCGATGCAGTTTTGCCAAACAATGCGCGACCGAACGAGGAAAATGAGCATCCTGCAATAGAAAGCTGACGACATGCTCGCCTTTGACCCGATCCTGTATATGCTGGCGGTACATTTGATCCGCACTAAGTGAGCGCAATACACACATCCAGATAGTGTTTTCGAACGGCTCAGAAATATCCTCTTCGCCATTCTCGCTAGCCAGTTCTGGCAATACCGTTACCGACCCCACGTCGACAATTCGAGTGGTCATATCGGCACGCTCCAGACTACGAGCGATGCGAATAAAATTGTAGCCGCTATTGTGACTCATCGCGCCCGCCAAGAGCCCGGCAATCATCTGGCACCGGGAAATAATTTCTTTCAACAGAGCATGACGAGGCCCGCGCGCAACGCCCTTACTGGCATTATCGCGGGTAAACAAGTAGAGATTATTAATTTCCTCCCATGCCTCGGCAGGGATAATTTCACGAGTAGTGCGGGCATTCTCTCTCGCCATTTCGACGGAGTTCAATATGGCCGCTGAATTCTTTGCATCAGCCAATAGAAAACGAATAACCGAACGCTCATCTGTAGCTTGATACTTCTCGTCAAACTCCTCTTTGCAACCGGTGATATCGACCAAGGTATGCCAGCCGATACGCGACCCGCGAGGCAGGTCTAACAGCAAAGTCGAGTAAACGTTTAACAAACGTGCAGTATTCTCTGCACGTTCCAAATAGCGCCCCAACCAATAGATTCTTTCCGCAACTCGTGACAGCACGCTAGCTACCCCCGTCCGAGACAATCCAAGTGTCTTTACTACCGCCACCTTGCGACGAATTGACCACATAGGAACCCTTCGTCATTGCCACTCGCGTCAAGCCGCCGGGTGTCACGTAAATGTCTTTGCCTTGTAAAATAAAAGGTCTTAAATCGATATGTCGAGGCTCTACGCTGCGATCACATAGCACTGGTGCCGTGGAGAGTGAAATGAGTGGTTGAGCCATGTAATTACGCGGGTTTGCCTTGATTTTTCGAGCAAACTCTTCACGCTCAGCCTTGGTGGATTGCGGCCCCATTAACATGCCATAACCACCCGACTCGTTAGCTGGCTTTACAACCAATTTGTCTAAGTTCTGCAGCACATGCTTTCTTTGCTTCTCGTCGATGCACAAGAAGCTAGGTACATTTTCAAGCAGAGGCTCTTCGCCCAAGTAATACTTAATCATTTGAGGCACATAGGTATAGATGATTTTGTCATCGGCAACACCAGCGCCTGGCGCATTCGCCAAGGCTACATTTCCTTTTAGCCACGCCCGCATGAGACCTGGCACCCCAAGCACAGAATCGGGTTGAAAAACCTCAGGATCTAAGAACAAGTCGTCTATGCGACGGTAAATCACGTCCACGCGGGAGAGCCCTCTGATGGTGCGCATATAGACACAGTCATCGTCTTGCACAACCAAGTCACCGCCCTCTACCAATTCGGCTCCCATTTGCTGGGCCAAGAACGAGTGCTCAAAATAAGCAGAATTAAAAATGCCCGGCGTTAAGACGACCACCTCTGGGTTATTGCCTGGGCGCGGCGACAATGCCGCTAAGGTCTCAAACAATTGAGCGGGGTAGTCAGCGATCGCTTGAATATCGTAATTTTCGAACAACTCCGGAAAGACTCGTTTAGTCACTTTCCTGTTTTCCAGCATGTACGACACGCCAGAGGGAACGCGAAGATTATCCTCTAAGACATAGAAACTACCATCGGTATCGCGAATAAGATCGGTGCCGCAGACATGGGCCCAGACATTGTGCTTAGGCTTCATGCCAACGCATTCTTTGCGGAAGTTTCCAGACTTGGCTATGAGCTCCGCGGGAAGAACTTTGTCTTTTAGAATTTTTTGCTCATTGTATATATCATGGATAAAACAGTTCAAAGCGCGTAGTCTCTGCTCTAAACCTTTACTTGTTCGTGTCCATTGTGTTTCAGTGATAATTCGAGGAATAATATCGAAAGGCCATTCTCTATCGATATTGCCAGCCTCACTGTAGACAGTAAACGAGATTCCCATGGTCTTAATAGCGAGCTCTGCTGCGGCTTTACGCTGCTGCAACTCTTCGTGACTAAGGGAGCGAAGATAGCGCGCGAGAATTCGCGCCGGTTTACGGGCGTAGCCTGGCGAGCTAATGAGCTCGTCATAGAAGCTACCGGGATTATAAGACTTCCAATCTATTTCCATATTCGAGCCAAGTTACCTTATGACCATAAAAGTAGCAATACATCACCAAACTTCTTACAAGTTTGATCGCCTAACGGAAATCCTACCGCATGTAGTCCGTCTTAGGCCTGCACCACATTGTCGCACACCAATCTCTTCTTACTCGCTAAAAATAGCACCAGATTCATATTTTATAAACTGGCAACAAGATCCTTTTTCAAATCATTTAGCGAGACTCGTATTTCCTGAGCCCGCAAAAGAGCTTTCAATCACTGTCGAGCTCATCGCCGACATGACAGTCATTAACCCTTTCGACTTTTTTGTCGAAGAGGTAGCCGAGCACTATCCGTTCAAATACGACCCACAACTAGCCAAGGATCTTGCGCCTTACCTAGAGGTTAAAGAGTCAGGGCCAGAGTTTAATGCTTGGGTAGAACAAGCAAAGACCTCTAGACAACCTATTGTTAACTTCTTGGTTGCAGAAAACGCTCGCACCCAAGCAGCCATTGGCTATGTCATACGCATGGAGCCAGGCGTTCAGACTTGCGAAGAGACTCTAAGTAAGAAGCTCGGTTCCTGCCGCGACAGCGCATGGCTACTCGTGCAAACTTTACGCCAATTAGGTTTAGCCGCCCGCTTTGCCTCAGGTTATTTGGTGCAGCTCAGCCCAGACGTTCGCTCTATCGACGGCCCCGCAGGCCCCGTAGAGGACTTTACCGACTTACACGCTTGGACAGAGGTATTTATACCCGGTGCCGGCTGGATTGGCCTCGACCCAACCTCTGGACTATTGGCCGCCGAGGGTCATATTCCACTGGCATGCACACCCGACCCCGTAAGCGCTGCACCAATAACAGGCAGCACCGGAAAGTGCGAGGTGCAATTTTTCCACAGCAACGAAGTCACTCGCATACACGAAGACCCTCGCGTCACCAAGCCTTATACCTCGCAGCAATGGAAGGACATCGATTCACTAGGGGCTCAAGTTGACAAAGAACTAGAAGAGAAAGACGTGCGACTGACAGTCGGCGGCGAACCCACCTTCATCTCCATCGACGATATGGAGAGCGAGCAATGGAATACCGCCGCGCTAGGAAAAGACAAGCGGCGCCTCGCAGGCGAGCTACTCAATAGTCTACAAAATATTTACGCTAAAGACGGGGTTATCCATGTCGGACAGGGCAAGTGGTACCCCGGTGAGCCATTGCCTAGGTGGGCACTTGGCCTCTTCTGGCGCACAGACGGTAAGCCATTGTGGCACGATCATGCGCTGCTTGCCGATGAACGAATTCCAGGCCCGGCCAGCACACGGCACGCAGCAGCGTTTATCAGCAAGTTGGCACGCAAGCTAAAGATTAGCCCCCGTTACGTACTGCCTGCTTTTGAAGACGAGCATTGGTATTTAAAACGCGAGTCTGAGCTACCTGCCAATGTGGCTCTCTGGGACAACAAAATAATCGACCCACTGGAGAGGGCACGCATTAAGCGCGTTTTTGCACAAGGGCTGCACAAGGAGAGTGGCTATGTGCTCCCGCTGTCTTCCAAGCAAGAGAAAAGCAGCTTTCGCTGGCTAAGCTGCCAATGGTATTTCAGAAAAGAAAAACTTACGCTCATTCCCGGCGACTCGCCACTGGGCTTTAGGCTACCTCTGGACAGCATTCCTTGGCAGGCACCAGAACTAGAAGACAAAGAGCACCCTATCGACCCATTCGCCGAACGCGATGAGTTAGCTTACCCGCTCTTGAGCGAGGAGGACGAAGAAGAGCTAGAGCCAGCCGATGCAGGCGATGGCAAGATATTTCACACCGCACTGGCGGTGGAAGTACGAGATGGGCGCGTCTATGTATTCCTGCCACCACAGGCGGATTTAGAACGATACGTTGCCCTCATAGCTGCCATCGAGGCTACCGCGAAAGAGTTGAGTTGCCCTATCATTATAGAAGGCTATGAACCCCCGAAAGATCCGCGCATCCAGAAACTCATGATTACGCCAGACCCAGGGGTTATCGAAGTCAATGTTCAGCCTAGCAAGAACTGGAAGGAGCTTACCTCTCTCTCCCAGACTCTATACGAACTTGCCCGGCAAAACCGCTTAGGCACCGAGAAGTTCATGCTAGACGGTGGACACACGGGCACAGGCGGCGGCAACCACGTCACACTAGGCGCCGCAAAACCCGAAGACAGCCCTTTTCTAAGGCGGCCGGACGTCTTGGCGAGCCTATTACGTTACTGGCAGAACCACCCTAGCCTGTCTTACTTATTCTCTGGTCAATTCATAGGCCCTACCAGCCAGGCGCCACGGGTAGACGAAGCCCGAGACGATAATCTCTACGAACTGGAAATAGCTCTCCAGCAACTCGATACTATTGGCGAAGGCCAGTACTGGCTAGTAGACAGAATACTGCGCAACTTCCTAGTAGATTTAACGGGCAATACCCACCGAGCAGAGTTCTGTATCGACAAATTATATTCGCCAGATAGCTCTAGCGGGCGTCTAGGCATTGTGGAGTTTCGCAACTTCGAAATGCCGCCCCATTGGCAAATGGCTTCACTGCAAGTGCTATTACTACGCTCACTCGTGGCACATTTTTGGGAAAAACCGTATACCAAGCCCCTCATCAATTGGGGGACGGAACTACACGATCGTTTCATGCTGCCCCATTTTGTCTGGGAGGATCTCGGCTGGGTAGTCGATGACCTTAACTCGGCCGGATATAATTTTGACCTAGACTGGTTCGCACCATTTCAGGAGTTTCGCTTCCCACATTACGGTAGCCTTCATATTGCAGGCATTCAGCTGGACATTCACCGTGCAATTGAGCCGTGGCACGTATTAGGCGAAGAGTCTTCTGGGCAGGGCACCTCACGCTACGTGGACTCCTCGGTAGAAAGGCTGCAAGTAAGGGCAAGAAATATGACCGGCAATCGTTTCATTGTGACCTGTAACGGCCGTCAGATTCCGCTTCGCTGCACCGGCACCGAAGGCGATTTTGTTGGCGGCATTCGTTATAAGGCTTGGGCCCCCTGGTCTGCTCTTCATCCAACCATTGATGTTCACTCACCACTGGTTATCGATGTCGTTGACACTCACCACAATCGTTCTTTGGGTGGGTGCACCTATCATGTGTCTCACCCAGGTGGTCGCAGCTACGACACTTTCCCCGTCAATGCCAACGAAGCCGAGGCACGACGAGTCGCTCGTTTCTGGCAGCATGGCCACACCCAAGGCACCATCAACGCCGATACCTCGCCCCCCCACGATGCGCATCCCTATACGCTCGACCTTAGGTATCGCAACGTCAACACCCTAAAAAAAAGCGGTGACAGCACTCCAAAAGTAGAAAAGAAAACCAAGCCGGCCAAGAAAAAGTAGTGAAGAAGCCTCTCCGCAATCCATTGCGGAGAGGCTTCCATTACCGGGCTAGCAACTTTCGTTTAATAGCCCACGGGGGTCCCACCAAATAAAGAAATTAGTAGCTTGCTCAACCGCCCAGTCATAGCCCGCTTGAATTTCTCCGTAAGTGGTATGAATCTCAACAATACCAGTATTGATAGTAATATATCCGGCACCACTGACCGCATCAACTTCGCTTACATTTAACTCTCTCATGGAAAACTCCCTTTCCAGATCAAAAACTGATTGTGAAGAAGCTCACAGCCAGATAACAATCGCTCTGGTTACGACTTGCTATACGTTCACCCAAATACAAGAGAAGCAAGGGCAAATAAAGAACCGTTATAAAAACCGTGAAAAGCAATACTTGGAACTATAGATTTATACTTTAATCGTAAATAACCAAGAAAGAAGCTTATGAGAAATAAATAAGCTAACGGAATCCAAGAAGACGATAAAAAGAAGTTCACATGTGATATAGCAAAAAGGAGTGAAGATATGACAGACGCCATCGTGCTACCAAAAGAGTTTTCTATTCCACAAAAAAAATACCCCCTATAAAGGCACTCTTCAATCACAGGCACCCATACGGCAATCAACAGGAAGGAACCGAGACCATAAAAAAACGCTTCACTTTCAAGGACAGTAATACTTTCCTCTATAGGTATTAATCCCCAAAACAATATAAACACAAAAGATACAGCTAAAAGAATACCTAAAAAGCAATTTACTATGACAGCCCCAATACCGACTCGGTTAACACTCAGGTACCTCAAGTTAGCATTTTTGCCATATTTCCAACTGCAATAGATAAATATCAACAACAGAAATAGAGTCCGTATAAGTATGCTTATCGACTCTTCTTTAGAAAGGTCATTTACACTCATCGCCTCGTCAGATAAAGGGCCAACCCCTATTAATGCCTGAGCTAATGGCGACGAAATTGATACAACAAAAATCCAAAGAACAAAAATCCCCGTTATATCTCTAAAACTGAGTTGCTTTGCTTCCCCACTTGTTGCATTCACGGCGCCCACTTCTATCTCCTCGTTATTTGTTCACGCTCTAGGTTCTATTAGAGAATATAGATCACAAATCCGTTTTTCGCTGGCAGCCAAAGACAGCTAGCCCAGGGACTGGATTAGAACAAAAGAAGAAGTCTAGAAAATCAAGGAGGGGATGGCCGAGCAAGGGGTTTGCCCGGCCTCGAAGAAGCTTAGAATTGGCGCTTAAGAGCCTCAATACGCTCGTCTAGCGGAGGATGGGACATAAAGGCCTTAGCGAGTGCTTTACGGGCCCCTGAGTTAATTCCAAAGGCGACTAATTCATCGGGCATGGCTGCCGTCTGGCCAGCTTTTAGTCGCTCTAGGGCCGAGATCATATTCTGGCGGCCCGCTAAGCTTGCCCCACCAGCATCTGCCCGGAACTCTCGTCTACGACTGAACCACATGACAATCATTGAGGCGAGAATACCCAGTACCATCTGGGCGATAATAGACGTTATCCAAAACGCAGGACCATGTCCTCTCTCGGTCTTGAATACGACTCTGTCGACCAGATGGCCGATTACTCTTGAGAAGAAAATTACAAAGGTATTCACCACGCCTTGTATTAGCGTGAGAGTCACCATATCGCCATTGGCCACGTGGCTAATTTCGTGGGCCATAACAGCCTCAGCTTCGCTTTTGCTCATCGTATTCAGCAAGCCGGAGCTAACCGCCACCAGCGCGTTATTGCGCGTTGCACCAGTAGCAAAGGCATTTACCTGAGGAGAGTCGAAGATGGCCACTTCGGGCATTCCTATTCCGGCCTGTTGCGCTTGGCGACGCACTGTTTCCACCAGCCATTGCTCGGTGCTATTGGCGGGCTCTGTAATCACTCTCGCTCCTGTAGAGCGTTTGGCCATCCATTTGGATATGGCAAGCGAAATAAAGGAGCCGCCAAAGCCAAAGACTGCGGAGAATACCAGCAAACTATTTAAATCCAGGTTCACACCCTGCTCGTCCAATAGGCGCTCTACCCCCAGCAAACGTAAGGCAATACTTAAGACCAATACAATTGCTAAGTTGGTCATTAAAAATAAGAAAATTCGCATGTGAACTCTTTACCTCTAAAAATGAAACTCGGGGTTAAATAATAATACTAGGCCTGTGGCTTTTTCATGACGGCAAACATTTGTTCAAAGTGCGCTTGAACACGCGCAACGTTAATACCAGCCAAACCGCTGGAAAAGCCAAACCAAGAATACAGACCGCCCATATCTCTAAACATTTCAGGAATATAATGTGGGCCAAGCACGCTGCTTTCAAGATAGCGTTCGTACAATAGTGGCACGTCGTCCAAAGCCACCTTGCCGACAAAAAGCAGGGGAATGATCTCGGGTATTCCGCTATTAATTGCGCTTCGAATAAAGTTCACATTCTCCACAAGGCCACGCAAATAAGAGATGTCTTTGGTAAAAACTGAACCGCCCGTCAAAGTCCCACCACGAAATACGCGCTGGGTAATCTTATAGCTGTCCCCCTCGCTGCGGCCACGAGCAACAAAGTAACGATACACCTCAAGAAAGTCTGCGCCGTTCTCTGCCATATCCACAGCCACTACTCTATCGCTCACTTTTAAGGCACGCTGGGGGTGAGAACTAAAACTGAGTATTTCCATTAACACTGCCAAACCCTCCTGGCAGGCAGTGACCCTTGGCGAGCCAACACTTAACCATGTGGCATAGGGTTGGAGCCTGCCATTAAGCGTGGTGCCAACATGCACCCACCCTTCATGCACCTCTAAGATATGCAGGTCTCGTTCGGAGAAGAACGCCTCTTGATTGACCTTAATATAATCGCCGCCTGCCGCAGCATCTGAGACAATGCCGTCGCTTAGAATAACGCGTAACTCGCCCTGATCGAAGAACCGGTCCAAACGCCGCTGTAGCGCGCTAACAGCCTGTTGAGCATCGAGCGTCTTTTGATGGGGTTGGCTTACCTTTACCGCTGCCGGTAGCGAAAATACTTGGCTAAACTGCTCGCCTAATTCACGAAGGGTTTTAGTGTCCCCTCTAAGCGTATCCGAGGCTGATCCATAGAGCTCTTGGCTGATGCTACCAAACTCTGCGCTACCCCGAGCTTCCAGCAAATCAATGACCAATAGGTATTGCTCAATTGTGGCGCAGAGAATCCTAGCCAAACCATCGTGCAGGCCAAGTTTACGCCCTACTTGTGCGTGCAGATCTTTGAACTCTGCACGAAGGGCAGCAGGCTCGAAGCCAAGCGCCATTTTTTGATAGTAGTCTTGGCCCAGGCGCGGAAGTGCTTGGGCATTTTGAGCGAAAAATTCGCGCTCTATATTCGAGCTCCACTTAATACTATCCAAAATACGAATAGGCTTTTGTAGAGCAATCAATTGCTCAGATAGTGCGCGAACTTGTTGCTGATATTTTGACCCTTGCAGCCCATCAGCCAATGTAGAGCTCCTGCTGAATGAGACGACTCACTTCAATCTGAGCAATACGCTGTTCTTCAACTTCTTTCACAGAGAATGTATAACCGCCCATCTCCAATCGAGCGCCTACCTCAGGTAGCTGATCGAATTTGCTCATGAGGAAACCCGCCAATGTAGAATATTTGTCTACATCTTCGTCGAAGACGCTCGAATCCAGCACCCTCGCCAATTCGTGCAAGTCTGCGTGACCTGCAACCAACCATTCATTGTCGTCTATCGTTTCAATGGCTGGAGCCTCGTCCTCATCTGGGAACTCACCTGCAATCGCCTCGAACACGTCAATTGGCGTAATCAAACCTTGAATAGCACCGTACTCATCAACCACCAGCACCAATTGCCCCTTAGACTCGCGCAATGTTTCGATAAGGGGCAATACGGCAATAGAGTCTGGCACAAAAATGGGTTTGCGCAGGCTATCGTTGATTGTGATCTTGTCATTCACGGCCAGGTCGTTAATAAGATCCTTAGCCCTAGCTATGCCGATGATCTCGTCTAAGCCACCCCTGCACACAGGGAAGAAACTATGGGGGGTACCGATCAACATCGCACGGATAGAGTCTGGATCATCGTCCAAGTTAATCCAGGAAATGTCGGTACGAGGCGTCATCAAGGAACGAATAGAGCGCTCTGCCAGAGTGAGCACCCCTGTGACCATATTGCGTTCGGCAAGGTGGAAGGTAGCCCCCTCTTCTGGCGAGGCATTAGCATCCACTTGTTCACTGCTTCCACTGGATCGGCCGCCCAACAAGCTCAACACCGCCGTAGCCGTGCGTTCCCGTAGAGGCAGACGAGCTTCATTCTTCTTCCTATTGCGATTGGCCACTTGGTTAAAGAACTCAATAGTGACGGAGAAGCCAATAGCCGCGTATAGATAGCCTTTAGGAATATGGAAACCTAAGCCTTCAGCAATCAAGCTTAAACCAATCATCAACAGGAAGCTGAGGCATAGCACGACAATCGTAGGGTGCTTGCCAACAAAATCGGTTAAAGGCTTAGAGGCAAATAGCATCAAAGACACAGAAATAATAACCGCTGCCATCATAATGGACAGGTTATCCACCATGCCTACAGCGGTAATAACCGCATCGAGAGAGAACACCGCATCCAGCACTACAATTTGGCTCACCACTAGCCAGAAACCCGCATACACCTTATTGGACTCGATCTCGCTATGCATACTGCCTTCGAGACGCTCGTGCAGCTCCGTAGTGCCTTTAAACAAAAGGAATAAACCGCCGCCCAATAGAATGAGATCTCGCCCAGAGAAAGGATGGCCAAATACGGAAAACAGCGGTGTTGTAAGCGTTACAAGAAATGATACGACACTTAGGAGCCCTAAGCGCATAACCACAGCCAAGCCTAAGCCTAAGACGCGGGCTTGATCTCTTTGGTGCGGGGGGAGTTTATTCGCCAAAATGGCAATAAACACAAGATTGTCTATACCAAGCACCACCTCAAGCAGTATCAAGGTGAGCAGTGCTACCCAAATGGAAGGGTCAAGCAAGAATTCCATACATCCTCTTTCACAAAACAACGGGATAAAGAGTTTAGCTGGGTTTTTTGTCTAACGGAAACACCAAATACGTCTATTTGGCCCAAAAAAGCGTAAAATAAGCTACAAGCAAGTGCTTAGGCGTTGAATCGCCGCCTGCTAAGGTTTCCACCCTGTTGCACGAGCTATATACCCAAGCAGAGCGCAATGAGATACTTGCCTACAAGCTAGAGACACAAAAGGCTTGCACCCATTCATTTTCGCGCCGAATCGTCTCTTTGAGTTATTAACTATGCTAAACAGACACAACTGGATTCAGCAGCAGGGCTGCAGCTGCCTATTGTTTCTGGCACTGTTAGTAGCCCCGACAGACACTCTGCGTGCTCAGCCGCGCCCACAAATTAATATCAACGGCGCTTCTGAGGCCTTAGAGGCGAATATTCGCGCCCATCTCCGCATCAACGAAGAAAGCTGCAACAGCACGCAGCGACGCTTGAATCGCTTAGCACCAAACGTGTCTCGCTCAATCGAAGCCGCCATGCAAGCTCTAGGATATTATCAAGGCGAGCACTCACTAACTTTTACTGAACAGCAAACTTGTTGGTCGCTCAATATCGACGTCAACGAGGGGCAAGCGGTTCTGGTTGGCGACATTCAGCTAAACATAAACTCGGACAGCTTATTAACTGAGGAAACTTTTTTACGCAGCAGCGCTATTACTTCGGGCAGTGCTCTGAATCACGCTCACTATGAAAATCTCAAATCTCAGATTAGCTCTGCAGCTGTGGAGAACGGCTATTTTGATGCACGATTTACACGCTCAGAAATAGCAATCGATTTAGAGCGCAATATCGCTGATATTCATATCGAATTTAATTCTGGGCCTCGCTATGGTTTCGGCGCCATCGATATTGCACCGGTCGAAGGCCTGTCTGAATCCTTTATTCGACGTTTCTTAAACATCGAGGAAGGTGCGCCCTACTCTGCAGGCGAATTGGCTCTGCTAAGACAAAATCTTAACGATAGCCAGTATTTTACAGAGGTGTCCGTCTCCCCAGTGCTGAATGCGACTCATCTGCAAGCCAGTAATAGGACAGTGCCTGTCAGCGTAACGCTGCAGACGCGCCCCAAACAAGCTTGGTCGATTGGCCTGGGCGCTACAACAGACATTGGCCCTCGTGTCACTTTGGCCTATGAGAATCGCTACTTAAACCGCAAAGGGCACAGGCTGAGCAGCGACATATCTGTTTCCACGGTTGAACAAAAGCCCCAGCTTAACTATGTAATCCCTTTAAGTGATCCTAGCCATGATAGCCTCAGCTTCAATATTGCCTACCTAGGCCAACGCAATGAGAGCTTCGACAGCGATATCTACCAAATAGGCAGCAACTATCGCTCCGATGTAGATCTACCTTGGCTAGGGGACGGCTGGTTGCAAAACGTGTTTCTCAACTACCAACGCGAAGACTCCACCCTCAACAACATCAGCGAGAAAAGTAATCTGACAATCGGAGGCCTCAGCTGGAGCGTAACGCGCAGCGATGATCCAGTGTTCCCCAGCAAGGGCTGGCGTTTATTTACTCAAGTCAGCGGGGCATCAGAGAGCTTTGGCTCAGATCTGAGTTTTATGCAGCTATATGCCAGCGCTAAGATAGTCACTAGCATTGGCGAAGGACGCATATTGGCTCGCACAGAGATAGCCACCACTCTAGTCGATGAGTTACAAGAGCTACCGGTGTCTATCCGCTACTTTACCGGTGGTGACCAGAGCGTGCGCGGCTATCAATATGAGAGCCTTGGCGCCTTAAACGAAGCCGGCGAAACAATCGGTGGTAAACACTTAGCGACGGCGAGCATAGAGTATGACTTCCCAATTCGGAATGGTTGGCGGCTTGCTGTCTTTCACGATGCGGGTAACTCCTTTGCGAATTTTTCCACAAAGAATTTAAAACGCAGCATCGGGTTTGGTCTAAGATGGCGCTCGCCTATTGGCGCAATCAGAGCCGATTTAGCTAGCGGCATAGGCGATCGTAGTGTGCGCTTGCATATCACCATGGGGCCGGACCTATGATCGCGCCCCCCGCCAGCATGAAGAAATCCTTGCTTAAGGTGAGCGTTATCACTCTTAGCATTGTGCTAATACTACTGCTCTTGACCGTTGTTGGCTTCGCCTTGCTTATTGGCACGACTCCAGGCAGCCAATGGTTGGTGGCAAAGGGCATCAATGCCTTTAACACTTCACAAACGCAAATTCGTTATAAGGAGCTCCAGGGTAATCTAGTGTGGGGCTTAGACATCCATGACCTGGAAATCAACTCTCCGACACTGAGAATAGATGCAAACCGTGCCACTGCCTCTTGGCAACCCTTCCCCCTTCTATTCGGTCGGCTACACATAGATCGCCTGAGCGTAGACAAGCTGGCAATAAGCTCCAGGCAACAGGATCAGCACGACCTTGTCTCTAGCCAAGCGGAAGTAAACATTCCATTTGCCATTTTTTTGGACGATCTTCGCATTGATTCCCTTAAGCTAAGCAACCAAGACTCCGAGCTCATGATCGACAGCGTGCGCCTTTCGGCGCAGCTTGAAGATCAGCAACTAAGCCTAAGTTCTCTACACGTTCAACACACTGATGCGCGACTACAGGGTAGCGCAGAGTTGTCGCTCGCCAATTTGATATTTGCTGCAGACCTGGAGTGGCAATATACGGCAATACCTCAAACCCTTGACTTAGAGTCTGCCCAAGGACACCTAATAATAACGGGCGACATGTCGCAACTGAGTTTTGAGCATGAATTTCGCGCACCGTTCTCAATCCGCTCTACCGGTAGCGTGCAGATATCTCCCGAACTACTAATAGAGGCTGAGCACATACTGCAGGAACAATCTCTTCCCCTACCCAACACAGCTGAGCTAAGAGTGCGACTCCTACAAAGTCGATTCAACACCTCAGGCTCCCTTGCATCGCTTAGCGTATCGGGACAGAGCGGCATCGGAGTTTCCAGCCCTACGTCCACGTTCGCCCCTCTGGATTTTGCGTTATCGTGGGATTCCCTAGTGCGGCAAGATTCTATAGCTCTGAATGAAATTGACCTTAGCTCCTCGACCGGTGCCATTAGCGCTACTGGCGAGATTAACTGGCAAAATCAGCTCCAGACGCAACTAGGTTTTACGGTGCGAGAAAACAGCCTGGCAAACTACGAGCAATTACTGGGTAGTACTATTGATCTAAGACAGATATCAAGCGCCGGCCAAATCACAGCAAACCTAGGGGACGATGGGTGGCGCTCCTCTATTACATTAGACGCGTTCTCCGCGATATTAAGCGACTATCCCGTCTCTGCACGCGCTAGCGCGCGACTGTCCCCTGAGGGCGTAATTGTCGACAGTTTAGAGATTGATAGCGCCAAGCAAAAATTAGAGCTCTCGGGAGCGTGGTCAGACACCATAGAGCTGAACTGGCACCTGCAAAGCAATTCATTAACAGACTTGAACTCCGCATTGTCTGGAGCCGTATCCAGCACTGGCACGGTTACGGGCAGCCTCGCTGCGCCTAGAATTAATGCAACTGCACAGGGAAAGAACTTAGCCTTTGGCGATTACAAAATTGAGGCACTTTCACTATCGGGCTCATATCAAGACGCGCAGAACACTATCGCCCTCAGCCTGATAGATGCGCAGTTAGGGCAACTGCTGCTTGATGAAGCGACTATGGACCTCAACGGGCTAGTAGGTTCACATGAGGCAACTCTTAGTGCTACCCACGATACCGAGCAATTGACGCTTACACTTACAGGCGGAGCATACGAACAGAACGAAACTTGGCAGTGGGAAGGCAATATCTCTGCCGCAGCGATGCAATCCTACTACGGTAATTGGGAGCTAAACCAAGCCCCCGCACTAACTGCAAGCCTTACTCGCGCAAGCCTTGAGCGCTTATGTATGAGCCGCGACACGCTATCTATTTGCGTAGAAGGCAATTGGCAAAATGACGATGACATAGACGCTCAGCTAAACATGGAGGGGTTCGATCTCGCACAGTTCAATGCCCTTTCAGCCGGCGGCAGCGAGCTCCCCTTAGCACTGCCCCACTTTAGCGACAACGCCTCTATTGCCGGTTCGCTTTCGGCCACTGTTTCTGTCAGTGCACCCGCTAATCTGGCATTAGATCAACTTAGTTTAGATGCGAAAATAGATGCTGGCTCCGGGAGACTAATATTGACGCGCCCCAGCGCTAGCGAAGACGAGCAAGACAGCACCAGCACGATGCAATGGCAAGACGCGACACTTACCGCCTCGCTCGATCAGGCGCAATGGCTATTAAAAACATCAGTATCAATCACGCAAGAAGATTTGGCGGACACCGGCCTTTCCATGCAAGGGCAAGTAAACGGACAGCTCACAATCGATGCAGACCGACAGCTTGATGGTCAACTCTATACCACCCTTGAAGATCTTTCTTGGCTACAAGCATTTAATAGTGATGTCCAGCAGGTTCAAGGTAGACTGACCTCAGAGCTAGACATTAATGGCAGCGTACAAGCACCCGCGGCTAGCGGCACTATTACTGCGCATGAAGTGGGTTTTGAGATTCCAACCCTAGGCATTCGGCTCTTCGATATTAATGCGTCTCTAAACGGTACTGATAGTGGTAATTTTTCGCTCACTGGAGAGGCTAAATCTGGTAGTGGGTCGCTTCAGTTTAGCAGCAATATTAATACGCCTTTTAGTTCCGAAAGAAACATTCACGCATCTATCACGGGCGACAATTTTGAACTAATCAATGTAGAGGATCTGACCCTTAGCTTATCACCCGATGTATCCGCACAATTCGTGGATAACACGCTGGACATTAGGGGTTTAATTCAAATCCCCCATGTAGACCTACGACTAGATGCTTTGCCAGAGTCCACTGTTACTGTGTCACCTGACGCCGTTATTGTTTCGCAACCTCAGCAACAAGTACGCAATGCGGCAACTAGCGAATTTAATATACTGCAAGAGTTAAATATTACTAGCGAACTACGAGTAGAGCTGGGTGATAGTGCGCACTTTAGTGGTTTCGGCCTAACTACTGAGCTTGAGGGCGCTCTGGACATGTCTCGCAATACTAATGGCTCTCTCTTAAGCTACGGCGAGTTAAGAGTGGCACAAGGATACTATCGCACCTATGGCAAAACGCTGGAGATTGAACACGGTAAACTATTGTTCTTCGGTAGTCTGAATAACCCAGCATTAGATATTCGCGCCACTAGAAGCTCCAACAGCACAAAAGTCGGCGTACAAATGAACGGTACCCTGCGTAATATTCGTAGCCAACTGTTCTCAACTCCTAGCCTCCCCGATAGCGACATAATCGCTATCATGCTTACCGACCGCCCATTCTCCGAAATCGGCCAACAAGACAGCAACGCCCTACTTGGCGCAGTCGCCAATCTCGGCATTAGGCAAAGTCAGTCTCTCACTACGGATATTCGCGAACAGCTAGGTTTAGACACTCTAGCCCTTAGCACCGGAGGGGCTAGCAATAACTCCAGCCTGACGCTGGGCAAATATCTAACGCCAGATTTATTTGTGCGCTATGGCTTGGGCTTATTCGATACGGAGTCTACCGTCTCGCTAGAGTACAGCGTCTCCGAGCGCGTCAAGATCGAGGCTACCTCCGGCAACTCGCAGAGTGTGGACATCAACTATACTGTCGAACGCTAGGCTTGAACTTTCCAGTGACCGTCCCTATTTAGGCTATTTAAGAAGCGACTCTTTCTATCCACTGTCACGTTTGGAGGGCATACAGTGAGCGAAGATCCCAAATACACGCCAATTTTTATTGCGGCCGGGGCCGCGCTGGTCATTATAGGCGCTCTAGGCTACAAGACTTGGAGCCTATCTCAAGACCTAAATTCCTTACAAACTGAGCAGAACAATAGCAGCTCCCTCATAGAGGAGCTTGAAGAGCTTGCGCAACAAGAACAGGCTCAAAGCGATAGCTCTCTCATGAACCCTTGGCCGAGCTTCGCGGGCGACCCATTCGCCCAGATGCGAAACATGCAACAGCAGATGCAAAGCCTATTTCAATCGAGCAACGGTTTCTTTAACTCCAATGCTATGGGGCTTTCTTTTCCCGCTCAGAACAATATGCCAGAGATTCAAGTGCAGGAGACAACAGATGCCTACGAAGTCATAGTAGAGTATGGGCCCAACTCAGAGCTAGAACTCAGTACCAATCTTGAAGCCAATGTCTTGTCCATCTCGGCTACTGTGCGCACAGAGTTGGCCAATAGCGCTGGAAACTTTCGCTCCAATTCGACCAGCTTTAGCCAATTTAGCCGTAGTATCGCCCTAGATAAACCAGTGGATGCAAACGGCCTTAGAACAGAAAATAATGAGAACAGTATTACGATTATCGTGCCTTTCGCTACATAGGCCAGACATAGACACATAGCGGATAAGCATTGCGCAGCCTCATGGCTGAAATAACACATCTCTTTCGGTAATTCTGGCGTATGATAAGCAGAAATTATCACCACCAAGGGACGCATAATAATGCTAAGGGACGATAACGCTTTAGAGAAGTTTCTGCATTCCGAATCCGCCAGCGGCATTATCTTGATGGCAGCCGCAGGATTAGCGCTCATCATAGCTAACTCTCCACTGGACAGCCTTTACAACCTCCTGCTCACAACGCCTGTTGCCGTACAGCTAGGCGCGCTAAACGTTAGCAAACCACTCCTATTGTGGATTAACGACGGGCTCATGGCTTTATTCTTTTTCCTAGTGGGCCTAGAGCTAAAGCGCGAACTAATAGAGGGTGAACTTAGAGAGCGGCGCAACATCATACTGCCCGGTGCAGGAGCCTTAGGCGGTATGTTAGTTCCCGCGGCGGTCTATCTACTGATCAATCGAGGTGACTCAGACGCCACGTCGGGCTGGGCAATACCCGCTGCGACTGATATCGCTTTCGCCCTTGGCATACTTTCCTTGTTAGGCTCTCGCGTGCCTACAACGCTTAAAATCTTCTTAACGTCTTTAGCCATTTTTGACGATATTGGCGCCATCGTTATCATCGCCATCTTTTACACGTCTACCATTTCGCTAGGTTCTTTACTTGTGGCGGGCCTATGTATTCCCATTCTGTATATACTCAACCGAAAAGAGGTGACGGCGCGCAGCGTTTACCGGCTTATAGGCATTATTATGTGGGTGTCGATGCTCAAGTCAGGCGTGCATGCCACTCTAACGGGTGTGATTCTGGCATTGTTTATTCCCCTACGAGCTAAAAACGAACCAAGTGTATCCCCACTCAAGGACTGGGAGGAGGACTTACACGTTCTAGTCGCTTTTTTCATACTCCCGGTTTTCGCATTCGCTAATGCTGGTATTGATCTACGCGGAATCGGCCTGGAGCAGCTTGGCCATGGCGTGCCTCTAGGCATTGCCTTGGGCTTGTTTTTGGGCAAACAAATGGGTGTTTTTAGTTTCTGCTATGTCGCGATAAAGCTAAAACTCACCGACATTCCGAAAGGAATGAACTGGAGTTCCTTATATGCAACTGGTGCGCTATGCGGTGTAGGGTTCACCATGAGTTTGTTCATAGGCTCGCTTGCTTTCGAAGAAAGTGGCGTGAATCGGGTTTTCGATGAAAGGCTTGGCATTATTATAGGCTCGCTACTATCGGGAGCCTTTGCCTATATCCTATTGCGTCGCTCCATTACTACACGGCAAGGGCAGCAGGCGCTATAGGAAGCTCTTGTAGAAAATCTAGCACGATCTGATAGTGGCGCTGGGAGAGCCGACGATAACGCAGTACCTGGCAAGGCATCATACAAGCGTCACCTTCCTCCGGCAGAGAGAACTCCAGCTCACACTCATAGGGAAAGCTTTCCTGTGTCTGCAGGCAATCAAACACGGCTGCATCGCAGCTTACTTCCAGCGAAGTAGCAGACATATTGATGGCGCTGACGGGAAACGTTTCCACCCCGGCGTTGCTGGGTACGCGCATATTAGCGGAAAAATTGACCGTATAGCGTACTCGAGCTCTTCTCTCTGTGTTCATATTGCCAACCTAAGAATTTCTACTAGCGCTATAGTGCCTAATTATGCCGAGATTAGGAACATTGATTCTACAAAAAGCGAAACAATTCACAAATATTTTACTTAATTATCAGCTACTTCTGAGCTTCTTTGCGACATATGTTTGCACCAGACATAAAAAAAGGCGGCCCCTTTCGGTGACCGCCCTTTTAAGATTAACCGTTAACTTACGTTAACAAGAGAATCGTAGGTCTTACATTTCGTAGGTGATACGTGCGTATACCATACGACCAGTTGGGTCTTGTAGGAATGACTCTACACCACCTAACTGAGGTACTTTCTGCGCTTCACGATCAAATAGGTTACGTGCACCTACTGTGAATGTGAACTCGCCACCTAGCGCTTCGTACTGGCTGTAGTTGTAAGCAGCATCAACGATTGTTGAAGCGCGCAACTCAGTTACAGTGCGGTAGTTGCTGAATGGCAAGAAACGCTGGAACGCGAATCTAGTCGCAGCAGGATCGTTGTATACGATATCGTCGATATAACGAACTGTTACGTTAGCACTGTGCTGATCCATAGACCAACCTAGAGACAAGTTAGCTTTGTACTCAGGTAGTGGAGGTACAGCACCAGTAATACCGTTCTGGAAGCCAGCACCTTCAACTACTGGAGATGAGGCATCTAGTTGATACTCATAGGTCTTCAAGTAAGAAGCATCCAACGCAACGTTGAACATACCTAGGCTATCCGTAGGAATGAAGTAACGGAACTTCATATCGTATGCTTGTACAAGCATACCAGTTGCGTTAGCAGTCGTACGGATAATACGGTCGATTTGGTTCACGTTGTTTGGATCACGCTGAATGTTCTTGTCAGAACGTGGATCAGCAACCCATGCTTCAACCTGAGCTGTTGTTGGCTCGCCTGGACCAGTGAAGCCAGTAGCAGCCTGGAACGCAGCGAAGTCACGTCCCAACACGTCATTTGTAGCATAAGTGATGATACGGTCTTCGAAGTCAGTCTCGCTGTAATCTAGAGAAAGAGTCATACCTTCAATTAGATCAAGCTCGAAACCGAAGCTCTTAGTATCAGCAGTTTCTGGAGTCAAAGCAGCATTACCTTCCAAACAGCTCGCTGTAAATGCAGCAAACGGTGTGAATGGGTCAGAGATGTTTGACAGACCACATTCTTGCTGACCGAAACGTTGCTCAAGAGTAGGCGCGATGAACGAGCTACCCATGCTGGCACGTAGAGTCAAGAAGTCGAGTGGAGTCCAAACTAGACCATACTTAGGATCAGTAGAGTCGTAACCAGTAGAGTACTTCTCGTTACGAACAGCTAGTTGAAGCTCTAGAGTGTCGTGCACAGGTAGTGATAACTCAGCAAACCATGCATCAACATCAACCGCTGCGCTGAATGGACGCAATTGGTTACCGATGAACGTATCACCAGTCAAGCGGTCGTAAGCAGGAGTTTCGTTAACACGGTCTTCACGGTATTGGTAACCAACAGCAGCACCAATTGTACCACCTGGAAGCTCAATTGAGTCAGGTAGGATTTCACCGTTAAGAACGATATCAAGAGTTTGTAGACGGTCTTCGTTATTTACACGGTGTTGTGTGTAAGTAGAGTTAACCAAGTCTTGATCGTTCAAAGTATCAGGGCTAGTTGAAACGAATGGGTTGAAACATGTTTCTGGCGCATTCACAACATCACAGTTTAGGCCATCTGTAAAAGCACCTAGGCTGAAGTTGTTAGCACGGCTGTTGTTCTGCAATACAGAGAACGCATAAGCCGCGTTACCTTGCCAATCTTCTAGGAAAGGCACTGGGAAAGAAGCCTTGAAGGTTTGACGAACACCGCGGAAGTAAGAGTCCGCAGCAGTAGAGCCATCACCATTCAATTGCTCTGGCAATACGCCGTGCTTACCCCATGGGCGCCATGAACTAAACTCTACGTCTTCGTTGAAGGCGATACCGTTTGGATCAAGGATAACAACGTTGTTACCATCGCGATCTGGAATGCCATCGTTGTTAGCGTCTTGTGCGAACAGCTCATTGCCGTTTGCGTCTACAGCGCGGAATGGGTTGCCTGGTAGCTCACCACGAATTACTGGTAGCTCACCAGTACGACCACCTGGGTTAGAAGGTGATCCACGGTTGTAGTTACGAGTCGAGAAGTAGTTAGTCTGTGCAGAGATAGTGATGTCAGAGCTAACGTCATAAGACAAGCTTAGGAAAGCTGTGCCTTGGTCTTGTGCGGCACGGTAGTCCCAGAACTCACCGAAATCAAACCAGCACTGTCCACCGAACGTGAAACCAGTAACGTTGTTACGTGGTTGCGTTGGATCTTGACGAGTACCGCCACAGTTAGGGTCAGAGCGAGTGGCTGTTGAACCAGTTAGAACACCATTGGCGTCACGAGTAGGTACTGCGTAACGGCCTGGGTTAGGAGTAGAAGAAGAAGTCAGACCAGCATTCATTTGGTCTGGACGATCGATCATCTTCAAGTTGTTGTTAGTACGCCAATCGGCAGCTGCAACGACGCTTACGCCGTTCCACTCTGTACCAGCCAAGAAGCTGATTGTTGTATCGCGGTAGTCACCACGAGAATCGCCTTGACGGTATAGCTCAACTTTAACGCCATCGTAAGAAGTACGTGGTACAAAGTTTACAACACCCGCAACCGCTTGGTTACCGTATAGTGCCGCAGCACCATCTGTTACGATATCAAGACGTTGGATAGCGATTTGTGGAAGGAAACGGTTAACGTTAGTGCCGATAACACGAATACCGTCAACCAAGTTCAATGTAGCGCCTGATCCCAGACCACGAAGGTTGATAGACGTGGAACCACTAGAAGCACCTGTAAAAGAGTTCTGTGTAACCGTGGAGCCGTTGTTGAAGCTCAGGTTGTTAATCACGTCACCCATGTTTGGAGTACCTTCAGTTGCTAGATCTTCAGCTGAAAGTTGAGTGACTGGTGAAGCCGCACGGAAGCCTTCTGTGCGACGGATGAAGGAGCCGGTTACTACGACCTCTTCAACTTCTGG